>NZ_NIJM01000054.1 GCF_002836945.1 Shewanella chilikensis
TTGATCCTTTCAGTGAGATCGTCAAGCGATCTGTCTTAACTGATCGGCATTAGCCATTTGAGCCGCGTTTTTTTATGGGGTGATTTTATTTTCGGCTAAGCAAGGCCTCTGCCTGTCCTTCTGTCATTGGACGTCCCAACAGGAAGCCCTGAGCCTGATCGCAGCCCTGGGCGGCAAGGAAATTCAGTTGAGCCTGGGTTTCCACTCCTTCGGCCACCACCTGTAACTCCAGGCTGTGGGCCAGGACTATGATGGCGTTGATAATGGCGGCATCGTCCGGATCTTTGGTGATATCGCGGACAAACTCACGGTCAATTTTTAAGGTATCCAGCGGGAAGCGTTTGAGATAGGCCAGACTGGAATAGCCGGTGCCGAAGTCATCAACCGCCAGGCTTAATCCCAGCCCCTTCAGTTGATTGAGTATTTCCACCGATTCCAGCGGTTGCTGCATCACTGCTGACTCTGTCAGTTCTATCTCCAGTAGATCTGCAGCCAGACCATGCATGGCAAGAGCCACTTCTATGCTGGAAATAATGTCGGACTGCAGCTGCTTGGCAGAGATATTGATCGCTATCGGAACCGCTTCCAGCCCTTGATTTTGCCAGCGTTCCAGTTGACTGCAGACACTCAGCAGTACCCATTGACCTATGGCGTTGACCTGGCCGGTTTCCTCGGCCAGCGGAATAAACTCTGCCGGAGAAATAGGCCCAAGCTCCAGGCTTTCCCAACGTAGCAGGGCCTCCATGCCGGTGAGTTTACCTGTATGGACACAGAACTTAGGCTGGTACAGCAGGTAGAATTCATCGCGATCCAGCGCCTGTTTCAGCCCGGCTTCCAACTGCACATGGCGTACCGCATAGGCGTTGAGTTTAGCTGTATAGAACTGGAAGTTATTGCGGCCCAACGACTTGGCATGGTACATGGCGGTATCGGCAAACTTCAGCAGCTCCAGCGCTTCTTCGGCATCATCCGGATAGAGGCTAATGCCTATGGATGGTGAAACATTGAGGCAGAAGTCTTCCAGTGCGAAGGGCCGTTCGAACGCCGCCAGCAGTTTTTCGGCGATGACGGTTGCCGCCTTGGTTTTTTGCAGACCTTCGAGAATGATGATGAACTCATCACCACCCAGACGGGCAACTGTATCTCCATCTCTTATCGCTTGGGTCAGTCTGGAGGAGACCGCTTTCAGCAGTTGATCGCCCACATGATGGCCCAAAGAATCGTTAATGTGTTTGAACCTGTCCAGATCCAGAAACAGCAGGGCGACCATGTTACGGTTACGGTGCGCCTGGCGCAGGGCATGATCCAGTCTGTCCTGGAACAGAGTGCGATTGGGCAGACCGGTGAGCTGATCATAGTTGGCTAACAGGCGCAGATCTTCCTCGGCTTGTTTGCGGTCTGTGATATCGGTAAATACCACCACGAAATGACTGGCTTCGCCCTGGCTGTTGAGCACCTGATTGACTTCCATCCACACTAGCAGCGGTTGCTTGCTGTGGGTGCGGATCTGCACTTCACCGGACCAGTGTTTTTGGTTCAGCAACTGATGCTCTATCTGTTGATAGAAGCTTCTGGCGTAGAGTCCCCGGGTCAGGAACAGGAAAGGCTTGCCGGAGATTTTATGCTCGTTGAATCCAGTAGTGCTGCAAAACGCCGGATTGATTGAGATTATGCGATAGTTGAGATCGCAAACCACCACAGACTCATTCATGCTTTCCAGCACCTGGGACGATAACCGCAGCGCCTCTTCCTGACCGCGGCGCATACTGATATCTGTGAAAGTCCCCGCCAGGCGTAATGGCTTGCCGCTGCGGTCGCGTTCGACGATTTTGCCGCGATCCAATACCCAGCTCCAGTTGGCATCGGTGAGTTTGATACGATACTCGGCTTCGAAGAATTCGGTATCTCCCTGTAGGTAGCTCTCCAGTGCCGCTTGAACCTGGTGCCTGTCATCGGGATGCACCAGTGCCATCTGCCGACTGGCGTTGGTTTCCGTTGGTGCTTCCAAGCCTTGTTTAGGGCCGGTAACGAAAAAACGATCATCTTCCAACTGCCAGTCCCACATCCGGTCACCCGAGCCCCAGAGCGCCAGTTTCAGCCTTTCTTCGGAAAGTTGAATGTTGGATTGGGTTTGCTGTTCGAGGCGGCGTTGAGAAAGGAAATGCCTTAGCCAGAGGCTAAAGAGTATCAGTGTCAGCGCCAGGTAAAACAGATAAGCCTGAGTGGTACGGTAAAAGGGGGCCGGCACTGTGAGTTTTAACAGCAGCTGTTCCTGTCCTTCGGGGTTGTGTTGCAACTGATGGCGGGCCAACAGCCGATAGTTGCCAGGTGCTAAATTGGTATAGCTGATCTCGTGCAGCGACTGGGCAGGGTGCCAGCTCTTGTCCCAGCCTTCAAGAAAAAAGCTGAATCTGTGGCGTTGGGGATAGGCAAAATCCAGCGCTGAGATCTCAAAGCTTACCAACTGCTCGCTGTAAGGAATCGTCAGTTCGGGAACGTGACCAAGGTCCAGCCGGGGGAAATAGCTGTTGCCCAGGCGGTAACCTGCCAGGGCCAGTTTAGGTTGTTTGCGAACTTTGGGGACTTGCTGAGGGTAGAAATGGTTCAATCCATTGATGCCACCAAACCAGATACTGCCATCTTTGTCCTGCCAACTGACATTGCCGTTGAACTCCAACGCCTGCAATCCTTCATGTTCATTGAAAGTCAGCACTTTTTCCTTGTCGACGGTAAAGCGACTGATCCCTGAATTACTGCTGAACCAAAGGTCGCCACTCTTGTCTTGCTCTATGGCATAGACGGTATTGCCCGGTAGGCCCTGATTACGGTCGAAGTGTTGCAGCTCATCCTGACGCAAGCGGCTGAGACCGCCGTGAGTAGCAAACCAGATATTGCCGTCTCTGTCTTTGAGTATGTCCCGCACCATGGGATTGACCAGACGATCACCGCGGATGATCTGCTGTTGACCTGTGTCAGGTTGCAGCCAATAAGCCCCGTTGGTGGTACCGACCCAGATGCCGTTATTGGCTGTGCTCAGACTGAGGATCATTTGCTCTTGTGGGCCATCTTCAAGATACTCGTTGACAAAGTGAGCTTGGAATCCCCCTGTTTCCGGCGTGAAATGGTATAAGGTGTTGCCGGCACCAAGCCAGATATGTTCATCTGGACTGATGAGCAAATCACGAATAGCGGGTTTGTTACCCGGGGGGCGATAGAGCTGCATTTCGCCGCTTTTGTTCAGGCTTATCAAGCCGCCACTGCTGGCCAGCCACAATCTCTGGTGACTGTCTTCGGCAATCGCACTTATGGTGAGATCCAAAAAGGATTCATCCTGGCCGAGCAGCTTCGCAAGCTGGTTGTGGTGGGAAATAAAGCGCCCCTCGGCCGTTATATGAAATAAGCCTGCCCTATCTGTGCCCAAATATAGCAGGCCGCCTTTAGTGCGGAATATAGCGCGGATATTATTGGCCCGCTGGCGTTCCAGCGGGTTTTGATTGTTGTAGATATGCTCGAAGTACTGCCGGGCCAGGTTCACCTTGTCTATGCCGGAAAACAGGCTGCCAATCCATAAGACCCCGTTATTGTCCTGCAGTAGGCTGTAGACATCATTGTCACTGAGGCTGTTGGGATCCGATGGATCATAGCGATAGTATCTGGCTTGCCACTGACCTTCTTTAAGCCGCAGTTGGATAAGTCCCGTCTGTTGCCCACCAAGCCAGATGTCACCTCTGCTGTCGAAGATAAATTCGAGAATGCCCCGATTGGGTTTTGGTAAACGATAGATAAGCTCCGGGTTGTTCAAACCAGGCGGATAACGCCAGAGTGCGTCATCAATAGCCAGCCACAGGGCGCCATCTTCGCTCAGGCGCGCCTGTACCGGATGACCATGTTCGGCATCGGGTAAGGGCAGGGGCTTGAGTCCCTCATTACGCAAAACCAGCAAACCATCACTATGGCTGCCAATCAGCAAGGCGTCTTTGCCTATGGGGGTCAGCACTTGGATATCTGTGCTGATATTTTGCCTCAGTGACAGCTCATGCAACTCGTCGCTGTCAGTATCCAGGGCGTAGAGTCCATTGCCGCTACCGATCCACAGTGTGTCTCCCACCAGAGCCAGGCGGTTAATTTTTTTGCTGCTGAGCCCCTGGTCGCGGCCAATGGGAGTGAATACGCCTGTTTGTAGATCCAGGCGGTTCAAGCCGCCATTGAAGGTGCCTACCCAAAGTTGCCCCTGGCCATCCTGCAGTATGTCGGTGACGTGATTATTCGACAATGTCTGGCTGTGGTAGGGGTCATGTTGAAACAGGGTAAAGTCGATGCCGTTGTAACTGTGCAGCCCATCCTGGGTGCCAATCCACAAGATACCGGCCTTGTCCTGGTAGAGGCTGGTGATGCTGTTCTGATTAAGGCCATTCATGCTGCTGACATGCTGAAATTTGAGCTGGGGCACAGGTTCAGCCCTGAGCTCAAACAGGCTGATAGATAACAGCAGAGCGGCGAGTAAGCAACAGATCCGCGACAAGAAACCCTCTTCTTTGGTGGCTTGGGTTAGTGATAATGTAACCATTCTCTATGGGGGTAAAGCTGACAGGTGTTCCAAGGCATTGTTGAAACTGTGCAGGTCAATGTTGACCTATCTCCTGGTTCCTTCCAATGTTTGCCTTGTATAAACATCCATCAGTCTCGTAGAGTCAGTAACCCCCTAATACAGAATGGTATTACTTATAACAGATTTCTTTTCTCTGTTTGGCAAACTTTATATTGCATGGTTGCAAATTGGAATGAAAAAAGGCCCCGCCGGAAGGGAGGAAGCGGAGCCTTTACAAAAGGGAAGTGGCGATCAATTACTTAACAGGGGGATTGCCTTGAGCCAAAACTCAACTGAATTTTAGCAACTGCTGCCCGGTATCCTGACTACGCCCTCCATCAGGATGCGCGCCGAGCGACTCATGATGGCCTTGGTCACCTGCCACTGACCGTCCTTGAATTCAGCCTCTGCGCCGACTTTCAAGGTGCCGGATGGGTGGCCGAAGCGTACCGAGCTGCGCTCACGGCCGCCGGCCGCCAGGTTAACCAGGGTGCCCGGGATAGCCGCAGCCGTGCCTATGGCCACTGCCGCCGTGCCCATCATGGCGTGGTGCAATTTACCCATGGACAGGGCGCGAACCAGGAGGTCAACATCGGTTTCGGCCAGCTGTTTGCCACTGGAAACCTGATGCGCCTGCGGTTTGGCTACAAACGCTACCTTGGGAGTGTGTTGGCGGGTTTCGGCTTCGGATAGCTCCTTAATCAACCCCATGGCCAGCGCGCCGTGTGCCCTAAGCAGCTCAAAGCGAGCCAGCGCCTCGGGATCGCCGTTGATCTCCGGCTGCAGCTCGGTGCCTTGATAGCCGAGATCGGCGGCATTGACGAAAATGGTCGGGATCCCGGCGTTGATCAGCGTTGCCTGAATTTTACCGCTGGGGTGTACTTGGGTGGGAACCGTCAGCTCATCCACCAGCTTGCCGGTAGGGAACATGGCGCCGCCGTCTTCACCATCATCGGCAGGGTCGATAAATTCCAGCACAATTTCGGCGGCGGGGAAGGTGACACCGTCGAGCTCAAAGTCACCGGTTTCCTGCACTTCACCGGCGCTGACCGGCACCTTGGCGATAATGGTCTTGCCGATATTGGCCTGCCAAATCCGCACTTCGCAGATGCCGTTTTCCGGTACCCGTTCCGGAGCAACCAGACCGGCATGCAGGGCAAAGGCGCCTGCCGCAGTGGAAAGGTTGCCGCAGTTGCCGCTCCAGTCGACAAAGGGCTTATCTATGGAGACCTGACCATAGAGGTAGTCTACGTCGTGACCGGGAACCTGGCTGGCATTCATGATCACGCATTTGCTGGTACTCGAGGTCGCGCCGCCCATGCCGTCAGTGTGTTTGCCGTAGGGGTCAGGGCTGCCGATGACCCGCATCAACAAGGCGTCGCGGGCCGGGCCGGGCACTCTGGCCGCCTCGGGCAGTTTGTCCAGGCGGAAGAACACTCCCTTACTGGTGCCGCCGCGCATATAGGTGGCGGGAATTTTTATCTGTGGTTTAAATGCCATGGCATTGGATCCTTTGACATAAATATTCTTATCAGTCGGCCATAACCTTGGCTATGGCCGACTTGGTCACGCATCAAGGGCCGGCTTAAACATTGCCCTGCAAGAAGTCCTGCGCGAAACGCTGCAGTACACCACCGGCTTCATAGATGGTTACTTCCTCAGCGGTATCCAGGCGGCAGCGCACAGGTACTTCTACCGTTTCGCCATTGCTGCGATGCAGCAACAGGGTCAGAGTGGCACCGGGAGTGCGCTCGCCGAGAACGTCGAAGGTTTCTGTGCCATTTATGCCCAGGGTCAGCCTGTCGGTCCCCGGGAAGAACTCCAGCGGCAGCACGCCCATGCCTATCAGGTTGGTTCTGTGAATGCGCTCGAAGCCTTCGGCCACAATCGCCTCGACTCCGGCCAGGCGCACGCCCTTGGCGGCCCAGTCACGGCTGGAGCCCTGGCCATAGTCTTTACCGGCTATGATGCACAGGGGTTGCTTGCGCTCCATGTAGGTTTCTATCGCTTCCCACATGCGTACCTGTTGCCCTTCGGGCTCGATACGGGCCAGCGAGCCCTGGATCACCTTGCCGTTGTCGTCCTTGACCATTTCGTTGAACAGTTTGGGGTTGGCAAAGGTGGCCCGTTGAGCTGTCAGATGGTCACCCCTGTGGGTGGCGTAGGAGTTGAAGTCTTCCTCCGGCAAGCCCATCTTGGCCAGGTATTCACCGGCGGCGCTGGATGGCAGAATGGCGTTCGATGGCGACAGGTGATCCGTGGTGATGTTGTCACCCAATACCGCCAGTGGCCGCATCCCCTTGAGCGCACGTTCACCGGCCAGGGCGCCTTCCCAGTAGGGTGGGCGACGGATATAGGTGCTCATTGGGCGCCAGTCATACAGAGGGTCGACCCCATCACCGTATTCCACGGCGATATTGAACATGGGCTCATACACCTTGCGGAACTGCTCCGGCTTGACCGACGACTTGACGATGGCATCTATCTCTTCATCGCTGGGCCAGATGTCCTTGAGGGTTACGGCGTTGCCGTTCTGATCTGTGCCGAGTGCGTCTTTCTCTATGTCGAAACGCACAGTCCCTGCAATGGCGTAGGCCACTACCAAAGGCGGCGAGGCCAGGAATGCCTGCTTGGCATAGGGGTGGATCCGGCCATCGAAGTTACGGTTACCGGACAATACCGCGGTGGCGTAAAGATCTCTGTCGATCACTTCCTGTTGGATTTTGGGATCGAGCGCGCCGCTCATGCCGTTACATGTAGTACAGGCGAAGGCGACTATGCCAAAGCCCAGCTGTTCCAGGTAAGGCAATAGCCCAGCCTCGCGCAGATAGAGATCCACCGCCTTGGAGCCGGGGGCCAGAGAGGTCTTGACCCAAGGCTTGCGTACCAGGCCTTTTTCCACTGCGTTGCGGGCGATAAGGCCGGCGGCAATCACGTTGCGTGGGTTACTGGTGTTGGTACAGCTGGTGATGGCGGCGATAATCACGGCGCCGTCCGGCATCAGGCCTTCTTGCTGCTCGATCTTGCCGGCAATGCCTTTGGCGGCCAAGTCGCTGGTGGCCAAACGGGCATGCGGGTTGGAAGGACCGGCCATGTTGCGCACCACGGAGGAGAGATCGAACTCCAGTACCCGCTCATATTCGGCGCCTTCGAGGCTGTCGGCCCACAGACCCGTGGTCTTGGCATAGTTTTCCACCAGCGCTACCTGCTCGTCATCACGGCCGGTGAGGCGCAGATAATCTATGGTTTGCTGATCGATATAGAACATGGCGGCAGTGGCGCCATATTCGGGAGTCATGTTGGAGATGGTTGCCCTGTCACCCAGGGTCAGGCTGGCGGCGCCTTCACCGAAGAATTCCAGATAGGCACCCACCACCCGCTCTTTACGCAGGAATTCGGTCAGCGCCAGCACTATATCCGTGGCGGTAATGCCGGGAGCGGCCTTGCCGGTCAGCTTGACGCCGACTATGTCCGGCAGGCGCATCCAGGAAGCGCGGCCGAGCATCACGCTTTCGGCTTCCAGACCACCCACGCCTATGGCGATCACCCCAAGGGCATCCACGTGTGGCGTGTGGCTGTCGGTGCCGACACAGGTGTCCGGGAAGGCTACGCCGTCGCGACTCTGGACCACGGGGGACATCTTCTCCAGGTTGATCTGGTGCATGATGCCGTTGCCGGGCGGGATCACATCGACGTTTTTAAAGGCCGTCTTGGTCCAGTTGATAAAGTGGAATCTGTCTTCGTTGCGTCTGTCTTCAACGGCGCGGTTTTTCTCGAAGGCATCCGCTTCAAAGCCGGGGTGTTCCACCGCCAGAGAGTGATCCACAATCAGTTGGGTCGGCACCACAGGGTTAACCTTGGCCGGATCGCCCCCCTTGTCGGCGATGGCATCACGCAGACCGGCCAAATCAACCAGTGCTGTTTGCCCGAGAATGTCGTGACACACCACCCGCGCCGGAAACCAGGGGAAGTCCAGATCCCGTTTGCGTTCGATAATCTGTTCGAGGAAGTCGTTGAGCCTGCCGGGCTCGGCGCGGCGTACCAGGTTTTCGGCCAACACCCGCGAGGTGTAGGGCAATTTGGCATAGGCTCCGGGGCTGATGGCCTCGACTGCGGCGCGGGTATCGAAATACTCGAGGCTGGTGCCGGGCAGGGGAATTCGGTAATTGGTATTCATGAGTTCTGTCCACTGAGAAGCAACTGCAAAAAGAGCCGGGCCCCTGCTCACTTGGGTGCCCGCTCTTGCTCATTCATCGGGCGGCCGTTTGGCCGCCGGGATCAACGCTCGCTGAGAGGCGTCACCTTGCGTGGCTCAACCCCAACATAGTCGGCACTCGGGCGGATAATGCGGTTGTTGGCGCGCTGCTCCATCACGTGTGCGGCCCAGCCGGTGAGGCGGGAGCAAACGAAGATGGGGGTAAACAGCTTGGTGGGGATCCCCATGAAGTGATAGGCACTGGCGTGGAAGAAGTCGGCGTTACAGAAGAGTTTCTTCTCTTCCCACATCAGGGCTTCACAGGCGACAGAAACGCGATAGAGGCGATCATCACCATATTCCTGCGCCAGCTTTTCCGACCACTCTTTGATGATCACGTTGCGGGGGTCAGACTCACGGTAGATG
This sequence comes from Shewanella chilikensis, assembly GCF_002836945.1. Taxonomy (GTDB): domain Bacteria; phylum Pseudomonadota; class Gammaproteobacteria; order Enterobacterales; family Shewanellaceae; genus Shewanella; species Shewanella chilikensis. The sequence continues at coordinate 9,210 of NZ_NIJM01000054.1, forward strand.
GCGTGACCAAAGCCCATGATCTTCTCTTTGCGCTCCAGCTTGCCCTTGAGCACTTCGCGGGCATGGTCTTCATCGCGCATATCCTGAATCAGCTCCATCGCCGCCTCGTTGGCGCCGCCGTGCAGAGGGCCGCGCAGTGAGCCAATGGCGCCTGTGATGCAGGAATGCATGTCAGACAGGGTAGAGGCACAAACCCGGGCGGTGAAGGTAGAGGCGTTGAATTCGTGCTCGGCGTAGAGGATCAGTGACACATCCATAACCCGGGCATGCAGGGCAGATGGAGCTTCGCCGTGCAGCAGGTGCAGGAAGTGGGCGCCTATCTGGTCGTCATGGGTTTCTGTGTCTATACGCACGCCGTCATGGCTGTAGCGATACCAGTAACAGATGATGGAAGGAAATGCTGCCAGCAGACGGTCGGCCACTTCACTCTGCTCGGAGAAATCTTTTTCGGTTTCCAGGTTACCCAGCATGGAGCAACCGGTACGCATAACGTCCATAGGGTGGGCATCGGCCGGGATCCGCTCCAGCACCTCTTTCAGTGCCTGTGGCAGGCCGCGCATGCCTTTGAGTTTCTGACGATAGGCCGCCAGTTGAGTTTCGGTGGGCAGTTCGCCGTAAAGGATCAGGTAGGCCACTTCCTCGAAGCTGACGTTTTCGGCCAGATCTTTGACGTCATAGCCGCGGTAGGTCAGGCCTGAGCCGGACTTACCGACTGTGCTCAGTGAAGTTTCGCCTGCGCTTTGGCCGCGTAATCCGGCGCCGCTCAGTTTCTTGTCAGTCATAATGCATTCCCTCTTCCGTTACACTCTTGTCAATTTGTTGGCCAGCCATGGCTGGTCTGGTTTGCGGTTGCCTTTTTCAGCGCTCTGGGGCGCTGTGTAGGGCGGCAACCCCGGGTGTTTCATGGGGCAAACCCTGCAACCGGCGCGTCTGCGCCGGTCAATCATCCCTGGATTCAGCCGTTACTTTTGGCTGAACAGCTCATCGAGCTTGGTTTCGTAGTGGTGGTAGCCGAGGAACTTATACAGTTCTTCACGGGTTTGCATGGCACCGACCACATTGCGTTGGTGACCGTCGGCCATCAGTGCCTGCATCACTTTCAGGGCGGCCAGGTTGGCGGCGCGGAAGGTGCTCAGTGGGTAGAGCACCATGTCGGCACCGGCTTCGGCCAGTTGTTCCTTGTTGAACAGTTCTGTCTTGCCAAATTCGGTCATGTTGGCCAGGATCGGGGCGTTGACGGCCGCCTTGAATCGACGGTACTGATCCAGCTCGGTCAGCGCCTCGGCAAAGATCATGTCGGCGCCCGCCTCGATATAGGCCTGGGCGCGTTCGATACCGGCATCCAGCCCTTCCACGGCAACCGCGTCTGTGCGAGCCATGATGACGAAGTTCTCATCTGTGCGGGCATCCACAGCGGCCTTGATACGGTCGACCATCTCTTCGGTGCTGACCACGGCCTTGTTGGGTCTGTGACCGCAGCGCTTCTGTGACACCTGATCTTCCATATGCACGGCGGCAACACCGGCCTTTTCAAACTCCTTGATGGTGCGGGCAATGTTGAAGGCGCCGCCCCAGCCTGTGTCTATGTCGACCAGCAGCGGCAGTTCGGTGGCCGATGTGATACGGCCGGCATCGATCAGTACATCGTTCATTGAGGTCATGCCCAGATCCGGCAGGCCGTAAGAGGCGTTGGCGACACCGGCACCGGAAAGGTACAGGGCCTGAACACCGGATTGCTCTGCCATCAGGGCGAAATAGGCATTGGTGGTTCCCACGATTTGAAGTGGCTTGGCCTTGGCCAGAGCCTGGCGGAATCTGAGTCCTGCGCTGCGAGTCATCTGTTTGCTTCCTTATATTGAGTCCAGGGCGGCATGCTCCGCCTGAAGCTGTTTGAGTCTGAGTTCGGTATTGCGCCGTCCCTGTTCGATATGACGGCGCATCAGCAAGCCGGCCAGTTCGGCATCGCGCTGGGCTATGGCTTCGACTATGCGTCTGTGCTCGGCGATGGCTTTGACCGGGCGGTTCTTATTGGTGCATTGATAGCGATACATTCTCAGTAGGTGATACAAGCCGCCGATCAGGGTTTCCTGCAGGTGCTTGTTACCGCTGGCGCGGATGATCTGGTAGTGAAAGTCCACATCACCCTCTTCCTGAAAATAGGTATCGCCTTCTGCCAGCGCCGCTTCCTGACGGGCCAGCAGTTGCCACAACTGGCTGAGCTGCTCATCGGTTATCCGTTTGGCGGCCAGTTCACAGGCCATGGCTTCCAGCGTACTGCGCAGCTCGTAGAGGTCGTTGAGCTCAGCCACTGTCATGGCGGCGACTCTGGCACCCACATGGGGGATACGTACTACCAAGCGCTGACGCTCGAGGATCTGCAAGGCCTCACGGGTTGGACCGCGGCTGATACCGTACTTGAGTGCCAGCGCCTGCTCGTTGATCTTGCTGCCGGGAGCCAACTCACCCTTGATGATGCTGGTCTGAATTTGCACCAGGATCTGATCCACTAGGGTACTGCTCTTCTCCGGAGTGGCTTTATCAACGCCGTTTTTGTCCAACACAGGTACCTGAGTCACTGGTTAAGTTCTGCTCAATTATTAACAATGGCTCGACATTAGATGTGATCTGGGTCATTGTCAACAATGCATTTACCTAGACGTAAGTCTAATAATTTGGTGTTTTTGATGGTTAAACCCTTACTTAACATTGTCTTGGGTTTATTTTTTAAACTTGCTGTTAGCATGGGTTTACACTTGCTATTGCAACTATTGTCGACAATCCTGTTTTAAACAGTTTTCTTGAGGGGCGACTGATAGAATGCTCCTTGTCAGCGGCAGACAAGGAAAAGAGCGAAGCTTGTTATCCGTAGCAGTGTCCCAGACCCTGGGCCGTTAAACCGAGAGCATGAGCCACTGCCAATTAGGGGAGGGCGGTTGCCCGGAGTGAATCGTTCGAGTGAGGAGAGTGGCAAGAGTGACAAGAGTGGACAAAGCATGAGCGCAGAAATCAGCAACACAGCAAAACCGAATCGGATATTGATAAGCGCCTGTTTATTGGGGCAAGAAGTACGCTATGACGGTGGCCATAACTTGCTCAATGATGCCAGAATGCAGCTATGGCAGGCCCAAGGGCGGTTTGTGCCTTTCTGCCCCGAGTGCGCCGGCGGCTTGCCGACACCCAGAGCTCCGGCCGAACAGATACAGGGACGAGTGCTGACCTGTGACGGTGAGGACGTGACAGAGGCCTTTGAGCGAGGCGCCGAGCTGGCACTGGCCAAGGCGCAGCAACAGCAAGTGGTTGCGGCCATTCTCAAGGCCCGCAGCCCTTCCTGTGGCAAAGGCAAGATTTACGATGGCAGTTTCTCCCGCCAACTCATAGAGGGCGACGGCGTGACCGCCGCCTTGCTGATGCGTCATGGCATTCAAGTGTTCAGCGAATTTGAGCTGGATGCTGCCGAGAAGTATCTGACTGAATGTGATAAAAGCGCTTGAGTCGAAATACTCAGTTTTAAAACAACAATGCCGGGCTTAGGCCCGGCATTGTTTTGTCTTGGACAATCACTGTCAGTGGCTTTTTTGTGCCAGCTTGTTGTAGTCGTCGGCGGGATGGCATTCGGCCAGCAACAGGTCTATTTGGGCATCTTTTTGTTGCCAGATGTCGTTGAGCCAGCGTTGAAACTCTACCCTGTACTCTGGCTCGCTGAAGTAGCGAACAGAATCCACCTGAGGCACGGGCAGAGCCTCGATTCGCACCACAATTTTGTGCACTTTACCCTGCATCACGGCGCCGAGAATATCCTTGGGGGCATCGGGATAAAGCACTGTCACGTTCAGCAAGGCATCAAACTGCTCGCCCATGGCTGACAAGGTGAAGGCAATGCCACCGGCTTTTGGCCGCAGCAGGTGCTTGTAGGGGGATTTTTGCCGCTGCCGTTTGTCTTCGGTAAAGCGACTGCCTTCCACATAGTTGATGATGGAGGTGGGCAAGTCTTTGAATTTTTCGCAGGAGCGCCGGGTCGTTTGCAGATCCTTGCCCCTGAGCTTGGGGTTCTTCTTCAGCTTTTCCGGGCTGGTGCGATTCATAAAGGGCATGTCCAGCGCCCAGCAACCCAGGCCCATGATAGGAACATACAGCAGCTCTTTCTTGAGAAAGAATTTCAGCATGGGGATGTTGTTGCGCAGGATATAGGTCTGCGCAGCAATATCAAAGCCACTGAGGTGGTTGCTGATCAGCAGATACCAACCATCTGGCTTGAGGCTTTCTAACCCTTGTACATCCCAATCGACCTTGGCTATCAGGTGCAGTATGCCGCCATTACAGCTGGCCCAGGCCCACATGAAACGGTTCATTAATCGGGTCATGGCGATACGGCCACTCTTCCAGGGCAGCAACAATTTGAACAGGCCGCCGATACACACCAGCGAGCCCCAAACGGCGGTGTTGATGATCAACAGGCTCAGGCTGAGAATAAATAGCACAGGCCCGGGCAGGAAGTGTAACATCAGGAGTCCCCTTGAGAATGGTTTGCCTTGGCGGCCAGTTGCTCCAGCACTTCATCCTTGTGCTGCCAGAGGGCGTTTAGCCGCTCTTGGAAGGCTTGTTTGAATTGACGATCATTGGCGTAGTCGCCCCGCATCCCCGAGTCTATCTCTTTGACCTCCAAGTGGAGATAAACCTCGGGCAGACGGCCGCTGATATAGTCCAAAAAACTGGGGGTTTTACCCGGATAGTAAATGGTGACATCCACCAGTTTATGGATCTGATCGCCCATGGCCGACAACGCAAAGGCCATGCCGCCGGCCTTGGGTCTGAGCAGGTGTTTGAACGGTGAGTTTTGCTTCTGGTGCTTGCTGGGCTGAAAGCGGGTACCTTCGACAAAGTTCATCACGCTCACCGGCTTGTGCTTAAACTTGGCACAGGCCTTACGGGTAATTTCAATGTCTTTGCCTCTGAGTTTCGGGTTCTTTTTCAACTCGGCCGTGCTGTAACGGCGCATAAAGGGAAAGTCCAGCGCCCACCAGGCCAGCCCAAGTACGGGCACATAAATCAGCTCTTTTTTCAGGAAAAACTTGAGAAAAGGGATCCGCCGATTAAGCAGTCGCTGCAAGATCAAAATATCGACCCAGCTCTGGTGGTTGGCTACCACCATATACCACTCCTGCTCTGACAGCTCCGGAAGCTCGTCTATATGCATCTTCAGCGGATGAAGCAGCTTTTCTATGCCGCCGTTAACACTGATCCAGGCGCTGGCGCAGAAATCCAAAGCGTGGCTGCATAGGCGCTGTAATGGCTTTATTGGAAGCAGTTTTATCAGGCTGCCCAGCAGAATTGGCAGGCTCCAAAACAGGGTGTTGATAACATAGCCGCTAAAGGCAAGACAACCTCGAATCAAGGACAACTTGGGCTCCCTCAGGATCATAAAAAGAAAAATCGACCGACTATGTTAACCGCAGTCGCCACCAGGCTTCAATCTTAAGCTGGCGTTGACAGGGAGTTAGGGCCTGCTCACATAAACATTGGTACAAGAGGTTTAGCCAGCTTCAGCCGTATAAGTTGCGCCATCTATTATTCTCTGCGCTGTGCAGAAGATGGCTTGCAGTGCAGCGTCTTTCTGCATCTCCCTGAGCCTTTACCTGTATGTTGCTTTGTGGCGAAACTGCGCCAGGCTCTTTAAATCCCCGGCGCATTTTTGGTGGAAGCCGGTTGACTGTCAAGCGTAACACTGGCGCCGGTAAATGGGACAATCAGCGCCGTTGTAGGCTAGGGCTGCATAGTGACAATCGCTGGTTAATTGATAGTGGCTGGCTGATAGGGCTTGGGCTGGTTGGTTAATTGATAGGGCTTGGTTTTCGGGCCGGGCAAATACTTTGGCCCAGATGCTTGACTCTGGAGCTTACTCCAAGCTTTACACTCCTTGGCAATAACGAACGGCCCGGATAGTCACATTTGAGTTCCGAGGCATCATTTGAGCCATAGCATGAGGCACAGTTATGAGTCATTCCTGTTGTGATCCCAAACCCACGCCCGAGACTGTAAAGGCGGGGGCTAAGGGTCCGGCAAATTGCACAGCAAGTTGTACAGATGGTCACATAGTCAGTAATGCCGTCAGTCATTCCAACGAGCATTCTGGCTGTCATTCGGCTTGTTGCCATGATCATCATGAGTCCCATCAGGCCGACTCCGCTACCGAAGTCAACACTGTCCGGCTTGGCCAAGGTGAGCAGCATCAGTGGCAAATACTGGGTATGGACTGTGCCAGCTGTGCCCGTAAAGTCGAAACTGCGGTTTCCAGGGTGAGCGGCGTTTGCAGCACCAGGGTGGTATTTGCCACCGAAAAGCTGCTGGTGGAACTGACGCCCGGCGTTTCGCCCCAAGGCATAGTCGATGCTGTACATGCGGCCGGCTTTAAGCTTAAGCAGCAGGCCCAGGCAGGTAAGGAAGGTTCCAAGCCCGGCCCGGCGAGCCGGCTTGGCAAATACTGGCAACCCAAATACTGGCAACCTTTGTCACTGGCACTGTTAATGCTGCTGGCGGCTCTGGCGCCTGCGAGTATCAGCTCCAGCCTGTTCACTCTGGCTACAGTTTGGGGGCTGTTGCCTATTGCCCGCAAGGCTTGGGCCCTTATTAGCAGCGGCACCCCTTTTGCCATTGAAACCCTGATGACAGTTGCCGCCATAGGTGCCTTGTTGCTGGGCGAAACGGCCGAGGCGGCCATGGTGTTGCTCCTGTTTATGCTCGGTGAGCAGCTCGAATCGTTTGCGGCCGGCCGCGCTCGCGCCGGAGTCAGTGCCTTGATGGCATTGGTACCGGACAAGGCATTGAGGTTAAATGATGGCCAGAGGCAAGAGGTGGCCGCCTCTGAGCTGCGCCCGGGCGACATGATAGAAGTTGCGCCTGGGGCACGCCTGCCAGCCGATGCCGAACTGCTTGATGCCTCGGCGGCATTTGATGAAAGCGCCCTTACGGGAGAATCTATCCCGGTAGAAAGGGTTAAGGGCGAACGGGTCGCCGCCGGCTGCCTGGCAGCCGATAGGCTGGTGAAGATGAAGGTTGTCTCCGAGCCCGGCAGCAACGCCATAGACCGCATCCTGCATTTGATTGAAGAGGCCGAAGGGCAAAGAGCACCGATAGAGAGATTCATCGACAAGTTCAGTCGCTGGTACACACCAGCCATCATGTTGCTGGCCTTGTTGACTGTGCTGTTGCCACCTCTGCTGTACGCCGAGCCTTGGGAGCAATGGATCTACCGTGGTTTGACACTGTTGTTGATAGGTTGCCCCTGCGCCTTGGTAATTTCGACGCCGGCGGCGGTAACCTCTGCACTGGCGGCCGCAACCCGTCAGGGGGCCTTGATTAAGGGCGGCGCGGCATTGGAAGCACTGGCACATGTCGATACCGTCGCCTTCGATAAGACGGGCACCCTCACAGAAGGTAAACCTGAAGTTACCTTGGTGGAGAGCCTCACAGAGCAGGATGCGACCAAGTGGCTCAGGGTGGCCGCCGCCATTGAATTGGGCTCACATCACCCCCTGGCACAGGCGATAGTCAATCATGCCAAAGAGCAGCGGCTGGAACTGCCAGGCGCAGAAGCTATTCGGGCTTTACCCGGTATGGGCGTTGAAGGGCGGGTCGATTCGCAAAACTGGCGACTGCTGGCCCCTTCAAGGTTGCCAAGTTTAGCACCTGAGCTGCTGCAACGTGTCACAGAACTGGAGCAGCAGGGGCAAACCCTGGTCGTACTGTGTGATGCCGAGCAGGAGCCACTTTTTCCTGTGGCCATCATTGCCCTCAGGGATCAGCTGCGCGCCGAGGCCGCCGAAGCCATAGCCAAGCTACGCCATCTCGGTATCGACAGCATAATGCTGACAGGTGATAACCCAAGAACCGCCAAGGCGATTGCCGAGGAGCTGGCCATCGACTGGCGCGCCGGGCTGCTGCCGGAAGATAAAGTTTCTGAGGTGGCGGCATTGGCCGAGCGCCGCAATGTGGCCATGACGGGAGATGGTATCAATGATGCCCCGGCAATGAAGCGAGCCCGTATCGGCATTGCCATGGGCGGCGGAACCGATGCCGCGCTGGAAACCGCCGATGCGGCCCTGACCCATAATCAGTTGGGAGGGGTGGCGGCAATGATCCACTTGGCCAGGGCAACTCTGAGCAATATCCGCCAGAACATAGCCTTGGCGCTGGGGCTGAAGGCGATTTTTCTGGTGACCAGCTTACTGGGGATCACCGGCCTCTGGCTGGCGGTGATGGCCGATACAGGCGCAACTGTGTTGGTAACTGCCAACGCCTTGAGACTGCTTAGAAAGCGCTACTGAAATGTATTGGTGTTGATAACAATAAAAAAGAGGAAGGTACCTTAGACCTTAACACCTTCCTCTTTCAAACGGACTCAGGTTATGCCTTGGAGCATGCCATTAGTGTATAGAGCTTGCCCTCAAAGGTATTGCTGCTGGGCCACACTGCAGTGTCTATCCGCTGAATCTTGTTGAAGCCGCACTCGTTTAACAGCTGCAGATATTCCTCATCTTGCCAAGCCTGCATCCGGCTGCCGAATCGCGCCACCTTGCCGTTTTCTTCAATCACCCAAAACAGTGTGGAACTGGTTTGGAGTGCCTCGTCCCAAGCATGCTCCGTCAGTAGCAGGTGGGGAGCATCGAGAAATAGGCCCTGTGAATGCCTTTGCCAGCTTGGCTCTGCCTGTCCCTGTCGTTTGACTTCATCAAAGCTGTGAACTTCCACAAGTAGTTTGCCATTCGGCATCAGCCAGTTTGCACAATGCTTGAGTAAACTCTTGGCATCCGCTGTGCTGAAAACATTCAGCTCACCGAAGGTCATCATGATGAAGTCAAACTTCTTGGTCGGCCGGTAGCTTCTGACATCCAGCAGTTGATAGTCGATATCCAGTCCAGCTGCCTGCGCTTGTTGTTGGGCGTAGGCTATAGAGGCTGGTGAGAAGTCGACACCGGTGCAGCAAAAGCCGCGTTTTGCCAGCAATTGAGTGTAAAAGCCGGGGCCACAACCCAGATCCAGCACTTTTGCGCCAGGAGCCAGTTGGCTGCAGAGCCAATCTACCTGGCGCTCAATCACCGCCAGTTTTCTACTGGCCCAATCGTGCTCCTGGGAGAGGTGGTTTTCCAGCATTCGCTGGCTGAAATCGGCATCATTCCAGGGAATTTTGCTTTCGTTCGGCGACAGCCTTATTGGCAAATGCTGGCTGATTAGCTTATTGATATTCATACCTTTCCTTGCTTTTTTGAAAGCTTACTTGTGTATGCGGCCTGTCATTTTGGTAAAGTTGAACCACTGGCCGTTTTCGGCGGCCATCATCTCGCGATCCCGTACGGCATAAGGGTTGTCGCATGCCAACCACTCCTGCCATGCCTGGGTGCACTGCCCGCTCTCTTCGCACAGCTCCAACTGTAAAAATGCGCTCTGTTGCCAGAGTTGCATCCACCAGTTGACGGTGAAAAAGTTCATCCCGGGCTGCCACCAGGGGGCCAGCTCAGGGGCAACGCTTTGCTGCAGTGGAAAAGGCTTTTTCAGCCCGGGTACCACTATGGCGACCTGACCGCCCGGCTTGATGAAAGGGGCGAGGTGGGTGTCAAAAAACGCTGAACTGGCACCAAAGTAGTGATAGGCATCGATGGACAAGACGGCATCGAAACTGTTTTCTGCAAATGGGGCATGTCCCGGTCGCATCTGGGTTACGTCAAAGTTTACCGCCGTGATCCTGTCTTCCAGGCCAGCGGCCTTGAATCTTGCCTGGTTGTCTTCGGCCGCTATCCAAAGATCCATTGCGGTGACTTCGAGGTTGAAGGCCTTCACCAGATAGATGGAGGTCATGCCTGTGCCACAGGCCAAGTCCAGCACCCGCATCCCTGGTTGCAGTTGCAGTGACCGGCAGACTTCTTCGGCCAGCAGCAGGGCGTTGGGGCCCATCATGTTGCTGTTGATATAGTCACGGGAAAATAGTGTATTCATCTTTCTTTCCTCAACGGTTGTCCAGTTGGGCGCGCACATTGTGCAAGCCGGCCGTGGTTATGCGATAGGGCTGACCTTTGACAGATTTGATCAGTTTTTTGGCTTTGAGCTTTTTGAAAATGGCGAGGGTACAGTCGCAAAGAACAAGCCCTTCGCGGCTATAACATTCAACGGCTGTGACGCGACCTGAAGTGTCGCGGAAATAACAAATGCGTCCGCCTTTGGCGAGGACGTGCAGGGTACGTTGTTCCTGACGGGATATATTCATACTGGAAAAACTCGATAATCATCATGAGCAAAACATGCGGGCACTTGTCAGTGTCCACCTTTGATTTACGCGCATTGATAATCAGACCGGCCTTGGGAGGTCTGATTATCTGATGATTACAATCTCCAGCATCAATGCCTCAATGAGAGTTGAAAGTAGCTTTACCGCTCAATTTTTACCACTAAGGATGTTAGATGTAAATCAACCGGTTGGGGAACTGTGATTTTAGGCTGTTTTTTGTACAGGGTTGTAACGGCAATACTAGGTCACTGATGAACCTCATGCTTTGAGTTGAAAGGCGCTCAGGTAAACGTGGATTTATTCGTTTATCTGAGCGCCTTTGCATATTTGCTGCTGGGCTCAACTCTTACGTTAGGTCGCGCGGGAACTACTCCTCGATTTGTTGGTGGCGGGTGAGGTACATGAGTATCATCATTATCAGTACCAGTAATCCGGTTCCCATCAAGAGGGCATAATCTTCCAGCTGGAGTATGGAGTAGAGTACACCGTAGAGACTTGCCAGCATGGCCGCAACTATAGCTCCCTGGCGCCGACTGCCACTGGCGCTGGCGACATAAAGCGGAATGCTGAGCAGGGGAACCGCAGCGGCTACCAGATAAGCGGTTAAAAACAGCAGGTGTTCCGACAGCGACAGCAGCAATAGATAGAAGAGGCACATGGCGCCACCCACCATCAGATACTGTACTGCGCTGAGGCGTGACTTGTTACCCAGCTCGAAGATCAGCAGCAGTATGTAGGTCAGCAAAATAAAGAGTATGCCGTACTTGAGCGAACGTTCTATCTTGCCGTAGTGAGTCACGGGTTCGAATAGGGTAACACTGGCACTGATCTCTGTGAGATCCCGGCCATCACTGGCTCGGAACACCTGAGGAAAGTTACGACTCAGATGGCTTATTTGCCAGTTGGCATCAAAACCTTCAGTGCTGAGATTACGGCTGGCGGGTAGGTAACCCTGGAAGCTGGGATGTGGCCAATCGGCATGGATATCTATCTGGCTCAGTTCTGCCAGTGGCAGTACCTCCAAGCCTTCAGAACCCCTGAGGCTGAGCTGGAATGTCAGTTGGTATTCACCTTGGCTCGGATCCAGCGCTATGGTGCGATGAAAGCCGCGGCTAAGGCCGCCTGTGTTATCCAACCCTGTACCTGACATCAAGCTGGGGATGCCCTGCTCACCAGCCAGATTAAAATGACTGACAGTCTCAATAGCCTGGTTGGCTGAAACGCCAAACACCAGCCGGGCCTGGTTATAGTCAAAGCCGAGTAGGCCGGGGATATTGACCTTGGGCAATTCGAAGTTGGCCCGACCTTTGACTTGTCCCAGATACACGAGTGACTGATAGATGCCGCGATGGCGGAATTCGTGCTGCAGACCGGCATCCAGCGTCATGCCTTTGGGCAGGATCAAGAGTTCATCGCTGTAGACCTGACGACTACGGTGTTGTTTGCCGTCGATATTGTTGTCGGAGATCACTTCGTAGCGAAATGGCAGTACCAAAACCGGACCGGCCAAGGTTTGGGCATCTCCCCAGGTATGGCCGATCTCGCGCACTACTTGGCGATAGAGGCTTTCTCTGTCCTGGCTGAGATCCTGGATCATTCCTAGCGGGATCAATGACAACAGACCCACTATGGCTACTGCAAATAGCTTAAGAGTTAATTTGGATTTGAACTGAGGCAGCGCTGTTTGACTACTTTGTTTCTTCATTAGGCTTTTCAGCAGTAGATAAGCCCCGAAACCTATGGCTCCAAGCAAGGCCAGCGCTATTAGTATGAGGATAATTTGAAATATCATGAGGTATGTTCCTTTAACCTACTCGTGGCAGCATTAAAGCAGATTTGGCTGGAGATATCATGACAAGTCACTGATCAATAGTGGCAAAATTATGCCATACCAAATTGGAGCAATATTGAATGAGGTTTACTTGAATAACGCCGACAAGTGAATGGTTTCACTGTCACATTTATTGTGACAATGTGGTCATGATTGAATCATCTATAATGAGTGTGAATCGATGCGGCAGTCATTTAAAATAACCGCCTATGTGAATTGGTATGATGATTCTTATGAAATATTTCTCCAAAGCTTGTTGGTTGCCGATTTTTTTCAGTCTGCCCCTGCATGCTGAACTGGCCGATTTTGACGACTATGGGCCGCTCAAGGTCTATGCCCAGTCTCCTCTGCAGTCCAGTAGCCTGACCCCTATGTTGCGCTCTGGCTTCTCTATGGCCGAGGGACAAAAAGAGTGGTATCTGACCGGTAATATGGCCAGTGTCTGGGCCGAGACAGAAGATTATCTGGCTGACTATTATCACAACTCTCTAACAGGTGGTCTCAAGTGGCAAATCGATGACCGTTGGATGTTGGACGCCAACTATACTTGGCGTTTCAGTGGTAACAACCATTTGGATTCACTGACAATGTGGTTTCATGATGCTTTCGGTTTTGACCAGAATGGTCGCGACCATCAGCCGCGAAATCAGAACCAGATCTACTCCAAGCAACATAATGTGAATATCAGCGATTTTGGTGGTGAGACCCTAAACAATGCCTTCAATATTTATCTCGGGTATCAGTTGCTGCAGAATGAGCACCATGGCCTGTCCGTTGGGGGAAGCCTGTATTACAACTATGTAGGGTCCGGTCCTTTCGCCAATGAAAACTTTGAGCAGGCGTTGCAGCTGAATTACAGCTATCGCAACGGACGGCATAATTTCCATTCAACACTTGGCTTGAGTTTCCGTGAGGACGAAGAGGTGTTGTCTGACATGCCTTATAAGTCCAATGCTTTGATGTTAGGGCTGGGTTATGAATACCGTGTCGGTCGCCATGGCTGGATGCTGGAGTATCACAGGTACGAAGGAATGACAGAAGCGGATGATGACTTCTCTGAAGCTTCAAATGAAGCTGTGCTGGGCTACCGCTATTATTTGGACCGCAGTGCTATAGAGTTCACTGTGATTGAAAACTTCCTCAACATGGATAACAGCACGGATATCGCCTTTACTCTGGGCTATCGGCATATGCTCTAATTTAGCCGTGTTAAAACATAAGGCCGCTTTCGAACGGCCTTATCTATTCTTGGGGGGAGATATATTACTCGGCCTGCTCAGCCTTGGCTTCCAGCGCTTCTACTCTGGCCTGCAGGGCTTCCAATTTTTCTCTGGTTTTCAGTAACACGTGCTGCTGGACTTCAAACTCTTCCCGGGAGACCAGATCCAGTTTCAGCAACTGGTGTTGCAGTACTTGCTTGCTGCGTTCTTCAAACTCACCGGCAAATTGCTTCAGCCCTGAAGGTAGGTTTTCGCTCAGCTGTTTGGCCATTTCTTCGATTTTCTTGGGGTTGATCATCTCTTTAATCCACTGGCAGGTTTTAATTGATTGTAACTTATAGGCTGCATTGAACCCAAGGCTAACCTAAGGAAGATGCGAACCCGTCCCATGTGTGCCCTGTGTCGGCTTACAAACCTGGATGCAAGGAGTGGTTTGTAGCAAGTGGCCCAAGTCCTTTGCAAGAAGTATCCCTAATGGGATTTTGGGGCTGTCTCTGGCACTGATTCTGGTATGATCCCTGCCTCTAGAGTGTCCTTGTGTGAGATATAGATAACCCATGAAGCTCAATCCTGCCCAGAATGAAGCCGTCCATTATGTTTCCGGTCCCTGCCTGGTATTGGCTGGCGCCGGTAGTGGCAAGACCCGGGTTATTATCAACAAGATAGCCCACCTGGTGCAGAAGTGTGGTTATCAGGCTAAGCATATTGCCGCAGTAACCTTTACCAATAAGGCGGCGCGGGAGATGAAAGAGCGGGTGGCTCAATCCATGGGGCGCAAGGAAGCCAGAGGGCTGTGGATTTCTACCTTTCATACTCTGGGGCTGGAAATTATCAAGCGTGAACACAAGACTCTAGGTCTCAAAGCCGGCTTTTCGCTGTTCGATGATCAGGATACCTTGGCGCTACTCAAGGAGTTAACTCAGGACGAACTGCAGGAGGATAAAGATCTGCTGCGGGCGCTGGCGACCATGATCTCCAATTGGAAGGGGGGCTTAGTGATCCCGGATCACGCCCGCAAGATAGCCAAGGGTGAACAGGAGCAACTGTTTGCACTCTTGTATCAGCGTTATGCCCAGCATATGAAGGCTTACAATGCGCTGGACTTTGACGACCTTATTCTGTTGCCAACCCTATTGCTGCGGCATAACACCGATGTCAGGGCCCGTTGGCAGGCACGGATCCGTTACCTGCTGGTGGATGAATATCAGGATACCAACACCAGCCAGTATGAACTGGTTAAATTGCTGGTGGGTGAGCGGGCGCGTTTTACTGTCGTGGGCGATGACGACCAGTCTATCTACTCCTGGCGCGGTGCCAAGCCGCAAAACCTGGTGCTGCTGGGTAAAGATTTTCCCGAGCTCAAGCTTATCAAGCTGGAACAAAACTATCGCTCCAGTCAGCGAATATTGCGGGCGGCCAATATTCTGATCGCCAACAACCCCCATGTGTATGATAAATCGCTGTTCAGTGAGCTGGCCTATGGCGAGCCGCTGCGGGTACTGTTTGCCGCCAACGAAGAGCAGGAAGCGGAGCGGGTAGTGGCTGAAATCATTCGTCACAAGTTTATGGGCAAGACCAGCTATGGGGAATACGCCATTCTCTATCGCGGGAATCACCAGTCCCGCTTGCTGGAACGGGCGCTGATGACCAACCGTATCCCCTATAAGCTCAGCGGTGGCACCTCATTCTTTGCCAGAGCCGAAATCAAGGACATCATGGCCTATCTGCGCTTGGTGGTGAATCCGGATGACGATAACGCTTTCCTGCGTATCGTTAACCTGCCCAAGCGCGGGATTGGCCCGGCAACCCTGGAAAAACTCGGGAATTTTGCCAATCAGAAACATATCTCCATGTTCGAGGCGATTTTTGCTCCTGAATTGAATTATCATCTGCCTCCGGCGGCCATGGGATCACTGTATGAGTTTGGTCGCTTCATCGTCGATACCGGTGAAATAGCTCAGCGCGGTGAGGGCGTTGATGCCATCAAGCAGTTGATCCGCAAGATCAACTACGAAGATTATCTCTATGAGACCAGCACCAGCGCCAAGGCCGCCGAGATGCGGATGAAGAACATCTCCGAACTGTATCGCTGGGTGACCGAGATGCTGGCCGGTGACGATCTGGATGAGCCCATGAGCCTGCCTGAAGTGGTCAATAGGCTTACGCTCAGAGACATGATGGAAAGAAACAATGAGGATGAGAGCGGCGATCAGGTGCAATTGATGACGCTGCACGCCTCCAAGGGGCTGGAGTTCCCCTATGTGTTTATGGTGGGAGTGGAAGAGCGGATTTTGCCGCATCAAACCAGTATAGATGAAGACAATGTCGATGAAGAGCGGCGTCTGGCTTATGTTGGCATCACTCGGGCTCAAAAGGAACTGTGGTTTATGCTCTGTCGTGAGCGACGTCAATTCGGTGAAACCATGCGTTGCGAACCCAGCCGCTTCTTGATGGAACTGCCTCAGGACGACCTTATCTGGGAAAACCGCAAGCCGCAGCAGAGTGAGCAGCAAAGGATGGAAACCGGCAAGGCCAATATCGCCAACCTACGGGATATGTTCAAGAAGTAAGGGTTAGAGCCGGTTTCAAAACACGGCTTAGGCGCAAACTTGGGTTGCCGTATCTATGGGCTTGGTGCTGTTCCCCTTGCTGCTGACGGGGTTCAAGCGATTCCCAAGAGCTTGTCCCTGGCCTGAGTTAAAGCCCATTTGTGCCAGTTGCTGCTTTTGCTCTTGGGTATTGATACCATCCAATACCAATTCGAGTTCCAATGCACCAGCACTTAGGTTTATTGCTTTGAGTAAACGTCTATGATGTGGGCTTTGCAGATGCGAGACTAAGCTGGCATCCAGTCTCAGCACATTCACCGGCAGAAAAGATAGGCTGACCAAAGGGCTGTAACCACTGCCATAGCCTGTGATCCCCAGAGTGACCTGCAAGCGTTTAAGTACCTCAAAGCCGTTAATATGGCTTTCCAGATCCCGGGCCAAAGCTTGTTCGTTGAAGAACAAACATAGGTCGGTAAGCGGGAACTGGCAGTTTCTCAGGCAGTTTTTCAGGCTGCGAAGTGCATGTTTATGCTTGAGGTGCTGGCTACATATGGCCAGATGTAACTTGGTGCCTGAATTGAGTTGCAGCTTGGGAAGTTCACTGTTCAGCGCTTCTATTGCGTATCTGTCCAGCTCCAGCTGTAAGTTGGCTTGCTCTGCCAAGTTGGCAAGCTGTTGTTGTTTGATTTTACCGTGTTGTGGATGGGGCCAATACAGACGCACATCCAGGGCTTGAAGCTGCCCTGTCTTGAGGTCTTGCACCGGAAAGTAACTGAGCTGGATTTGCTGGGTATCCAGGGCGGTTCTCAACTCATTTTCCAGGCTTACGTCCTGCATCAATTGCTGATGGGATTTTTCATCAAATACCACATAGCAACCCTTGCCGCGGGTTTTGGCCATGTACATGGCGGTGTCGGCATCTCGCAGAATGGACTCACTGGTGTCATCCCTGTGATGGCCGCTGACGGCTATGCCGATACTGGCGCCTGAGTTGAACTGTTTATCGGCCAGCTCATAAGGGCGTGACAGTTCTTTGAGGATCCGCTCGGCGACTTCTTTGGCATCGTCGGTTGTGCGTAACCCGTCCAGCAAAATCACAAATTCATCCCCGCCCAGACGGGCGAGAGTGTCATTGTCGCGAATACAAAACTTCAGGCGAATGGCGGTCTCCACCAGAAACTTGTCGCCTTCCAGATGCCCCAGGGTATCGTTAATCAATTTGAAACGGTCGAGATCGACGAACAAGAGTGCGAATTTATCTTGTAGATGACGGCGATTATGTTTAACTGCCTGGTTCAATCGTTCCATAAACATCAGCCTATTGGGTAGACCCGTCAGGCCATCATGTTTGGCGTCGTGTAGCAGTTGCTGCTCGGCCTTACGGCGCTGGCAGATCTCTTTCTGTAACTCTTGGTTGGTGGTGGCCAGTTCACGGGTGCGTTCCAGAATCTTTTCTTCCAGTGCTTCTTTGCTACGTTTCAGCGCCTCTGTCGCCAGCTTACGTTCGATGGCCGTGGCGATATGCTGCGACACAAAAGTCAGCAGCTCAAGATCCTTGAACTGGTAGTTCTGATGCATGCTGAAACTATAGATAGTCAGGGCACCGGCAATTTTGTCCTGAATAAATAACGGCACGCCGATCCACTGGTGCATGTTCTGTGTTTGATTCAGTTCAGGTGCCTTGCTGTAAATCTCTTTGGTGCACACCAGAGATTGGATATCGCTTTGATCCAGCAACACAGGACGTTTTAACCTGAGTAGGTATTCCACCAGTCCATCCATCAAGGGACGACACTTGGGGGCGGGATCATTGAGTTGAGAAACATAGAAGGGAAAGTGCAGCTTAGTTGCGGTTTCATCCAGCAGCGCTATGTAACAGTTGTTGGCTGGTAGCAAATGACAGAGAACCCGGTGCAGCTCGGTATAAAACTCGCGATCATCCAAGTTGGAGGAAGATAGTTCGGTTATCTCAAACAGGGACTTTTGTAGTCTCTCGGCTCGGCGTCTCTCATAGACTTCCTGTTTTAGTTTGCCATAGGCTTGGCTCAGCTCCTGGGTTCTTTGGGTGATGGCTTGTTCAAGTTGCTCATGATGCCGTAACCGTTCCATGACTCCTGCGATGTGATGACTAATAAAAGCCATCAATTCAAGCTCCATCTCGCCGTAGGAACTGGCGGGATTGTAGCTCTGTACCGCCAAGACACCAATAGCTCTGTCATTTTGCATTATGGGCACCCCAAGCCATTGGTGACAGGATGAACCTAGAGCCATGATTTCGCCGGCATCGGCCAATTCTTTTGCCTTATGTTCGTCACAAAGCAGGGGGGTGGCGGTTCGCAACACATAGCCGGTGAGACCTTGAGTCAAAATTTCAGACAGCTCTTGTTCCGGATAGAGTTCAGAAGGGTGTGAGTCTTTTTCATCGGAGAAAAATGGTAGCTCAAGATGTTGTTTCTGGGCATCGAGCAGGGAGATATAAAAGTTGTCGGCCGGGATCAATTGTTTGAGGCACTGGTGCATCCCCTGATAGAAGTTCTCCATAGAGGTAGCCTTGTTGGCAATATTGGAGATTTCCAGCAGTGCATTTTGGGTGGCTTCGGCTCGTTTATATTTGGCCGCCAGACGTCTTAGTCTGGCAACTCGTTTATTTAATCTTGAGATTTCCAGAGCCGAATGCTGATGGAAAGCGTCATCCCTAAACATGTTATCCGCCGAGGAACAAAATGATGATATCTTTGTATGGTTTTTAATCAAAGGATACAAATAACACGAAAGACAGTATTATCCAAGTCAATTTTTTGGCTGGTGTCGGATATTTGTTGTACTGTTTCAGTCAAAACTTGAGCAAACAACCGAAAAAAAGCAAATCAGGTGTAGACGCGGAGGGGAAATCCTCCTACTATATGCGGCGCTGACACGGCGGGCGCCCATAGCTCAGCTGGATAGAGCGCACCCCTCCGGAGGGTGAGGCCGAGGGTTCGAATCCTTCTGGGCGCACCAGTTTGATTCAAACGCGCCAGTCAGTGAAAGAAATATCAGTGGTGATTGTAGCTCAGTTGGTAGAGCCCCGGATTGTGATTCCGGTTGTCGTGGGTTCAAGTCCCATCAGTCACCCCACTTCTTTCGTGAAGCGAGTCAGCTTCAAATCTTACGGTGATAAGCGCAATTGGTAGCGCATCCCGGTTTGGAAACTAGAGCGGAGCAGAGGGTGACCCTCTACTTGCAAAGGTAACCAGCAACACAGTATTTCGGTGATTAGCGCAGCCTGGTAGCGCATCTGCTTTGGGA
>NZ_NIJM01000055.1 GCF_002836945.1 Shewanella chilikensis
CTATACCAGGCTAATCGCTATCATCAAAACTGAGATGCGAAAAAGCCCGCCTGTTTACACAAGCGGGCTTCTCTGAATATGGCAAAGGAGCAGGGATTTGAACCCTGCATGACGGCGCTATAAACCCAGCAATCCGCTAACCGCCTATACCAGGCTATACCAGGCTAATCGCTATCATCAAAACTGAGATGCGAAAAAGCCCGCCTGTTTACACAAGCGGGCTTCTCTGAATATGGCGGAGGAGCAGGGATTTGAACCCTGGATGGGCTATAAACCCATGCCGGTTTTCAAGACCGGTGCATTCAACCACTCTGCCACCCCTCCGGAACGGCGCAAATATTATAAGCTCACTAAGCCGTTGTAAACCCTTATTTCTAAAAATATGTTCATATGTCTAAATCTCAGCCATCCTAAGGATTCAAACAACGCTCAGAGCGAACAATAAAAGCTGCTGCAGAATGGAGATTTACCATGCCGCTCCGCCGCCCCTGTGGTAAAATCAGCTTATCTTTAAATGACTTTGAGCCACAATGAAGCCTAGCTTGATCCCGGCCGGGGCCCTTACCCCTCAATACTCCAATCTGCAGCTTCCCACATCGAGCCAACTGACAGATCTATTACTTGGACAGGAAAGAGTCATAGAGGCCTTTGGTCTGCTGCAAGCCTTATCAGGTCAACAGCTCTTCCTGGCAGATTTCCAGGGTATCCACCGCACTTGGCTATTTAAAGCCCTGAGCGCCCAGAGCAAGATGCCGATGCAATACTTGAGCGGTCGCATTACCCGGGCACAGCTACTCGGCCATCAGGATAGTCAGCAACAAAGGCAACCGGGTGCCCTCACAACGCCAGGCTTACTCTTTATCTGCGCCGAATCCCTGTGGAAACGTGAGCCTTTATGGGAGCTATTATTGGATGCCATTGAAAAAGGTGGTTTCGAGCTTCAAGGGCAATGGCAACCACTGCAAGCCAAAGTCGTATTAGTGGGCTCGAGTCTGCTCTACAGCGAACTCAGGTACCACGAACGCAGATTCAGCGAGTTATTTGCCCTGCTTGGCGAACTGGTATTTGAAGTAGACCTGCAAAAAGTTGCTATCAATGACTACGTTGCTTGGTTGGCAGAGCTGGCAAAACTCAGCCATTGTCAGTTGACGGAGTCGGCCTTACTGCCGCTGCTCAGATACAGTAGTCGCCTGACAGAGCATCAACATCGCTTGAGCCTCGCCAGCGCAGATTTGGCACAAGTGTTCGCTGAAGCTACTTTTTACAGCAAAGGACAAGCGCTGGATGCCAACGCCATTGAACATGCCTTGGCACAACGCCAACAACGACACAACGCCCAAGAGCAGCAGTCGGCACAAAATCTTGATGACGCCTTCATCTATTTGCCAACTGAAGGCGCTATGGTGGGGCAAATTAACGGCCTGACTGTAATAGAGACCTTGGATTATTGCTATGGCGAACCGGCCAGGATCACGGCGTCAGTGCACTATGGCGATGGTGAAGTCGCCGATATTGAACGGAAATCAGAGTTGGCGGGTAATATCCACGCCAAGGGAATGATGATCCTGTCCGCCTGTCTCTATCGGGTATTTGGCCGCGATGCACCCTTGCACCTCAATGCCAATATCGTATTTGAGCAATCCTATCAGGAAATTGATGGTGACAGCGCCTCTCTCGCCGAATACTGCAGCCTGATCTCGGCAATAACCGAACAGCCGATAGATCAAGGGCTGGCGGTGACCGGCGCACTGGATCAGTTTGGCAATGTACAGGCGATTGGTGGCGTCAATGAGAAGATTGAGGGCTTCTTCAAACTCTGCGCCAGGCGCGGCCTGACCGGCAGCCAGGGAGTGATTATGCCCAAGTCCAATGTGCAGCAACTCAACCTGGCACCCGATGTTATAGCAGCAGTAGAACAAGGATTATTCCAGCTCTATGAAATCACTCATGTAGACCAAGCCGTCACTCTGCTGATGGGGATAAAAGCCGGGGAAGCCGACGAGGATAACAACTTCCCAGAGGACACTCTCTACGGCATGGTACAACAACGACTGGACAGATTGGCAGGAAATCTTGATGAAGAACCAGGCTATTTTGCGAGGTTACTGGCAAGATTGCCATTTTTTAATCAATAACTAGCTGATCGGAGTTGTTTAGCTTACACCTGTTCGCTAATCTTGGCGGCACTTGAAGAAGGATGTGGTAACAACAATGACTAAAGCAAACAGTTTCAACAAAGAAGAACTTATCGCCTGTGGCCATGGTGAGATATTTGGCAAGAATTCCCCTCGCCTCCCCGTGGATAATATGTTGATGATTGACCGAGTTGTCACCATCAACGATAACGGCGGCACCTTCGGTAAAGGTGAAATTGTTGCAGAGCTGGATATCAACCCGGATCTCTGGTTCTTTGGCTGTCACTTTGTTGATGATCCTGTTATGCCTGGTTGCCTGGGACTGGATGCTATGTGGCAACTGGTTGGCTTTTTCCTGGCCTGGGAAGGTGCTGTCGGTAAAGGCCGCGCGCTGGGGGTTGGTGAGGTTAAATTTACCGGTCAGGTGCTGCCCGGCGCCAAGAAGGTAACCTATAGACTGAATATCAAGCGCACCATACACCGTAAGCTGGTGATGGGCATTGCCGATGCAACTTTGGAAGTAGATGGCCGCGAGATCTACTCGGCCACGGATCTGAAAGTAGGTGTGTTCAGCGATACTTCCACCTTCTAAAGCAAAGAATTCAAACAACAAGGTCGGCAATTGCCGACCTTGTTGTTTCAGAGAAGCATAAAAAATGCCCTCTTCGGGGAGGGCAATCTTGCTGAATTACTTATTGAACAGGCCGCTTATCCGGCCTTCTACCCCTTCGCGCCAACCTCCTAGCCACTGGGAGCGAGAATCAAGATTCGAATAAGGACAAAGCTCCTTGGAGCGGCCGCCGACACCGGCTTGGAATCCCTTCGAAAAGGCTCGGTCTAAACGATCTCGTTTTTGTCTCTTCATGCAAGCGTCCTCTGTACTATTTTACATAGAAGCATCAGCTTCACTTGCTATGAATAGAACTTTTCAACGCCGAGATCAATCAAAAAATCGTCAATTATAACGAAGAAATTTTAAACTATTGAGATCCTGATTAAAAAAAATCACCGCCCTTTCAGTGCCGATCTCAAAGACTTAAACCAAGCTTAAATTTTGTTCATCACAGATTAGTGTGGACTGGAAATGAAGACGGTTGGAGAGTGATTGTTTAGTCACCAAACAAAAACCTAATGACGCTTTACCTGCTCAGGGAGCAACTCAAGGAAATGTGGTACTGCACAGATAAAGCTGAAGCCATAGCTCAATGGCCCTTCAGCTGGCAATAAGTCAAAAAGAGCAGTATCAGGCCTTTGCTCTAATTTAACCAGCGTATTAAAAACTATCTGCATAACACAGTTGCTTCAGCGGTTCATCCGTTGCTTACCTGCCGACTGGAAGAGATAAACAACAAAATCAAACTGCTGAAGCAATGAGCTTATGACAACCGGGATACCGAATACTTCTTACTGAAAGTCAGAGCGGCGTTCCCGGATATCCGCGATGAACCTAACTGCCGCTTATCACACCAGGCAAGTGACATAGCAAGTGTTTACAGGCACCAAACTTAGGGTAAAGGGCTCGACCATTTACAGCGAACCACACCTTGCATCCAACCCTGTAAGCAGTGCGCACATGGGACTTATTCGCACTTTCCTTAAATATTTATTGGTTATCCTGAGCCATTTCCAACGGCATAGCATCACGTAATTTTTGCCACATGATGCCACTGTCAATACCATAAGATCGCATCAAGGCCGGCACTTGGGCATAATTTTTGTCCTTGGCCAGGATTTCAAGTTTTTGATAGAAAGCCAATGCCAAGGCCCGAGCCTCTGAGCTGCTGAAATAGTAGCGTCCGACTCTAGCATATAACCCTTTGAATCCGTTTAGGATAAGCACATACAGAGGGTTCCCAGATGAAAACGCCAGGGTGTGATGCAACTGGTAGTCAAACTCGGCATAAGCCTCTGCTTCATCTTCCAGATCATGGATTTTAGACAGTGCCTCGACCGCAGTATCCGGGTTATGTCGCAGCGCTCCACGAAAATAGATGGCACTGACATTGGTTCTGGCGGACAAGAGCTGATCAACCAGTACAGGAAAACCTTCCGGGTTGAGGTCAGCAATAGTCTCCAAGATGTTAAGTCCTGAGGTTTCCCAGAAATTATTCACTCGAGTCGGTTTGCCATGCTGAATAGTCAACCAACCATCGCGGGCCAAACGCTGTAACACTTCTCTTAAAGTAGTGCGGGTAACGCCAATAAGCTCTGATAATTCCCGCTCCGCAGGAAGTATGGAGCCGGGGGGAAACTTATTTTCCCAAATTGAACGCACTATATATTTCTCTGCAAAACTTGCAGGTCCTTTGGCATTGATTATCATCAGCCCGGTTTTCCGATTGTTAGCATTATTCTGGCCACAGATCATACCAGAGCGACGAAAAATGAAAACCATCAGATCACAGATGGGAAATCCAGCCCTGTAGAGTTCTCAATAATTGCTATAAAAGTGACCAAGTTCAAATCAGCAGTCACTGAATTTTGCGCTCGAGATCCGCTTTTTGAAATCCCTGTATACCCTAATCATTACATTGAGTTTATCTTTAGGCTAGACTGAACTACGCAAATTTTACCGTTCGTCAAACAATGACGTTACAACCACTTATAACAGATTAGAGAGGAAGACATGCCTGCTACACCGATTCAGGCTTTTATGAGTAACTTCTTGGGTAACTCACCCAAGTGGTACAAGCTTGCGATACTGATTTTTCTTATCATCAACCCGATACTCTTCAGTATCAATCCCTTTGTTGCAGGCTGGTTTTTGGTCGTGCAGTTTATCTTCACTCTGGCCATGGCACTCAAGTGCTATCCTCTGCAACCAGGCGGTTTATTGGCGATTGAGGCCGTGTTTATCGGCATGACAAGCCCCAGCCAAGTGTTGCACGAGATTGAGGCCAACCTCGAAGTATTATTATTGTTGGTATTTATGGTGGCCGGTATCTACTTTATGAAGCAGTTGCTGCTTTATGTATTTACCAAGATGATCACCAAGGTACGTTCCAAAATGATTGTATCCTTGATGTTCTGTGTCGCCTCAGCCTTCCTGTCAGCATTCCTCGATGCCTTGACAGTTATCGCAGTGATCATTGCCGTGGCGATAGGCTTCTACTCCATTTACCATAAAGTAGCGTCCGGTAAAGACTTCAGCGCCGATCATGACCACACCTCGGATGGTAGTGAACAACTCAATGCCCAGGAACTTGAAGCCTTTCGTGGTTTCCTGCGTAACCTCTTGATGCATGCTGGGGTTGGTACTGCCCTCGGTGGCGTGTGCACCATGGTGGGTGAGCCACAAAACCTGATCATTGCCGCTCAGGCCAACTGGCAGTTCTCCGAATTCGCCCTGCGGATGTCGCCTGTGACTGTGCCAGTATTCTTTGCCGGTATCATTACCTGTATGCTGGTAGAAAAATTCCGCATCTGTGGTTATGGCGCCCAACTGCCTGAAGCTGTGCACAAAATTCTAGTGGAATTTGCAGCCCACGAAGATGCCCACAGAACCAGCAAAGATAAGATGAAGCTGGTTATTCAAGCTCTGGTTGGTATTTGGCTGATTGTCGGCTTGGCGTTCCACCTGGCATCTGTTGGTCTCATCGGTCTGTCAGTGATAATTCTGACCACAGCCTTCAACGGTATTACCGATGAACACGCCCTGGGTAAGGCCTTTGAAGAAGCCCTGCCATTTACCGCACTGCTGGCGGTATTCTTTGCCGTAGTAGGTGTAATTATCGATCAAGGCCTGTTTGCTCCTGTCATCCAGTGGGCTCTTGGCTTTGAAGGCAATATGCAGTTGGTTATCTTCTATGTGGCCAACGGCTTGTTGTCCATGGTCAGCGATAACGTGTTTGTGGGTACAGTCTATATCAACGAGGTGAAAGCTGCGCTGATTGATGGCCAGATCACCCGCGATCAGTTTGACCTGCTTGCCGTTGCCATCAACACAGGGACTAACCTGCCTTCTGTAGCTACCCCTAACGGTCAGGCGGCCTTCCTGTTCCTGCTGACCTCCGCTCTGGCTCCGCTCATCCGTCTCTCATACGGCCGTATGGTTTGGATGGCACTGCCATACACTATCGTACTGTCGATTGTTGGTGTACTGACCATTGAGTTAGGCTTCCTGGAGCAGATGACCCAATACTTCTACGACTCTGGCATGATACTTCACCACAGTGCTCAGGAAGTGCTGGGTAAAGGTGCTGCTGTAGGTCATTAGTCTATTATTGACTGAACCTTTAGGTTTCAGTAGAGTCCAAAAAACGCCCCTTAACGGGCGTTTTTTTATGGGTTTGGCATCCATCTGAGGAATTATCCCGCCTCACCCCGGACTGATGGGTCATCAATGGAGAATAGATTTGACTGCAATGATACGTTTCGCCCACTCCCGCATGGCTTGGGGAGTTCTGGCGCTCAGCGCCCTGTCTCTGGAGCTTGCTGCACTGTACTTTCAGCACGTAATGCAACTCGAGCCCTGTGTCATGTGCATCTACCAGCGCCTGGCTGTATTGGGTTTACTGCTGGCCGGCATTATAGGTTTTCTGGCGCCAGGAATACGTACCGTACGACTGCTTGCCGCCTCGCTATGGGGATTTAGCGCCAGTTGGGGGCTGAGGTTAGCCATTGAACTCAATGATATGCAGCAAAACCCCTCACCCTTTTCCACTTGCTCATTTCTGCCGGACTTCCCTTCCTGGATGCCACTGCATGAATGGCTGCCTTCGGTATTTATGCCAACAGGCATGTGCACCGACATTCCCTGGAGCTTTATCGGCATCACTATGTCGCAATGGATGATAGTTGCTTTTGCCACCTACCTGTTGGCGCTACTGCTCTACGCTATGCCAATTCTGAGTAAGAGCCGCAACTGATTAGTACCAAAATTAAATTTTCAGGTTTTCAATAAACATAAAAAGCTATGGTCCGCCTCGTTGTTGCAAGAGTACAATTCAATAATGAGGTTGGTCTGCGCTAATACATTCGAAATCTCTGTTGGAGGCTCTCGTCTAGCGCTCCACGATGAGTTCCGCGCGGCGTTGTTACCTAAATCAGCGGAACCTTTTTAGCACTTCATGATCAGATCTTGTATCGCAGGTTATCGGTCAATGTCATAGACAAGTCAAGAAGATGACTCACGCATCGCGCTTGAAGGCACGGTGGAAAGCATCACCCTGTTCCGTCACTTTTTCATGAACCTCCTGCGACAATGTGATTACGGAGCACCGAGGCAGCGAAACAAAACAAAGCAGGCCGGTTGGTGTGATGATTACCGGGAAAGAGTGTTCTTTGATTAGATAATGTTCAAAATATGCTGAACAAACCTGTCTTGGCATCGTGCTTAGGTTTAATCATAGACGTTGCCTATTTTGTACCGGCCTTTATCCCCTCCCGAGGCGCAAAAGGCTGGCAGAGCTGGCTATTTCGATCACCATCATTCAAAATGAATATGCTTAGAAAAGCAAAAACCCGACCATAAGGTCGGGTTTTTTTAATCTGGCGGTGAAGGAGGGATTCGAACCCTCGATACGTTGCCGTATACACACTTTCCAGGCGTGCTCCTTCAGCCACTCGGACACCTCACCGTAGTTGGACTCTTGAGTCTCAACCGGGCGCTACTATAGAGAAGTCGATAGACAGGGTCAATCTTTTATCGTGCATTCTCATTCGTTCGCTTGGTTTTTAGCCGCAACAAGGTACTTCAGTGTCATCGCCTTAAAGCCTCCTTACCTAAAATCAGCATAATTCGAAGTTTATACCAGTATTACGAATCTAATATCTTTCATACTCTTTGTCGGGAGTTTGATCTCCATCAACAAATCACTTGGTTGAGTTTCTATAATCATCACCTTGTTAATAAGCAATGTAACTCCGCGCACTCATACAAATCACACCTTTTGAATGCGCGGCAACACAAAGTTAACCCGATTAACCGTTGCCTGAATTATCACACAGTCTTTTTAAGGACGATTGAGATGTGTAGAAGTTACTCTTTAAAACGGACACAGCCTTGGCTGCCCTTTTGCGCTATTGCCGCCTATATACTGCTGGTGCCTACCGGCCAGGCCGATGAAGCCATGGAGATCATCGCCGTCAACGGCACCCGCTATCAGGATGATTCTGTGTTGGCTCTAAGCCATACAGGCCAGAGTCTGACGGTCATCAGCCGCGACATGATAGTGTCGGCCGGTGCGGTCGACATCAACGAAATTCTCAACCAGTTTGTGCCCGGGCTCTTTGCCAACGGCCGTAATGGCCGCCATACGGATACCGACTACTCGCTTCAGGGCAGTCGTCCTGTGGATATACTCTGGTTATTGGACGGCAATCGCCTTAATAACCGCCTCTATGGCTCCACCTATACCGACAGCATCAACCCCATGATGATAGAGCGTATTGAGGTGATCAAAGGCGCTCAGGGGTTGATCTACGGCTCGGATGCCATCGCCGGAGTGGTCAACATCATCACCCGCGACAGTCATGGCGAGCAAGGTGGCGAAGTTAACTTAAGCGCCGATACCCTCACCAGCTATGATCTCGGTGCTTATGTCAGTGGCGGCAGCGATACTTTAAGCTACAGCCTCAGCGGTAGCTCCAGTCAGTCGGACGGTTATGCATTCTGGGAAGATGACGAATACTCGCCGGTCGCCGCGGCGGATAAAGACCGGGGTTATCGCATGATGAACATAGGCGGCAAGCTCAATTGGCAACCCGCTGCAGAGCACAAAATCACCCTGTTCGGTCAATACAATAATGGCGTACTGGAGCGGCCTCTGGCCTACAGTGCCATCGTCTCGGAGAACGAGCGCAAACAGACACTGGCCTGGCTCGGTTGGCAATATCAAGCAACTGATAAGCTGAGCCTGGAGACCCGGCTTCACTATCAAAACTGGGATTCCTATTACTCTGAAATCACCCTGGAGCAGGATGGCAGCATGACTATCCCTTACCGGGATGCCTACTGGGGCTTTACCGACAAAGGCGCCAAGGTCAGCGGTCGTTATCAGGCAGATTCGGGGGACAGCTGGCTCGGCGGCATCGAGTGGCAAAGCTATTATGGCGCCGATGAAGTGATGGAGCTGCAAGCGCCCACCGACGATACCAAGGCCGCCTTTTTGCAATACAAGCCGCATTTTTCCGCCCTGCCCGGCACAGTGCTGGCGTTGGGACTCAGGTATAACCGCCTGGCCAACAATGAAGACAAATGGGTGGCTTCACTGGGAATTGAGCAAGAACTTGGACAAAATTGGCAACTGAAAGCCGCCGTGGGCAATGGTTTTAGGCAACCCACTTCATCTGAGCTCTGGGCCAAGGTCGGCACCCTGGGCAACCCTGAACTTGAGAGTGAAGAGAGTATCAATACCAATCTGACACTGGTCTATCAAGGTGACTTTACCTTCAGTGTCGAGGCCTACTGGCGCGAAACCGACAACCTGGTGGACAAACGGGAAATCGCCACCAATGTCTGGCAGTACGCCAACCTGGATGGCAAGGTTCGGGGTCAGGGGGTGGATATTCAATACATCATGAACCCGGCCCAGGGCTGGCAACTTGAGTTATCCGGCAGTTATAACCGTGCCCGCGAGCGCGGCAAAGATCAACAGATAGAGCGGATCCCGCAATACATGGGCTTTGCCCGCCTCAGTTGGGATGCCACTGATTCACTGAATCTTTATCTGCAGGGACGTTATGTCGGCGAGTTTACCGATTATGGCCTCAAGGCCGGCGACTATCTGCTGACAGGCATAGGCGCCGACTGGTGGTTGACCGCCAGCCAAAACCAGCAGTTAACACTGCGGATAGATAACCTGTTTGATGAGGACAACACCAGCGCCATCTTCAAACATGGGCACAAAGCCGAGTACCCTATTCCCACCCTGGGCGCACCGCGTACGGCGCAGCTAATCTACCGTTATCTGTTCTGAGAATTGCCTTCTTTAAAAGCGAGCCGCAGCCCCGTGGAAGGCTGCGGCATTTTCTTTTTGCTCGTCTTATCACTTGTTTTTGCTTGATTAACAATCAGCCCGGCAAGGTAATACGCACATCCAAACCACGTTCGCGGCCCGGTTGAATACTCAAATAGCCCTTATGCAGATCGACAATTTGAGCACTGATAGACAGGCCAAGACCCGCACCGGGAACTGACTCATCGGCGATCCGAAAAAAACGCTCAGTCAACTGCCGACACTGCTCCAATGGCAGCCCAGGCCCTGAATCCAGCACCTGGATAACCACTTGTTTGCTCTCTTGGCGCCCCTCTTGCCAACAACTGACTTTGATAGGCTGATCTTTGCCCGAATACTTACAGGCATTTTCCAGCAGGTTTTTCAGCACCAGTTTCATATAGAAGGGATCGACACAGACACTCACCTCTTCCGGCAACTCCAGCTGCCAACTGTAATCGGCAATCAGCGGCAGCAGTTGATCCAGCACTTCCTGCACCATTACCGCCACCGGCGTTTGCGCCACTTCCAGCTCGGACAGGGACTCAACCCGTGACAGCAAGAGCAACTGCTCTACCATATGGGTCATCTGGCCAATGCCTGTGTCTATGGCATTGAGGTGCAGCTGCTGCTCGGCCTCTGTCTTGGCCTCTTGCCAGCCCTGACGATGCAGTTTAATGACCGCCAGCGGGGTCTTGAGCTCATGCGCCGCATCGGCACTGAAACGCCGCTCACGCGCCAGATTATCACTGATGCGGGTAATATAGGTATTGAGCGCATCCTGCACCGGCACCAACTCTTTGGGTAGTTGCAACGCCAGCGGCCGCATATCCGCCGGGCTTCGGTGCTTAAGCCTGACGGCCAAACTGTCCAGAGGTTGCAACAACCAATAGGAGAGAAACACCATCAGCAACGCCACTGCCGGCACCACCAAGGCCGGGCCGATAAAGCTGTTGCCCATGATCTGCTCCACCAGCTCGCCACGCACATCGTCTCTTTGGCCGGTAATGATCCATACGCCCAGATCATCGGAGAAATAGCTGAGCAGATGCCAAAGCTCACCCTGGTAATAACGCTTGTGGTAACCACGCTCGAATGGCGCCATGGGCTCAATGTCGCTGTTATCCGACCTTGCCATCAGTTGTTTGGCCGGGGTCCACATCTGATAGGCGAGTTTCAGCTCATAACTCAGCTCAGTGGCATCAGCCTGCTCGGTAAAGGTATTAACCTTGCCCGGGTTGACGCTCAAAATCAGTGGGTTTTCCAACATATCCAGCCGATGCTCTTGCCCCTGAGCGCCATAAAACATCTCCAGCATCTTGGCACTTTGCAGCATCTGAGCATCGAACAGCTCTTCTATCTGGCGGCGAGAGTCCTGGGTGTTGAGGTAACTGCTGACACCAACCGACAAACAGATGCCAAGCAGCATCAATGCCATCATCACCACTCGCAAAGATATCCGGCTCATTCTACTGCCACCAAGGTATAACCTATGCCGCGTACTGTCTTGATAAGCTCATTGGCGGTTTTTTTACGTAAATGGTGAATATGCACCTCAATGGAATTACTGCCGACCTCGTCCCAACCATAAGTCAGCTGCTCAAGCTGATTGCGGCTGAGCACCCGGCCACTGGACTGAGCCAGTTCTAGCAGTAATTGATATTCGCGCCGCGACACCTGAATATGATGGCCGCGAAACAACACCTGATGGGCATCCATATCAATAACCAGTGCTCCCACTTCCAAACGGTTTTGATTCAGACCGTGTTGGCGCCTGACGATCGCCTTGATTCTGGCCACCAGCTCGCGCACATCAAAGGGTTTGGCCAGATAATCATCGGCGCCGAGATCCAAGCAGGCAAGCTTGGTATCAAAGTCTGTGTTGGCGGTCAGCACTATAGTCGGGGTATCTATGCCGCGGCGGCGCCATTGGGTCAATAATTGACGGCCGTTACCGTCAGGCAAGCCCAGATCCAGCACTATGGCACTGAAGGTTTCATTAACCACTGCCGCCTCGGCTTGTTTGATACTGGTGACGTGATCTACCTGCATATCCAACTTGGCAAGACTAAGCAAGATTCCCTGAGCCAACAACTCATTGTCTTCTATCAGCAATATTCTCATGGGTATAACATCCGGTTTAGGTTGCCCCTATTTCGCAGCAGCGGCGCGCCTCTGTCAAGTTGAAGGCAAGGATCAAGTAGCCCGGAAAAGTCCAAATGGCGACATTCTTAAAAAGAACAGCGTCCGGGTTCAGAATCACTGCTTGTTGATGCACTTATCTGATTATTCTATGTTCGAGCTGCTGCACCTTGAGAAAGTCTTCCGCCTCCGCGCCTTTTAACATGGCAAGGGTCGCCAACATGCCGGCTGTGATGCAGCTCGCGGCCTTAACCGTCACGCTATGGGGCGCGTCCTGTACAGGATAACCGCTGCGAGGATCCAGAATATGACCAAAGCGGCGCCCCTGATGTTCGATAAAGCGGCGACTGTCGCCACTGGTGGCCAATGCGCCCACATC
Source organism: Shewanella chilikensis (assembly GCF_002836945.1). GTDB lineage: Bacteria > Pseudomonadota > Gammaproteobacteria > Enterobacterales > Shewanellaceae > Shewanella > Shewanella chilikensis. The sequence goes on from NZ_NIJM01000055.1 coordinate 12,594, forward strand.
GAGCGACATCAGCTCCGCGGCTCGGTCAAGATTGGCGGGATCTTCAATCCCCACCTGCCAGCATTTTTTCCCACTGACAGCGATATCACCACCGAGATTGACCAGCACCTCAGTGGCAGCGGCCCGGATCATGCACAGCTCGGCAACCCTATCGGCGGCATATTCTTTTACCAGGCCGCCGAAGTCCAACTGCATTGCCTCTGGCAGCATGATCCAGGGCGGTTCTGTTATTTCTTGGGGGCTTGTATCTTCAGCCCTGTCATCAAAATGGGAACTGAACTTGAGGTGTTGAAAGCCAACCCAGGACAAGGCTTTTTTGATATCAGTCGAGCTCGGCAACGAAGTTTCTGAATCCTTTCCCTTTTCAAAACACCAGAGCGCGAGCAAGGGGCCGGCGGTGATATCAAATAAGCCCTCACTCAGTTGCCAGCAGCGTTTGGCAAACTGCAACAGCGCCGCGGCCTCACTGTCCAGCATAACAGGCGCACCCGCTGAATGATTGAGCTGCCATAGCCAGTTGCCCGTTAAAAAGCGGCTGTATTTCTGCTCAAGCCTTTGGCATTCCTTGATAGCGGCTTGAGTGAGACTGAGCGCCAAACGCTCATCACAGCTTGCAATAAGCAGCTCGCAGGGGCTGGCCATGGCGCGAAAACGGCCACGGAAACCAAAGTCGGTACGGCTAAGGCTCATCTCTGGCGCTGAGGTGTGGCTCTTGGTCAAAGGCGGCTTTCCTCTACTTTCTATTAACTAAAAACGGTAGCTGAGCTGGGCAATCACCGCCCTGAGTCTTGGAAACAGCTGCATATTGCCAAGCTCACCGGGCAGTAAGGTGCCGTTGTTTTCACCCTGCTGTTGATAATATTCCAGGCGATAGCTGAGCTCACGACCCTCGCCGAGCTTATGCCCGAGCTTAACTCCGACCGTATAGGCTTGCAGCTCACCAAGGCGCTGGTCCGCGCTGGCAAATTCTGCTAAATAGCCGGGCATTGAACCTTCCTTATAGTGTAACAAGGGCCGATAAAAGGATGCCGCACTCTGGCGGTAATAGCGCAGATGCAATTGGCCATAGAAGCCATCAGAAAAATAGTGCCTGAAATGGCTCTCCAGCGTATGGGAATCCAGCTGCCAATCATCAAAAGTGTAGCGCCAGGAAAGATCCAGCACGCCCTTATCGAGCGCCCCCTTGAGCAGCAAAAACAGGCTTTGCTTTTGCCGTGAGTCCGGCCTGGATTCATAAAGGTAACTCTGGGTGACACCCAGATTGTCCACCAGACTCAACACCTTGTAGGGGTCTGTCTGGTACCCCTTAACCAGGGAAAAACCATAGTTGCCCTGCAGCAGCCAGCGACGGTTGAGTACCTGGGTAAAACCCAGCAGCAGATCCAGGGTTTGCTTATGATCCGAGCCGCCTTCTCTACTGGCCTCAAAGGCTTGCCTAAAAGCGGTTTCCGAGTCGTAGTCCACTCTTCTTGCCATGGTTGCAAGCGGCAAAGGTCGGCCGCCGACCGGATCTATGGTATCCAGGCCGTAAGCCAACGCCAGGGACGCGGTACTGTTGTTCTTGTTGAAGCTATGCTCCAGCGCGCCATTGACGCCGAGCGAAGTGTAATCATATTCCCGCGAGCCATAAACGCCGCCGGTCAGTTGCCAGCTATTTTCGAAGAGCTTGTACCAATCGGCACTCAGTTGCAGGCGCTTATCATCAAAGCTGTCATCCAACACCTGCTCACCGGCGGCTATCTGATATTCGCCGTTGCCCGAAGGCCGGGTCAGGGTTTGGCTCTGTTGCTGCACCACAGCGCCCGTGGCCGATGCGCCGCTCAGGCTGTCGAACACCAGTTTGATATCCAGGCCGCTACTGTCATCAAATTCGCCTTTGGCCAGCAAAACCCCTTCAAGAGTTGTCACCCTGTCCTGCTCGCCGTAAAACATCAACGCAGCTTCCAACTGCCAATCGGTAGCCTTTTCGGCACTATTATCCGGGTAGTTAAGGTTATCGTCTCCGGCATAAGTCGCACCAGTGGCAAGTAAGGAACTGCCAGCCAATGTCAGCGCTGCGGCAATATTGGTTTCGCCCTTTTGCCGCTTCAATTGCATCCGCAGCCTCCTCCGGCGAATGCGCGGCCGCCACTGGCTCCCTCTTTACTGAAGTAGATATGATCGTCCAGCGCCAAGTCCAACCTTTCGTGCCCCAGCGACATATCCTCCCGCGCCAATTGATCCCGCTCCCAAGGTTCAACCCCGAGTTGAGCACAGCCTGTCAATCCAAGAGTGGCAATAAGCGACAAGCCCAATAAACGCATCCTACGCATCTGTTACTCCTTTAAAGCACGCTTGAGTTCAGCCTCATACTGGCTTTGTCGCTCGCTGAAAAAACCAACATGGCTACCAAGCAGTTTTCCATCCCGATCAAATAGAAAACTTGAGGGCATCCCCTGTAAATCCAGTCTGCGCGCCAGTCGTCCTTCAGGGTCATAAAGCACATCAAAGTCGGCATCCAGTTGCTGGAGAAACTCTCTCCCCAATTGGGAGTCAGTGTCCAGATTCACCGCAACTATGGCAAGACCCGCCTCACGGTATTTGTGATGCATCTGCTGCATCCAGGGGAAGGATTTGCGACATGGCGCACACCAAGAGGCCCAGAAGTCCAAATAAATCACCTTACCCTTGTAGTCATTGAGGCTGACTTGAGTACCATCATCACGGCTTAATGCCAGCGCCAATGGGGACTGTAGCGGTTTAGCATGCCCTGCACCACAAAAAACAAATAAAAGTATCACAAGTGGCTGTTGCAGCAATTTTTTGACGCTCATAGGTCGGACCCTCTCGATTCACTTGCAGCCCACAATTTCCAATTTTTGAAAAAATAGCTATAAAACGGATAGATAAGGATTTTAAGTTTGGCAAATAACAAATCTCAAATGCCCCAAAAGGGATAGTTGGACAATTTGTCCAATCCCTTGCCGTGCCATTTTGATCCCGATCATGTAATTAAAAAGTAAACTTACCAAAAATCACACCCCGGCAGAAATCTTGATGCATATCAACTTTAATCATTCTGTTGCGACCTACACTCATAGGCGTGATTTGTGTGAGTTAAAAGCTATTACATTCTTATAAATAAAAGGTTCAACCATGGACACACATGCAGCCCTTTACGAGCAAGGACGGCAACGGCTGGAGAAGTTGCGCCAGCTGCCTGCCCGTCATGACAAATCTTTACAGGAACGTATGCTGGAACTCGGCCTGACCCGCCGTGATTTCATGAAGTGGAGTGCTTCGGTTACCGCCATGATGGCGCTGCCCTTGCCCTTCTCCAATCTGGTGGCCGAAGCCGCTGAACTGGCCGATCGGGTACCTCTGATCTGGTTACACCTGGCCGAGTGCACAGGTTGCTCCGAATCTCTGGTGCGCGCCGATACCCCGAATCTGGATTCGTTGATCTTCGATCATATCTCACTGGAATACCACGAGACCCTGATGGCAGCCGCCGGCTGGCAAGCAGAAGAGAATCTGGAGCACGCCCTGGAAGCCTACAAAGGCAACTACCTGCTGGCGGTTGAAGGGGCTGTACCAACGGCCAATAATGGCGCCTTCTTAACAGTTGGTTGTAAGGGCCATACAGGGCTCGAAATTGTCAAGCATGCCGCCGAAGGCGCTGCCGCGATAATTTCCGTGGGTACTTGCGCCGCCTTCGGTGGGGTTCAGGCCGCCGCGCCCAACCCAACCGGTGCCAAGGGTGTCCATGAAGTGGTCAACAAGACAGTCATCAACCTGGGTGGCTGCCCACCGAGTGAAAAGAATATTGTCGGCACCCTGATGTACTTCATCATGTTCGGCAAGCTCCCTGCCCTGGACATGTTCAACCGGCCCAAATGGGCCTATGGTGCCAGGGTGCACGACAATTGTGAGCGTCGCGGCCGTTTCGACGCCGGTGAATTTGTCGAGGAATTCGGCGATACCGGTGCCAAAGAAGGCTACTGCCTCTACAAGGTAGGCTGTAAGGGCCCTTACACCTACAATAATTGCCCAACCGAGCGCTTCAATCACCATACCAGTTGGCCTGTACTGGCCGGTCATGGCTGCATGGGCTGCTCCGAGCCCAACTTCTGGGATGATATGGCTGACTTTGAAAAACCTCTTGGCAGACAACTGCTGCATGGCCTGGATGCTACCGCCGATACCATAGGCGCTGTCATTCTCGGTGCCACTGTGGTGGGTATCGGCGCCCATGCGGTTGCCAGTCTGTTTGCCGGTTCGAAGGAGGATTAATCAATGAACCAACGTGTAGTCATAGATCCCATTACCCGTATCGAAGGCCACCTGCGTGTTGAAGTCGAAGTCGATGAAAACAACGTGGTGCAAAAAGCCTGGTCCTCCTCCACCCTATGGCGCGGTATTGAGGTGATCCTCAAAGGCCGTACGCCTATGGATGTGGGCCTTATCGTGCAGCGGATCTGCGGGGTGTGTACCTATTCCCATTATCGCTGCGGCACCGAAGCGGTGGAAAATGCCCTCGGGATGAAAATTCCGCTCAACGCCCGTTATCTGCGCTCCTTGATGCATACTTCGCTGATCATGCACGACCATATAGTACATTTCTATCATCTGCATGGTCTGGACTGGGTCGATGTGGTTTCAGCCCTCAGCGCCGATCCTGCCAAGGCTGCCCAGGTAGCACTCAAATACACTGACAAGCCGATTGCCGCCGGTGAAGGCGAGCTCAAAGCCGTTCAGGAGAGAGTCAAAGGCTTTGTCGAAACCGGTAAACTTGGACCTTTCGCCAATGCCTATTGGGGTAACGGCACCTATAAGTTCACCCCCGAGCAGAACTTGATCGCCCTGTCGCACTACCTTAAAGCACTTGAGGTACAGCGAGTCGCGGCAGAGATGATGGCGATTTTCGGCGGCAAGCAACCTCACCCTCAGTCTCTGGTGGTCGGTGGTGTTACCTCAGTGCGTGACATGCTGAGCCCGGCAAGATTGCAGGAATGGAAACAAAAACATGCCATTGTGGCTGACTTTATCGAGCGTGGTTACAAGGCCGATATCGTGATGGCGGCCGAAGCCTTCGGCGACGAAGCCTCGGTACTGGGCGGTGTCAACATCAAGAGCTTTATGGCCACCAACGACTTTGTCACCGCCGATGGTGAATACCTGTTTGAGCAAGGGGTTATCCTCAAGGGCGACCTGGCAGGAGTCAGTGATATCAACCCGGATCTGATTGCAGAAGACGTCACCCATGCTTGGTATAAGGCCGATAAGCCGCAACACCCTTACGACGGCACCACAATTCCGGATTACACCGGCTTTGTTGAGCGCGACACAGTTTACGGCAAACTGCCAACCTTGGATGGCGACAACAAATACAGTTGGGTGAAATCGCCTCGCTACCAGGGTGAACCTGTGGAAGTGGGCCCGCTTGCCTGTATGCTAGTGAACTATGCCAGAGGCAATCAAGTGGTGGTCGATGCCGTCAATGGTTTGCTGCAACGTACCGGCTTACCGATTGAAGCCCTGTTCACCACCCTTGGCCGCACCGCAGCACGCATGTTGCAAACCTCGATAGTGGCCAAAGAGGGGTTACGCACCTTCGATGCCTTGCTGACCAATATCCAGAGTGATGACAGCACTTATATCAAGCCTGAACTTGACAGCAACAAGGAATATGTCGGCCACGCCATGCTCGAAGCACCGCGCGGTATGCTCAGTCACTGGATCCGCATCAAGGGAGGACTGGTGGAGAACTATCAGGCCGTGGTGCCCACCACCTGGAACGCAGGGCCTGTGGACGCCAAGGGGCAGATGGGGCCTTATGAGGCATCACTGATAGGCTTGAAGCTTGAAGATCCCGCCAAGCCACTGGAAGTGATCCGCATTATTCACTCTTTCGATCCCTGTATGGCCTGTGCCGTACACGTGATGGATTACAAGGGGCAATCCTTGGGCGAATTCCGTATCGATCCCAATGCCCGCTAAGGAGGAAGCGTCATGGCTACATCGAGTGTTTCCTATAAACAGGAGATAGTATTCAGCGCCGCGATCCGGATATTTCACTGGCTCAGAGCGCTGGCGATTTTGGTACTTGTGATGACAGGCTTTTATATCGCCTGGCCGTTTCTGGTAGCGCCCGAGTCCAGTGATGTGTTGGTGCAAGGCTGGATCCGCTTTGCCCACCTGATCTTCGGCTTTATCCTCTGTGCCATTACCCTGGCCCGCGCTTATCTGTTCTTCTTCAGCAAGAGCGATATTGAGCGGCGCTCGTTTAGGGATGTGATGAGCTTGAAGAGTTGGATAGTTCAGCTCAAGTCCTATCTGTGGATGGGTAAGCTGAACAAGGCCGGTGTCTATGGCCCACTGCAGTTTATGACGTATCTGGCAGTGTCTGTAATGGCTGCGGTGATCTGTATTACCGGGCTGGTACTCTATGCCAACGTCTACCATCAAGGTATGGGCGGCTGGCTGTGGGATATCTCCGGCTGGATCACGGCGCAGATGGGTGGCCTGGCCATGGTCAGGATCTGGCACCATTATCTGACCTGGGCCTTTGTCATCTTCGTGGTTATCCACGTTTATATGGCAGTCTGGACAGGTATCCGCTTCAAACATAACTCAGTGGACTCTATTGTCTCAGGTTATGACTATCACCCGGACAAGCACTAGAGGTCAGATGAAGATATTGCTGCTGGGTATTGGTAATGTCCTGTACGCCGATGAAGGTATCGGCGTACATTTTGTCAATTACCTCAATGAAAACTATCAATTTACTCACCCAAGCGACCAGCTCGATCTCCTCGACGGCGGCACCCTGGCACAGGGACTTACCCCCATCATCGCCAAGTACGACGCTTTGCTTTTGGTCGATACAGTCAATGCCGCAGGCGCCAAACCCGGCGAAGTCTATTTCTTCGACTTCGATAAGGCTCCGCCTGAAATCGATTGGCAAGGCAGCGCCCATGAGGTGGAAATGCTGCAAACCCTGATCATGATGGAGATGCTTGGCGACAGGCCCCACACCATGGTGCTTGGGATCACCCCAACCGTGATTGAACCCATGACCCTTGGGCTCACACCGCAAATTGCCGCCGCCGTACCCTTGATGGAAACCACGCTTATCAACTATCTGCAGCACCTTGGCTGGCAATGCCAAAAAACCGGTAACACAGACATAGAAGCCCTTATTCCCCACTCCTATCGCCCAAAGCTATCTGTAGCAGCAAAGGTCGATGAAGAAGACAAACTGCCGGAAACATCCCATGAAACTCGTTAGATTCGAATTTGACTGCGCCTCGCAGCAGCCTTGGTATGGGTATTTATGTAACCAATATCTTAATTACGATAAGCTGAATATCACTATCGCCCTGTTGCCGCTGAAATCGACTGCCAAGCAAAGCACTGATGCCACCCTGGAGCAGAATCATCTGGCGCCCAGGATCCTCTGGCGATATATTCTCGAAGCCGAGGGAAACCAGAGTGAGCTTGAGCAGCTCGCCGATGAGATTGCGGGTGATTTTCTCTTGAGTACCAGTTTGCTGGACTCACGTATTTTACTGGCCGAGGAAAGACTCGGCGCCGCCACACCACTGGCTTTAACCGACCTTCTTCCCAATGTAGCCGCTCGGCCGAGCCTGGCGTTTTGTCAGCACTGCCAGCCTCGTTTGGGCGATAACCAACACCCTGATTTTGCCAATATCCGTTTGCCCTGCCCCCACTGCCATGGCGAAGAGGCGGTATTGGCCGAGCCGGAGCTCTGCGCCCTGCAACCAAGCGATATCCGCGCCATGGCCGAGCAACTGCTTGAGGGCAAATCGCTCACGCTCACCGACAGCGGCAATCGGCGCCTAAAACTGAGTCTCAAACAAGATGATATGCCTCAGGGCATTCCCAGCGGCCAAACACTTATCTGCTGCAATCCCAATAGCCTCAACGCCCACTTCCTGTTGACCGATGCCGAAGTGCTGGCGCTTTCTTCGATGGAAAAACCTGCGCTGCGGTTAAGACCCAGCTCGCAGCACCCCAGGCTCACACAGCCCTTGTACTCAGTGGCGTTTGCCGATAGCAGACTGCTGTTGATCATCTGCGAGTATTTGCGTATCAAGGGCTGCGATTATCTGTTTGCCAGCGAGTTATCCCAGCCTTCCCGTGTAGAGCTAAGCTGGATAGCCGGTCACTATCTGCCGCTCTATACTCACCAGGCGCGGCTGAGTAAGGCAAGCTCAGGCCATGCTTTGCCGGAAACCCTGCACGATGAGGCAAGGTTCGGCAAATCAGTGGCGACCGTTCAAAGCCTGGGCAACAAAAAAGAGCCACAAATTGTATTGAGAGCCGCCACGGAGAATGACGCGAATATCTGGCAAGTGGCCACTGATCACGGCGCCGAATGCGCCTTCAACGCGCTGCTGGCCGAATTCTGCGGTATAAAAAAAGCTGCACTGCTCTATTTCAGCGGCTCAAATCCATCTCAGATACGCTATCTGGATAAGGACGGCAAACAAGAGTGCTTCTTTGAGCTGACTCAACTGCCCGCCAGCGGCTATGAGATAGTACACGCACTGGAACAAAGCCCGCAGCGCACTGTGGTGCAAAAATTCAAAAGCCAATTCCCCGAGTGTTATAACCGCCTGCTGGATCTTGGCAGTCAGCAGCCATCCACCTTCCCCGGGTTGGATGCGCTGTGGGCCGTTATCGCCATCATCAGTGGGCTGGGGCAACAGGGGCAGTCGGCCACTGAGCTTAAAGATGCCTTTATCGCCGCCGCCATGAGTTACAAGGGCGCCAACGCACCGCGAATCGATTACCCCTTGGCCAAGGGCGAAGCGGTGCGCGGCCTTAACTGGTGCAAAACGCTGGGCACTGTCATGAGTTTCCGCCTCGCCGGTGACACAGATGCCGCCAAGCTCTGCTTCGCCGCCCAGGATTCACTGGCCGACTATCTGGCCAACTGGGTCGAGCATCTGGATCTCAGCGTTGGTATAGATTGTGTCTTTCTGGCCGGCAGCGCCATGGCCAACCCGGTTCTGAGCAAGAGAATCGCCATTCGCATCGGCAAAAACTTCCCGCTGGCAGCCAGTCAGCTGCTCGATCTCGATGGCGCCCTACTCGCCGCCGGCGCACTTTGGCTCAGGCAAAGGAGGCGCTGATGACAGCGCTTGTTGCCCAAAGCTTCAATATCAAAGGCATAGTCCAGGGAGTGGGTTTTCGCCCCTGGATTTTCCAGTTGGCAAAACGCTTTCAGCTCACGGGCCATGTGCTCAACGATGGCCAGGGCGTCAGCATATTGGTGCAAGGTCCGGAGATGGCGCTGGCGGGCTTTCGAGCCGCCCTCGATACCGAGCGCCCGCCGCTGTGCCGCATTGATGAGCTCACCGTCAGCCATGCCCAAGTGCAGGACTTGCAAGATTTCACCATAGCGCACAGCAGTGCGGGGCAAGCGGCGGCCATAGTCACTGTGGGCAGCGACAAGAGCAGCTGCGATGCCTGCTTGGCCGAGATACGCGATCCCAACAATCGCCACTTCGGTTACCCCTTCACCAACTGCACCCACTGCGGCCCCAGATACACCATTATCCGCAACCTGCCCTACGACAGACACAATACCGCCATGGCGGGCTTTGCCCTTTGTGATGCCTGCCGCCAAGCCTATGAAGACCCGATGGACAGGCGCTATCACGCCCAGCCGGTCAGTTGCCCCAAATGTGGCCCCGAGCTGACACTGCGTGGCGCAGGCGGCGAAATCCTCGCCAAGAGAGAGCAAGCGCTGGCGCAAACCATTGCTCTTATCGAACAGGGCAAAATCCTCGCCATTAAGGGCCTAGGGGGCTTTCATCTAAGTCGGAGGCCAAGCGGTCTTAGGAAGACAATTCGTATCCGCAACTACTNNNNCTCAATCGAGTTCGCCAAACAATATGCCGAAGGCTCGAGCGCCGAGTGGCAACTGCTCAGTAGTCAGGAGCGGCCGATTGTGCTTATGGCCAAGAAGCAACACCATGCTGACGCTCCGGCACTCAGCAGCGCCATAGCGCCGGATATCGATCGGCTGGGTTTGTTCCTGCCCTATACGCCGCTGCATACCCTGCTGCTCGACGGCCTGCAGCGGCCGCTGGTGGCCACCAGTGCCAACCGCTCCGGCGAGCCAATTATCACAGACGGCGACGAAGTGCTGCAGCAACTCGGCAAACCACCTCTGGCTGTGGTCGATGCAATACTGGATCATAACCGCCCCATCATCAACGGCTGTGACGACTCTGTGGTGCAGATGCTGGATGATGAACTGCAAGTACTGCGTCTCGCCCGCGGTTATGCACCGCTGAGCCTGCCAAGCAAAAGCTTGGCGAATAGGAGTACAGAAGACAACTGCTCCAACAAGCTGCCGTCGCTATTGGCCGTGGGCCCACAACAGAAAAACACCCTGGCGCTCAATATCGGTAATCAGCTCTATCTCAGCCCCCATATCGGCGATCTTTTCAGTGTTGAGGCCGAGGGCTATTTTGAGCGCACTTTGCAGAATTTCCATCGCCTGTACCACTTTGAGCCCGAGGCCATCATCCGCGATAAACACCCCGACTATGCGTCCAGCCGCTGGGCCGAGCGTCAAGGGGGGCGGCAGCTTGAGGTGCAGCATCACTTCGCCCATCTGCTGGCGGTGATGGCAGCCAATGATTACAGCGGCAAGGTGCTGGGCTTCAGCTTTGATGGCACGGGGCTTGGAGATGACAACCAGCTCTGGGGCGGCGAACTGCTGCTGGCCGACTGTCAGGGCTTTCAGCGCCTGGCAACCCTGAGCCCGATGACACTGCTCGGTGGCGAGCAGGCCATTCGCGAGCCTTGGCGCCTGCTCTATAGCCTGCTGTTGCAAAACCATGGCATTGAAGAGTTGCAGCAATTGGCGGTCTTTGCCGCCGAGCCTGCAGCCAAGCTGACAAACCTTGGCAAGCTCGCCAACAGTGGCATAGGTCCCAAGAGCCATTCCATCGGCCGTTTATTCGATGCCGCCGCCGCGCTGCTGGCGAACTTGAGACTCAGCCAATATGAAGGCCAAGCCGGGATTATCCTGGAAACCCTTGCCCGCAGGGCCATTGCCGCCGGGAAACAGCAAAGGGTTGAGAAGCTTGGCTTAGAGCTGAAGCTTGAACATGAGCTCGAGCCGACTAACACTCGCGCCGAGCTGGTGCTTGGGCAGTGGCAAAGCGCGCCGTTATTTTCGGCGCTGCTGCTAGCCTGGCGCACCGAGCCGGACAGTGAACTGCTGGCGCTGGCCTTTATTCAGGCCATAGGCAAAGGGATTATTACCGCGGCGCTCAAGGCCCGTAACTGGCTCAAGGCCGAAGGAATAGACGAGCTGCCGCTGGTACTGAGCGGCGGCGTGTTTCAAAGTAGGCTTCTCAGTGAATACTGCCACCGGGAACTCGCCCGGCTTGAATTTCACCGCTTGAAACCCGGCCTGGTGCCGGTCAATGATGGCGGTATCGCCCTCGGGCAGCTCTGGTATGGATTACATCAACCCGGGCTCACACAGAGCTTGGTCGAACGTTGAAATTACTGATTGATATCAAGGCATCTGCCGCCAAAGCGGCGCATGCTCAGATTAAGGAACCAAAGGGAGTTCATTATGTGTAAAGATTGCGGATGTTCACTGCCCAGGGGCAACGGCGGGCATCATTCTCACGAGCATGGTCATTCTCACGGACACGATCACAATCACGGTCACGATCACTCTCATGACCATTCCCATGAGCACTCTCACAGCCATTCTCATAGCCATTCTCACAGCCATGGCACAGTACACACCAACCCACAGCTGAACGACAGCAAGACACTGTCGGTGATCCACAAGATCCTCGACAAAAACGACATCGAAGCCCAGCACAACCGTGAACACTTCGAATCCCACGGGGTGATGGCCTTCAATATCATGAGTAGCCCCGGCAGTGGCAAAACCAGCCTGCTGGAGCATCTTGGTGCCTATACAGACAAAAAATACTGCGTCATTGAGGGCGATCTGGAAACCTCGCGGGATGCCGACCGCCTCAAGGCCAAGGGCATAGAAGCGATTCAGATCCAAACCGGCAGCGCCTGCCACCTGGATGCCTTTATGGTGCACGGTGCCCTGCACCAGCAAGCGCTCGACAACATGGATATCTGCTTTGTCGAGAACGTCGGCAACCTGGTGTGCCCGGCCAGTTATGATGTGGGCACCCACAAGAATATTGTGCTGGTTTCCATCCCCGAGGGCGACGACAAGATTGAAAAATATCCTGTGATGTTCCACCGCGCCGATCTGGTGCTGCTGACCAAGTGCGATCTGCTGCCCTACTTTGACTTTGATGTCGCCGAGGCCCGTGCCCAGGTGAGTAAGCTCAACCCCAAGGCCGAGGTATTGGAAATCTCTACCAAAGATCCCGCCAGTTTGACCCGGGTCGCCCAGTGGCTGGATAAGCAGCTCGCCGCCTTTGCCGAGCGCACTTCGGAGGCCTGCTGATGTGTTTGTCTATCCCATCCCAGGTAGTGGAGCTGCACCCCGAAAGCCAGAGCGTTACCGTGGAGACCCTGGGGGTTAAACGCACTGTGAGCTGTCATCTGTTGGATGAACCGCTTGCCATTGGTGACTATGTGCTTATCCATATCGGCTTTGTGATGAACAAGATAGATGCCGAATCTGCCGCCGAGAGTCTGGCGCTGTACCGTGAGATAGCGGCCAAACTGGAGGCGGAAGATGGCAGAGCTTGAACTCAAGCAGCTGTACGACGGCTTTCGCTGCCCGGCCACTATCCGAAATCTGGCCGAGGAAATCGCCGCACTGGCTCCCAAGCTGGCCGAGCCGCTCAATATCATGGAGGTCTGCGGCGGCCACACCCACACCATAATGAAATATGGCCTGCTGCAGCTGCTGCCGGAAAATATCCATTTCATTCATGGCCCGGGTTGCCCTGTATGTGTCATGCCCAAGGAGCGGATAGATCAGGCCGCCGCCCTCGCCCGCCTCGATGATGTGATCTTGGTGACCCTGGGCGATATGATCCGGGTTCCCGGCTCCAAGGGCTCGCTCGCCTCGGTGCGCGCCGAAGGCCATGATATCCGCGCCGTCTACGCCCCGCTCGATGCGCTGAAAATCGCCGCCGATAACCCGGACAAGACCATAGTCTATTTTGCCATCGGCTTTGAAACCTCCACGCCGATGACGGCGGTACTGCTGGAGCAAGCCGAAGCCAAGGGCCTTAGTAACCTCTTGTTTCATATCAACCATGTGCTGGTACCACCGGCAATAGATGCGGTAATGAGCCACCCCGAGACCAAGGTCAACGCCTTTATCGGCCCGGCCCACGTCAGCGTTATCAGTGGCGCCCGCATCTATCGCCCGGCGGTAGAACGTTATCACACCCCTGTGGTGGTCTCGGGCTTCGAGCCGGTTGATGTCATGCAATCCATTCTCGCGCTGGTCAAACAGAAAGTCAGCGGCCGCTGTGAACTGGAAAACCAGTATCAACGCGCCGTCAGCGAACAGGGCAATCTATTGGCGCAGCAAAAGGTAGCGCAATTTTTTAAGGTACGCCCCAGTTTTCGTTGGCGCGGCCTTGGACCCATTGCCGACTCGGCACTGATGCTAAAACCCGAATACAGTCACAGAGATGCCGAACGCCGCTTTGCCGAACGCTTGCCGGTGAAACAGATAGACGATCACAAGGCCTGCCAATGCGGCGATATTCTGCGCGGCATGGCCAATCCCAAGGATTGCAAAGTATTTGGCCGCGGCTGCACCCCGCAAACACCGCTCGGCAGTTGCATGGTCAGCTCTGAAGGCGCCTGCAATGCCTATTACAGATATGCCGGAGTAAACTGATGTCCGATAAACGAGTACAACTGAGCCATGGCGGCGGTGGCCGGGAAATGGCCGAGCTTATCAACAAGCTGTTTTTCGATGCCTTCGACAACCCCATTCTCAGACGCGAAGAAGACGCTGCCTGTCTGCATCTTGGCGGCGATTGCGCCTTTACCACAGACTCATTTACCGTGGCGCCGCTGTTCTTCAAAGGCGGCGACATCGGCAAGCTGGCCATTGCCGGCACAGTCAACGACTTAGCTATGATGGGCGCCGAGCCGCAATATTTAAGCTGTGGTTTTATCATAGAGGAAGGCTTTGAAATCAGCCGTCTGAAACAGATAGTCGCCAGCATGGCCGATGCCCTGTCTCAATGCGGAGCCCGCATCGTCTGCGGCGATACCAAGGTAGTGCCCAAAGGCTGCGCCGATGGCATTTTCATCAATACCTCAGGGGTAGGCCGCATTCTCAAGCCTGGCATTTCGGCTCATGCGCTCAAAAGCGGCGATGCCATCTTGCTTTCGCGGGACATAGGCCGTCACGGCGCCGCCATCCTGAGTGCCCGTGAAGGGCTGGAGCTGGAGTCTGAACTCAGCTCCGACTGCGCCGTGCTCTGGAATGTGGTGGAGCAACTGATCGCCGCCAATCTGGAGATCCACGCCATGCGTGATGCTACCCGCGGCGGCTTGTCGGCTGTGCTCAACGAGTGGGCCAAGGCCTCAAACAAGGGCATTACCCTCAAAGAAACCGCCATTCCCGTCTGTGATGAGGTGCGCGGCGTCTGTGAACTCTACGGTTTTGAGCCCTGGGATCTCGCCAACGAAGGCAGCTTTGTCGTCGCCCTGCCCCGCGAACTCGCCGAAGGCGCGGTCGAAATCATGCGCCGCTTCGGTCATTGCGACCAGGCCTGCATCATAGGCGATGTAGGCGAACAACATCCGGGTAAAGTGGTACTGGAATCGGCCTGGGGCAGTCGCCGTTATTTGGATCTGCCACAGGGCGAGCTGTTGCCGAGGATCTGTTGATGCACGAGTACTCTATCGTCAGTGCCCTGATGGAGCAGTGCCAGCAACTCGCCGCCGAGCACGGCGCCAAGGGCATTGCCCGGGTCGCCATCAAGATAGGTGCCATGAGCGGCGTCGAACCTGAGTTGGTTCGCACCGCCTTCAACACCTTTCGTGAGCACAGTGTCTGCCACCAAGCCGTGCTCGATATCGACATAGCGCCGCTGACGCTCTCCTGCAATCAGTGCCGGCAGCAAAGTACCCCAGAGGAGCGCACCGTCATCTGCCCCCACTGCCACAGCCAGGATACCCGGGTCATAGACGGCGAAGATATGCTATTGATGCAACTCGAGTTAATCACAGATTAATCCTGCACAGGCAAAGCGGCGCAGCTATCTGTGTTGAACTGCACTTGTAAAACTTAGGGCCAAGGGCTATCGCTTCAATAATGCCTTTGGCCTTTTCCTCTATCCTTTCTTACTACAGCCTTCTCGCCAATAAAACCTGTGCCTGCCTACTGCTAAATTATCCAGGCAGATAACACCTCTTGTTTTGTTAAGTTGACTTGGTTACTTTAAAGGCGGTTCAACCAGTTATAACATGCGGCCACCACAGGGGCGGCTGGCATGCCAATCCCCAAAAAATCAACACAAAAACAATTTAAAAGGAGAACACCATGACTGCGCGAATTCAACTCCGAAGTGCACCACTCGCTAAATTAGGCTGCCTTGCGTAATT
>NZ_NIJM01000056.1 GCF_002836945.1 Shewanella chilikensis
GGTTCAGGTTACAACACGATGATCTCACATCTCGGACTTATTCGCACCTTCCTTAACACGTCTTCGCCGAACTCAAAGGAAAAATGTATATCTAACCAATAGTTGAACACTAGATTTCGACCTGGGAATGCTCAATTACCAAACAATACTTGAGCGAAAAATAAGTTGTTTTTAGTGGGTTGCTAGATTTTTTGATGCCTTATTGGGAAAAGGAGTTTCTTGATGAATGAACTGGCCAATGAACTAGAAAGCAAAGGGTACAATATCAAGATTCAAGGGAATACGATAAAAATTCGCTTGGGGGGCCTAACCAATCCGGTATCGGTTACCTATGATTTGGCAAAAGACCAATATAATGTTGGTACTAGAGATTTACCTCTAGGTATCATCTACGCGTTTCTTTTTTCTATTTCTCTTTACGGAGCTTTAGTTTTCATCAGTTTTTTGCATGCTTTTATGATTGCAGTCTGTGCTTTTGGGTTTGTTTCTCTGATCATCACAGAATTGAGGGTAAGTCCATTGAGGTATTTTATAGAGCAAAAAAATGGGATGAAAAACCTGAGTTCCCTTCCTTAATGGCGAGGTAGTTAGCCTCCTGTCATGTTAGAAAAGGTTCGGTTTAATCAAACATCTGCAATGCAAGTGCAGATAGAAAGAAGATTAATTTTTCGTTCTATAATAGGGGGCTTGATTTTTATTGAAGAGGCGAAATGGTAGATTTAAGTATTTCACAAATAGGTGCTCTGATTCTGCTCCGGAATTTTAAGCTTTCAAACTTGCTAGAGTCAAAAATAATGGGGGCACCATCAAAGGCTGATATCTGGCACTTGCGTTGCAGAAAAGAGGAGCTGCTAACGCTTCAGAAAGCATTGGCCGAAAAACTCAAGAAAAATGAACAAAAATCTTCTCTAGGCTTGGTTCTGGAAGAGATTGATGAAATATGCAAAAAACACAAAGAGCAAGGCTAGGGTGTATTGCTCATTCTGGGGTGAACCTCGCTACGATTAGTTGTTGTCGGCGTTACGCATAAAGGACGGTATGGAATACGTAAACAAACCACCGGGAGTAAGTAGAGAATCGATTAGAGAGCTTGAAGGGGCTTTTGGTGTTAGCTTGCCAAGTGAGTTTTATGATTGGTGGCAGAAAAGTAATGGGGCGGACATCTTTTTTGGTTTTAAAGAGCTGCAATTTTTCTCAATCATAGAAATACTCGGTGAGGATATATACGAGTTAAAGAAGTATATGCCTAACTCAATTCCTGTTTGCATGGATGGGAATGGTAATATTTGCGTGGCAAAAATTGAACAGGGAAAAATTTCTGGCTATTACATCGCTAATAGTGGCGATTTAGGTTGGGATGAGGCCAAATTTGTTGCCAAGTCTCTTGTTGAATTGATAAATGATCAAGTTTCGCCAGAGAGTAGGTTAAATGTTTAAGAACTGGCTGTGGCATTAAGTTTGAATTGCAACGCGTAATTTATTTCGTTCGGTAAAGTTATTTGTTTGCATTATTTGGATGTTGTTTTTTGGAAGGGGAGTAATTGTGATATTGCCAAGTTATTATACGGAATGGCTCAATAGTATTGATACGGCTGAAGCGGTCTGTTACAGAGGAAGTGAGTTCTATTTACTCTCAGAGAGTGAGCTTGCAGATGAAATCACGATAGATAAAAATACAGTTAATACTTTTAATCAGCTTTATGCCTTCATAAAAACTCAATTGGAAGTTTCCGGTAGTTCTCCTTTAACCATTGAGCAATGCAGCACTTGTATTACGATCGGAACTGACAATGGTAACCCGGTTTTTATCGACCTAATGCGTGATTCAGACTTGTTCTGCTATTACCTTGATGGTGGTTATATTGAAGCGAAAGGTGGTAATTTGCTTAGCTTAAGCATGGAAGCGATAATTGATGAGACATGAGGATTGTAACCTACTGGACATACTGGGCCGCTTCCAGTCGAAATTCCGCTGACATCTTCCTCCACATTATTTATCTTCGTTCTAAATGGCTGTATGTACCACAAGCATGACGGATGATAATGGAAGAGTATAGAGATGGAACCCAGTACGTAAAAGAGGATATTTTGCACCATTCATCAGCATCAGGTTTATCAGTTCTAGCCTGATACTGTAACTTTGCTTCCAGAATGCAAAACGTGTCGTGTGGCAGTTGAGCTGGACTAAAAGGTTAGCAACTTTGATTATGTAACAGAGCGAAATGCACTACTGGGTAATACTTGCTGTTTGGCATTTAATTAGGTAATTGAGTGATTGAAAATAAACATCCGAAAACAACAAAGGCTTAGCTAAATTGAATTAGCTAAGCCTTCGAAAAAGTGGTGGCCCCTCCCAGACTCGAACTGGGGACCTAACGATTATGAGTCGTGTGCTCTAACCAACTGAGCTAAGGGGCCGGCTTAAGGCAATCGTCATCACCAGAAGCGGGAGAGAGTATACGAAGTTTAATTGCGCTTGTCACCCGTGTTTTGCGCATTATTGATGTCATTGCTTTCAAGTGGTTATCTGTTAATCAGACTTGAGGCTGAAAGACAATAAAAAACCCCGCGTAGCGGGGTTTTTGTACAAAAGTTTGCTTACTCGTCCAAGAAAGACTTGAGGATTTCCGAGCGGCTCGGGTGACGCAGCTTACGCAGTGCCTTGGCCTCAATCTGACGAATACGTTCACGGGTAACGTCGAACTGCTTGCCCACTTCCTCTAGGGTGTGGTCAGTGTTCATGTCGATACCAAAACGCATTCTGAGGACCTTGGCTTCACGGGCCGTCAGGCCAGCAAGCACTTCATGAGTGGCACTCTTGAGGCTTTCGCTGGTGGCGCTGTCCAGTGGCAACTCGAGGGTAGTATCCTCGATGAAATCCCCCAGATGCGAATCTTCGTCGTCCCCGATAGGGGTCTCCATGGAGATAGGCTCTTTGGCGATTTTCAGCACTTTGCGGATCTTGTCTTCCGGCATCATCATCCGCTCGGCCAGCTCTTCAGGAGAAGGCTCGCGTCCCATTTCCTGCAGCATCTGCCGCGAGATACGGTTGAGCTTGTTGATGGTCTCTATCATGTGTACCGGGATACGTATGGTACGGGCCTGGTCCGCGATTGAACGGGTAATAGCCTGACGGATCCACCAGGTAGCATAGGTAGAGAACTTATAACCACGACGATATTCAAACTTGTCTACAGCCTTCATCAGACCTATGTTGCCCTCCTGGATCAGATCCAGGAACTGCAGGCCACGGTTGGTGTATTTCTTGGCGATAGAAATAACCAGACGCAAGTTGGCTTCAACCATTTCCTTCTTGGCACGGCGAGCCTTGGCTTCACCTATGCTCATGCGGCGGTTGATGTCTTTGATTGAGGCGATAGACAGGCCGGTTTCGGCTTCGATGGCTTCCAGCTTGGCGCGGCAGCGCAGCACGTCTTCCTCGACCATTTTCAGGCCTTCGGCGTATGGCTTGCCGGAGTTCATCTCGGCGTTGAACCAGCTGATATCGGTTTCGTTGCCGGTGAAGAGCTTAACAAAGTTCTTCTTCGGCATTTTGGCTTGTTCAACACAAAGCTTGAGGATCAGGCGTTCCTGAACCCGAACTTTGTCCATCATGCTGCGCATGCTCTTGACCAGACGGTCAAACTGCTTGGGCACCAGACGGAACTCTTTGAAAATCTCGCCAATGTGAAACAGGGTGGCGACTGACTCGGGATGATCGCGTCCCTTGAGTTCGATGAGTTTCAGTGAGTTTTCGTAGACGGTGCGTAGTTGCCCAAAACGCTCACGTGCCTCTTCCGGATCCGGACCTTTTGAGCCTTCATCTTCGGAATCGCTGTCGTCATCGTCATCATCGTCGTCCATATCATCTTCATCATCCAGATCTTCATCGGATAACTCTGAGCCAATATGGGTGGCGCTTGGGCCTACATTGTCTTCATCGGGATTGACAAATCCAGAGATAATGTCGGACAGGCGGATCTCTTCGGCCTCGAACTGATCAAACTGTTCGAGGATCATGGCGATTGCCTGTGGGTACTCGGCGACTGAGCTCTGTACCGTGTTGATGCCTTCTTCGATACGCTTGGCGATCTGAATTTCACCTTCGCGGGTCAGCAGTTCCACTGTTCCCATTTCACGCATATACATGCGTACAGGATCTGTGGTACGGCCCAACTCGCTCTCTACAGAGGCGAGGGCAGCAGCTGCTTCCTCGGCGGCATCTTCATCCGTGCTGTCTTCCGACATCATAATGTCATCGACATCCGGTGCTTCTTCAAACACTCGGATACCCATGTCATTTATCATCTGGATAATATCTTCGATCTGGTCAGAATCGACCATATCTGCAGGCAAGTGGTCATTCACTTCTGCATAGGTTAGGTAACCTTGCTCTTTGCCTTTGGCGAGCAACAGTTTAAGTTGCGACTGCGGAGTTTGATCCATAGATATCATCCAAGTTGGGTAACTGTTACAACGATGGGCAGCGGCCTGGGGCTCTTGCCGCACAAATCGTCAATTATAGCCATGTGCGCATCCCTGTGCTAGTCCGGCGACCGGACCCATAAATTGAGAGAGCTTATTGGCAGCTTTTCATGGCTGCGATTAGCTTCTTAAGCTGTATTTTCTCTTCTTTAGTATGGGTCTGTTTCAGACTTAATTCCTGGTAACGTTGCTCAATGTATTGATTATTCAGCCATACCAGGGATTTTTTGAACTCTTGCTCCAGGTTTTCATCCG
This sequence comes from Shewanella chilikensis, assembly GCF_002836945.1. Lineage (GTDB taxonomy): Bacteria > Pseudomonadota > Gammaproteobacteria > Enterobacterales > Shewanellaceae > Shewanella > Shewanella chilikensis. The sequence continues at coordinate 4,741 of NZ_NIJM01000056.1, forward strand.
CCACTTGATGCTCCCATTGGGCCAGTTTTCTCAGGGCGGAAAATTCGTCCGTATCCCTGAATTGCTCAAGTAGTTGTGCGCTGTTCATCTTCTGGGCGCGAGTCAAATCCAGTAATTCGACCAGCAAGTCTATGCCGGCCATCTGCAAATGCTTAAGAGCCGGTTGGGGGATCAAATTCAGCCCCAACTGTGGGTGTTGTACCAGCAAGGCGACGGCGAGTCGCAGCGGGGTACCCCGGCCCTTAAGCGCTTTATGCCGGGCAGAAGCCACCCCTTGGGGGCTCTTGAATCCCAGCTTTTTCTTTAGATCATCTGCGCTGTTCATGCCGAGCCTGTGTGACAGGTCTTCGAGCAATAGATTTTGCAGCACAGTGTCTTGAATCTTTTCAATCAGAGCAATGGCTTGCTTGGCCAGGTTGCCCTTGTCTGTCCCGTATTTTGTGGTCAGGGTATCGAACAGAAACCCTGTCAGTGTTTGCGCTTCATCTATCAATGCTTCGAAGGCTTCTTTGCCTGTCTTGCGCACCATGGAGTCGGGATCTTCCCCCTGGGGCAAAAACATAAAGCGCACTGTATCGCCGGGCTTCAGCAGTGGCAGGGCGGTTTCCAGTGCGCGCCAGGCTGCTTCTTTACCCGCGTTGTCTCCGTCATAACAGCAAACCACTTCTTTGGCGCTGCGCAGCAACAACTGAAACTGTTCGGCCGTGGTTGAGGTGCCCAGTGAGGCTACCGCATAATCGACCCCAAATTGCGCCAGCGCTACCACGTCCATATAACCTTCGACAATCAGCACTTGCCGAGGTTCTCTGTGGGCTTGTTTCAGCTCATACAGACCGTAAAGCTCATTACCCTTATGAAATATGGGCGTTTCCGGAGAATTCAAGTACTTGGGGGTACCATCTCCCAATACCCTGCCACCAAAGGCTATCACCCGGCCGCGCCTATCGCGGATCGGGAACATCAGTCTGTCACGGAAGCGGTCATAACGCTTACCGTTGTCGTTGCTGATGATCATCCCCGCAGTCAACAGCTTGTCCTGCGACTCTTGCTGCGAGCGGTAACGGCTCAGTAAACCGTCCCAGCCATCGGGGGCAAAGCCTATGCCGAAGCGTTCGACGACCTGGTCTGATAACCCACGAAAGGCCAGATAGTCCAACACCTTCTGTTTGTCCTGGTGTTGTCTGAGCTGGCTTTGATAATACCTGTTGGCCTCTTCCATCAACTGATAGAGATCGCGGCTGAGCCCTTCGTCACGACGACGGTTGGGGTTATTCTCCCGCGGCACTTCCAACCCCAGTTGGCTTGCCAGCTCCTCAATAGCATCGAGGAACTCGAGACGGTCATACTCCATGATGAAGTCGATGGCATTGCCATGGGCTCCACAGCCGAAGCAATGGTAAAACTGTTTGTCTCTGCTGACGGTGAAAGAGGGTGATTTTTCACTGTGGAAAGGGCAACAGGCAGAATAATTCTTACCCGCTTTTTTAAGGGGTACTTTGTGATCAATAAGATCAACTATGTCTGTGCGAGCAATCAGCTCATTGATAAAATCACGAGGTATAGCCATCAGACTGAGTCATGCACCCTTGACCGATGTAAACAAACAAGCCGCGCAGATGCACGGCTTGTTCATACGTGGAAACCCGCTTATTGCAGTTTGGCACGGATCTGGGCACTGATGGCACCCATGTCTGCACGACCCTGAACTTTGGATTTCAACGCTCCCATTACTTTGCCCATATCCGCCATGGTGCTGGCGCCGCTATCCTGGATAGCAGCATCAATTAGCGCAGCGATTTCGCTTTCGCTCAGAGGCTGTGGCAGGAAAGTTTCAATAACTTGAATCTCTGCTGCTTCGGCTTCTGCCAACTCCGGACGACCCGCTGCCTCATATTGGGCAATGGCATCACGGCGTTGTTTCACCATTTTGGTCAAGACAGCTATTATCTGCTCATCATTCAGAGTTTCGCGGGTATCCACTTCAATCTGTTTGATGGCAGCTAATGCCATACGAATCGTACCCAGGCGGACCTTCTCTTTGGCCACCAAGGCTTGTTTCATTTGGTCTTTTAGCTTATCTATCAGGCTCATAAGGAATTAGTATAAACGTACGCGACGTGCGTTTTCGCGAGAAAGCTTCTTGGCCAGACGCTTAACTGCAGCAGCTTTTGCACGCTTACGAGCAGTAGTTGGCTTCTCGTAGAATTCACGAGCACGCACGTCGGCCAGGATACCGGCTTTTTCACAAGAGCGCTTGAAACGACGCAGAGCTACGTCGAATGGTTCGTTTTCACGTACTTTAATAATTGGCATACGCCATCACCCCTTAGGTGTAAGTTTGTATTGAGTCAATCACTTGACCCAAGTGGATTTAAAATGGTGCGGAATTTTAAACCGACAGGCACTGAATGTAAAGTCCCTAAAGTAAATTCACTTTAGCCTACAACTGGAGAAATCTCCTGGTTAGGGGTAGAATTGGCGCCCCTTTTCAGGTGGAAAGATTTCATAGATGCGGGTTTTAGGTATTGAGACATCCTGTGATGAGACAGGAATAGCGGTTTACGACGAAGAGCAGGGGCTGTTATCCCATGCACTCTACAGTCAGGTCAAGTTACATGCCGACTACGGTGGCGTGGTGCCTGAGCTGGCATCACGGGATCATGTACGTAAAATAGTACCGCTGATCCGTGAGGCACTGGCCAAGGCCGATACCCGTATCGAAGATCTGGACGGTATCGCTTACACCAAGGGCCCTGGGCTGATTGGCGCGCTTTTGGTGGGGGCTTGCGTCGGTCGCTCCTTGGCATTTGCCTGGAATAAGCCTGCAGTAGGTGTTCATCATATGGAAGGACATCTGCTGGCGCCCATGTTGGAAGAGGATGCACCTGAGTTCCCCTTTGTGGCGCTCTTGGTTTCCGGAGGTCACTCCATGCTGGTGAAGGTAGAAGGCATAGGTCGCTACGAAGTACTGGGTGAGTCCATAGACGATGCGGCCGGTGAAGCCTTCGACAAGACCGCCAAACTGATGGGGCTTGATTATCCTGGTGGCCCAAGACTGGCTAAACTCGCCGCCAAGGGCGAAAAGTCCGGTTATAAGTTTCCTCGGCCGATGACGGACAGACCGGGGTTGGATTTTAGTTTCTCAGGGTTGAAAACCTACGCCGCCAATACCATAGCCGCCGAACCGGATGATGAACAGACCCGTGCCAATATCGCCAGGGCCTTTGAAGAAGCCGTGGTCGATACCATGGTTATCAAGTGCCGCCGCGCACTGGAGCAAACCGGCTTTAAGCGCTTGGTTATTGCCGGCGGTGTCAGTGCCAACACCCGCCTGAGAAGTTCACTGGCCGAGTTGATGCAGAGCCGAGGCGGCAAGGTTTTCTATCCCAGAGGTGAGTTCTGTACAGATAACGGCGCTATGATAGCCTACGCGGGCTTGCAACGCCTCAAAGCCGGCGAGCGTGAGACGTTGGCGGTAAAAGGGCAGCCGCGTTGGCCGCTGGATACGTTGGAAGCGGTTTCCTGAAACCCGGCAATATAGTTTAAAGTACCTGAAAAGCAAAAGGCGCCACTGGCGCCTTTTGGGTTTTTAATATTGTCTTCACAACCGTGACCTTGCAGGCCCTATTTAGTGCGCCTGGAGCGGGATACTTTGGACTCCTCTCCTTTGAGCAGGCGGCGAATATTATCCTTGTGGCGCACTATGATCAGAGTCGATAGCATCGCCACAGGTAGGGTAAATCTGTCATCCAGCCACCAGGTATATAAAGGTGCCAGCAGGGCGGTAACCAAAGCCGCCAGCGATGAGTAGCGGGTCAGTAAAACCACCACTAACCAGGTGCCCATCAAACACAGCGCCAAGCCTTCACCTATGGGCGCCATGGCACCGAGCGCTGTGGCTACGCCTTTGCCGCCTTTGAAACCGAAGAAAATCGGGTATATGTGCCCCAGGCAGGCGGCAATGGCTATTACTCCGAGCCAGACGGCATCTATCCCCATCAGATAAGCGGTATAAGCGGGCAGAGCTCCTTTGAGCATATCGAAGAAAAACACCATGGCGGCGGCCCAGGTGCCGCCGATACGCAGCACATTGGTTGCGCCCGGGTTGCCCGAACCCTTGCCTCTGGGGTCCGGCAAGCCCTTGAGACGGCATACCAGCACGGCGCTGGAGATAGAGCCGAGCAGGTAAGCGGCCACAATCATCATTGGGGTCAGTACCATGGTACTCAAATTGGTTTCCTTACTCGTCTTAAGGTATTATCGCGCACACTGAAAAATGCAGCCCTTGCCCGGATAACCCAAGGTGAAAATCTTGACCGCCTGCTGGTGGTTAAAATCTCGGGTTCATCTTGTCCTTCAATGCCTTATCCTACTTAAGATCGGGCCAGGTAGAAAGGGGCTACAGTGAATATCTCCGGAACGCGTCGGATTATAGCGGTTTTATCGCCGTTAGCTTATCTGACCTCAGGCCCGGCAGTTGTTAAGGGGGATTTTATGGACAGAGTGCTGATACGGGAATTACAGATAGAGACAGTTATTGGGATCTATGAGTGGGAAAAGCAGGTGCACCAGACGCTGCTTATCGATCTGGATATGGCCTGGGATAACAGAGCCGCCGCAGACAGTGATGATTACAGCCAGGCGCTCTGTTATGAAACCGTCAGCAAGCGCCTTACTGCCTTGATTACCGAAAAGCCTATTGAGCTGATTGAAACCGTGGCCGAAATGATAGCCCACTGTCTGATGAGTGAGTTTGCAGTGCCTTGGGTCAAGGTGCGGGTGATGAAGCCCGGCGCCGTTCCTTCGGCCAAAGCGGTCGGTGTTGAAATCGAGCGTGGTATCTAACGGCAATATGGCACATATCTACATCAGTCTGGGTAGCAATATCGACCCGGAACATTATTTACGTGCAGCTATCAAAGAGCTGCACGCTGCTTTTGGCGAGCTGCTGTTGTCATCGGTTTACGAGAGTGAATCGGTGGGATTCAAGGGCAGCAACTTTCTCAATATGGTGGTGGGCGCTCATACCTCGCTCGGTATTGCCGAAGTGGTGGCCTGCTTCAAGCAGATAGAATTGCGTCATGGTCGGCTCCCGGGAGCAAAGAAATTTGCTCCGCGCACCTTGGATCTGGATCTGCTGCTCTACGATGACAAGGTCTGTCAGCAGCCCATTGTTTTACCCAGAGCCGAGATCCTGACCAATGCTTTTGTGCTTTGGCCGCTGGCAGAGTTGGCACCGCAAACCAAGCATCCTCTGGCACAACTCAGCTATCAGCAGTTGTGGCAGGAATATGACAAGGCCAGTCAGAAACTCTGGCCTATCGCTTTCGATTGGGGCCTGTCGGCCTGATTTTTTAAAGGACAATTATGGACACATTACAGGTCATTATCCTTGCCCTGATCCAGGGCCTGACTGAATTTTTGCCTATTTCCAGCTCGGCGCATCTTATTTTGCCCTCTCAGTTACTTGGCTGGGAAGATCAAGGACTGGCCTTTGATGTGGCGGTGCACATAGGTTCACTGCTCGCTGTGGTACTTTACTTCCGCGCTGAAATCATCGCTATGCTGAACGCCTGGTTTGGCAGCATATTCAAGGGTAATCACAGCGCCGAGAGTAAACTGGCCTGGTGGATTATTCTGGCTACTATACCTGCAGTCATCTTTGGTTTTATGGCCAAAGATCTGGTTGAAACTTATCTGCGGGGCCCGGGCGTTATCGCTATCACTACTGTGGTATTCGGTTTGCTGCTCTGGTGGTCAGATAAGATGGCGCGGCTTGAGCTTAGTGAGTATCAAACAGGTTGGCGCAAGGCATTGATGATAGGTTTTGCCCAGGCACTGGCGCTTATTCCCGGCACCAGTCGCTCGGGGATCACCATGACGGCGGCCTTGATGCTGGGGCTTAATCGCGAGGCGGCGGCGCGTTTCTCTTTTTTGATGTCGATTCCAGTGATCCTGGGGGCTGCGCTGCTGATGGGCAAAGATCTGCTCGAAGGTGGGCATGTGATTGACTGGCAGGCGTTGATTTTGGGGGTAGTGCTTTCTTTTATAGCGGCCTTCACCTGTATTCACTTGTTTTTGAAGATTATCAGCAAGATGGGCATGCTGCCTTTCGTGATCTATCGTTTGGCGCTCGGCGCACTCCTGTGCGGCTTTATCTTTCTGTGAGGCCCTAGATGAATTCAGTGCAATTTCAGTGCCCGGTTTGCCAGAGTGAGCTCAGGCAACATCAGGCATCCAGAGGTTTTTACTGCGCCAACAAGCATCACTTCGATCGCCAGGAGGATGGCTATTGGTTGCTGGCCAAGCCCAAGAGCGCGGCGGTGCACGCCTTGTCGCGTCAGGCGCTGCGGGCCCGGCGTTTTTTGCTGCAGTCTGAGTTGATGGCGCCTTTGCATCAGGCGCTCAATCTCAAGCTGGCCAGGCTTGCTGAAAACTGTGATGCCTTGCTTGACCCCAACGCTGGAGATGGCGCCTTGCAGCAGATGCTGCAACTGCCGGATGGGCTGCAACGCTTGCTAATCAGTGATGCGCAAAATGCCGCCTTCGCCGCGGCCAAGGCAATGCCTGAGGCGCAGGTATTTCTCAGTGTTGCCAAACGCTTACCCTTTGAAGACGCGCAGTTTTCACTGGTGACTTTGCTTGATGGACAGCTCAAGGGCAAGGAGATCCCCAGGGTGATGAAGCCGGGGGCACATCTTGTGATGTTGGCACCCGGGCCCAGACACTTATGGCAGTTGCGTGAGCAATTGAGTGCTGACCTTAAGCTGCGGGAGTTCAGCATCAGCCTGCCGGCGGAGTTGACTGTGCTGGAAACCGAGAGCTTGAGTTTTTCGCTGGATGTCAGTGGTGAACAGGCGTTGACGCTTCTGGAAACCACTCCCTATGCCTGGCGCGCCGGTGAAAAGCAGAAGCGCTCGATTGCAGGACGGGCCATTGAAGGGCTGGAGCTGGATTACCGTTTGTTGGTGATCAAACGAAACTGAGTCTGAACCTGGGGTTTCGGGCTGGAAAGTGAAGATTGATTGGGAATGTCGGTAAGTTTTGACGGGGACAGCTTGTAGCTTGGAGAATAAATCAAATCGGCAACACCTTGGTGTTGCCGATCCGGGACTGAATTACTTCTTGTAACGAGAAGCAACGTTGTCCAAGCGGTCGTTAGCACGCTTAGCTTCAGACTGAGCGTCCATAGCAGCAGCTTTGGCATCTTTAACGTCAGCAGACAGTTTGCCTTGCTCTGCTTTCAGAGAGCTAACTTCGGCTGATAATTGATCAACTTTGTTGCCCAGGTTAGCAACGCTTTCTTCCAGAGCAGTGGTGTTGGCACAGCCGCCCAGCAGAGCAGTCATTGCTACGCCAGCAATCATCAGTACTTTTTTGTTCATGAAGAAATCCCTTTAGATAGGTTGGATTTTTAATGGCTCGACTGTAAAACAGCCGACACCGCCTAATTATGTCATAGTCAATTTATTTTGCTACGAATATTCACGCACAGGCCGCTTAACCTTATCGAATACTCATTGAATTGCCAAGTCTTTGGGAAAATAGCCAGTTTTTTTCGCTATTTTTTTAACATAACTGAAATTATCACTGTCAATATCTTGCCTTTCTCTCAGGAAACGGCGGAATTCAGTAACAGTTGCTTTTCTTGACGTACGGCGGCAATCCGCTGTCGTACGAGTTGTTCCCTGATGGCCGGGCCTTTGTGCCCTGCTGCCACTATGGGTTTGACATCTATCGCCGATGCCACAGCAAACAACTGCCTCAATGCCTGCGCCTGAGGGTAGGGGGTTTGTTCAAGTCCGGTGCGGCCCTTGGCATCGGCCTCACAGGCCAGTGCCAACTGCTCCAGGCGCTCTGGCTTACGCCAGAAGTCAGCTTTGTCGAAGATTTTCACTATGGTTTCCGGCTTGAGCTCCATCAAATTATGAATATTTTGATGCTGATCGCTGACCAGCAACGCCAGATCCCGATACTCGGAAGGCACTCTCAGCCGCTCACACAGATTGCGGATAGGCGCCAGACCTTTCTGGCCGTGACCGTGATGTTTGGGCAAGATGTCGGCCGGGGTCAAAGCCTTACCGAGATCGTGTACCAGCGCGGCAAAGCGCACCGCTTTGTCCTGGGTCAGTCTTGCGGCTTGCTCCAATACCATTAGTGTGTGAATGCCGCTATCGATTTCAGGATGCCACTTGGCCGGTTGTGGTACGCCGAACAGGGCATCGATTTCCGGCATCAGTGCTTGTAAGGCGTTAACCTGGCGCAGTACTTCAAAAAACACTTGGGGCTGTTCGCAGCCGAGCACCTTATCCAGTTCCTGCCAGACCCGCTCCGGCGTCAGCGCGCTAAGCTCGGGGCCAGTGGCAATTTCCTGCATCAGAGCCAGGGTTTCCGGGGCGATACTGAAACCTTGAGGTGCAAAGCGGGCGGCAAATCTGGCTACTCTGAGTACCCGCAACGGGTCTTCAATAAAGGCAGGAGAAACATGCCTCAGCACCCGGGCTGCAATATCCTTTTGGCCATCGTAAGGGTCATGCAGCTCGCCATCTTCACTTTGGGCTATGGCATTAATGGTTAAGTCCCGTCGCAACAGATCCTCTTCCAGGGTAACATCGGGCGCCGCATAGCAGGAGAAGCCGCCGTAACCCAAGCCCGTCTTACGCTCGGTTCTTGCCAAGGCATATTCCTCCTGGGTTTTTGGGTGCAGAAACACAGGGAAATCCTTGCCCACCTGTCGGTATCCCAGTGAGACCATCTGCTCCGGAGTCGCTCCGACGACCAGATGATCCCTGTCTTTGACAGGCAAACCCAATAGCTTGTCGCGTACCGCACCGCCAACCAGATAAATCTGCACGCTTGTGAATTCCTTATAATGACTGCTTTGGTATTGGCCTCAGGATAACATGAGACCAGGCCGTGGGGGATTTTCCTGTGCATCACATATATGGCGGCCGGGGTTTTACAATTTATGACCTTGCCTTAAACTGAGCTGTCTCTAACAAAGAAGGATGGTAGTGCCTATGTACAAGGCCTTTTATGGACTGAACGATAACCCGTTTTCAATTGCGCCTAATCCCAGTTACCTGTTTCTCAGTGACAGACACAGGGAAGCCTTGGCGCATTTGACCTATGGTCTGGGGGAAACGGGAGGCTTTGTGCTGCTGACGGGCGAAGTGGGCACAGGAAAAACCACGGTTTCCCGCTGCTTATTGCGGCAACTACCGGAAAATACCGATACTGCTTTTATCCTCAATCCATCTCTGACCGAGCTTGAGCTGCTGGCCACTCTTTGTGATGAATTGAAAATTCCTTATGGTGAGGCACCCACCCTTAAGCAGTTGACCGACCATATCAGTGGTTTTTTGCTGGCTAACCATCAGGCCGGACGCAACACAGTATTGATAATCGATGAGGCCCAACATCTGCGGGCCGAAGTGCTTGAACAACTGCGCCTGCTTACCAATCTGGAAACTGATACTCGTAAATTGTTGCAGGTGATCCTCATAGGTCAGCCCGAGCTGCAGCAACTGCTCAAGCGCCAGGAGTTGCGGCAACTGGCACAGCGAATAACCGCCCGGTACCATCTGTTGCCGCTCACCGAAGAGGAAGTGGGTTTCTATGTGCAGCACAGGTTGCAGGTTGCCGGACGTAGCGAACCCTTGTTCAACCGAGGCGCGATTCGAGCGCTGCATAAATTCAGTGGTGGTATTCCAAGGCTTATCAACCTCTTGTGTGAGCGAGCCCTGATGGCCGGTTATGGTCAGTCGCGAACCCCTATTGATGCCAAGATGGTGGCCTCTGCCGCTGAAGAGGTGCTGGGAGAGAAAATCAAACAACGTAATTATTGGTTACCAGCTTCTGCTGCCGCTATGCTGCTTTTGGCATTTGCCGGTGGTTACTATTTCCTGGCGCAGCCGGAACAGGCAGTGGCCCAAGATCAGTCCGGGCGCCAACTTCATTCAGGGATAGATGCCAAGCAGACTCAGGTTTCCGCTAATAAAGCATCTGTGAACAATCTTTCTGTCAATCAAGCTGGCGCAGACAAGGCCGCAGTCAACCGGGCGCAACGGATCCTGACGCAAGCCATAGATCAGAGCCGCAATATAGATACCGCCTTCGCGGCGCTGTTTGCGCTTTGGGACAAGGTGCCATATTCAGGCATCAGCGCTTGTCAGGCCGCCGAGCAGCAGGGGCTAGCCTGTTATCAGCAGCAGGGTAATCTCAACTCCTTACTACGGCTCAATTATCCGGCTGTGGTCTATCTGGAAGATGAACAACAGCAACCTTTCTATGGCACTTTGGTTACTAAAGATGGTGAACAGTTGCTGCTGCAACTCAATGAACAGCAACTCTGGGTCAGTATTGATTGGTTCAATCGTCATTTCAGCGGCACTTTTGAAATCATCTGGGATGCCCCCAAAGATCCGCTCAAGGCGATAGGCCCCAGTGCCGGCTTGGCCCAAGTGCAATGGCTGGAAAATACTCTGGCGCAGGTAGATGGTCGCCAAGCCAGATTAATGAGCTATTTCGACAGCGAGCTGGAGCAGTCGCTGCAACAGTTTCAACGCCGCCATGGTTTGAAGCCGGACGGTATTGCCGGTAGCCAGACTTTGGTTCAGCTTAATCTGTATCTGAGCCATCAAGGCCCCAGATTGCATGCGGGGGGAGAGAGCTGATGTCTATTCTTCTTGATGCTGTGACCCGGGCCAAACAACAGGAAATGGGAGAGCAGCTGGATCCTGTGTTGACCCCCAGGGCGCAATATCGTCAGCCTTCATCCGGCGGAGCCTATTTCAAGCCGCTGGCAGTATTGGTAGTTGCTGTGCTGGCAGGAGGAGCCCTGGCCTGGGGATGGCACATGTTGGATAACAGCAAGAAGACTCCGGCTCCCGAGACATCTTCAGTTGAGGCGCAAGCCTCGCAGCAACAAGTCAGGCAACAAGATGAGTCTCAAGGATATAAGCAACCGACTCAAGCCGCTGAGGTGGCTGAACAGGGGGCTGCTGAGGTGCGTTTAGCCGGAAAGGTTGCCTTGCCTTTGGCTCAACCTATACCTCAGGCTCAAGTGGTTCAATCTCAACTAACCCAATTGCAAACTATACAGCCGCAGACCACACAGCCTCAAAATGCTCAAGCTGTGAGTAGCACAAATCTAAACCAAAGACGCGAAGCAAATATTGCCGCTAATCAGAGTCAGACTTTGGCGAATACTGAGCTTAGTAATAATGATACGCTGGCTGCCAGTGTGGCCGAAGCGGCCAAAGAGCTGCAGTTTGAGCAAGTTCAGTCTGGCAGTTCATCTTTTGCAAATCAGCGGCAAGCGATACAGGCAACGGACGAGGAGCCTATTATTCTGGGAGCTAACCCCAATCGCCGTGGGCTTGAGGTGCTTGAATCTCTCAAGCGCCAGGTCAATGATGCGGCTGAGGATGTGGGGCTATCCAGTGCCGAGAGTCGCCGTCAGGATGAACTGGTGGCTCAGTTTCAGGCTGCATTAGCCGATGTTGAGCACCGGCACTCGGCGGAAAAACCTGTATCACCTCCTGAATTGGACCCCATTCCCAAAACTGAGGAAGAGGTGCCTCCCTATGGCGGCTTGCCTGCCGGACTGCAACTGCAAGTGCCTGAATTTGATATCAGTGCCCATGTATACGCTTCTGAGCCTTCCAAGCGTTGGTTGAATGTAGACGGTGCCGAATTGCAGGAGGGCGATAGTATCAAAGGAATATTAAAGGTTGTTGAGATCCGTCCAAGAGATGTGGTGCTGGAAATTCAAGGGCAGAGGTTTCGGGTACCGGCTATTTGACTTGGTTTTTTAGACTGGCGGTGAACTTGATAACGAACTGCCACGAGGGCGGATAGCTTCTGCATCCAGAGTTAATCTTCGCCGTCGGGCCTGTTCAAACAAGCACTCTGGATGATGTTTGTTTGAACAGGTCTTTAATACCAGGTGCAGCTATGGCTCTAAGCTATGTATAACGACTACATGGGGAAGATAAACGATTAGCAACAAGGAGTTGGGCGGGTAGAGAGTTACAGAAACAAAAACGCCACTCAGTGAGTGGCGTTTTTGCTGTTTCATGGTGCCGGCACCAAGAGTCGAACTCGGGACCTACTGATTACAAGTCAGTTGCTCTACCAACTGAGCTATGCCGGCTAAATTGTGGTGCCCGAACCCGGAATCGAACCAGGGACACGCGGATTTTCAATCCGCTGCTCTACCAACTGAGCTATTCGGGCAACTGAACTGAGTGTCAGTCATCTACTTCGAACCGGGAGTTAAGGCCCGTGTCGTTCGGAGTGCGCGTATAATATAGTTCTGAATTTTTTCCTGCAAGTGCTTTTTCGGCATAAATCCTGTGTTCGCTCAGTTAATGCTCAGAATTGGGCTTTTTGAGCTGAAATCAAACTGATATCGCTTGAAAAGCCAGCACGCCGCCTATTGCATCAAACTATCTTCGCCGCCATCTGCCGTGGTACCCGCATCACTGTGGCTCTTTAAGCCCACCTTTTGTCCTACTTTCTAAAATTTCGAAAGAAATGGCCAATATTTAATGATTTTAGTTTTCATTTAGCCTCCATATGATGTGCTTAAGACCTAGCTTAAGGATAGAAAATGCTTGCCAACACTCGTCAGGGCTACGGCCTTGTCAGCATTTTAAACCATTGGTTATCGGCCATTGCCGTGATAGGCCTGTTTGGGCTCGGCTACTGGATGGTTGATTTGACCTATTACAGTGCCTGGTATCAGAAGGGGCCGCATCTGCACAAGAGTATCGGCATTTTGCTGTTGGCGCTTACCCTGGTCAGATTGTTGTGGAAACTGCTGAGCCCCTCGCCACAGGCGATACCGGACAAGCCTTTACTGCAGAAGGCGGCCCGTTTGACGCATTGGGGACTCTACCTGTTGCTGCTGCTGATTATGTTGAGCGGCATATTGATCTCCACCGCCGATGGCCGGGGTATCGCGGTATTTGAGTGGTTTGAGCTGCCGGGTGTCGGTGAGCTGTTTAACAATCAGGCCGATATCGCCGGGGCGATACATAAATACGCCGCCTATAGCTTGATAACCCTGGTGGTGCTGCATGCCTTGGCGGCGCTGAAACACCATTTTATCGATAAAGATCAGACACTCATCAGGATGATTAAACTCAAGAGAGGATAGCGAAATGAAAAAGACCCTGTTTGCCGGTTTGCTTGGCAGCGCCCTGTTATTGCCTTGTGCCGTGAATGCCGCCGACTATGTGATTGATACCCAGGGCGCCCATGCCTCTATCAACTTTAGAGTCAACCATCTTGGCTACAGCTTTGTAGTCGGGCGTTTCAATGAATTTGAAGGCAGCTTCAGCTTTGACAAGGCCAACCCGGCAGATGCCAAGGTGAATGTGACCATCAACACCCAAAGCCTGGATTCAAACCATGCCGAGCGGGACAAGCACCTGCGTTCGGCCGACTTCATCAATGCCGGCAAGTATCCCAAGGCCAGCTTCAGGTCCACCAAGGTGGAGGACAAAGGGAATGGCGAATTGGCGATCACCGGTGACTTTACTCTCAATGGGGTCACCAAGCCGCTGACCATAGATGCCAAGGCTATCGGTGAAGGGCAGGACCCTTGGGGTGGTTACCGCGCCGGGTTTATCGGCTCTACCGAGTTTGCCCTCAAGGATTACAAGATTACTACCGATCTGGGCCCGGCTTCCACTCACGTCAAACTCGATCTGGTGGTTGAAGGGGTTAAGCAGTAATCCACAATAGTTTTTACAGAAGGCGCCGTCGGCGCCTTTTTCTTTTTGGCCTGTAAACTGGCTGCGAAAGTCACCGAAAGCCAGCGCCGATATGGCACAATGAGCGCCAATATAAACAATAGAGCCCGGGTACTTGGGCTGCCGGTGAGTTGTGAGCTGAAACCATGTTGAATATCGAAACCCTTGAGCAGCTTAAACAACTGCTCGAAAGCCAACCCGCGGTATTACTGCTGTTCGGCGGCGAGCATTGCGGTGTGTGTCAGGCGTTGAAGCCCAGAATAAGCGCCATGTTGGCCGACGAGTATCCACTATTGCAGGCGGCCTATATCGATTGTCAGGGCCCTGGCCAGCAGCTGTCTGCCCAGATGAGTATCTTTAGTTTGCCCGTGGTGCAGGTCTATTTTGACGGCGAAAAGTTTGCCGAGTTGCAGCGGGTATTTTCTCTGGCGGATCTGCGAGAGGCAATCGACAGGCCCTATCGGCTCAGTTTTGAGTCGTTTTAGCCCAAACAATGATGTGCCAGTATTCGATGCTTGTTTGATTAAGCTATTAAATATAGTTTCAACGCAAGTCGCACCTGCGCCTGGGATTGAGGTTAGATTATGAAGAGAGCAGTGAAGGCAGTCCAATTATCGCTTGAATAGATTCTTAGCAATAATTGGACGCAAAAATGAATAGAAACAATATCTGGAATTACTCATTCTTATACTCTTTGGTACTTCTGGTACCTTTTGATCTGCTTGCTTCACTGGGGATGGACTTATACCTTCCGGCAGTGAATGAAATCGGCACAAGTTTCAAGGTAGGAAGGGAGCAGGTTCAGCTGACGCTGACCATGTATATGGCACTCCTAGGCCTTGGGCAATTGCTGTTTGGCCCCCTCTCGGACAAGTTTGGCAGAAGGCCGATAGTCGTTATTGGCGCTGTCTTGTACTCATTGTCCAGCTTGGCTATTCCGTTAAGTCCGAACTTTGATTACTTTCTGGGACTGAGATTGTTACAGTCGCTGAGCGCGTCTGCGCTATTGGTTGCGGCGTTTGCCACGGTCAGAGATGTATTTGCAGAAAGGGAAGAAGGCGTAGTCGTTTATGCCATCATGGGTTCAGTGTTAGCTTGTGTCCCGGCAGTGGCTCCGTTTCTGGGCGCCTTGATAGAAAAGCAGTGGCATTGGCAGGGCATATTTTACTTCCTGGGAATATTTGCTGCCGTGGTTGCCGTGCACACAGTGTTTAAATGGCCAGAAACCCGGCCGGCCAACACCCAGCCGTTTCGTTTCAATAGCTTGTTCATCATCCTGGGGTCCAAGACTTTTATCGGTTATACCTTGGCTTATGCAACGGCAATGGGAACCTTCTTCGCCTACTTTTCCACCTCTCCCTCGGTGCTGATGGATACCTTGAGCCTGAGTAAAGTCGAGTTCAGCCTCTGGTTCGGCTCGGTGGCGATTGTGATGATACTGACCACCAGGTTCGTAAAGCCTTTGGTTAGGCGTTGGGGAATCAGCGGCACAGTGTTTCGAGGGCTGGCGGGGCTATTTGTCAGTGGGCTTATCCTCTATCTGTGCGAGTGGTTCTTTGGCGTTACCCTGCTGGGCTTTATGCTTCCCATGTACCTGATTGGAGTCAATATTGCCTTGACTTGCGCAGTCTCGGCCAACGGCGCGCTGCACGCCTTCTCCGCTTCGGCGGGTTTGGCAACGGCGCTTTATTATGCGCTGGAAAGCCTGTACTTAAGCCTTATGGTCAGTGTGCTGATAAAGCTGATCCCGCCCGGGACCTCGGCCACCATAGCCGTGTATATCCTTATCTCTTCCCTGTTGGCTGCGGGCTTTATCCTGCTGGGGCGGCGGCAGAGCAAATAGCTTCTTATAAGCTTGCAGGCCACATTTGAGCTTACTCAGGTGTGGCTTTCGCTGCTGATCGGGCACTTCTTTGAGGAGGCTATTGTGGTTAATGGGTGTTTTTCGGCTCACTCTTGAGCAAGTTTATGGTCAGAACCCCAATTGAGATTGCGGCAACAATGGATGCCAGTCTAACCATTTGAGAAGAGAGCGATAATACACTTGGATTATTGACTATTTGATAAGTCAATACGATAAAGTTGGTAAACAGTAACTGGTAGATAGTCAGGTGGGTTTTACGGCGTATTGCGAAACAGGCTAATTGTAATCCTGAAAAAATAGTTACCCCTATGATCACGAAAGTCGGTGCATTCACAGAGGTTAACAGCATGCATGGTATGGTAAATAGTATCCCGACAGAAGTTGTGATAAGTCTATGGTAGCCAAACGTGTGGCTGTCTTTGGTAATAGGCGATTTTATCATGCTGCCAAAAGTTATGGCTATCAACAAGGCTTGTGAGCTGCCAGCCCAGATTAATGCATAAAGCACAATGCTTGTAGCGGTTGCTTTAAAGACGATTTTCCCCATGTTTTTATCAGCACCTTCAATGCTGGTTTCATCGGGCGGGATATTTGCCTCGTCACCAGGAAATAACCAAAAACCAAGGTAGGTTGCCAACACCGCAATGATAAAGCTTTCGAACAATGTCCATGGTAAGGCGCTTAATGGTATGGACATCTGTTGCTTCATTACCACCATGAAAATGACGATAACTAAAGTTAAATTGGCAATAATATCTTTGGGATCTTGATGGCCACGGTAATAGCTCAGAAACATCAGTGACCAAGTAAACAGTAAAAATCCAGTGGGCGTACCTATCAACAGATTTCCCAGTGTTACTATGCCAAAACTGATAAGCAGGAGTACTACCAGTAGCTTTAATAGCACCTTAAGCTGTGGCCTGGATGGCATCAGGGTAAACAATATCACTACAAATACAGGGGCGATAACAGGTATGGCGGCGCCTGAATATATGAGATAGAACAGGAGCAGCACTGGCGTGAAAACCAGCCTGATGACTGAATTTGCTGCACTATGAAACATAAGTCAAAACGCTCAGAATGTTCATCCAGATGGACGCCAACCAATCACCAAAGCTACTTTGCTCGGTTAAGAATGCAACCGTTGCTTTAGAACCATAACGAACATTACCGGGCACATTACCGTTCTCAAAGATAATGTTAACCGGATACCGTTGCGCATTTAGGGAGTTATTGTTTGCGACTAAAAAGCCGGTAGCCTGATCCGTTTCATTACTCCCTCCCGTGCCCCAGCCTATGCTTTCGACTCTTCCTTCGAGCACTCGACCCGGTAAAGCGTCCATGACAATTTTTACTTTTTGATTGACACGGATATGCT
Source organism: Shewanella chilikensis (assembly GCF_002836945.1). Lineage (GTDB taxonomy): Bacteria > Pseudomonadota > Gammaproteobacteria > Enterobacterales > Shewanellaceae > Shewanella > Shewanella chilikensis. The sequence continues at coordinate 21,746 of NZ_NIJM01000056.1, forward strand.
CCAGAGAATTTTCTCTTACCAGCGCTGATATCCAGACACCTCTTGGGTCGATAAAAGTAAGTAGCGGAGAGCCTACACTGGCTTTTTGCCCAACAGTGAGTTGTAGGTTGGTCACAATACCTTTGGAAGGGGCAATGACTTTAGTGCGTTGTAAGTCTAACTGTGCTTTTTCCAGGCTGGCTATTGCGGCGAGGATTTGCGGGTTGTCTTGCCCTTCAGGACCAAGGTTTTGTTTTGCTTGTACCAGAGAGGCTTCTGCTGCATTTAAGGCGGCTTGGGCTCGATCCCTGGCTTCAATCGCATTATCCAGCTCAGCTTTACTCAATACGCCTTTTGCTGCCAATTCAGTGATTCGCGCCGCTTGCTCTCTGGTATTATCGCGCGCCGCCAATGACTCAATCACTTTGGCTTGCGCGACTTCAACGGCTGCAGTACTGGCGCCGATATTTTGCCCAGCAATAGCCAGGTTGGCTTGAGCCGTGCGCAAGTTGATTTGGTAATCTCTGGAATCAATTTCAAATAAAGTCTGGCCGGGTTCCACCACCTGGTTATTTCTGACCTTGACCTCGGTAATGTTGCCTGAAACTTCGGGAGCGACTCTAACCAGATAAGAGTGGATTCTGGCCATCCCTGTCATTGGGGTTACACGATCAGCCCACAAGCTATAGAGCCAAATGAAAAAGACGAGGCCAATGATGAAAAAACTCAACTTTCTGGAGGAGGACTCTGCTTGGGACATAGGGTAACTCTCTTGACGATCTGCTATAGCACGTGGCATTTGTGTCTGAAATTATATGTTTGTTAATAAATGTTTGATAGTTTTTTGGGGGACGATAGTTTGATTGAGTACTCATTTGGATAAGTTTTTCTGATTACAGCGTGTTGGAGTGACTTGAGGAAGCCTCAGATAGCTTGTTAAACACACTGGTACAGCAATGGGACTTTACGGACGATATATAAGGTCTGTTGGGGGAAAAGACTATAACGTAGCAAAGTACCATTCTATTGGCTGCATATTGTGCGGCTATGCTGGTAAGACTATCAGTGTAAGTACTTAGCGTAAGTACGTTGATAATTTTGTTGGCAGGAGTAACTTATCGGCTCGTCTTGAGTCTGTTCTTTTAGCTCTGAGAAATATTAGTGGTCAATAAAACCTAACTTTGCATTTTGGTTGGTTGGATTAGTGAACAACGAGAATTGATTCTTAAAACTGGTTAACAGGAGTGATAAAGGCCCATAAGGGCCTTTTCTCATTTAGCTTGCGACACTATAGCGGCTTATTCATCTTCTGCCGGTGGCACATAGCCTTCAATCTGTACTTCCTGACCTTCGAACAGGAAGGCGACCATCTGCTCTTCCAGCAGTTTGCGATCATCGACATTCATCATGTTCAGTTTCTTTTCGTTGATCAGCATGGTCTGTTTTTTCTGCCACAGGCCCCAGGCCTCTTTGCTGATGTTGTCGAAAATGCGCTTGCCGAGTTCGCCGGGATACAGTTGGAAATCCAGGCCATCGGCTTCTTTCTTGAGATAGACGCAGTTAACTGTGCGTGCCATGTTTACTCCTTGGTCAGACTCGGTTCCAGGCTGGCCAATACCCGCTCTGTTGCAGCGGCCAGTCCCACCCGGGAAGGTTGGTTTAAGTTATACCAGAGACAGGGTTTGGGTTCCATTACCCTGTCTTTACTCTGGGCGCTGTGACCTTGGTCCAGCAGCGTGTCTGTGGCTACTTTGCTCTTTAGCCGCAGCAGCATAGGCTGGGCGTCCAGGTGAAAGTGGCTGAAGGTGTGACGAAAACCGGGTAGCTCTGTGATGCTGTGCTCTGCAAGCCCCAAGGCTTTGGCTGCTTGCTGCAGGTTTTGTCTGTTGCTGAACTCGGGGAAACACCAGAGGCCGCCCCAGATCCCGGCGGGTGGCCTTTGCTGCAGCATGATCTCGCCATTGTGTTCCAGCACCAGTAGCCAGGCTTCTTTGGCCGGAATCGCCTTCTTCGGTTTCTTGCCGGGGAATTCGCCCTGGCGCCCCATTAGCTGCGCCTTGCAGTCACGGGCGACCGGGCACTGATCACAGGCGGGGCGGGAGCGGGTGCATATGGTGGCACCTATATCCATCATCGCCTGGTTGTATTTTTGGATCTCGGCCTTGGGCGTGAGCGCTTCAGTCCGATGCCAGAGTTGGTTTTCCACATCTTTTTGCCCGGGCCAACCTTCTATGGCGCCGTGGCGGGCCAGTACCCGTTTGACGTTGCCATCCAATATGGGGTGATGTTGCCCCAAAGACAGCGACAGTACCGCACCTGCGGTTGAGCGGCCAATGCCCGGCAGTGCCAGTACCGAGTCGAAGTCGGTTGGAAACTCGCCGTTAAACTCATCACGCACCTTGATGGCGGCCTTGTGCAGGTTACGGGCGCGGGCGTAATAGCCCAAACCTGTCCACAGATGCAGCACTTCGTCCGTGTCGGCATTGGCCAGGCTGACGACATCGGGGAAACGGGCAATGAATTTTTGGAAGTAGGGGATAACAGTCGCGACCTGGGTCTGCTGCAACATAATCTCAGAAATCCATACTTTATATGGGGTCTTTTGCTGTTGCCATGGCAGAGTCTTGCGACCATTCAAGTCGTACCATTTTACGATACGTTCTGCGAAAGAGGCTGTTTTGTTCATCGGCGCAGTGTAGCCGCAGCCAAGGGGCGAAACAAGGAGATTGATCCCCCCAAATGATTGACTTATTTCGTTCTTGTGGATTGTTGGTATACTTTTTCAGCATCAGGGCTTGCACTGTATGGTGAACTTTGGATAATGCCCTTCTTTTTTCACACCTCTCTAGGGGCAAAAATGAGCGAAGTCACAACGGCCGAGTTTAACGAAGAAGGCAAGTATCTGCGCAAAGTAAGAAGTTTTGTGCTGCGTGAGGGGCGCCTCACCAAGGGCCAGGCCCAGGCCATAGAAGCGCATTGGGGCAGCATGGGGCTGGATTATTCCCCCGAGCCTCTGGATTTGAACGCCGTCTTTGCCCGTGAGGCAGATACAGTGCTGGAGATAGGTTTTGGTATGGGCGCCTCACTGGTGACCATGGCCAAGGAAGCCCCTGAGCTTAACTTTATCGGTATCGAAGTGCACAAGCCTGGTGTGGGCGCCTGTCTTGCCGATGCCGGCGAAGCCGGAGTCACTAACCTGAGAGTATTCCATCACGATGCCATGGAAGTGCTGGAGCATGCCATTGCCGATAATTCTCTGGCGCGGCTGCAGCTGTTTTTTCCCGACCCATGGCACAAAAAACGCCACCACAAGCGCCGCATAGTGCAGCCGGCCTTTGCCGAGTTGGTGCGCCGTAAACTGAAAATCGGTGGTGTGTTCCACATGGCTACCGATTGGGAAAACTACAGCGAGCATATGCTGGAAGTGATGAATGCCGCCCCCGGCTATCGTAACCTTTCCAGCGATGGCACTGTAGTGCCACGCCCGGATTATCGTCCGTTGACCAAGTTCGAGGCCCGCGGCCAGCGCCTGGGTCACGGTGTTTGGGATCTGATGTTCGAACGTACAGAGTAATTACACCAGAGGGAGAAGCAGTATGGCTATTCGCAGTCGTCGTTTGCGCAAGAAGTTGCGTGTTGATGAATTCCAGGAGTTGGGATTTGACGTTAGTTGGCGTTTTGCCGACTCTGTGTCGGAGGAACAGATAGATCCCCTGGTCGACCGTTTTATTGATGAAGTCATAGAACCTAGAGGCTTGGGCTTCCACGGTGGTGGCCACAGAGAGTGGGAAGGCATTATTGCCACCCAAAGAATTGGCAAGTGCACCGAAGATGACAGAAGCGCAGTCAAGGCATTCTGGGAAGCTCAGCCAATTAACGAGTTGGAAATCACTGAGCTGTACGACATTTGGTGGAGTTAATCCCGGACGAGGCCTTGCTTGAGCAGGTGCTCGACAGGGTTCGCCCTCTGATTGGCCAGGGTAAGGTGGCGGATTATATTCCGGCCCTTGCCCGGGTCAATGCCAACAAGCTGGGGATTGCCGTCACCATGGCCGACGGCACCACAGTGGGGGCAGGGGATTATTTAGAGCCTTTTTCCATTCAAAGTATTTCCAAAGTGTTCAGCCTGACACTGGCGCTGACACTCTATGAAGAAGGCGAAATCTGGAGCCGGGTAGGCAAAGAGCCGTCGGGTCACTCATTTAATTCTCTGGTGCAGGTGGAGTTGGAGCGCGGCATTCCCCGTAATCCCTTTATCAATGCAGGTGCGCTGGTCATAGCCGACTTGCTGCAGAGTCGCCTCGGAGCGCCCAAGCACAGAATGCTGGAAGTGGTTCGCCGTTTGGCGGGTAATCCGCATATCTGCTACGACAAGGTGGTGGCCGATTCCGAGTATCAGCACAGTGCCCGCAATGCTGCCATTGCCTATCTGATGAAGTCCTTCGGTAACTTCAACAATGATGTGGATACTGTGCTGCGAAGCTATTTCCATTACTGCGCCTTGAAAATGAGCTGCGCCGATCTTTCCCGGGCCATGATGTATCTGGTCCAAGGCGGTAAGGCATTGGATGGCAAAGCGCTGATATCACCGCTGCAGAGCCGCAGACTCAATGCACTTTTGGCTACATCCGGGCTTTATGACGGCGCCGGTGAGTTTGCCTACCGGGTCGGCATGCCGGGCAAGAGTGGAGTCGGTGGTGGCATCATCGCTGTGATCCCCGGTGACATGTCCATCTGTGTCTGGTCGCCGGAGCTTGACCGCAGCGGCAACTCACTCGCCGGAACGGCAGCGCTGGAGCAACTCAGGCTGGCCGTTGGCCGCTCAATTTTCTGATCCCAAAGGCAGCATTCCGCTGCCTTTGTTTTTTACGCCATACCATAGCTTTCAGCCTAAAGTTGCACATTAGGCGCTTGCCGGTTTTCCGGCGAGGGATGTTTCTCATTGCCTGCCGCAGGCTTATGCACAGGCGATCCTGTGACACGCTGTTAACCCATCCTTGTGCGCTCGACGAAAACGTCCCTGTTTTCGACGGTCACAGTTCCGCCTGTGCCTGGAATTAGGCGTATATCTGCAGCTGAATACGACACTTTGGGATGAGGAATTGCACCAGATTCCCCCTTCGGAGCCGCCGCGGGTGTTGTTGCGCCGAGACAGGGATGTCGAGGCTCGAAGGTTGAGCAAGGCGAATGTTGCGAAGCGACAAGTTCATGAGCGCGAGCCAAGGAAGGCGAGCTGGCCGTTATGTATGGATGCATTTGGCGAGTCCTGAGTGTAGCCAATTTGTTTCATAAGCCAGCGGGAATTTCGGCTACGTCGGGGTGTCCTTGGGGATGCAAGGGGCTTTGGACAAGCAAAGCCTCTTGCTCGGTGTGGTTTGGCGAGAGTTGCGTAGCAACGTGCTTTCGAGCGAGAGCCAGGGATGGCGAACTGGCCGTTGTGCATGGATGCATTTGCTCCACGACTTTAGGCCGCTGGCACAGCGGCTATCAGGCTTTGAACCAAATCCCACCAATAAACCTGGTTTTAGCTGCCAGCTAAGTTGCAGCCCATCACCTGCGGTGCGCTTTCGCACAGGCGATCCTGTGACTCGCTGCGAGTACATCCCTGTAAGCTCTGCCTCGCCATCCCTGGCTCGGAAGGTCACAGTTCCGCCTGTGCCTGAAAATGAGGTGTATGTCTGCGGGCATATAGGTCGCTTCAAACAAGTTAGCTCTCACAGAATTGCACCGACTCCCCTTCGGAGCCGCCGCTGGCGTTGTTGCAAATTGGCGTAGCCGAGACAGGGATGTCGAGGCTCGAAGGTCGA
>NZ_NIJM01000057.1 GCF_002836945.1 Shewanella chilikensis
CCGACTTCGACAGGCCCCGGCATGCCTTCAGTCAGATGCCTTGAATGCCAATTGCAGTGTAAGCCAGAGTGCCACGAGGACTTATTTGCACCTTCCCTTATTGGTCGCCACGGCTTAACATGAACCCCAAGCCACATTTCGTGGCATGAGTCACATTCCTGACCAAGCATCCAATGCTTTTTGGCCAATATAATGAGGTTAAATTGGATACCCAACCCCAGATAACCAGGCGCACGCCCCAAGGGCTGCATCTGGCCTTGCTTATTCCCATGCTGTCGGCCATCGTGGCGATAACGCCTTTGGCTATCGACATGTATCTGCCGGCCATGGCCACCATAGCCGAAAGTTTCCATTCCGATATCACTACAGTGCAGCAGTCTCTGAGCCTGTATCTGGCCGGGTATTCTCTGGGTATGCTTACCTTTGGGCCTTTGGCCGATCGCTTCGGTCGTCGTCCCTTGGTGATCATTGGCCTATCGGGATTTATGTTGGTCAGCCTGGGATTGGCGCTGTCGCAAACGATAGAAATGTTTTTAAGTCTAAGATTTGTCCAGGCCTTTATCGGCGCCGCCGCTACCGTGGTGATCCCCGGCTATATCAAGGAGGTCTATGGTGACAATACGGCCAAGGGCATGTCCTATGTCAGCCTAATAATGATGCTGGCGCCGCTGCTGGCTCCATCCATAGGCAGCCTAATTCTGGAACTGGGTGAATGGCATCTGATTTTCTTTATTCTCGCCTTCTATGCCCTGCTGCTGCTCATGCTGGTATTGCTGAAACTGCGTTTGCCATCGGATATGCAAGGCGCCGAGCGCAGCCGCAAGTCATTCTTTGGCGCCTATGCCACCGTCTTTACCCGGCCCGGGGTTAAGCTGCATATTGGCAGCGGCGTGCTGACTTCATTCGCCTTTTTCTGCTACCTGACAGCCTCGCCGTTTGTCTATATGTCGGTATTTAACTTGGATAAGTCACTGTTTGCCATACTATTCAGTACCAACGTAGGCGCCTTGATGCTGGCCAATATTATCAACTCACGCATTGTTGGTCGCTATGGTTCAAGACGCATGTTGGTTGCCGCCACTATGCTCGGTAGTATTGCCGCTACCGGGCTGTTACTGGTGAACCTGCTCGACTTGAGTTACCACTTTACCGTGGCCATGCTGATCCCCTTGATGGGATGCCTGGGGATAATGTCGGTTAACGCCGATGCAATAGTACTGATGAAGTTTCAGCAGGAAACAGGCACCGCCACCGCGGTTATCGGCACCCTGAGGTTTGGCTTTGGTGCTCTGGCAGGACCGCTGCTGGCGCTGTTTTACACGGGTACTGCCGTGCCCTTTGCCGCGCTGATGCTGGCCTCTGTGCTACTGGTGGGTCTGTGCCAGTTCGCTGTCAGTCGCCACCCAATGCCAGAATGCCGCAGTACCGGCTCTTAAAATAAAGCTGGCGGTAAATCACGCTCAAGCGTTTGAAACCGCTTGAGCGAAAAGCGCCGTTTGTAGACTTTCCGCAACCCAAAGAACCACAATTTTCAAAGACTGGGTTCATACACCAGGAATTAGCGGCGCTTTAGACCAAAGTCTAAAAAGATCCTTAATTTAGAATAAAACACAATAAATTCAATATTTAATCAATAACACGTTAGCAAAAACCTACCGCAATCAAGGCCGCTTTTCGGCGGCAAAAATGAAATTTATTCATGCTCATAAAAAAGCCGCTTCCAGGGGCTTGAAAACTTCTCTCTTTCCAATATGATGAAATTCTGTCCATTGGTGACAGAGACCCCTTCCCTACAGGGAAGTGAGCCCCCAGGGCAGGGTCGACAGCTGGCCGGAACTACCCTTCCGGCCCGAATTAGAGCGATAACCGTCGCTGTAAAAGTTACTGTTTACCGTAACGGTATCTTATCAAGGAGTACCAAATGGAGATGCTTTCAGGCGCCAGCATGATAGTGCGTTCGTTAATTGACGAAGGCGTAAAACATATATTCGGCTACCCGGGTGGCTCAGTTCTCGACATCTACGATGCCCTGCATCAAAAATCCGATATCGAACATATTCTTGTCCGTCATGAACAGGCGGCCGTGCACATGGCCGATGGTTACGCCAGAGCCACGGGCAAGGTCGGTGTGGTGTTGGTGACATCCGGCCCGGGAGCGACCAATGCCATTACCGGCATCGCCACCGCCTACATGGATTCAGTCCCTCTGGTGGTGCTTTCGGGCCAGGTGCCCAGTAACCTGATCGGCAATGATGCCTTTCAGGAATGCGACATGATAGGGATCTCCCGCCCTGTGGTGAAACACAGCTTTTTGGTGACAGATCCCACCGAAATTCCCACCATTATTAAGAAAGCCTTCTATATCGCGGCCAGCGGCCGCCCAGGCCCTGTGGTAGTGGATCTGCCCAAAGACAGCCTCAACCCGGCGATACTGCACGAATATCAATACCCGGAAGAGATTAAGATGCGCTCCTACAACCCGACGCTTTCGGGTCACAAGGGCCAGATCCGCAGGGGTTTACAGGCCTTGATGGCCGCCAAAAAACCTGTGCTGTATGTGGGTGGCGGCGCCATTATCTCCGGCTGCCACCAGCAGCTGTTGACACTGGCCGAACGACTGAAACTGCCTGTGGTCAATACGCTTATGGGGCTGGGCGCCTTTCCCGGCTCTCATCACAACAACCTGGGTATGCTGGGGATGCACGGTCTGTACGAAGCCAATATGGCCATGCACCATTCAGACTTAATCTTCGGCATTGGGGTGAGGTTCGATGACAGAACCACCAATAATGTCGCCAAATATTGCCCGGATGCCACCATACTGCACATAGATATCGACCCTTCATCCATCTCCAAGACCATCAAGGTGGATATTCCGATTGTGGGCTCGGCCGATAAGGTGCTTAACGAGATGCTGCAATTGTTGGATGAAGATAAGGTAACGCCTCAGGATGACGAGGCGCTGCAACACTGGTGGCAGCAAATTGCCTCCTGGCGCAGCCGCAACTGCCTCGACTATCAGCGCAATGCCGAACGGATCAAGCCCCAACAAGTGATAGAAACCCTCTATCGCCTGACAAACGGTGATGCCTATGTGGCCTCGGATGTTGGCCAGCACCAGATGTTTGCCGCCCTCTATTATCCTTTCGACAAGCCGCGGCGCTGGATCAACTCAGGCGGCCTGGGCACCATGGGATTCGGCTTGCCGGCCGCCATGGGGGTCAAGATGGCGATGCCGGATGAAACCGTCGTGTGCGTCACCGGTGACGGCTCGATTCAGATGAATATTCAAGAGCTTTCCACCGCACTGCAATATGATGTGCCGGTGAAAATCATCAATCTCAACAACCGTTTCCTCGGGATGGTGAAACAGTGGCAGGACATGATCTACTCCGGCCGCCACTCCCATTCCTATATGGACTCAGTGCCTGATTTTGCCAAAATCGCCGAAGCCTACGGCCATGTGGGGATCAATATCGACCATTTGGATGAGCTGGAGAGCAAACTGGCACAAGCCCTGGCCATGAAAGACAGGCTGGTGTTTGTGGATATCAGTGTCGATGAAACCGAGCACGTCTACCCGATGCAAATTCGCGGTGGCGCTATGAATGAAATGTGGCTGAGCAAGACGGAGAAAAGCTGATGAGACGTCGAATCATATCTGTATTGATGGAAAACCAGCCCGGCGCCCTGTCAAGAGTTGTCGGTCTCTTCTCCCAACGTGGCTATAACATTGAAACCCTAACGGTGGCACCCACAGATGACCCTACCCTGTCCCGGCTGACAGTCGCAGTCGAGGCCGATGAAAGCATTCTGGAACAGATAGAGAAGCAACTGCACAAGCTTATCGATGTGCTCAAGGTGTCCAACATCACAGAATCCACCCATGTGGAGCGGGAACTTGCCTTGGTTAAGGTCAAGGCCAGTGGCGCATTGCGGGCAGAGGTGAAACGCACCGCCGATATCTTCCGCGGCCAAATTGTCGATGTGACCGCCAATCTCTACACAGTACAGATGGCGGGAACCAGCGATAAACTGGACGCCTTTATTGCCGCGCTGACCGAGGTCACCAAGGTAGTAGAAGTGTCCCGCTCCGGCGTGGTAGGCCTTGCCAGGGGTGAAAAAGCGATGCGAGCTTGAATCCAGGACTGAAGACCCTGCTGATACCGTTCACTTTACCGTGAGCGGTATTTTCAAACCGAACCAATACGGAATCTGAGTAGCATTAAGGTGAAACCGGCCATACAGGTACCATCTTACTGCCGTGCTCGGCGACTATCGCCATGATCCCCAGCTGCAACTCCTCGGCGACTTCCTGATAAACCGGTAAACTGGTGGTGCCGACATAGGCCAGTACATTCAACTCGAGTCCGGCGTTGCCAAAACCCTTGAAGGTGACCCGCATCGGTGACTCATCCACCTTCTCATGCTGCTTTAGCAAGGCTTTGATATCATTGATTATCGCCTGCAACTGTTTGGCATCAGTGCTGTAATCGAGACGGATATCTGTCTTAAAACGGATTTTCTCCCGCTCTGAAATATTCTCTATCTCCATTTCGGCCAACTTGGCGTTGGGCATATGAATGACAGAACGATCCAGCGTTCTGATGCGGGTACAGCGTAGCCCTATCTCCTCCACTGTGCCGCGAACGCCGCCGAAATTACCGATATTGCCAACCTTGATAGGTGCGGCCGAATAGAGGGTGATGGTGCCAATCAGGTTTTCTATCGACTGTTTCGAGGCCAAAGCGATTGCCAGCCCCCCGATACCCATCCCGGCCAGTATGGTGCCAGCATTAAAACCCAGATGCTCAAGCCATAATAAGGTCGCCAAGCTCAGCAGGGCCACCCGCAGAAAATTTCCAAGAGGGCGCAACAAGGAGGCCGCCTGTTTGTTGCCCTTGGCTATCCAGCGCTCCCTGAGGCTGCTCTGTGCCAGTCCCACCAGCGCCCATATCAACCAAACTGTGGCCAGAATAAAGAAAAAGCCTGTGTTGACTATCTCCTGCATAGCGCCACTCAAGGTACTGTTGGCAAGCATGGCTCTATCGAGTGCCACAGCGGCAAAGAATCGCAGAGGGCCACGAATAAAGGCGCCCAATTCAGCCTTGAGCGGGTGTGATGAACGTGAAAGCGGCCATTGCAGCAACCAGGTCACAGGTACCACGAATAAGAACGCCAGCGCCAGATAGGCCAGCATCATGGCCCATTCCCACAGATTCAGGGTAAACAGGCGTCCTTCAGGAATGTGCTCGATAAACCACTCCACCACAGGGCCATAGCCCAGGGCCTGGTAAAGTTTTGGGAGCTTGGCAACCGTGGCATTGGAAACCTTCCACAGACTGCCATATTCAGAGCTAGGCACCCGCTGCAACAGGAGCTGATAGGCCTTTTTTTCGGCTTCCAAACGGGCAAACCCCTCCCGGTAGGCGGGCAGCTTGTCGTCAGTTTTGCCCTCGGGGGTATCATCCAGCTCTTGCGGGTTGAGCCAGAGATTACGCTCGATAATCGCCAGCAACTGCCTGGCATAGAGCGGCCCCTGCTCCACTGTCATACCGGCGGGAAGAAAGCGCAGATCCAGATACTCGGCCGCGGTTTGATAATCCCCTTCTCTGGCATACTGCATAAAGCCCTGCAAGGCACCTCTGGGGGTATCCCTGAGCAAGGGGTCACGGTACTCATAAGCCGCTGCAGCACTTTGCTCACTTGGCGTTTCCGGTGCAGGTTCGGCCGCCGGGCACAACCCTGGCCAGAGCAACAGAATAAATAACCCTATGCCAATCAACACTCTATTCATTAACGCGCTCCTTGCCACTATAAGATAAGGTACCAATCCATCCGCTAGCTGTGTTCAAGCCAGAGTGCGCCAGGGAGCTATTGACACCTTCAAAAAAGAGTAGCAGAAACATGTAGTTCCGGATATATCGGCTCAGTATTTATACTGCTTGACTTATAGCCAACTGTCGATATAATTGCCGGCGATATTAAGGTACCCTCAGCTCGCCCCATCTCGCTCCAGGCCGCTTAAGTAAATCCGTTCAGTTAACAATTCCTGAGTTTAATTGAAATGTCACACAGCTGTGGTGAACTCTGTGCTGCGGCGATGGTCTGATGTTCTACTGACACCCGGAGTGTCTTTTTGCACTTCAGTCTGTCGGGGGCTTGATAAAGGCTGACAAACTGGGTACATTCAATAGTCAACCAACGCATCTTTCGCAATAAATGCTAAGGATTTTCTATAGTTAAGATTGTATACGCCAATATCGGCGCTAACAGAAAATAAGGAGTGTGGCCTATGTCATACAAAGTAAACGGACATGAAATCGCAGTAAGTTTTCCTGTAGATTCAATTTCCATCAACAAAAACTCAATCGCCTTTACCGACAGCAAAGGCAAGAAGAAGCAAACCTTCTCAAAGCGTACAGAAACCCTCAAGTTTATGAAGTGGTTGCTGAGCGCCAATAAGTAAGACTGTCGAAATACCCACTCGATACCCCTATCCTCTCACTGTATCGAGCGCTCAGGCAGATTGGACTGTTATCCAGCAGCAATCGGGTAGAACATCACATTTGGTCAAGGCCTTTTCCCGTGATCCCGGGAAGCAGCCTGACCAAATGGCGATAAACAGGTAAATCAAGCGCCAGATCATTATCCAAGCCTTCCACTTGAATTAAGCTGATGCTTAACAAACTTATCTGTCGGTGTTGTCTTGAATCAATCCATCACTGCTACTGAAACCACAGCCACTAAAAGCAGAGCGACTAAACCCGGCTCCATTAAACCAAATACCACGGAAGCGATGCGCTCATTGCTGAACGAGATCCGGCGCTGTATTCCGCTAAATTTGCCGGAAGCCAGCCTATGCGGCGGGAAATGCCTGGGTTGCTCCAAGAAAATGCTGGAGATGTTGGACACCGAGGTATGCTTTTGGGAATCCCGTCTCGATGACGAGGTGCCTGGGCTTGCCGATCTCAAATCCTTGCAACGCTTGGCTGAGCGCACTCATAAGATCCTCAAGCGTAACCAGCTGGTCTGAATCAGCCGTATTTACGCCTGTATCTGGGAAGCATGGACTCATTGCCAAGGAGCCCCCCCTGATGCAGATACAATACCTGGCTGCGGCCCTCACGTCGCAAGAAGTCGAGCAACACTTGCCAGCCGAGCGGATCGTACAAAAGCTCAAAGCGGATACCGCTTTGCTCCAGCTCTTGCCAAAGTTGGTAAAACTCGGGGTAACACTTGCCAAAATGATACTTACGCTCGGGTGTAACAATAGTTGGATGCAATGCCTCATCGGGCGATAACTCAAGCAACTGGGTCTTGAGGTAACTGTCTCCGCCGACCACGGCGCAGGTCAGCACTTCAATATCAGCCTGTTGCTCACAAAAATACTTCTGTAGAAACAGTGCCGTTGTACCAGTCCCCGATGGCAGAAACAGTTTGAGATTAGCGATAGCCTGTTGCTGCTGCCACTGTAAAATCTCGGCGCCCAACTGAGCTACGCCGTATTCGGCATAACTACAGCGGCCCCCTTCGGGAACAAACAGGCTGTGCTCACACTCAGGCACAATATGCTCCCTGACAAAGTCCTCCAGGGTCATGCCGGTCATCAACTCGGCCTTGGGCGTATTCTTTACGGCAATCACCCGTGCGCCCAATTCCAACGCGGCGCGATAGTTACCCAGGGGTTGCTGCTGCAACCATTCCGGCAGGTGATCCACATAAAAGTCCAGCTGCCAACCTTTGAGTTCGGCAAGCGCCGCCATAGAGTAGAGTGAGTTGGCCTGGGCCGAGCCATAACCTATCAGGCGCTTGATACCGGGAAAGTCGTGGTCGAGGAAATAACGGAACTTGCGCGCCTTATTACCACTGAAACTGGGATGAAGCAGATCATCGCGCTTGATAAACAGCTGATGGCCTCGAAACTCAAAGGCTTGAACCGGGGTTTTATCCAGTTTGAAATCGGCTAAAGACATGGCAGTGGCGATATATTTCAAGGCTAAGGTGTGCAAAGGATGGCTATTGTATGTGTTTGCCGCCAAGGAGGACAGGATTCAGGCCACAAATCCTCACAGGCACCAGTTGGCTTTATGCCAACCAAGTGATGGCTTGGAGGCTAATCCATTGCGGCTCCCCTCCGTGATGATTATCGCTACTTATTGGTATAAATCACCAATCGCCGCCATCCGCCTAGGCTCATAAATAGCAATATCCAATATTATTCAACAGGTTATAATTATGGCACGCTTCTGGCTATTACTCGAAATATCCCCAAGCTTTACAGCAAAACTGTGCGGCTGATCCGCCATTTAAAGGAGCACTCAATGGCTATTTTGCGTCTTATTTTTAATATTGCCTGGTTTATTCTTGGCGGCTTTGTCATGGGACTAGCCTGGTGGTTTGTCGGCTTGCTCTGTTTTATCAGTATCATAGGTATCCCATTCGGCCGCGCCTGCTTTGTCATAGGTGAACTGGCATTCTGGCCCTTCGGTCAAGAACATATCAGCCGCGAAAGGCTCTCTGGCCGCGAAGACTTAGGCACCGGCGCCCTGGGTATGGTCGGCAACATCATCTGGTTCCTGCTGTTCGGAATTTGGCTGGCGATAGGCCATCTGACCCACGCCCTGGCCTGCTTTGTCACCATCATAGGCATACCTTTTGGCATTCAGCACCTGAAACTGGCCTTGCTCTCTTTAACGCCCATAGGCAAGACAGTGGTCGCCTCTCATTAATCACAAAGCCCAGGTCGGATATCTGCTTCGATTTCGACCTGGGCTCCGGCTTTACCCAAGCAAGTCTAAGACGTTTGTCGACTCAAGCGCTGCACCAACTCCAACAATAACTCAGGCCTATCCAGCGCCACATCATGGCCGCAGCGGCAAAAAGGAACCGGCTTTTGCCGATATTTACCTGCCAGGCGAACGCTGCACTTGGGCGAAACCAGGCGGTCATCACAGCCATAAACAATGGTCGCCGGCACCCACAGCTTAGCTGGAGAGCGAAAGCGGGCCGAGGCAACAATTTGTCGCAGGCCATTGGCGAGTGTGGTTTTGGCCTCAAGCGCCAGTTGGCTCCAGTGACGGCACAGAGGCTTGTCTTTGGCATGGGCAAGGCTGGTAAGCGCAAGAATCGTCGCCTCGCGCCATTGAATGCCCTCGCCTTTGACTCTGGAGCACAGGGCGTGTAGCAGGGCTTGCAGCCGAAATCTCTGATACCAAGGCGAAAGATCGGCGACGCTGCTGTTGAGCAATAACAGCCCCTCAATCTGAAATTCCTTTTGGCAGCCGGCTTCAGCGTCATTTTTCCCGGCAAGTGCCATGGCCACCATAGCGCCCATGGAGATAGCCAATATTCGGCATTTACCCACCTTGCGTCGCAGCAGTTCATCTGCAACAAAGTCGGCATAATCCTGAATAGCCCAGGGGCTGGTATCCGACACCCTATCGCCATTTCCAGGCAGATCGATGAGCTCCACCCTAAACCCCGCCGCCAGGAGATTATCGGCAAAGGCTTGCCAATGACGTTTATCCCGCATCAAGCCGCGGATCAACACCCAGGTTTGCTGCTCAGTCATGACTTGGTTTCTCCGCCGCTTGTGGATACCAAAAGTTTCGTGCCTGATAATCCAGGTGATGCCGATGAAGTTCAGGCAGTTGCTCCAGTACCTGAGCATACCCCACATCGAGCAAAAACTGCATCAGGGTAAAGTGGCGCCGCAAAATTCGCTGCAGCCTGTGCTGCTTTTGAGGATTGAAATAACCGGAGAAACGCAGCAATTGTCTGGGGTTCTTTTTGACCCAGGCCCAGGAGCCCATTTCCAGCGTTAAGGGCAGAAAAGGCACTTTGGGGTTACAACTGACCAAATAATCCCAAATATCACCGTGGGTGCGATAGAAGCGGCTTTGGGGCGCAATATGATAGTGACAATGATGGGGGTAGCTCATTTCGAACAACTGCTTTAGATGATACACCTCCCCCAAGCGGGCAAAAGGCGTATCCTTACAGGCAAAGGGAAACCAGATATGGTCCACCAGGCCAAAACCTGAGTGGGCATCAAGCACAATCAAGCTGCTACCGCGGGCCATAAGTTCATTACTGTAGTCAATTATCGCCCGGGTCTCGACTTCCAATTGATTGCTGCGGCCCCGATACCAGGGAAGATGGCGGGAAAGCCGTTGACCGCCGACCATAAAAGTCACTGAGCCGCGGGCATCTATGGGAGCATTGCGCATCAAATCGACCCCATTGCCATTGGCGCGGGTTCCCCGGATAAGGCCGATGGGATTCAACACAGGTACAAACGCCAGCCGTATCTGGGTTAGCATCAGCTGCAGATGTTTATCCCAACTGCAGCGGGTCAACAGGCTGCCAAGAAGCGCCAGTATCACCTGGCTGCCGATACGCTCCACCCCATGAACGCCGCCGACGAACAGCACAGTGGGCACCCTGGCGTTTGGGTTTCCCAGCTCCAGCGCCCGCACATCGTGCGTCTTATCGGCAAAGCCGACTTGGGCCAAAGACCGAGCATTCAAGTGTTGTTGGTATTTATGCTCCAGCTCGGCAAGCAGCTCAAGCTCATAGGCACTTTCTGTCACAGACCCGTCCATCTGGGGTAAAGTGCTCAATTTAACCGCTTTGGATGACAACTCAATGATACTTTAAGTGTTGCTCCAATATGCTCTTGGCATCAATTCGGGCCAATCCCTGGTCGAAAATATCCCGCCAACGTTGCCCCTCTTCGGAATTTCGAAAAGCCACCAGCAAGCCTTTGCTGGCCAGCAATTGCCGATTAAGTTTAAGCTTGCCCTCCAACTCTTCCATCCCCTGTTGCCGCAGCAGATAACGATAAACATTGGCATCGATCACCACGGCATCAATTCTGGCGGCTGCCAATTTGCGAAGATTTTGTTCATCGGAATTGGCCAGCTCGAAGGGTTGCCGGCCTGAGTCCATGGCCCGATCCAGGCTCTCGGTATTAACATAATCCTTGACCACCCCGAGATTGTAACGCTGCAAATCCTGCAACTGTTGCCAGCTCACGGGCCGCTGGACTTGCTCCACCAAGGCCAATTGACTAAAGCCCAATGGCTTGGAAAAGATAAACTTATCGCTTTGGTGATAATACTCGGGAAAATAACCAAGATAGGGAGAGCCGGGCATGCCTGCCAACTTTATCGCCCGACTCCAGGGGTAGAAATTGACTTTAAGTTCATGGCCCATGGCGGCAAGCGCTGCCTTGACCACGGCAACACAGGCTCCCTGCTGTTGCAGCATTTGGCCACTGTAGGGAGGCCAATTAAGCGAGCTCAACTGCAGGGTATCAGCGCGAGCCACAGGGCTGCCACTATAAAGTAACAACAACAAGAGTATGAACAGCGCGGAACGGCCGAAAAAGGTGATAGCTGTTTTTGCCATAATGTCACTCCATTCTTGCCAAGGCCAACCCCATAAGCATTCCGGAAGTTAACAGAGTATAGCTTGTCGATGTCTGGCAGCGACCAGTCTCAATCAGCGCCGGACACACAAAAATACAGCTTACCGCACACTTTAAACCAAAGTGTGACGAGAGATGAAAATGTGAAAAAGTTCGATTTAGGTAAGATAGCTAAAACTAGAGGCTAAAACCGCGGCAATCATCACAAAAAATCTATCTAAATCAACGATAGAGCCAATCGATATTAACATCTGTCAAAGCTCTTCTTCTATCACTATGATGGGTAAATAACCACACACAAAGTAAGTCTATTAGAGGTGATAGCAATGAGATATCAAGCACTGGTCATGGCTGTAACTGCAGCCCTCGGGATGACTGCGGCTCAGGCGGCTGAGCCTATCGAAATTATCAAGCCGGTGAAAATCACCGAGCCGGAAAAAGTCGAACTCGGAAAAATGCTTTACTTCGAACCCAGATTATCAAAGTCCGGGTTTATCTCCTGTAATTCATGTCACAATCTTTCCATCGGAGGGGTAGATGCCCTGCCAACCTCTATCGGTCATGCCTGGCAAGAAGGCCCTATCAACTCACCTACCGTATTGAACGCCGATTATATGCTGGCACAGTTCTGGGATGGCCGCGCCAAAGATCTCAAGGAACAGGCTGCAGGTCCTATAGCCAACCCCAAGGAGATGGGCTTTACTCATGAACTGGCGTCCGAAACCGTTGCCTCCATGCCGGCTTACCGCGCCCGCTTCAAGCAGGTTTACGGCTCTGAAGAGGTCAACATTGACAGGATCACAGATGCAATTGCCGCCTTTGAAAAGACGCTGGTGACCCCCAACAGCGCCTTTGACAAGTATTTGGAAGGCGACAAAAATGCCATCAGCGCCGAAGCCAAAGCGGGTTATCAGCTGTTCAAGGACAAGGGCTGTGTCGCTTGCCACAATGGTCCGGCGGTCGGTGGCACCATGTATATGAAAATGGGACTTATCAAGCCTTTCCACACGGATAACCCTGCTGAAGGCCGCAAGGCAGTAACGGGTAAAGAAGCCGACAAGATGGTGTTCAAGGTGCCGACACTGCGTAACATTGAACTCACCTACCCCTACTTCCATGACGGCAGTGTTTGGGAGCTGGAAGA
This sequence comes from Shewanella chilikensis, assembly GCF_002836945.1. Classification (GTDB taxonomy): domain Bacteria; phylum Pseudomonadota; class Gammaproteobacteria; order Enterobacterales; family Shewanellaceae; genus Shewanella; species Shewanella chilikensis. The sequence goes on from NZ_NIJM01000057.1 coordinate 12,579, forward strand.
GGCGGTCAACACCATGTCGGATATCCAGTTGGGTCAGAAGCTGACCGAGAAAGAAACCCTAGAGATGGTGGCCTTCCTCAAGTCGCTGACCGGCGAACAGCCCAAGGTAGAAATGCCCATTCTGCCTCCATCCAACAAGGACACTCCAAGGCCGATTCCTTTCGGCAAGTAATTCATACCATAAAGAAGCGCCGCAATGCGGCGCTTCTCTTTTACTGTTGCGGTTTAAATAACTCAACCATTGATATCCCGGTGCAGCTCTTCATACATCAGCTCACGCATGCGGAACTTCTGGATTTTGCCTGTGACCGTCATAGGGTATTGTTCAACAAACTTGATGTAACGCGGCACCTTGAAATAAGCCACCTTCTCGGTCAGGAAATGACGGATTTCATCTTCAGTGACAGTACTGCCGGGACGTATCTTAATCCAGGCGCACACCTCTTCACCGTATTTTTCACTCTGTACCCCGAATACTGCAGCGTCTTGAATTTCACTATGGGTGTAGAGTTTCTCTTCAATCTCCCGCGGATAGATGTTCTCTCCACCTCGGATAATCATGTCCTTGATGCGACCGACTATCTGCACATATCCTTCGCTGTCCATCACTCCGAGATCGCCCGAATGCAGCCAGCCTTCTTTATCTATGGTGGCTTGGGTTTTGGCCGGATCGTTCCAGTAACCCTGCATCACACAATAACCTCGGCTACACACTTCACCCGGCTGACCTACAGGCACAATCTCACCGAATTCATCAATGATCTTCACCTCGGTATGGGGTAGTGCCCGGCCAACGGTAGTGACTTGTTTCTCGAATGAAGATTCCACCTCTGTCATGTTATTGATCGGGCTGCATTCCGTTTGGCCGTAGGCGATAACGACTTCCGTCATATGCATTAGCTTATGCACCCGTTTCATCAACTCCTCAGGACAGGTGGCCCCGGCCATCACCCCGGTGCGCAAGCTGCTGAGGTCATAATCCTGGAAATTGGCCAGCTCCAATTCGGCGATAAACATGGTCGGCACCCCATGCAATCCGGTGCAGCGCTCCTGCTCAACCACCTTGAGGGTAGTAGTAGGGTCAAAGGCATCGGATGGGAATACCGCCGTGGCGCCTTTGGCCAGACAGACCAGATTCCCCAGCACCATACCGAAACAGTGATACAGGGGCACGGGAATACAAAGCTTATCATCCGGGCCAAAGCCCATGGCGTCGGCCACCAGCATACCGTTGTTGAGAATATTATGGTGGGTCAGAGTGGCGCCTTTGGGGTTACCCGTGGTGCCTGAGGTGAACTGGATGTTGATGGCCTCATGGGGCGATAAACGTTCACCTATGCCTTTGAGATCGGCATATTCCGCCTCAGAGCCCATGGCACATACCTCGGGGAAATTCAGCATGCCCGGCGTCTTGTCACTACCGGTGCGAATAACGCAGCGCAGTTCCGGCAGACGACTGGACACCAGCTTACCAGGCTCGGCATCGCTGAGTTCCGGCGCCAACTCATTCAGCATCGCCAGGTAATCGCTGGACTTAAACTTATCGTGAGTGATCAGAGCCTTACAGCCCACATTGGTAAGTGCATATTCCAGCTCTTCCGGGCGATAAGCCGGGTTGATGCACACCATGATGGCGCCAATTCTGGCGGTGGCAAACTGAGTCAGACACCACTCGATATTATTAGGCGACCAGATCCCGACCCTGTCCCCGGGGCCGATACCCAACGCCAGCAGGCCTGTGGCCAACTTATCTATCTCTTCAAGATAGCGCGCATAACTCCAGCGCAATTGCTGATGATGCATCACCACAGCTGTATTGTCCGGATAGCGGTTGCAGATATCCTGCAAATACTGACCTATGGTCTTGTCTATCAAGGGAGTATTACTGTGCCCCAGATAACGGCTCTGTGACAGAGGTAAATCATTGAGTTGCTTGCTTGTCTTGTTGGCAGACATCTAAGCCTCCGTGCGTTGTTTTATCGTTATAGGAAGAGTCTGTCACCCTGAGCCGGCGGCCCTCCCCTCACAGTGTGAAGCCATATTGGCGGCATCTGAAAAGTATCAAAAGCAGCGGCAATGATCGGCTTTCACTGCGGCCTGGGCGCAGGGTTCATAACGACTCTAACGAATGGCGCATTGGAATAACAAGCAAGGAAACCGGCTTTTAGACTAAAGAATAATGGCTCAAAAACCATAAGGGCCACCAAAGGAGCCCTTAATAAAAAGCCTGCCGATGACGGGATCATGGCAGCAAAATGGACGATATAAGATCAGCCGCGGGATATTCTCAGGCTGCCTTTTGCAGTTGCTGCATTCTTTCCAGTAAGGCCAACATGACCCCCTGGCGGCGCATATTCTGCAGGACACCCGGGCTGAAACGCTCTAAGCGCGCCATGGCACTGAGCAGCAAGCGGCATTCATACAAGGAAGCATCGGCGATATATTCAGGCCTGTCGACCATATGGCTGTTTTGATACCAATCATCCCAACTGAACTCGTTGAGCAGCATGCCTTGGCGCTTCATTTCAGCAACAAATTTATGGACTGTCGCGGGGTCGTAATCCAGTTCCCCGCGGGCAAAATCATGACGATAGGTTTGATAATCAGCAGTTAAAGCTGTCAGGCTAAGTGAGGCCATAGGCGACTCCTAATCTTTTACATCGATTATCACAATAATGCATAATCTACCAATCTAATGAAGTCAGTCTGCCCTTGCCTTACTGAATAAGTGCTTAACAGGCTGGTAAGCTTTTCTGGTAAAAACTCTCAAGGAGTGCCAGCATGAAGTACTGGTTGATGAAATCCGAACCCGATGAATTCAGTATCGACGATCTACAGCGGGTCAAGGTGGAACCCTGGTGCGGGATCCGCAATTATCAGGCCCGCAACTTTATTCGCGATGAACTGCAAATCGGCGACGCCATTTTGTTCTATCATTCCAGTTGCAAAACGCCGGGCGTGGTGGGCACTGCCAGAGTCGTCGGAGAGGCCAAAGCCGATACCACGGCCTGGGATCCTGAGTCACCCTACTTTGATCCCAAGTCGAGCCCAGAGTCACCGCGCTGGTTCCAGCTGGATATCGGCTTTGAACGTCAGTTTGCCAGAACAGTTAGCTTGAAAGAGATCAAGGCAGACTCGCAGCTCGGACATATGTATCTGGTACAAAAAGGGGCCAGGCTGAGCGTGCAACCGGTCACAGAGCAGGAATGGCAACGTATTCTTCTACTCGCAGGAGAGAAACTATGACAAACAAATTATCCAAAACCTTGGTAGCAATCAGCCTGGGAGTCCTGCTGGCCAGTCCGGCCGTTTTGGCCAAGCAGGATAAAGACCATAAAGATTTACCCCCTGGACTGCAAAAGAAAGCCGCTCGGGGTGAACCTTTGCCTCCAGGTTGGCAAAAGCGTTATCACAGGGGCGATATTCTTGATAATGATATTTATGCTCGCGGCCGAGTAGTTGTGCCCCTGGGCAATGATGGCCTGATAACGGTCGACATTGAAGGCACACTATTCAAGCTGCACGACAAGACCCGCAGGATCATTGAGATCCTGGAACACTGATACCCTTATCAAGAGCCCTAAGTTCAAAAGCAAAAAGCCATGGTGGAAACCATGGCTTTTTTGTTTGCAAAATGAGTTAAGCGCTTGACTGCTTTTCTTCGCTGCTATCTTTACCTTAATCTTTACTGCTACCTCTGCCGGTAGTTTCGCCAATAGCGCTTTAGCGCCCATCCAGCATACGGCCAATTCCGCCAAGCACTGAGCCCTCGCCCCTGTCACTGCCACCGGCGGAAGGCGCATGGGCAATGATCCTGTCGGCCATACGGGAAAACGGCAAGCTCTGCAGCCACACTGTGCCATGGCCTGAAAGTGTCGCCAAAAATAAACCTTCACCACCAAACACCATGGATTTGAGAGAGCCGGCCCTCTCGATGTCGTAATCGATGCCGTTGGTAAAGCCCACCAGACAGCCGGTATCCACTCTCAGGGTTTCGCCCTTGAGCTCTTTACGGATCAAAGTGCCACCTGCGTGAATAAAGGCCATGCCATCACCCTTGAGGCTCTGCAAAATAAAGCCTTCACCGCCGAAGAAACCGGTTCCCAGGCGCTTATTGAACCTCATGGTCACCTGGGTACCCATAGCCGCGGCCAAGAAACTGTCTTTCTGTAAAATGAGTTCACCACCGACCTCATCGAGATCGATTGCCAGAATAGTGCCGGGATAAGGTGCGGCGAACGACACCCGACGTTTGCCCTGGCCCTGATTGCTGAAATGGGTCATAAACAGGCTTTCACCTGTCAGCATACGTTTACCGGCCCCCATCAACTTGCCGAAAAAGCCCGAATCCGGCTCTGAGCCATCGCCCATCCGCGCTTCAAAACTGATCCCTTCCTCCATGTAAGTCATGGCACCGGCCTCGGCTATCACGGTTTCACCGGGATCCAGCTCCACCTCAACCAGCTGCATGCTCTCGCCCTTGATCTCATAATCCACTTCATGGCTGTTCTTGCTCATTGAAACTCCCCCTCAATGGTTTAGGGTCTGAATGACCTGGCACTCAGTCTATGACATAAAATGTCAAAACGGCAAGTGAGGAGGTGGATGTAATTTGAGTAAAAAGTAACAGAATGCTTCAACCCAAACCGCTGGCGTTATCCCCTTGAAAGCGCTCAAACTCCTCCAGAATCAGCGCGGTAAACAGCCTTCCTGCGCGGCCAAGAGGTCGCTCCAACGTCGACACCAACTGAGGAATAAAACGAAAACGGCTGCCGCCGATAAAGTCCAGCTCACATAAATCACCACCAGCCAGCTCTTCGGTTATCAGGAAATCCGGCATCCAGCCAAAACCCAGGCCCTTGAGCAAGGCGTTCTTTTTCATGATAAAACCGGAGAGATAAAAGACCTTGTCGCCGCCAAACTGCAGCTCATCGCGCTGACTCTTGACCGGTGATGAGTCTTCGATGGTAAGCTCCACATGTTGCTGCAATTCGGACAGGGTTATGCCGCGGCGCAAAGTCAAGGGGTGGTCTTTACCTGCCACCAACACGCTGGTGATAGCAGGCAGGGGCTTGGGGTGGTAACTGGGGCCACTGCGATAGTCTTTCACCAACATAAGATCGGCGCTGTCGCGCTCAAACCTGTGTTGTACCCCACCGAGAAACTCCATATTGAGCTGGATTTTGGTCGGTATCTTATGCTCTGTCATGCGCTTGAGGGCGGTCATGATAGGCTCCATCGGCAAGGCGCCGTCTATCACCAGCTCCAATCTGGGCTCCCAGCCCTCACTGAAACGGCTGGCCAGATGCTCTATATTGCCAAGATGCGCCAGCAAACGTTGTCCCTCGGCCAGAATAACCCGCCCTTCGTGAGTCAGCTCGGCCCGGTATTGATTACGGTCAAGCAGATTAACGCCAAGATATTGTTCCAGTTTCTTTATCTGATAACTCACCGCCGACTGCGCCTTGTGCAGACGCTCTGCCGCCTTGGCAAAACTGCCCTCTTCCACCACCACCTTAAGCACATTGAAGGCGTCGATATCGATACGCAAGGTTTACACTCCTGTAAATCCAACAAGACAATCAAATTTTTAGATTGAGTATGCCGAATAATTATTCTTTTTTTTGTACAAGCGCGCAACTAAATTGAAAGATAGATCACAAAAACGGCTCATTTGCGCTGCCAGCGACCGGCAATTCCGGCAGAAAAGAGTGCAAAGAGAACAAGAATAACAACAGTGGCCGCCGAAGGTTCCCAAAGAAGGTTAACAGCAAGCGCCACCAAGGAAGAGTCAGATGCCATTTTATGTAAAACAGGGGCAGGTTCCCAACAAGCGCCATATCGCATTTGAGAAGCCATCCGGTGAACTCTACCGTGAAGAGCTGTTTTCAACCCATGGCTTTTCCAATATCTATTCCAACAAGTACCACCACAATATGCCTACCAAGGCGTTAACCGTTGAGCCTTTTGAGCTTAGCCATGGTGAAGTGTGGCAGGACTCCCTGGTACAGAACTATAAGCTGGACAGCAAACAGGCCGACAGGCAGGGGCATTTCTTCTGTGCCCGCAACAAGATTTTCTTCAATCAGGATCTGGCGATTTATACTGCCAGAGTCACCGAGGATACCGAGTTGTTTTACCGTAATGCCTACGCCGACGAGGTGGTATTTATCCACGAGGGTGAAGGCGAGCTCTTAAGTGAATACGGTAAGCTCAAAGTACAAAAGTGGGACTATCTGGTGATCCCCCGCGGCACCACCTATCAATTGAAATTCAAGGACTACAGTAATGTGCGCCTGTTGGTGATCGAATCCTTCTCCATGGTGGAGATCCCCAAACACTTTCGTAATGACTATGGCCAGTTGCTGGAGTCGGCGCCCTATTGCGAGCGGGATATCCGGGTACCCGAACTGACAGAGGCCAGGGTCGAGCAAGGGGAGTTCCCACTGGTCAGCAAGTTTGGCGACAAATATCAACTGACTCAGCTGGAATGGCATCCTTTTGATCTGGTGGGTTGGGACGGTTTTGTCTACCCCTGGGCCTTCAACATCACAGAGTACGCACCCAAGGTAGGCAAGATTCACCTGCCCCCCTCAGATCATCTGGTGTTTACCGCCCACAATTTTGTTATCTGCAACTTTGTTCCCAGACCTTACGACTTCCATCCCAAGGCGATCCCGGCACCTTACTACCACAACAATATCGACAGTGACGAGGTGCTCTACTATGTGGATGGCGACTTTATGAGCCGCACCGGCATAGAAGCCGGTTACCTGACGCTGCATCAAAAAGGCGTGCCTCATGGGCCACAGCCCGGGCGCACCGAAGCCTCCATCGGCAAGAAAGACACCTATGAATACGCCGTTATGGTGGACACCTTTGCCCCGCTGCAGTTAACCACCCATGTGCAGAGCTGCATGAGTACTGATTACAACCGCTCCTGGCTCGAACGCTGAGCCCGGAAACAAATATCCAGCAAGGCCATCAGAGAATGGCCGCAAGCAACATCATTGAAGAGGACATAGAAATGGCAAGCGAAAAGAATCCACTGGGACTGCTCGGTATCGAATTTACCGAGTTTGCAACCCCGGACAGTGATTTCATGCACCAGGTCTTTATCGACTTTGGTTTCTCCATGCTGAAAAAAGCCAAGGACAGGGAGATTTTCTATTACAAGCAGAACGACATTAACTTTCTGCTCAACAAGGAGCGTCAAGGCTTCAGCGCCGAATTTGCCAAGCACCATGGCCCGGCCATCTGCTCCATGGGGTGGCGGGTAGAAGATGCCAATTATGCCCTGCAACTGGCGGTATCCCGCGGCGCCCGCCCGGCGGATCAGGCCCACACTGATCTGCCCTACCCGGCAATCTATGGTATAGGCGACAGCCTGATTTACTTCATCGACCGTTTCGGCGAGCAGGACAACATCTACAAGACAGACTTTGTCGACCTGCCTGCCCCTGTGATAGTCCCTGAAAAAGGCTTTATGGAAGTGGATCACCTGACCAACAATGTCCACAAGGGTACTATGGAACAATGGTCTGATTTCTATAAGGATATCTTCGGATTCACCGAAGTGCGTTATTTCGATATCAGCGGCGTACAAACCGCCTTGGTCTCCTACGCCCTGCGCTCTCCCGATGGTAGCTTCTGTATTCCCATCAATGAGGGCAAAGGTGACGACAAAAACCAGATTGATGAGTACCTGCGCGAATATAACGGCCCGGGCGTGCAACATCTGGCGTTCCGCACCCGGGATATCGTCGCCTCGCTCGATGCCATGGAAGGAACCTCAATCGAGACCCTGGACATCATCCCTGAATACTACGACACCATCTTCGACAAGGTGCCGCAGGTGACGGAAAACCGTGACAAGATAAAGCATCATCAAATTCTGGTGGACGGGGATGACAGTGGCTACCTGCTGCAGATCTTCACCAAAAACCTATTCGGCCCCATCTTTATCGAGATTATTCAGCGCAAGAACAACCTCGGCTTTGGCGAGGGTAACTTCAAGGCGTTGTTCGAATCCATCGAGCGCGATCAAATGAAGCGTGGCGTGCTGTAACCGATAGCGAAATCACCTTTTTGAGACCGATCTGATGATCGGTCTCTTGTTTTCCGCCTTAGTATATTGAGCGCTGCAATTTTTTACTTTGTCACCCGGTAGGATTTCATTAGACTGATCTCCCTTTTTGAGAGACAGCTGTACCCAAAATGCAAGACTACGCCCTGCTCGCCGCTTTTATTCCAACCTTTTTCTTTGTTTCCGTTACCCCGGGAATGTGCATGACCCTGGCCATGACACTGGGGATGAGCATTGGGGTGCGCCGCACTCTGTGGATGATGCTGGGTGAACTCGTGGGAGTCGCCCTGGTGGCTTTGGCGGCCGTGCTGGGTGTGGCCACGGTTATGTTGAAACATCCAATGATCTTCCAGGGGCTCAAATATCTTGGCGGTGCCTATCTTATCTGGCTCGGCATCAATATGTGGCGGGCCAAGGGCAAGATGGCCAATCTGGACCAACCCCGAAGTATCAAGCGCACGGCGTTGATCTCCCAAGGCTTTGTCACCGCCATTGCCAATCCCAAGGGCTGGGCCTTTATGATTTCCTTGCTGCCTCCCTTTATTAATCTGCAGCAACCTATGGCACCGCAACTAACGGCACTCATCGGCATTATCATGTGTACCGAACTCATCTGCATGCTGGCCTATGCCAATGGCGGCAAGAGCCTGAGGCTGTTTTTGAGCCGTGGCAACAATGTCCGCCTGCTCAACCGGATAGCCGGCAGCCTGATGTTGGGGGTCGGTGTCTGGCTGGCGCTGGGTTAATCGCCCTTTTTGTAGGGTAAGGCCTGCTGCAACTGCGCTTGATACAAGCGGTTATTGCCGGCCTCTGTTTGACAGAAATCGGCTATCGCCTCCCGAAAGCCTGGATGCGCTATGCCATGCAGCGAATAGGTGGTGACACACTCAAAACCGCGGATAAGCTTGTGCTCCCCCTGGGCACCGGCGTTAAAGCAACTGAGGCCGTTCTTGATGCAATAGTCTATTCCCTGCCAGTAACAGGCCTCGAAATGCAGCGCCGGGATCTCCTCAAGTGCGCCCCAATAGCGGCCATAAAGAGTATCTTTCCCCTGCAGATAAAGCGCGCATGCCAGCGCCTGTTGCGGCGTTTCACCCAAGCGGTGAACCAGGAGCAAACGCACCTCGGCCGCCATCAACTTACCGAGTTGCTTGAAAAAGTCGGGCTGAAGATATCCCCCATGGCCGGAGCGTTTCAGGTAGGTTTGCCGATAGCAGCGATAGAAAAGCTGCCAGTGCCAATCTTGCAGCTCATCGCCCCTGAGCCAGACAAACTGCAAGTCAGCCAAGGCGCGGCGCTCTTTGAGAATATTCTTGCGCCGTTTCGAGTTGAGCCGCGCCAAAAAATCATCAAACTGGCTGTAACCCCGGTTAAACCAATGAAACTGCGTGCCTTCCCGCACCAAGGTCTGGGGCAAATGCCGCAATGAATCAAGTTGCCCCTTGCTGACAAACAGCCAATGCCAGGAGGAGTAGCTTTCGAGCAGTTGCCAAAACAGTTTCGCCAGCGCCTGCTGGATATCAGCGGCCGCAGCCCTGGCCTCAGGCGCTATCCCGAGTCTTGGGCCGCTGACAGGCGTAAAGGGAATGGCGCAGACCAGCTTGGGATAATAGGCTTCACCGTGGCGCTGATAGGCATCGGCCCAGGCCCAGTCGAACACATATTCGCCCCAGGAGTGATCCTTGAGATAGAGAGGCATCACAGCCAAACGCCTGTCGTTGCAAAACAGCTGTAAATGCATGGGTTGCCAGCCGGCTGCGGCGCAAACACTGCCACTTTGCTCCAGCGCCTTCAAAAAAGCATGCCGACAAAATGGGTTGTCCGGCTCTGTTTGGCCATCTTCAGCCAGACACAGATCCCACTCGGCGGCGGGGATCTCATCAATGCCGGCGGCAAAACGCCACTGCCAGTGCTTATTGTCCAAATGTATTCCATATGCCGAGGCAAACTTGCAATCAAGGATAATTGGCGGCACATTGCATAGCAACTTAAGCAAAAGCAGTATAAGGAAATATAGTGCGTCTGATAAAACCGCTGATCTTCGCCGTCGCTCTGGCTCTGCCTGCAGCATCCCCCCTGATTTACAGCCCACAAGTTACCGCCAACGAATCCTCGATTTACAGTGAAATGGCCACAGCCCAGCCCGTTTGGGCCAAGCATGGCATGGTTTCCAGCCAGGAGGCACTGGCTTCCCGTATAGGGGTGGATATTCTCAAGCAAGGCGGCAACGCAGTAGATGCAGCTGTGGCCGTGGGTTATGCCCTGGCAGTGACTTTGCCCCGGGCCGGCAATATAGGTGGCGGCGGTTTCATGCTGGTACACCTGGCGAAGGAAAACAAGACCATAGCCATAGATTATCGGGAGATGGCGCCTTCCAAGGCCCACAGGGATATCTTCCTTGATGACAAGGGCAATGCGGTCAATAAACTCAGCCGCGAGCACGGCCTGGCGGTAGGCGTTCCCGGCACTGTGATGGGCATGGAGCTGGCCCTGTCCAAGTATGGCACCATGAAACGGGAACAAGTGATAGCCCCGGCGATCAAACTGGCGCGGGAAGGGATCAGCGTTACTTCAGATCTGGCCAACTCCCTCGATGGAGTTAAGCGCCGCATCTCCCAATGGCCAAGCTCTGCCGCCATCTTCTACAAGGCTGATGGCAGCAGCTTTGTACCGGGCGAAATCATCAAGCAACCTGAGTTGGCTCACTCGCTGGAGCTGATTGCCAAACAGGGCAACAAAGGATTTTACCAAGGGGAAACCGCCGAGAAACTGGTGAGTGCCATTCAGGCCGCCGGCGGCATCATGACCCTAGAGGATCTCAACAACTATCAGGCCATAGAGCGCCAGCCGGTGCGCGGACACTATCGAGGCTATGAGGTGGTTTCCATGCCGCCGCCATCATCGGGTGGCATCCATATCATAGAGATCCTGAACATTCTCGAGCAGTACCCCATCCATGATCTGGGCCACAACACCGCCGCCACTTTGCATCTTATGGCCGAGGCCATGAGACGGGCCTATGCCGATCGCAGCGAGTATCTCGGCGATCCGGATTTCTATCCTGTGCCGGTTAAAGCCCTGTTGAGCCCGGATTATGCCAAGACATTGGCCAAGAGCATCGACAGCAAGCACGCCACCCCTTCAAGCCAGGTCAAACCCGGCAAGCTGGCACCCTATGAAAGTGACCAGACAACTCACTACTCGGTCGTGGATAAATGGGGCAATGCGGTATCCAACACCTATACCCTCAACTTCAGTTATGGCTCTGGGCTGGTGGCCGATGGTACAGGGATTTTGCTGAACAATGAGATGGATGATTTCTCAGCCAAACCCGGCACCCCCAACGGTTATGGCCTGGTGGGCGGTGAAGCCAACTCGGTACAGGGCAACAAGCGGCCACTGAGCTCCATGAGCCCGACCATGATAATGAAAGACGGTCAGCCGTTTCTGGTTACCGGCAGCCCGGGTGGCGCCAGGATCATTACCACAGTGCTGCAGATCATCATGAATGTGATTGACCACGACCTGAATATCGCCGAAGCCAGCTTTGCACCGCGGATGCATCACCAGTGGCTGCCGGATGAAATTCGGGTAGAGCGCAGCCTCAATGGTGACACCATAGCGCTGCTGGAAGCCATGGGCCACCAGGTCAAGGTCAAAAGTTCCATGGGCAGCACCCAGAGCATTATGGTGACCGAAGAAGGTAAATTTGGTGCATCTGACCCGCGCCGCGCCGGCAGCGAAGCGGCAGGCTACTGAGCCCAGTTACCAAACCTAAGCGACTGAAAAAACTCCTTAGACAGGTTTCTGAAACAAGGTAGTCAGCAACGGGCATTAAATTCGGCTTAACTCTCATTTAAAACAGTTCCATTTAGAATAGCTCCGCAGATGCCACTCTTGCGGAGCTGTTTTTTTACACTGAACCAAGGTTCACTTTTAACAAACCGGCGGCTTAACCTCAGCGCCTTGGCGTGGGCTACGTGGGCTAAATATGCGCTAATTCAATCCAGAGCTTTCATTTCTGCTACCCGAGAGGCAATTAACAAGCCATCAATAACCCTCTTATTTATAAGCATTTATCAATCCATTCAGGCGGCACAATTCCTTGCTTCTGACAAGTAAAAACTCAGATAGCGGCACTTTTGGCGATTATGACGCCAATATGTATCCAAAATTAAACCACAGCTCAAAATTAAACCTATTACACTGTTTTTAATCAGGAATTTTATGTGAACCCAATCAATTTATCTTTTGTTTATCAAAGTTATCATCTGCATCCCTTTAAATGGAACTTTTGTATCTAAAAAGGTGGATGGGCGTCATCAAGGCGCTCAAATTATTTTGGGATAAAGAATGAAGAAGACGACTTTGCTTGCAGCGTCAATAGCACTGGCACTGGCCGGTTGCGGCGGCAGCGACAACAATGACAACCCCACAACCAAATCATTTTCGGTCACAGCCATTGATGGTTATCTGGTGAATGCCGACGTTTATGCCGGCGAAAACTGCCAAACCAAAGTGGCGACAACCGGCAAAGGCGGTATTGCCCGGATCGATGGCCAATATCAGGGACAAACACAGTGTGTTAAGGCTATTGCCGACAAAACCATGGATGAAAGCCGCGGCTTGGTGAAAAAAACCTTTGAGCTCAAGGCCCCGGCAAGCAAAGATGCCAACAGCCAGGTGATCAGCCCGCTGACCAACTTGGTTGTCAAGCATATGGATGCCAACCAAGGTGTATCCAAGGCAGATGCCGAAAAAGCTGTGTCGGCTCAATTTGCAGAACTTAAAGCCGAACCAGAGCTGCTGTTTGGTAACTATCTGGCCAAGAGCAGTGCCAACAAGGTCGCTCAAGCGCTGAACATTATCGGCGAGACGCTGGTTAGCCATCAGGGCCTGGCTGAAGCGCATCTGCAACTCTTGGTTGAAGATGTGGCTGCCAAGGTGGAAGCCGGTGACAAACTCGACGACTACGAGCCGGTGATCACCCCAGAAGGCGGTGTAGAGTCCAATCACAGGCCTCATATTGCCTTGAGCCAGACTGAGCTGGACAAGCAGACCCAAATTGAAGTGGAACTGGGTCAGCCAATGTCTGCCGTAGATTTGTCAGCCGCTTTTGCCGACCAGGACAACGACAGCTTCACTCTGAGCCTGATGGAAGAAGATGGCAACATAGCACTGGAAACCCTGGGCCTGGCATTCGATGCCAAAACAGGCGTACTCAGCGGCACACCTAAGGTAGCCGGTGAAATAGAGCTGCACGCTTACGCCACCGACAGTAAGGGCGCCCGCTCTTACCCACTGGAAATTGAGATTGAAGTCAGCAGTATCAACCATGCTCCTGTCATCAACCCGGCTGAAAAAGCCGAACTGGAAGCTGAACTGGCACGCATGGCGCTGACAGTGGGCAATCAAATCGATCAGGTGATTGACCTGGATGAGCTGTTTGGCGATCAGGATAAAGATCAACTGACCTTCAGCGCCATGACAGATATGCAAGGTATCGCCCTGAAAATTGAGCAAGGTGACTCATTGCGTTTGTCCGGCAAGCCTCTGGTTGCCGGCGACTTTGTGATCACTGTGACAGTCAATGACGGCAAACATGCGCCTGTGAGAGTCGATCTTAAAGTCAAGGTTGCCGATAACGGTGTCGAACCAGAGCCCAAACATCCGCTGGAAGGCAAAACCTGGTTCACCACAGAATGGGGTTCTGCAAACGAGCACGACGACGGTGTGATGCAAGTATGGTGCGACACTCTGGAGTTCAAAAACGGCTCTGTGCTGCGTAATGTCCGCACTCAAGACAACCTCAGCGAATGCTCCGCTACTGCAACCGTGGAAGTTTCCACTTATATCATCAATGAACTAGGCCAAATGGTGCTGGAGTACGGCGATGATGAAGGTGTTGAACATCAGGAAACCATCACGTTGACCGACGCCATAGCAGGAGTGGGTAAAGGAGCCAAAGTCGCCCAAATGTGGGGCGGTCGCTACACTCTGTTTGCCAACGCCGATGATGTAGAAAAACGTCTGGATATTGAGTCTGATGACGATGCCCAAGGTCGTATGTTTACCGCTGAACTTCCGGCGGCCAAAGAAGCAAGCTATCAGCTCGGTCACCTGACCATGCAGATGACTGCGGCGGATAATGGCGGCGCCAAGGTGGGGCTCTACTTCGATGTGCCCAACACCGACTTCAGTTGTGATGAGGTAAGAGAGTTTTACAACCTCAACCTCAGCTACCAAGGTATGGAATATCGCATTCCAGCCTATCTGTTCCCCGGTGAAGAAAATGGTATCGAATACTGCCAGGCGCAATTCAATATCGAGCAGCCTGTTGTCGGCAAAATTTACAGTGTTATAGGTCATATTACCGAAGAGGATGCCGGTTTGGTGGAAGAGATTAAAGCCAATATCCAATGGACAGGGACAGGCAATAACGATTAAGGCAGCTCAAAGTCAGTGGTTTGACCGAAAAAAGCAATGATACGGCGAACTCAACCCAGCCGGTTGGCAATTTGCTGACCTTTAGTGGTTCGGAACTATGTTTTCCTCGGCTGCACAATAAACGCCAAAAGCGCCCGCCCTCGGGTAATGCCGTTCACTTAGTGTGAACGGCATTTTTCTTAGGCTTAATGGGATACTTGTTTTTACTCATTTTTAACGCACGTGGATAGGCTCTATCCCGTTTCCCATCA
>NZ_NIJM01000058.1 GCF_002836945.1 Shewanella chilikensis
ACAGTGGCATGAGTGGCCGATGGGATGCCATGTGTGCGATGAAGGCCAAATATGGTGGTAAATGGTGCCGGGGTAAGCAACAAAGCTAAGCAATACATCCCCATTAACCCTAAACCCTTGGTGATTTTACAGAAACAGGCTTAAGCCTGCCGAAAGCATGCCTGGCAACTGCAATTCTGCATAAATCTTCGAAAGTGAGCGTCTCAGAGAGTCTCATTTCCAAAAAACTGTCGTTATTTATCAGAGACTGATACCCAGCAGCGTGCTTCCTTGCGGCTCGGAAAGTGTTTAGGATGCCCTGTATATTGTGACTGAATTGAATAAAAAGGGAATTATCTGGGGATTCCTTAGAACAGGGCGTTATGTGAAAATTCTCCTGAAGCCGTTGTTAGCTCTAAGTAAAGGTATTAGATAGTGAAAGATACAATGCTCAAATTAGCGTACTTTACGCAGCATATAACTTTGAATAAAAATGATTACGAATACATAGGGGAAGACGAGCTTAGCGTTGTCTTTCGCTACAATAATAGTGTCCTTTGCCGCCCCTATATTTATTTTCGACCAATAAATATGAGTGGTTCTTTTTTGAACGAACGTGAATTTATAGAGACCATATTCGAATGCTACGAGGGGCATGTTGCAATTGTCTCTCAAACTTTTACCGAGCTTGAAGACAGATTTCAGGTAGTTACACGCTATTGTATGGTTCTTGACGATAGCAATAATGGTGAATTTTCGGGATGTGAGTTTACTTATACGCAAGATAGCGACAACATTTTTAAGTACCAAGTCGAAAACTCCATAACGCCTGAAAATGAATGTTGTACACCTTTGAACCCTCTTAAGCTCTCCGTAAATGGAACGCTAGAGTGTGAGGTTGTGGAAGAACCGTTAGTAGGTTCTGTTCTCTGCCCATCGAAAAGATAGCGAAAAGATAGGACGCCGAAAAGATAGGACAGCCATATCTTTTTGCAGCCTAGACTAGGTATTTGAAATACCGATCAAAGCTCAGTCGAGGTTGGTTATGACCACTGCCCGTCGCCAGTTGATAGATGCTGAAAGTACGCCCTTTTACCACGTGATTAACCGTTGCGTTAGAAGGGCATTTTTGTGTGGTGAAGATGCACTGTCGGGGCGCAGTTACGAGCATAGACGTGGCTGGATAGTGGATAAAATCAGGCAGTTGTCGTCAATATTCTGCATCGACGTTTGCGCTTATGCGGTCATGAATAATCACTACCATTTGGTGCTGGCATCCAAATTCATCCACGGATAAGGTCTGCTCACCATCCTTGGCTCACGTCCATAAGCACACTCGCCGCTGGCCACTTTAATTTGCGCCAACAGGCTCTCGGCAACGCCCAAGTGCAGTGCAATTCTGTAATTCTAAATTCGTGAGTTTAGGATGTGTGTCTATTCCTCGGTGCAGGTTCGCACCTTCCTTAGTTTCAATACAGCTTAAAAAAGACTAGGATCCAGTAGCTTGTCTAGTTTTTAACAATTGTTTCGCCAGGCTTTGGCTGTCTTGCGCCGCTGCGCAGCAAGGTTAACTGGTGGCCGACAAGCGAGGATGATATCCTTTTTGCTCAGGAATTAGAGTTTTTACTCTAGGGGTGTAGATGAAATTGACCAAATTTGCCTGGTTGCTGTTGTGGCCGCTGGCGGCTCAGCCTGCGTTTGCCGCAGACTATAGTTTTGCCTCGGCCTGGCAACAGTTGCTGGAGGTGAGCGACAAGCTGGCGGCCGAAGGCCAGGAAGTCAGCCGCGCCGAGGCGCAGCAAGAGGCCGGGCGCCACCTTAATCTGCCATCGCTCAACATCAACGGCAGCTATACCAGGCTGGAAAAACCGATAGAGCTGGATCTGCGCGATCTCAATCCACTCGCCTCTATGGATCCCGCCACTCTGCCGCCGGCCATAGGTGGCATTATTGGCTCTTTGCCTGGCTCGCTGTTTGTGACTCCTTTCACCGAGCAGGATGTGTTCCGAGCCAGCTTACAGGCGATGTGGCCTATTTATACCGGTGGCCAGATCTCTGCTGCTCAAGGCATTCAGGCGGCTCAGGTCGCTGAGAAGAAGCAGCAACTGGAGTTGGCGCGGCGTGAGCTGTTTACCACACTGGTAGACAGATACTATGCCGTCACTGTGACCCAGGCTTTGGTGCAAACCCAGGCTCAGCTGGTGGCATCGCTGGAAAAGCATTACAGCCACGCTGAAAAACTGGAACAACAGGGGCAGATCGCCAGAGTCGAGCGCCTCAATGCCCAGGTGGCACTGGATCAGGCCAAGGTCGACCTCGGCAGTGCCAAACGTCGCCATGAGATGGCGCTGATAGCCCTGTCTCGCCTGCTGCACCAGACTGATATCGCCACCAAGTCGCCGCTGTTTATGGCGCCAAGCTCCCCTTCATTGCCGCAATTGACCGAGCTGACGCTGAAGCAGCATCCAGCCTTGCGCTTGTTGGAGGCGAAAGAGACCCAGGCTCAGGGCCTGGTCGATATGGAAAAGGGAAAATACTTCCCCACGGTTTTCCTCTACGGTAACTACACCCTCTATGAGGACGACAGCCTGTTTTCCAAGGTCGAACCCGACTGGATGGTAGGCGTCGGGGTCAAGGTGCCGCTGCTGTCCCGTGATGGTCGCAGTGGCAAGGTGCAGGCGGCCAAGAGCGCCCTGCTGCAGGCCAGATACACCAAGGCACAAACCCGTCAGGATCTCAGCCTGTTGGTGGATCAGAGCTATCGCCAACTGCTGCAGGCCGAAGAGGAGGTCAATGCCTTGAACAGTTCTCTGGCGCTGGCAGAGGAAAACCTCAAGCTGCGGGAACTGGCTTTCAATCAAGGGCTGTCTACCTCCATCGACAGAGTGGACGCCGAGCTCAAGCTCAGTGCGGTACGCACCAAGCAGTTGGCGGCTCAATATCGTTATGTTCAGGCCTATGCCCGCTTGATGGCGGTCAGTGGCCAGTTGGATGAATTTATCGGACGCAGTGACAAGCAGGAGATACAGGATGCGGGTTAATCCTTTGGTGGCCATAGTGGCCCTGGTAACCATAGTGGCGGCGCTGGTATATGGGCTGATCCTGGCTTACTCCCCCAAGCCACAGCTGTTGCAGGGGCAGATAGAGGCCAGGGA
Organism: Shewanella chilikensis; assembly: GCF_002836945.1. Lineage (GTDB taxonomy): Bacteria > Pseudomonadota > Gammaproteobacteria > Enterobacterales > Shewanellaceae > Shewanella > Shewanella chilikensis. Next base: position 3,135 of record NZ_NIJM01000058.1, read on the forward strand.
ATACAATGTGTCTTCCAAGGTGCCGGGCCGGGTAGAGCAGGTGTTGGTGCGCCGCGGAGACAGTGTCAGTGAAGGGGATCTGCTGTTTGCTATCGACAGCCCCGAGCTCAATGCCAAGCTGATGCAGGCCGAGGGTGGCCGCGATGCCGCCAAGGCGATGCAGCAGGAAGCCGACAGCGGTGCCCGTAAGCAGCAGGTGGCCGCCTCCCGCGAGCAGTGGCTCAAGGCCAAGGCCGCCAGTGAGTTGGCCAAGACCACTTTCGACCGGGTAGAAAACCTGTTCCGCGATGGCGTACTTGCCCGGCAAAAGCGTGATGAAGCCTTTACCCAATATCAGGCCGCCAAGTATACCGAGCAGGCCGCCTATGCCATGTATCAAATGACCGAAGAGGGCGCCCGGGAAGAAACCAAGGCCGCCGCAGCCGGTAATGCCCGGATGGCCGAAGGTGCGGTGAAAGAGGTCAGTGCCATACTCGCCGACAGCCAGATGCGCGCGCCCAAGGGCGGTGAAATCACCGAGGTGCTGTTACAGGTGGGCGAGCTGGCACCCAGTGGCTTCCCTGTGGTCAGTTTGGTGGATATGACAGATGCCTGGGCCGTGTTTCAGGTGCGTGAGGATCAGCTCAAGCAGTTCAAGAAGGGCGAGCGTATGACCCTGACACTGCCGGCGCTGCAACGTAGTGTCGAGTTTGAAGTTAGCCACATCAGTGTGCTGGGCGACTTCGCCACCTGGCGGGCGACCGAGAGTGGCCACGACTTTGATATGCGTACCTTTGAAGTGGAGCTTAGGCCGCTGGAGCCGGTAGCCGATCTGCGGGTGGGCATGTCAGTATTACTTGAAAAGTCTTGATTATGAAGAAGTTGCTTCGGCGAGAGTGGCAGGCTGTCTGGCGCGATCCCTGGCAGCTGGCACTGATAAGCTATCTGCCGCTTATCGGTGTGCTCTGTCTTTGGTGGTTGTTCTCCGCCGGGTTGCCCAGGCAGTTGCCGGTGGCGCTGGTGGATCAGGACAACTCCAGCCTCAGTCGTGAGCTGGGGCGTCATCTTGAGGCTAATCCTGTCACCGCCCCCAGGCGCTATCTGGCGCTGGACGAGGCGGTCGAGGCGATGCGCCGCGGCGAGGTCTATGCCTTGGTCATCTTGCCCTATGGTTTGAAGCAGGAACTGCTGACCGGGCACACTCCCACCATAGACCTGCGCTACAACGGCCAGTTTTTGCTGGTGGGCAAACTGCTGGCCAGTCAGTTGCAACTGACCCTGGCCGATGGTTTGCAGCAGGTGGCCAGGCTCAAGCAGCTGGCGGCCGGTGTCAACCCGTCCCAGGTTGAGGTGCGTCTCAGCCCTGTAAGCACCCAAACTACGGCGCTGTTTAACCGCAATAACAACTATGTCGGCTTCCTGGTGCCGCCTGTGCTGATCGCTTTGTGGCAGTTATTTGCCATGCTGGCCTTTGCCGGCAGTCTCAACCGTGAGCTGCGTCAGGATACTCTGGGCGAATGCTTCCGCCTGGGGATGCCCTCAGTGCTTTTGAGTAAATTTGTGGTCAACGGCGCCTTTATGCTGCTGCACGGCGGCTTTATTTTGGTGTTGCTGTATCAGCTGCTGGGGCTGCCGATTGCCGGGCAACTCCTGTGGCTGCTGCCGATGCAACTCTTGATGTTGATGGGCGTTTGGCTCTGGGTGCAGGGGATTTTTTTTATGCTGGCCGACTGCGCCAGGGTGATCAGCTTTTGCACCGCGTTGTTTGCACCCGCCTTTGCCTTTATGGGCATTACCTTCCCGACCGGAGAAATGCCGCTGCTGGCGCAGTGGTGGCGTCTGTTGATGCCATCAAGCCACTATATAGAGTCTCATGTTGCTTTGGTGAGCTATGGCGCCGGGCCGGCCAGCTTGCTGCCTCAGGCGCTGGGTTATCTCGGCTTTCTGCTGCTGTTGATCCCCAGTTGGTTCTTTGCCCGTCGTTATGCCAGGGTGCTGCAGTCGCAGTTGCCGCTTGAGGAGACGTTATGACAGCCAAGTCCCTCTCGTTATGGCAGTTGATCTGGCTGGATTTACGCGCCTTGGTGCGTGACAAGGCGATCTCTTTGACCCTGTTTGGCGGCGTGCTCTTCTATGCCGTGCTCTATCCCTTGCCTTATCTGCATCAGGTGCCCACGGAGCAGCAGTTGGTGGTGGTGGATCACGATAACTCTTCGCTGTCACGGCGGCTTATCCGTCACGCCGATGCCAGTGCCCGTATTCAGGTTGTCGGCCGGGTCGGCTCCATCGACGAAGCCAAAGCCTGGGTCACCGATGGCCGCGCCCATGGTTTATTGGTGATCCCGTTTGATTTTCGCCGCGATCTGTTGCTGGGACGGGGCGCGACCTTGAGCTTCGGCGGTGATGCCAGTTACTTCCTGATCTATTCCGCCGTGGTAGAAGGTTTAGTGAGTGCCGGTATGGATGCCGGCAAGCAGATCCAGCTCAAGGGACTATTGGCTTCGGGCCAGAGCCCGGAGGCCGCTGCCCAGAGCCTGGCACCGATTAAACTCAATGCCGTGCCCGCGTTTAATAAAGGTTTGGGTTATACCCCTTATGTGGTACCAGGCTTGTTTCTGCTGATTTTGCACCAGACCTTACTGATAGGCGCAGGCATACTCGGCGCCGGGCAATGGCATCGGCCGGGCTATTGGAACCGGGTCAGCCCCTTGATGCTGGTCAGTGCTCGGGTGTTGGCCTTCAGTTTGCTCTATTGCCTGTTCAGTGCGCTCTATATTGGCTGGTGTTACTACGCCTATCAGGTGAGTCTGCAGGCGAGTCTGGGGCAGGTGTTGTTGCTGATGTTGCCTTTTTTGCTGACCACGGCCAGCGCCGGGGTAGCGCTCAGCTGCCTGTTTGTGCGGCGCGAGTTGCCGACCCAGGTGATACTCTTGGTTTCTATGCCTATTCTGTTTGTCAGCGGCTTTGTCTGGCCCTTGGCGCTGATCCCTGAGCCCTTGGTGTGGCTGTCGCAGGTGATCCCGGCGGTGCCGGCGATTATGGGAATGCTGCAGCTGAACCAGATGGGAGCCGAGTGGGCAGCCATAGCCCCCAAATGGTTGCAGCTGTGGGGGCTATTGTTGCTGTTCTTCCCTCTGGCGGTTTGGGGCGTTAGTTGGCGTCGGCGTCAGCTACCAGCAGCGGCGCGCTGACCCGCTCCAGCACCCCACTGGCCTTGGCTAGTACCAGCCCGTAGTTGGTGATGGCAACGCCGCGGCGGCGACATTCGAGAATGCGCCGCTGCATCTCTGCCCGACCCAACATACAGGCGCCACAATGGACTACCAGTTTGTAGCGTTCCAAATCGGCCGGAAAGTCATGGCCGGCACAGACGCTGAACTGCAACTGCTTGCCGGTCAATTTGCCAATGGCCGCCGGGATCTTCACTCTACCTATATCTTCATCCTGCACCTCATGGCTACAGGCCTCGGCGATCAATACCCGATCGCCATCCTCGAGCTTTTCGAGCATTTTGGCGCCTTGCAGCTGCGCCGTTAGATCGCCCTTGGCCCGGGCAAACAGGGTGGAGAAGGTGGTCAGCGGAATACTGTCGGGTACCTGAGCGGCCACTTGTCTCACCGCCTGGGCATCGGTCACTACCAGTGCCGGTGGCGTGGGCATGGCGGCCAAGGCTGAGGCCAGCTCAGACTCACGGCAGATGCTGGCGATGGCACCGTTATCCAGCGCTTCTCTGAGAACCTGCACCTGGGGCAAAATCAATCTGCCCTTGGGGGCGGCTGAATCTATCGGGGCGACCAGCAGTAGCTGCTCTCCGGTGCGGTAACAGTCGGCGGCCAGCACGGGATCGCGGCGAAAATCCGCCGGTACCAGTTGAACCAGCTGCTCGACCAAGTTGTCCCGGTGTTTTGCCTCTTGGGTCGACAGGCATAAGAACTTGATGCCTTGGCCCTTGAGCCAGTGCTGATGCTCCGTGGGCAACGGCGCCAGATCTTGCTTGTTCGCTACCACCAGGATTGGCAGCTGCCAGCTTTGCAGCAGTAACAGCCAGTCGCGGTCAAACTCATCTAACCCCAGTTCATCCAGCACATAGACGGCGATATCGGCCTGTTGCAACGCCCGGCGACTGGCGGTAATTCGCTGAAGCCCCAGGGCGCCGGTATCGTCCAGCCCGGCGGTATCTATCAGGGTAGCCGGGCCGACCGGATGCAGCTCAAAGGGCTTGCGCACCGCATCTGTGGTGGTGCCCTTGGTCTCAGAGACTATGGCACTCTGTTGGTTGGATAAGTAATTGAGCAGGGAGGACTTCCCGGCGTTGCGACGACCACACAATACTATGTGCAGTCTGACTCCGCGGGGGGCTGCATTGGGGGCCGAATTACACATTAATTTGTCTCCTGGCGTTGCCTCTGTCCGCAGAGCAATGCAAGCCGCGGGCTTTGAGGCTGAGTTTGATATCGGCGAGACGCTGTTCCAGTGGGCAGCCGGAGGCATTCTTGCCGGGGTAAATAAGGTATTTACTGCAGTCTTTCTGTGGCGTGAACGAGGGCATAAGCACATTGCAGCCGCGACTCAGGGAGTCGAGTCTAGCGCCGCTTTGCAGGGCATCCAGGGCGCTGGTGGCCGGTATGTTGGCGCCGGGGTTAAGTAATCTGAGTATGGCGCAGGCTCGCTGGCACTCGAGCACATTGCCGTTGGCCGTGTTTGCCAGCGGGGTTTGTGGATGACTGACGAAGGGACCGACCGCCAACATCTCCAGTTCCATGGCTGAGAGCGCCAACAGGGCGTCAGCCAGGGCATCGCTCTTGCTGCCCGGCAGGCCACAGATAATGCCACTGCCGGTCTCATATCCCAGGCTCTTGAGGGTTTCCAGTAGCTTTAGGCGTTTGTCCAGCACTCTTCCCGGACGCAGGCGGCTATAGAGCTCGGCATCCAGGGTTTCCAGTTTCAACAGATAGCGATCGGCGCCGGCTTCGCGCCAGAGCGCCAGTTCACTGTGGCTGCGTTCACCCAAAGATAGCGTGATGGCCAACTGGCTTTGCTGTTTGATAGTGCTGAGGATGCGGCTTATGCCATCCTGGCGAAAGCGGCTGTCTTCCCCGGATTGCAGCACCAGGGTGCCGATGCCGGCTTTATCTACTTTGAGGGCCGAGTCGATGATTTCCTGATGGCTGAGCCGGTAACGCTCAATGTCGCGATTGGCGGCTCTCAGGCCACAGTAGTGACAGTCGCAGCGGCAATAACTGGAAAACTCCACTATGCCTCTGAGCCAGATCTCCTTGCCAAAGTACTGGCGCTTGACCGCATCGGCACGGGCAAACAGCCAGTCATCGGCCTCTCCTGCCAATAACGCCTTGATTTCCAATTTCCCGAGAGTCTCTGCCGGCTTCATACTTGGACTCCCGCTTGTTTTAGCACTTGTGCCAGCTCATCGGCGTAGCGATACAAGGCCTGTTGCCAGGGCGTGGCAGCGACCTTGGTGCGGCCTTGCATCCTTTGCCATAAGCCCGCCGGTGGCAGCCCCAGCTCGCGGCTGTCCAACTTGAGCCACAATCCCAAAGGCGCCAGATGTGGACTATGGGCATAGTGGCCGACAAACAGTTGATCGTCGAGCAATAACAGCGGCGCGCTGGCGGCCAGCTTACTGCTGACCGCTGTCACCTGCTCGGGCCAGGAGGCGGCGAGTTGCTTGCTCCAATGTTGAGACACCCGGTATTCCTCGAGGATTTCCGCCTCGGTGGACTCAGGACGCAACATTTTGCCAAAAGCCAGCCCGGCTTCGCTTTGTAACTCTTGTGTCACTATCAACAGCTGCGACAGCTGGCGGCTTTGCAGCCTTTGCCGCAACAGCTGATCTATCGCTCCTTCACTGAAATTGGCATAGTGGCCGGCATGCAGGGCCACTCGCCGGGCGCGGCTCAGTGCCGATTTCAGTTGTTGTTTTGGCAGCCCGGCATAGAGACGGCAGCCGGGTGCCAGTACCAGAGTCTTGCCTTTCACAGATAGATATCCCTCTCGCCCGCATCGGTGCGCGTGAGGCAAGCCTCGATATTACGTCTTCTGGCGGGGCTGAGTTTATCCAGCTCGGCGGCTATCAAGGCTTCGCCGGCTTCACGGGTCTGCTCACTGGCGTAGTCGTTGAGGTATTCCTTGAAGGTGATCAAGGCATTGGGTTGGCAGAACTTGCCGATAAACTGCTGCTTGGCCAGACCGATAAAGTGATCGCCGGTGCGGCCCTTGCGGTAACAGCCGGTGCAGAATGAGGGGATGGAATGGCTATGCTTGACCAGATCCAATACCACTTCATCCATGCTGCGGTGATCGCCCAGGCTGAATTGGGCCGCATCGTCTTCCTGGTTGTAGCCACCTGGGGTGGTCCGAGAGCCGGCACTGATCTGTGAAACCCCTAGGCTCAGGAGTTCACGTCTGAGTTCGGCACTTTCGCGGGTGCTCATAATCAGCCCAGTGTAGGGCACTGCCAGGCGGGTAATGGCCACCAGGCGCTTAAAGGTGGCGTCATCGACCGCATAGGGTGGCCGCTCCGAAAAACTGGAGCCATCGGCGGGCTCAATCCGTGGGAAGGAGATGGTATGCGGGCCTATGCCGCAATCCTGCTCCAGTTGCTGTACATGGGTGAGCATGGCCAGCAGCTCGAATTTGTGGTCATAGAGGCCGAACAGCACGCCAATGCCCACATCGTCGATACCGGCTTCCATGGCTCTGTGCATGGCGTAGAGGCGATAGAGGAAGTCTTTCTTGCGGCCCTTGAGGTGTACCTGTTCGTAGGTCGTTCTGTGGTAGCTTTCCTGAAAACACTGATAGGTGCCTATGGCGGCCGTCTTCAGCAGCTTGAAGTCTTCTGTGTCCATGGGGGCGCAGTTGACATTGATGCGGCGGATCTCACCACCTTTGCCTTTGCGCACGCTATACATGGTCTTGATGGAGTCGACTATGGCGCGGGCGTTATTGCGCGGGTGTTCACCGTAGACCGCCAGGATCCTTTTGTGGCCCATATCTTCCAGGGTTTCCACCTCGGCGATCAGCTCCTGCTCGCTCAGGGTCTTGCGTGGCAAGTCATGGTTGTCGGCGCTGAAGCCGCAATAGCTGCAGGCGTTGGCGCAGTAGTTGGAAACATACAGCGGAGCGAACAGTACAATGCGATTGCCATAGATGGCATCTTTGATGCCACGGGCAACGGCAAACAGCTCTTCGTCTACAGTGGCGTCCTGGTTTTGCAGTAAAACCGCTACTTCCTCAAGCGTCAGCCCCTGCAAACGGCGGGCTTTTTCCAGCACCTGGCGTACTGTGTCCGGGCTGGGTTGCTGATTGTTATTGAGCAAGGCCCAGATGGCGTCATCATCAATAAAATTCACGGCGGGGTTATAGTCTTTGACTTGAATCGTCTCGGTATGGCCCGATACAAGCGGGTCTGATATCAAAGGGCCTGACATCTGTGGCTCTCCTGTGAAAAAAGGAGCGCAGTCAAACTGCACTCCTTGGAATTTAACGAAGGAACGGATCACTCGGCGTGTTTGCTAGAGACCGGAACGACCTCCTCCTGCACCCATAGTGGCGTGTATTCGGCGGCGTCATGGTAGGGCACCTTGCCGTGCAGCATCATCGCCTTGAAATCGTCGAAGCGGTAAACCGCCAGGAACAGATGCACGGGCAAAAATGCTGTCAGCAGCAGGCCACAACCCAGGTGGATCATCCCCAGCAACCAGGCGGTATCGCGGGGAATGGCGTAAGGGAGCAACCACAACGCCAGGCCTGTGATGATCAGTGCAGTACCGCCGAGTAGAACGCACACTCCGAACAGTTTCTGTCCAGAGTTGTACTTGCGCATAGGAGGCACGGCGACCTTCTTACCCAGCAAAAACTTCTGTGGGTAGCCACCGAGTACCTTGAACCAGCCTACATCGTTGCCACCGAAGGTGAATACTCTGTTTGTGAACAGTACGACACGGTCGAATGCCATCAGGGTGAAGGCCACCGCATCTAGCGCCATGATGACACCGGCAACAATATGAATGTCATAGGTTAGCCCCATGGCGCTGTCGCTCAAGGGTTTAAAGAACAACAACAGCCCGGTAGCCGCCAGTGGTAGGAAGCTCAGCAGCAAGATGTAGTGGAACACCCGAACATTCAGCGGGTGCTTGAGAATGGGACGATTGTCCTGATGCATAGCCGACTCCTTAGGATTTCAGTTTAGTGCGATCGACAAAATGGGTATGCAGCAACTCGTGCGACAGATGCCCCAGCGGCTCACCGCCAAATTCGCTGTAATAGCTGGCAATGGCCGGGTTGGCATGGCTGACACGGTATTTGGCAATGGCATCATCCATATAGAGGGCATCAGCACGCGCCTTGATGTATTCGTTGCGCTTGGCGATACGGTTGCCGAGCCAGCCCACAGGCAGGGCCAGTAGCGCCAGAATCGCAGCACCTACAGCCATGAAACGGCGCCGAGACAACAGAAAACCATCTTCGGTAAATTGATACTTGTCTGTCATGAGCAACTCCTTACAGTTGGGCAACCCAGGATGTGCCTGAGCCGTTGATAGGTTGACCGCCACCGTTGACGCAACCACCGGCGCAGTTCATCACTTCGATAAAATGGTAGGGGGACGTGCCGGCCATCACCTGCTCCAGCAAGGGGCGGATATTGCGGCCCATGTCGTGTACTACGGCGACTTTCAGCTGCACATCTTGTTTGAGCTGTTGGTCATGAATGGTGAGTTCGGCCTCCTTGACGCCTTCCAGACCGCGCACAGGTGTCAGTTCCAGCTTGGCCAGTTCTTCACCAGTGAGCACCTTGTGAGCGGTACGCACTGCGGCTTCCATCACGCCGCCAGTGTTACCGAAAATGGTGCCGGCCCCTGTGTATTGGGAAAACAGGCTATCACCCTTATATTCGGCCACATCCGGCAGATGGATATCGAGGCGCTTGAGTAGCTCGGCCATCTCGCGGGTAGTCAGCACAGCATCCACATCGGCGTAAGGTGCGGCATCGCTGCCGTGTTGCTGATGGAAGCGCCAGGCTGATTTGAACTCTGGACGTGATGCTTCGAGTTTTTTCGAGGTGCAAGGCATAACTGCCACTGTGAAGATTTTTTCCGGAGCCATTTCATAAACTTTGGCGCCATAGGTCTTGGCTACAGTCCCGGCCATTTGCTGCGGTGACTTGGCAGTGGAAAGGTGTGGCAGCAGGCTGGGGTATTCGGTTTCCAGGAAGCGAACCCAGCCTGGGCAGCAGGAGGTAAACTGCGGCAGCTTACCGGCATCTGGCTCCTGGCGCACATTGGCATGCAGCCTGTGGATGAACTCAGAGCCTTCCTCCATAATGGTCAGGTCAGCGGCGAAGTTACAGTCGAAAATTTTAAATCCCGCTTGGTGCATGGCGCCATAGAGTTTATTGGTCAGCAGTTGCCCCTTGGGCAGATTGAAGGCTTCACCTATGGCAACCCGTACCGCCGGAGCCAGAATACCGACCACTTCAGTGTTGGGGTCCTGGAGCTTGGTTAATACTGTATCCAAGGCACTCTGGGTTTCATGAATGGCACCGAACGGACAGTTGATCAAACACTGGCCGCAGCTCAGGCAACGCTCTTCATCAATCTTATGTGGGGCACCGGATGCGCCCTCAATAGCATGGGTGGGACAGAACTGTTTGCAGGCGTCACACCCTTTGCATTTGAGCGCATCTATCTGGATCAGTCCGCGGATCTCTCCCGGCTGATAGCTGGTTGCTGTCATGGCAATGCGTTCCTTTTTACGTGAGAATGTTCTTATTTTCTAATTGCTTATGTAAAGGCTATGCCCCTTGGGAAAGGGCGGAAGGATTATAGGAAATAGCTGACAGCTATCTGTGATCCAAAGCAGAACAAGTTGGAGATTTCACAAGTTTTTACATGAAATATGATGAAATTAGCCAGTGAAACAGGGGCATGGGACTTTTTGACTTAGGCCCTGTTTCAGTTAATTTCACAGATGTGATGCGGGATAACACGGACACATCTAGTTGGGGGGAGTGTTAGAAATAGAGGTTTTCGACTGTTTTACCGTCAACCAGAATCTCACATTTGTCACCATTGCTGGATTTTGAGGATTGTACCGCGCTGGCAATAATACCAAAGGCGCCGCCTTGACTGCCGAGTACAGACCCAAAGTAGCACTTGCCATCGATTTCCATCTCTTGATAACGACCACCCAGATTTTGGGTTGGAGTATAAGGTGGGAAGGTGCCACGCATTATGGGGTCACCGTTGACAGTCAGTTCCAGTTTCTTCTTGTCGGAAAAGTAGCGTCCGCCGAGCTTCAGCGTTTGGCCTTTCACTTCGACGGTTTTTTCCTGGGCTATGATGGGTTGCGGGGTTGAACTACAGCCTGCCAGCAGAGCGCCGGTGCAAGCCAGTGAGGCTAGGGTCAATTTACGCATTAATCCGTCCTTTATTGGATTGTAAGGTATTACTTTTCCGTGTTATCCGCGCCGGATTATAACTTCTTGGCAACAAAGAATACCAGTGTCCTAGTTTAATTCCTTTTACCAAGTTGATCATTTTGATGAGCGCTGTTTCCACAACAAGGCAAGGCATTTAACTGTTAGGTGCTGAGGAGGTTGGAGGCGAATCAGGTGCCGCTTGCTTTGGTTAATGGATGCTCCTGATAACACTTGAGCTGTAAATTTAACCAAATGCGAGAGAGGGCGACGATTTCACTTTGCCAGATAAAAAGAAAGGAGCGAGTGTTTCTCTGCTCGAACCCCGTTATTGCGATCAAATATTCATCTAATTACATAGAGCCGGCTTTGAAGTCTGAAAACGGCCGTAATAAGGCATTAGGTACGACAATAGCCGGCAGACTCGTTACGGTATTAGTTGAGTGTCGGCGCTGCTTTTTTATTGTGCAGCACTTCCAACATTCTATCTTCCAACTGGAAGCGGGTCTCCAGAGCGTGCACTAATTCGGCGAGATCTTTATCCAGCTGATAGAGTAGATCGTCGCTTTCCAGCTCGGAATATTTATCACTGAAGTCCAAGGCTTGATCTGTAGTCTCGACAATCTTGGGCAGTAATTGCTGTGCCAGTGCTTTGTGCGATTGTCCTTGTTCGTCACAGGCGTCGACGACCCTATTGAAGACTTCGAAATGACCTTCTGAAACGTAATCCACCAACAGATTACAGAAGCCGCGAACCTGATCGACGCAGGGCAGGGACTTGTCACGGTTTTCATAGGGGGCCAGTCCGGCTAATTTGCAGTAATAAACCAGTAACTTCCTGCGGTTATTCAACCATTGATCTACCAGAGCATTGGCTCCGCCCCATTTTTGCTCGGCCTGTTCAAGTTGTTTCAGCATGATCTTCTCATCCTTATCGCCGCACCTGTACCTAATTTAGGTGACAAGTTAACCAGTGATCAACTCTTTTCGACGTGTAAACGGTTTTTTTACTCATGGACAAACCAGTTGTTTTGTATACAAAAACAACTCAAATGTTAAATTGTGTATCCGGATGTGGATCGGAAAATAAAAAGCCCAGCGGTAGAAACTACAGCTGGGCGAGGAAAGTTTTAACGGGCTCGATGTGACGAGCTTCTTGATTGTTCTTGCTAGCGCAGACTTTTTATACCAAAGGGTGGGAACCTGTGCAACTTTTTTCTGTCATAAGACGTTTGGCTGACGCCTGGATTTTTATACTTTTGTTGTAAAAATGTGAGCTGGCGCAATGGTGTCGCCGGGTTTCGCGGCGCATTAAGTCTGTGGTGATCGAATCGTCAGTATCTATTGTCAATTCGGTCATGAATTTGTCCATTGTAGTGGCCCAATAAAGCTTGGATGGGGTCAAACTCTTCTCTGGAATGGTATTTATCCATGCCTCTGGTCACATAAATACTCAGACACAGGTTACAATGCAGCCGCAAATGCTAAACTAGCGAACCAGCAGATCTCAATCGGAGTAGGAATAAGCCCAATGGCAGAATTAAAAAACGATCGTTATTTACGTGCGCTGCTCAAGCAACCTGTTGATGTTACACCAGTTTGGATGATGCGCCAGGCTGGCCGCTATCTGCCAGAATATCGCGCTACCCGCGCCGAAGCCGGTGACTTTATGGCGCTGTGCCGTAATGCCGAACTGGCTTGTGAAGTTACCTTGCAGCCGCTGCGTCGTTTTGAATTGGATGCGGCAATCCTGTTTTCCGATATTTTGACTGTGCCTGATGCCATGGGTTTGGGCCTGTATTTTGAAGCAGGTGAGGGTCCTCGCTTTGAGCGCCCAACCGATACCATTGAAGCCATCAAGAAACTGGCTATTCCGGATCCGGAAGATGAGCTCGGTTATGTGATGAAAGCTGTTAGCACCATTCGCCGCGAACTCAAGGGCGAAGTACCGCTGATAGGTTTCTCTGGTTCACCTTGGACACTGGCTACCTACATGGTTGAAGGCGGCTCCAGCAAGGCCTTCGAAAAGATCAAGCGGATGATGTATGCCGAGCCTGCAGCACTGCACATGTTACTGGACAAGCTGGCCGACTCAGTGACCCTTTATCTGAACGCCCAGATCGCCAACGGTGCACAAGCAGTGATGATCTTTGACTCTTGGGGTGGGGCGCTGTCTCATGCGGCCTATCGTGAATTCTCTCTGCGTTATATGCAGAAGATCATCGATGGTTTGAACCGTCATGCCGAAGGTCGTCAGGTTCCTGTGACCCTATTTACCAAGGGCGGTGGTCTGTGGCTTGAAGCCATGGCCGAGACAGGGTGTGATGCCCTGGGGCTGGATTGGACCATAGACATAGGCGATGCCCGTAAGCGTGTCGGTGACAAGGTTGCCCTGCAGGGCAATATGGATCCTTCGACTCTGTATGCATCACCTGAGCGTATTCATGAAGAAGTGGCGCAGATCCTGGCCAGCTATGGTCAAGGTACAGGTCATGTATTCAACTTGGGCCATGGTATCCACCAGCACGTGGATCCTGAGCATGCCGGTGCCTTCGTTAAGTCGGTACATGAGCTGTCTGCCCAGTATCACAAGTAAGTTAGTATTCGTTCAGCAAAAAGGCTCGCATTGCGGGCCTTTTTGCTGTTAAAGCAATAGCATATTGTCGGGCTTGCACCCTTGGATGCAATTAATGCGACTGAGTGGCAGTGTCTTAGGGGGGAAGAATAACCTGGTTCTGCGGTGGACAGGAGCCCACGCAGAATTACCTGGAATACAGATTTAGCTCCTCACCAATGATATTTTCAATTTGACAAATTGTGCTCCAAAGCACGTATCTATCCCTTTTTTCCTGCGCCAAATCAACACAAGCCTGTAAGAGTCAAGGCAAGCTGGTGCAGTTTGTCGCGGGCAAAGGGCGGCAAACTGGCGATGATGCCAGTCAAGAGTTTTAACCGGCCATTAAATGAGGTATGTTGCCTGGCGGAGTTCGGCACTCTTGATATCCGATCACAATCAGCCGTGGTTTAAGATGCACATTGGCAAAAAAATAGGCGTGTTCATTCTGGGGTTCTGTATTCCGGCCCTGCTTGTGGTCGCCTACTGTTTGAATTTTTGGTTTGAATACAGTCTGGGTCAGTTCCGGCAGCAAACGCTGGAACATGAGTATGTCGGTATTGAACAACAGTTTACCCGAGAGTCCCGGCGTCTGCTGCAGCTGGCGCGTCTCTATGTCCCGATTCTCGAAATGCCGTCAGATTCATTGTTAGCCGGTTGGGTTGAGGGGTTACAGTCATCCAATATCAGTCTGTTTCATCTACATCAGGGCAAGGTAACGGCGCTGGCCAACGGCAAGACCCGAGTGCTTGAGCAAAAAATTCCTCCTGCCGATATGTTTGCTGCTTTGGATAAAGAAGCTTTTGGCGCTGCTGTAGTCAATGGCCAACCGCTGCAGATCGGCTTCTATCGCTTCGATGATGGCGAGGCTTTGATCGTCACTCGTTTGCTGACACCTGTGCATTTGCAGAATCTTGGGCAGGCCGATCTTATCCAATCAGTGGCCTTGGTTCCGCTGCGACAGCCTGTGAGTACAGGGCAGCATCTTAAGCTTTTCAGTCAAGTTCCGGTACCGACACTGTTGGGCGAGCCTTTTGTATTACAGATCAGACAACAGAGCGATGCCTTTGAACGTCTGGAGTGGCAGAGTTTACTTGTGGTGATGCTGCTGTTGCTCGGCGGCATGCTGATGGTCGCCATCGGTTATTTGTGGTTACGACGCGGCTTGCTGAAACCTTTCGACCGTTTGATGACAGAGCTGAAGGAGATAGATCCCAGCGCCAGACGCTATACCCATGTTAGTGGTTACGGCGGCGCTGAATTCAAGGTGTTGGCGGACAGGATCAACAACCTGTTGCTGCGGATATTTCAGCAAAATGAACGTTCCCGTATTACCCTTGAATCCATAGCCGAAGCGGTAATCCTCACCAACAATAAGGCCAAGGTTATCTACCTTAATCCGCAGGCGGAATCCCTATTGGGTCTACGTAGCCAACAGGCATTGGGGCGGACGCTGGATTCTCTGCTCAAGAGTGACGATCAACTGGACGAGGAGTTGCTCGCCTTTATGTCCAGTGGTAACCGACAGCCCGAGTACAGTAAGGTCACCCTGCAGATGCAGCAGCCGAGGATTATGGAGCGGGCGGTGAGCAATCTCTGTAACCACAAAGGCAAAGTGATAGGTGCGGTGACAGTTCTGCGGGATATTACCCAAGAAGAAACTCTCAAACAGCAACTCAGGTTGAAAGCCAGTGTCGATGGTATTACCGGGCTTTATAATCGTAGCGCCTTTGAGGAACGCTTGCCGGGCTATGCCGAAGGAGCCGACACTCTGGCGCTTTGCTATTTGGATTTGGAGCAGTTCAAACTTATCAATGATAACTGTGGCCATGACGCCGGCGATCAGATGTTGGTGATGGTTGCCAGAGCTATAGAATCTTGCTTGCAGGGCGACGAAATGTTGGCCAGACTCGGCGGTGATGAGTTTGGCTTGGCTGTCCGTAATCGCAGTGCTCTTGAAGTCGCCAAGCTTTTGAAGAAGTTGGTGAAGCAAGTTTGCTTGCAGGTATTGCCTTGCGGCGGTGCTCATTACCGGGTGGGTGTCAGCAGTGGTGTGGCCTTCCATCGAGGCCCTTGCATGGCCCCGGCCGAACTGCTCAAGGATGCCGATATCGCTTGTTTGGCGGCCAAGCGCAAGGGCAGTAATCAAATTCACTTCTTTGATGATCGCAACAAAGAGCTGGCTAATGAGCGCAATGCCCCCAAGTGGGCTGTGCGTATTGCCAGAGCCATAGAAGACAAAGAGCTATTACTTTATTTTCAACCAATTCAAGGGCTCAATGGCTGTTGTCGCCGTCAAAGGTTGGAAATCTTGCTGCGGATCCGCGACAACAGTGGCCGTATCTTGCCACCGGCACAGTTTATTGCGGCGGCAGAGCGCTTTAAGTTGATGCCGGAAGTCGATAGGGAAGTTATCCGTAAAGCCTTTCTGTGGCTTTCCGAGCATTCACAGCTCTGGTCTGAGCTTTGTGTTTCCATCAATCTTTCCGGAAACAGTCTGGGGAGCGAGGGCATGCTGGACTATATCGCCGAGATGCAGGGGCGTTATGGTATTCCCAGCTCCTGTGTCTGCTTTGAGATTACAGAAACCAGTGCTATCCAGAACCGAACCCGGGCGATGGAAATGCTCAACCAATTGCGCCGCTTGGGATTTGCCTTCGCGCTGGATGATTTTGGCAGTGGCTTTGCTTCTTACGGTTACTTGCGGGAACTGCCAGTGGATTATGTCAAGATAGATGGTTGTTTCGTCCGTCATTTGGCCAGCAATGCCAAAGACTATGCGATAGTTAAATCCATTCATGATGTGTGCCGGGTCATGGGGATAGAAACTGTCGCCGAGTTTGTCGAAAACCAGGAAATTGTGGACAAGCTGTTGGAGATAGGGGTTGATTATGCTCAGGGTTACGCCATAGGGCGCCCCAAACCTCTGGAGCAATTTTATCAGTGGCAGAAGGCTCATGAGCAGCAGTTGCAGGGATTGCACTTGCAACAGGAGTATGCGAGCTTAGCCTGATAACTTCGACTGACAATGGATTGTAGATGGAAGGACTCGCTAATAAGGTCATAGTGATTACCGGTGCCTCGGAAGGTATTGGACGGGCGTTGACGCTGGCTTTGGCACCACTCGGCGGGCAGCTGGTGCTCAGTGCCCGCAATGAACACAGGTTGCGTACCCTGGCGATGGAGGTTGAGTCGGTCGGCGGTGCGTCGCTGGTAGTCTGTGGTGATGTCGGGCGACAACAGGACTGTGAAGCCTTGATAGCCACGGTAATCGAGCGTTTTGGTCGGCTGGATATATTGATTAATAATGCCGGCATGACCATGTGGAGCCGCTTCGATGAACTCAAGCAACTGGATATTCTCGAACAGCTGATGCGGGTCAATTATTTGGGACCTGCCTGGCTGACCCATGCGGCGCTGCCGCATTTGAAGGCTTCTCAAGGACAAGTGGTAGTGGTGGCTTCCGTGGCCGGTTTGACCGGGGTGCCAACCCGCAGTGGTTATGCCGCTTCCAAACATGCAGTAGTGGGGTTCTTTGATTCTCTGCGAATCGAATTGGCCGAGGATGGTATTGCAGTGACAGTGATCTGCCCTGACTTTGTGGTCTCCGAGATCCATCGGCGGGCGCTGGATGGTGAGGGTAAGCCACTCGGAACTTCTCCCATGGCAGAAAGCAAGATTATGACTGCTGAAGAATGCGTACAGATGATGTTGCCGGTCATAGCCGGGCGGGGGCGAATGTTGATCACCTCCTGGCGTGGTCGTCTGGGACGTTTTGTTCGCCTTATCGCTCCAGCATGGGTGGATAATCTTGCCCGCAAGGCTATAGCGTCCGGGCACTAGCCCAAGAATAGATAAGCCTCCGCGAGGGAGACTTATCTAGGTTATTTTAGAGATTACTTTTTGTCGTTGAGGTGTTGGACTATGGTGGCCTTAGCCTCTTCATGGCTGGCCTTGGCAGCTTTGGTTTGAATATGGGCTGTGGCTTTGTGGCCGGTTAAATCCTCGGCGATATGCAGCCAATCCGGATGCCAGTAAAACTGGCTGCCTTCCAGGGTCGACCAGTTGTGTACCCCATGAGTTTCACCGTTATATACCAAGTCTTTGATTGAATATCCCATAGTCAGTCTCTCCAAGTTGGAATGGTATTATCATGCGGCCGTTGCGGCCGCATGAGTGTGACAAAGATCTCGTTTTAGGTGCGGAAGCGGCTGATCAAATGCGCCAGATTGTGGGCCAACTGACTCAGCTCCTGGCTGGATTGGGATACCTGTCCTGTTCCCATGGACACTCTGGAGGCGGCATCACTGATATTGGTGATATTGACCCCCAACTCGCCGGTAACCGCTGTTTGTTGTTCGGTGGCACTGGCCACCTGAATCGCCATATCATTGATAATACTGATGGCGGCACTAATTCTTTCAATTGCATCACTGGCCTCATTGGCGCAGCGGACACTGCCTTGCATACGTTCACGGCTCTTTTGCATCACTTCATTGGCATGTTGAGCCCTTTGTTGCAGCTGCTCTATGGTGCCTTTGATTTCCAGCGCTGAGCTTTGGGTGCGGCTGGCGAGGGTGCGTACTTCATCGGCCACTACGGCAAAGCCTCTGCCGGCTTCACCGGCCCTGGCGGCTTCGATGGCGGCGTTGAGGGCCAACAGGTTGGTCTGGTCGGTTATCTGGGCGATCACTTCCAGCACCATGGCAATGGAGTCTGAATCTTTCTGCAATTGATTTATCACTTCGCTGGCGGCGGTGATTTCTGCATCTGAGCTTTGAATGGTATCCAGAGTTTGCATTACCACTTGCTGGCCTTCCGTGGTGGCTTGCACCCCTTGGTTGGCCTGATCAGCCGTTTGCGTGGTGTTGCGGGAGATATCGGCAATTGAGCTCTGCAGCTCTGTCATAGCGGTGGCTACCTGATCGACCTCAGAGCGCTGCTGTTGCATCTCCTCGGCAGATTCGGCGGCGACCGCAGTCATCTCCTCCACAGCCGCAGCCAGTTGTACCGAGGCGGCGCCTATCTGGGAGATCATTTCATGCAATGTGGTACGCATCTGCCCCAGAGTTTCTGCCAAGTGTTTGAATTCACTGCCGCTGAATTTCTCCATCGGGATGGCGCTGGCGAGATCGCCCGAAGCGATTTTTTCCAGCACTTGCGTGGTGGCGCCAAGGGGAATAAAAATTCGTCGCAGCAGGAACCAGCCGGCTCCCAATGCCAGGGTCACAAAGAGACAGAAGACGATGACCAGACTGCTGCTGAGGGATTGAATCGCTTGTTCACTGGCGCTTCTGGCAGAGCTGACCTTATTGGTTTCCAGCTCCATCAAGGCCTTGAGCTCGGTCTCGACATTGTTGTAAATATGCCAGGATTCCATGGAGGTCAGCATGTTGGCGGTGTTTTCCGCAAGGTCGCTGCTGTCTTGATTCAAAAACTGCTTATGCAGTCCCATAAAGGCCAGCAGCGGCGCATCCAGCTTGTGCAGCTGCACCAGGGTATCTTGTCCGGCGCCCTGTTTCAGTTGCTGTAATGCCGAGTTGATCGCCAGGGTCTGATCTTGCAGGTACTGACGTGACTCCTCACTCATGGGAGCATTCAGTACCCGTCTCAAGCTGTAACCCAGCTGTTCCCGTCTGAGGCCGGATACCAGTTGCAGTAAAGAGGCGGCCTGATCATTGCTGTGGTACTCCCGTTCCAGCAGGCTTATTTGGCTTTTCACCTCCTCTAGGTGATAGCCAATGGTGCCCAATGACAGACAAAACAGTGCTAAAAGCGCAGCAAACAAGGTGATTAACAACTTGCGCAAAGATAGATTGGAAAAGATGGCTTGGTTCAAAACCCGGCTCCCAAACAAATGCATGAAAAATATAGTGAATGTTTCAAGATCCTAGGTCTTTGTTCTGTTGTAAACTGTGAGTTGTGGCAATTTAATAGGTAAATTTTTTAACTTTTAGTATTTTTGATTGTTTATATTGTTAAGTCATTATTTAGTAATGATTTAATATGAGCATTTGATGCAGTATTTTGTTTTGGAAAAAGAAGGGGTAAATACCGATGAAGCCGACTCTGTTTTGCCCTCTTCCCTTGAGTCCAGTTCTATCAGTAGCCTGCTAAGGCGCGTAGGAGCTATGGGTCTTTCCTGCTATAATGCGCGCTCGTTTTTGTGGAGGCGCGAATGGACGTATCTTCTTTATTGGATGGCCTGAATGACAAGCAGCGTGAGGCGGTAGCCGCACCTCAATCGAGCATGCTGGTGCTCGCCGGAGCCGGTAGCGGCAAGACCCGGGTACTGACTCACAGGATTGCCTGGCTGCTGCAGGTGGAAAACCAGAGCCCATACTCCATTATGGCGGTGACCTTTACCAATAAGGCGGCCGCCGAGATGCGGGAGCGGGTGGAGAAGATAGTCGGCAACCATATGGGCCGCATGTGGATCGGTACCTTCCATGGTCTGGCCCATCGTCTGCTGCGTACTCACTGGCAGGATGCTGGCCTGCCGCAGAATTTTCAGATCCTTGACTCGGATGATCAGCTCCGCTTGCTCAAGCGTATCCTCAAGAGCCTGAATCTGGATGAGAAGCAGTATCCGCCGCGGATGGTGGCCAGTTATATTAATGGTAAGAAGGATGAAGGATTACGCCCGAAGCATCTTGATGGTGGGATTTTCCCCATGGAACAGAAGCTGATTCAAATCTATCAGGTGTATCAGGAATCCTGTGATCGTGCCGGTCTGGTGGATTTTGCCGAGATACTCTTGCGGGCTCACGAGCTGTTTCTCAACAAGGAACATATTCTGGCCCACTATCAGGATAGATTCCGCAATATTCTGGTGGATGAGTTTCAGGACACCAACGCCATTCAATATGCCTGGATCAGAGTGCTGGCGGGCAAGAGCGCCAATGTGATGATAGTGGGTGACGATGACCAGTCCATCTATGGCTGGCGCGGTGCCCAAGTGGAAAACCTGCACAAGTTTTTACAGGACTTCCCCAATGCCGAAACTATTCGCCTGGAGCAAAACTACCGCTCCAGCGGCAATATTCTCAAGGCCTCCAACGAACTTATCGCCAACAACCCGGATCGGCTGGGTAAACAGCTGTGGACCGAAGATGTCGATGGTGAGCCTATTTCAGTTTACTGTGCCTTCAATGAGATGGATGAAGCCCGCTTCATCATAGGCCGCATTGGCGACTGGCAGGACAAGGGCGGCAGTCTCAGTGACTGCGCCATCCTCTATCGCAGTAATGCTCAATCACGGGTATTGGAAGAGGCCTTGCTGCACAAGGGGCTGGCTTATCGGATCTATGGCGGCTTGCGCTTCTTCGAGCGTCAGGAGATCAAGGATGCCATGGGATACCTGCGTCTGATTGCCAACCGCGACGATGACGCCGCCTTCGAGCGGGTGGTCAACACTCCCGCCAGGGGGATAGGCGATCGCACCCTGGATATTCTCAGAACCACGGCTCGGCAGCAGCAATTGACCCTGTGGCAGGCCTGCGTCCGTCTATTGGAAGAGAAGGTCTTGGCCGGTCGCGCCGCCAATGCGGTGCGCAGCTTTATGGACCTGATAGTGCAGCTGCGCAACGACACCGAAGAGCTGCCCCTCTATCGCCAGGCGGATATAGTGATCCAGAACTCCGGGCTCAAGGCCATGTATGAGCAGGAAAAGGGCGAAAAGGCTCAGGCCAGAGTGGAAAACCTTGAGGAACTGGTCACCGCGGCGCGCACCTTCGAAGTGCCGGAAGAGCTGGTGGACATGGGTGAGTTGAATGCCTTCCTGTCCCATGCTGCGCTGGAGGCGGGAGAAGGCCAGGCCGATGCCCACACAGATGCGGTGCAGTTGATGACGCTGCACTCGGCCAAGGGGCTGGAGTTCCCGCTGGTGTTTATGGCCGGTGTCGAAGAAGGGCTGTTCCCCAGCCAGTTGTCGCTGGAAGAGGGCGATCGTTTGGAAGAAGAGCGGCGCCTGTGTTACGTGGGCATGACCCGCGCCATGCAGCAGCTGTATATCACCTATGCCGAGTCGCGCCGCATCTATGGCCGTGAAAACTACTCGCGGCCGTCGCGCTTTATCAAGGAGATCCCGCCTCAGTATCTGCAGGAGATCCGTCTCAAGGCGCAGGTGGCCACCCCCATGGCCAATAACAGGTTTAGCAAGTCGCAAAGCAGCTTCAACGATACGGGCTTCAATGTCGGCCAACGGGTGCTGCATCCCAAATTCGGTGAGGGGATAGTGACCAATTTTGAAGGCCAGGGCGCACAGGCCAGGGTGCAGGTGAATTTCGATGACTTCGGCAGTAAGTGGTTGGTGGTGGCCTACGCCAAGTTAACCGCTTGCTGACAGCCCTGATAGGAAAATTCGCGTTTTGCGGTGTCAATCACACTGTCGCTGAGTCATAATGCTTGGCAAATTTAAGGCTGTGATGTGTTGGAGAGCCTACCGATGAACTTGAGGGAAAAAATTGATGTCTATGCCCGTCTGTCGCGTCTGGACAGACCCATAGGAACTTTTCTGCTGCTGTGGCCCTGTTTAATGGCGCTGTGGCTGGCGGCCGGAGGTTTACCGGATCTCAAGGTGTTGATCATCTTTATCATAGGTGTGTTTGTGATGCGCGCCTGCGGCTGCATTATCAATGACTATGCCGACCGCGAGCTGGACACCTATGTCGAGCGCACCAAGGCCAGACCCTTGGCCAGTGGCGAGGTAACGGTCAAAGAAGCACTGGGCTTGTTTGTGGTCATGGGGCTGTTTGCCTTTGGCTTGGTGCTGCTGCTCAACCCACTGGTGGTGAAGCTCTCTCTTGTCGGCATGCTGCTGACCATTATCTATCCCTTCACCAAACGCTACACCAATATGCCGCAAATGTTCCTCGGCACGGTTTGGAGTTGGTCGATCCCCATGGCTTATGCTGCCCAGACAGGTGAAGTGCCTGTCGAAGCCTGGTGGCTGTTTGCCGCCAACTGGTTCTGGACTGTGGCCTACGACACTATGTATGCCATGGTGGACAGGGACGATGATCTCAAGGTGGGGATCAAGTCCACCGCCATTCTGTTCGGCCGTTACGACAGGCAGATCATCGGCCTGTTTCAGCTGGCGGCGCTGGCCTGCTTTATGACTGCCGGTTATGTGGCCGAGCGAGGTACCCTCTATCTGGTTGGGCTGCTGGCCTTTATCGGCTTTGGGCTTTATCAGCAGAGGCTGATTTACGACAGGCAGCGGGCTCCCTGCTTCAAGGCATTTCTCAACAATAACTGGGCAGGTATGGTCTTGTTTGTCGCCTTGGGGATGGATTACCTGCTCTGAATGACACTGAGTTTGACTGTCAACGCCGCGATTCTCGCGGCGTTTTTGCTGGCGTAAACAACCGCTAACCGTTAGTCTGAACAGCCGGATGATTGGACCAAGCAGCGGGAATAGCGCCGCTGAGGACTGAAGCAAGAAGGAGTCTTGGTATGTTGATAGAACAACTCTTTGGTATTGAATTGCCGCTGATTCAAGCCCCCATGGCCGGCGCACAGGGCGTGCCGTTGGCATTGGCGGTCGCTTCTGCCGGTGCGCTCGGCTCCATTCCCTGCGCCATGTTATCCCATGACAAACTCAAGCAAGCCATTGAGAGTTTTAGGCGCCAGAGTGACCGGCCGGTAAATCTCAACTTCTTCTGCCATAAGCCGCCCGAGGAACAAGCCGAGCGTTTGCGTACCTGGCGGCAGCAACTGGCGCCCTATTACCGTGAATTCGAGGTCGAAGATCTCGGCGGTGGTGCCGAGCGGCGTCCCTTCGATGCCGAGGTGGCAGCGGTTATAGAGCCCTTTCGCCCCGAAGTGGTGAGTTTTCATTTCGGGCTTCCCTCCACCGAGCTGATGCTCAGGGTCAAGAGCTGGGGCACCAAGGTGATCGCCTCGGCAACCAGCGTCGCTGAGGCCAAGTGGCTCGAATCCAGAGGCGTGGATGCCATCATAGCCCAGGGCCTGGAAGCCGGTGGTCACAGAGGCCATTTCCTCAGTGATGATTTGACCGAGCACAGCGGTACCTTCGCCCTGTTACCGCGCCTGGTACAGGCGGTGAAGGTGCCCGTGATTGCTGCCGGTGGTATTGCCGACGCCGCCGGAGTGCAGGCGGCCATGGCTTTGGGAGCGGCCGGGGTGCAGGTGGGCACGGCCTATCTCTTGTGCCCGGAGGCCGAGATCAGTGAACTGCATCGCCAAGCGCTGAAAGATCCGCAAATGAATCGCCATACGGCACTGACCAATCTCTATAGTGGCCGTCCGGCCAGAGGCATAATGACCCGTTTGATGCGTGAGTTGGGGCCTTTGGGGCAAGCGCCGGATTTCCCCTTGGCGGCCAATGCCATTGCGCCGCTGCGCGCCGCGGCAGAAGCACGCGACTGCAGTGATTTCAGCCCGCTCTGGTGTGGTCAGAATCCGGAGGGATGTCGGGAAATTCCCGCCGCCGATTTGACCCGTGAGTTGATGGCAGCCTTTATTGAGTCGTGAGCTTTTTCTGGTCTGTGGTGTGTAACTAGTTGTATCATTGCGAATTAGTCACTCCTGCAACCGGCAGAGTGATCCTATCTTTAGATGGACTGCAATCAAAGCTTTGACTGCGGCGTAGAGCCGCAATAGGGAGATATAGATGAAAAAATCACTTGCTCTGGCGCTGCTGGCCCTGATGGTCAGTGCCAACGCCACAGCCCGCGACACCATAGCCCAGTATCCGGTGCAGGAACTGCTGCAGACCGAGAAGGCCAAAGAAGCCCTTTACGATGTGCCACTGTATTTTGCCACTCAGGTTCACCCGGAGATCAGCAAGAGCTATGGCGAGGTGATCACCAATAAAAAGACCAATGCCTTTGGTAAATCGGATCGCGAAGCCTGTGAGTGGGTGATGTTGAGTGCGCTAAAGGCGTTGCAGGAGCGCGCCGAGCGTGAGGGGATGGACGCTGTGGTCAATATCCAGTCCTATTACAAGAAGCGTGAGTTTGTCAGCGAGACCGAATATGAGTGCGGCGCCGGGGCTATCATGGCCGGGGTGGCGCTGAAAGGGACCTTGGTGAAGTTCTAACGGTGAAGCACTCACTGCTTTCATCGCTGAAAAAGCAGACCTGGGGTCTAATGCCGATCAGTTAAGACAGATCGCTTGACGATCTCACTGAAAGGATCAAAA
>NZ_NIJM01000059.1 GCF_002836945.1 Shewanella chilikensis
TGATGGGAAACGGGATAGAGCCTATCCACGTGCGTTAAAAATGAGTAAAAACAAGTATCCCATTAAGCCTAAGAAAAATGCCGTTCACACTAAGTGAACGGCATTACCACCTGCGGGTGGCTTTTTTGTGTCTGGGCATTACGGGGATAGCGCCAAAGTTAGAGTAAAACCTGAGTTTATGATCCAGATATGCGCTTTTGTTATCAAAAGGTAAATTCGCTTGGTGCTGTCACTCGACAGCCCAGGCGTTTATCAGTAGCATGGGCTGCGGATCCTTCCATAGGATCCATTCCTTAATTTCTCTGCGGTGGCAGGGCCTAAAGTTGTAGGAAGAAACATGGAAGAACGAAAAGTCATGGTAGCCGGTGGTAATCTGCTGCAGGCTCATACCTGGAAGGGAATGCTGGAGACCTCCGGATTGAGGGTTGAACTGCGCGGTGAAGCCTTGTTGGGTGGCGTGGGAGAGTTGCCGGTTGATATGCAAACCGTTGAACTTTGGGTTCCTGAATCGCAGCGGGAGCAAGCACAGTTACAATTGGCCAGTCTCGATGCCGATAGGCCCCAGTGGCAATGCCTCCAATGTCATGAGTTCAACGACGCCAGTTTTGAACTTTGCTGGCAGTGCAGCGCCGAACGCAGTGAGTGCCATAATTAAGCTATCGATGGCAGGATCCGGGAGTGGCAAATGACAAATAGCCTTGATTTTATGGCCTTGGTTGAACAGGCCAGGGAGCTGGTTCGTGAATTAAGCATAGAAGAGTATCAGCATGATGATAGCTGGCAGCTCATTGATGTGCGAGAAGATCATGAATGGCTCAAAGATCGCCTGCCACTGGCCAAGCACCTGTCCCGAGGCATATTGGAGCGGGATATCGGTAAGCGATTTCCGGACAAGTCTGCAGCGCTGCTACTCTATAGTGCCGGTGGGCAACGCGCTATACTGGCCGCATTGAGTTTGCAACGCTTGGGATATCGGAATGTGGCCTCCCTTGACGGTGGTTATCGCGCTTGGTGTGCCCACGAATTGCCTTTGGTACAGGATTAATGCAGTATTTTCCCCTTTTTGTTGACACTTCACGCATAAGAGTGCTGTTGGTCGGTGGCGGTGAAGTGGCCAGCCGTAAACTGGATCTCTTGGCCAGAACCCAAGCTGAAATTCACCTTGTAGCGCCCAAGGTGAGTGCTGAGGTGGAGGCCTATGCCGCCAGTGGCCGGATTTGGCTGTCTCGCCGGGGCGTGGAAGAGCGGGATCTTGTCGAGCGGGAGCTGGTTTATCTGGCTACAGCCGACAGTCATCTGAACCAAACCCTGGCGGCCAAGGCGCGCGAGTTTGGTGCATGGGTCAATGTGGTTGATACCCCATCCGAGTGTGATTTTATCACTCCCTCCATCGTAGATAGAGGGCGGCTGGTAATGGCCATTAGTACCGCCGGTGCCGCGCCTGTGTTTGCGAGAGACTTGCGAGCCAAACTTGAAACTCTGCTGCCGCCAAGCCTCAACCCTTTGCTGGATTTTATCGCCGAGCGCAGAGAGGAAGTACAGCAGCGCTTGCCTTTGGTGGATGCCAGGCGACGCTTCTGGGAGCATTTCTTTAAGCTCAATGGTGACAGGTTTGACGCCAGCACCCGGGAGAATTTCGAGCTGAGTTTTGCTTCTGGTAAGGCGCAGGGAGAGTTATTGCTGCTGGCAGATGACTGTCATCTGCAGTTGTTGCCGCTGGCCGCCATGCCAATGTTGCAGCGGATAGACAGCCTGATTACAGATGCCGCCCCTACGACTGAGTTGCTGGAGCTTATCCGCCGGGACGCGTCACGCACTGCGCCCATGGCAGACAGTGCCCTGTTGGCATCATATCAAGCCGGTATGCGGATGTTGCGTCTTGCCGACGCAAACGAAGTCGCCAGGCTCAAGGCGGCGTTTCCGTTTGCCAAACATCTGCGCCCCGGCGCTATTTAGACCCTTTATTTCCTTATTGAGGCAGAATCTGCCTCCTTATCACAGAGAAGTTATCATGGCCTTGAAGGCGAGTATTTTTAAAGTTCAGCTCAGTATTGCTGATATGGACCGGCATTATTATCAGGATCATCAGTTGACCATTGCCCAGCATCCGTCGGAAACCGATGAGCGTATGATGGTGCGTTTGTTGGCCTTTGCGCTCAACGCCTCTGACAGTTTGGCCTTCAGCAAGGGCTTATGTGTCGATGATGAACCCGAACTTTGGGATCGCGAGCTTAACGGTGATATTCGTTTGTGGGTCGAGTTTGGTCAGAGCGATGAAAAATGGCTGCGCAAGGCCAGCGGCCGCGCCGACGAAGTGCAGCTGTTTGCCTATGGTGGCCGCAGCGTGCCAGTATGGTGGCAACAGAATCAGCATGCCTTTAACCGTTATGCCAACCTCAAGGTGTGGGAGATACCTGAAGAGCAGGTGAAGGAGATGGCGCAGTTGGTCAGCCGTTCAATGAAACTGGGTTGCAATATCAGCGACGGGATTATTTACCTGAGCAGCGATAGTGCCAGCGTGATGGTAGAACCTAAAGTGCTGAAGCCCCTGGCATTGTGATTGTCTCGGTTGCTGCGAGTCGTCTTAAATAACAAGAGCCGCCTTAAAAGGGCGGCTCTTGGTTTATGTAGCGTTTTATCTCCAGAGCTTAACCTTCTTCTGGGAGTACTTCATCGACCTCGTTGCGGCCCTTGGTCTTTATTATCACCAAGGCGGTTACCAGCAGAGTCACCACTATGCCGCTGATGGTGGAGACTGTCATTGGCAGACCTGCACCCAGGGTACTGGAGTTGAGCAGGAAGCTTATCACCACTGTGGTCATAAACATCGCCGGAATGGTACAGATCCAGTGCAGCTTATTGTGACGCAGCAGGTAGGCTGAAGCTGTCCACAGCATCATTACCGCAGTTGCTTGGTTGGCGACCCCGAAGTAGCGCCAAATCACGCCGAAGTCCACCTGGGTCAGTATCGCCCCTATGATGAACAGCGGAATTGCCAACATCAGTCGCTTGGGCATCTCAGTCTGAGGCATATTGAAGTACTCAGACAAGATCAGCCGGGCAGAGCGGAAGGCGGTATCGCCGGAGGTGATAGGCAGAATGATGACCCCAAGCACAGCCATGAAGCCACCGACTGCACCGAGAAGGCCGGTTGAAGCGCTGTAAACCACGTTGGCAGGGTTGCCGTCCATTCCGGCTTTTAGTCCCTCGACACCGTCGAAGAAAGACAGAGCCACGGCACACCAGATAAGGGCAATGATACCTTCGCCTATCATGGCACCGTAGAACACGAAGCGGCCATTGGATTCATTTTCAACACAGCGGGCCATCAGTGGGGACTGAGTCGCATGGAAACCTGACACGGCACCACAGGCGATGGTGATGAAGAGCGCCGGCCACAACGGGGCGTTGTCAGGGTTCAGGTTCTGCAGAAAGTCACCGGCTTCAAAGCCCGGCAACAGAGTATGTTCACTGGACAGCACTATGGCTATGGTCAAACCGATAGACATAAACAGCAACAATGCGCCGAAGAAGGGATAGAGGCGACCTATGATTTTGTCTACCGGCACTATGGTGGCAATCAGGTAGTAAACGAAGATGATGCCGACAAACAGACCAACGCTGCCGCCGGTAAGCTTACCGAGCAAGCCGGCCGGAGCCGAGATAAATACCACACCCACCAACAACAGCAGTATGATGGCGAAGATGTTCATAAAGTTCTTGGCGCCTTTGCCAAGGTACTTACCCGCCAGGTTAGGCACTGACTGACCGCCGTTACGTACCGACAACATGCCGGAGAAGTAGTCATGCACAGCACCGGCAAAGATACAGCCGATAACAATCCACAACATGGCTGCCGGGCCGTATAGCGCCCCCAGAATAGGACCAAAAATTGGACCCACACCGGCAATATTCAACAGTTGGATAAGGTAGACCTTGCCCTTGGACATGGGCACATAGTCGACACCATCTGTTTGGGCGTAGGCGGGTGTTTGTCTTTTATTGTTGATCCCGAATATTTTTTCTACAAAAGCGCCGTAGATGAAGTAGCCGCCGATCAACAGACCGACACACAACAAAAACCACATCATAGTTGTTATCTCCCCGATTTGAGTTGACGCAATTGTAAACACTTTGGTTACAAGGCCCAGCGGGAACTGGGTCAGCGGTCAAAAGTCGGGGGTGAGCGGTTACCTAGGTCGCCGAGCGGTTGTTAGCTTGTGCTTTACTGGTAACCAAACAGCTGCTTCAGTGGCTTGAGAAAGCGCCTCGATACCGGGATCTTGGCGCCGCTGCGGGTGGTGACTTCGGCGCCTGTCTCCAGCAGTTCTATCTCGGCAATGGCCTTTGGGGCCACCAGATATTGGCGATGGCATCTGAGCAGCGGGGTTTTTTCTTCCAGCAGTTTCAGCGTTAACTGGGTATGAACCTTTTCTCTGGCAGTCGCCACATGCACCCCGCCGAGATCGCTGAAGACAAACTCTACCTCGGCGACCGGGATCACCTTGAGACGGTTACCGCTGAAACAGGGTAGGTGTTCCAGTTGTTGCGGTGCTATGGCCGACAGCGACTGAGGTTTGAGATCCCGGCGCAGCTTATCCAGGGTCTGACTGAGGCGCTTCTCATCCAAGGGTTTGAGCAGATAGTCGAAGGCATGGTTATCGAAGGCCTTGACGGCAAATTCATCGTAGGCGGTAACAAACACCACTCTGGGCATATTGTCGGGATCCAGCATGGCGATAAGTTCCATGCCGCTGATCCTTGGCATTTGAATATCCAGGAACAACAACTGAGGCTTGAGCTTGGCTATCGCCTGCATGGCCTCTATGGCGTTGCCACATTGGCCGAGAATTTCAATGTCGCCGGCCTGAAGCAGTAGCTCGGCCAACTCCTCACGGGCAAAAGGTTCGTCATCGACAATAAGACAAGTGATCACAGGGCTGTTTCCGTTATGGGTAAATGTATGCTGACTCTAGTGTAACTGTCGCTCTGGCACTCGACACTGACGCCATAATCTGGGCCGAAGAGATTCTGTATTCTTTTGTGCACCAGGTTCATCCCCAGGCCATCGGATTCTTCGGCGGGTTGATAAAGGCCGGCATTGTCCGTAACTTCCAGTATGAGTCTGTCATCTGTGCGGCGGCCTTCTACCCGAATACGGCCAGTGTCTATCAGATGCGAAGTGCCGTGTTTGACTGCATTTTCTATGATGGGCTGCAGGGTAAAGGCCGGCACTCTAATGGTCAGCAGAGATTGGGGTATGGCGATATCCACCTCGAGCTTATCAATGAAACGGGCCTTTTCTATGGTGAGATAGGCTTCGATATGCTCCAACTCATCTCCCAGAGTCACCAGGCCAGCAGTACGCTTGAGATTAATTCGCAAAAACTGACTCAGCTGTTGCAACAAGGTTCTGGCCATGGGCGGATCGCGACGTATGATAGCGCCTATGGTATTAAGCGCGTTGAACAGAAAATGTGGGTTAACCTGAGCCTGCAACAGTTTGAGTTCCGCCTGGGTCAGCAGGTTTTGTTGCTGCTCGAAACGGCCGTAGAGAATTTGGTTCGACAGCAGACGGGCGATCCCTTCCCCCAAGGTGCGGTTGATGTTGAGAAACAGCTTGTTCTTGGGTTCATACAGCTTGATGGTGCCTATGACCTCATTGTCGCTACGAAGTGGGATCACCAAACTGGAACCCAGTTTACAGTTGGGGGAAATGGAACAGGCATAGGGAACTTCCACTCCATCGGCAAACATCACCTTGTTCTGGTGTATGGCATCCAGGGTTATTTGGGACGATATCAAGGTGCCGGGCAAGTGGTGATCGGCTCCTATACCGATAAAGGCCAAGAGTTTTTCCCTGTCAGTTATGGCCACTGCGCCGACATTGGTTTCCTCTATGACTATCTTGGCAACCTGAGTACTGGTTTCCTCGTTGAAGCCGGAGCTCAAGAGTCCCACGCTGCGCTCGGCAATTTTCAGCGCCTTGGTGGAAAAGCTGGATGAGAGCTTATCGAACATGGTTTTTTGATCCCGTACCATGCTCATAAACAGGGCCGCACCTATGGAGTTGACCAGCAACATGGGCGGAGCTATTTGACGCACCAGTCCCCAAGCTTCATCAAAGGGTTCAGCCAGCAACAAGATAATGCTCATCTGCATCATCTCGGCATAAAAGGTAATAAGGCACACCAGGATTGGATTGAACACCAACTCGGCCTTGCCTTGACGGCGCAGATAATAGCTGATCATCCCGGCAGATAAACCTTCCAAGGTAGTGGAAACCGCGCAGGCCAGATCGGTGAACCCACCGAGACTGTATCTGTGTAAGCCGCCGGTTAAGCCGACCAGCAAACCTGTCGTCGGGCCACCGAGCAGGCCACCGAGCACTGCACCCATGGCGCGGGTATTGGCGATGGCGCCATGGGTCTGCTCACCGAAATAGGTTGCCATGATGCAAAAGCCGGAAAATACCAGATAGAGAAAGATCTTATGGGGCAGGCGGGTTGATGCTTCGGTAAACAGCTTGAACAAAGGGGTCTTGCTGACCAGATAAACGATCACCAAATACAGGCTCATCTGCTGTGTCAGCAATAGAATAAGGGACATGACAACTCCTCTTGCACAAGCAAACAACCGCCATAATGACAAACAAGTTGCGCTAAATCAGGGAATACTGCAGCAAAATCCGTTAAAAATCGGCTGCGACTCATTGTTTTGTGGAGGATACATGAATTCGTCGGTACATGGCCATCAGGTGTTGCAGTTGTTGCTGGAACAAGCCTCTCCAATTAAGCGGGACAAGCTCAAGGCATTGATGCAGGAGCGTTTCGGTAAAGACGCCTGTTATCATACCTGCAGCGCCGAGGGAATGGACGCAGAGGCTTTGCTCAACTTTCTGGCCGCCAAGGGCAAATTTATCGAATCATCTCAGGGGCTGAGCACCCTTGAGAGTAAAATTTGTCGTCACTGAGTTTCATTTGTCTGATCTCTGGCAATCATTTCAGCTTGGGCTTTGTCGCTCAGACTGTGAAAATCACGAATGAAGATCCGCAGCAGTTTGGACTTGGCAATACCCGTCTTGCGGGCAATACCGTCCAGCTGACTAATGCTGGCTTCAGTCAGGGTAAAAGTGGCATGGCGATAGAGACGGGTTGATTTTTTATCCAGTCCCATTCGAGATTTGGCCACAGAGCCACCGCCCAAGCGGCTGGGTTTCCCATGGGCGTAGTTATTGGCATCTTCGATGAAATCGTCGACAGAGACCTTTTTGGCCTTGGGTTTGATCTTGTGACGTTTGAGATCAGTTAAGCTCATAAGAGTTTTCCGGCGGAATGGCTAACAGCTCGTCGGCAATATTGCGTATCTCCTCGGCGGCTTTTCCATCGGGCTCAATTTCGATGACAGAGGAGCCTTTTTCTTCGCTGTCATCATAGATATTGCGGCTAAAAGTGACCGAGTCCAGCGCCCTCAGACCGAACGATTTTACTACATCTTTTGCTTCCAGAATGCGTTTGAACTGTGAAGGCAGCGCCGGACATTGAGTCAACACTATTGTCGCCACCATCTTGGGGTTGACCATCTTACAGGTGCTGAGCATATCTTCCATATGGGGCAAGGTTTTTAAATCACGCCGCTTGGGTCTTAAAGGGATCACCACATAACTGGCAACCGACATGGCGGCTCGCATCGCCAGATTATCCTGGCCGCCGCAGTCGACTATTACATAGTCGAAGCGTTCATCCAGGCTCAGGAGATCGTTACGGATCTTGCCGTAGAGCTGAATACAGTTGATTGCAGGCAGGGAAGGGTCATTGTTGCGGGCCTGGATCCAGTCGGATGTGGTGCGCTGG
Source organism: Shewanella chilikensis (assembly GCF_002836945.1). Lineage (GTDB taxonomy): Bacteria > Pseudomonadota > Gammaproteobacteria > Enterobacterales > Shewanellaceae > Shewanella > Shewanella chilikensis. The sequence goes on from NZ_NIJM01000059.1 coordinate 7,854, forward strand.
GGGTCACAGTCGACCATTAACACGTTGGCCCGATATTTCTGGGTAATGTGTACAGCCAGATTTTGGGCCAGACAGCTCTTGCCACTGCCCCCTTTCTCTCCGCCTACGAGCAGTATCATGGATTTTCTCCCCGTGTCCTTGGTACTTAAGTTGATGTAAAGTATAGAACACCCCGGATACTACGTCGGGGATCTAGATAAGTTGCATGGCGATGTGAAAACGCTTTGGGTTGATCTCGCTGCAACGGCACACCTGTCCCTTGATGGTATTTTGTGAATCCGTTCCTGCATGGAAGGTTACAGATAGCAGTTCTCCCAAGGTAAAGGGTTGATGGTACTCAAACAAAATCCCCCGTCTGGACAGATCAATACAGATGCCATCGTCATTGAGTTCATCACCCGCTTTATTTATCCAATGAAGCCTGATCCGCTCCGCCTCCAGATCGACCCGCAGTGATCTGCGTCTTTCGATAAAGTCATCCAGATTTTCATCCATGGCAGTCCCCTTAAGTTCAATGGATAGTAGGCCGTTATCCCATATTTCTTAGGTTTGAGTCTCTCGAGGCTATGGATGCGGTAACGGCTCTGGGTATGTGTCCTGATAACCCTGATTTACCGTATTTGTACCGCACATTTTCATTATTGCTGTGAGAATCAAATCCTATGTGAAATGGGGTAAGTGTTTTAAAAATAGCATAGATTTGTCGGTAGCTAGGGTCAGTTCTAAAGAGCTGATAAAAAAGAACCCGGCGTCTGCCGGGTTCCAGTTAATTGTCATACTCTTGATTCTTGGGGTAGGGCATCTTCAATTGCCCCCAGCGGATCACTATCACAGTTGCTGCAAGCACCAAGGTTGAGATTGAGATGGCGACTATGCGCCAATCTTCCATCGATTTCATGTCCAGGATAAGATAACGGGCCAAAGCCACTATTGCGATATAGAGCGGCATACGTACAGGTAACTTGCCGGATTCGGCATAATTGGCCACCATGGCCAGCACTTCCAAGTAGATAAACAGCAGCAGCAGATCGGCAAGGGCCACAGCGCCCATTTTGAAGATATGCACTATCTCCTGGCCAATGGCGACGACTGTGGCAATGGCAATAACAAACAAGACCAGATGTTCGACGGCTTTAAGGCTCTTAGAGCCGTATTGACGATACAGTTCCATGAAAACTCCCTGAAATCATTTCCTAAATAGTATCAGTAAATTTCCTGCTCGCCGCGAAATCTGTGTGATAGCTTTCACAGAACCTTTAACCGGGGCGGCCATCCAACCTAGCTCGGCAAAGAATAGGCGCGTAAACTACTATAAAAGTGGTAAATGCCAATAGCCAGCAGAGAATCGCGCCTATTAGTAAGATTTGGCTTAGCTGAGGCACAATTGCTGCCGCGACCCTCAAGGCTGCAGCCAGTAACATCAAGCCAAAGGCGGTGATCATAGGCCAGGCAATCTGCAGTGGCCTGCCGGAATGCCCCAGAGATACCCTCGCCATCATAGCCAAGATCATTCCCCCCATACCGCCAACGGTCAGGGCATGAAACCCCAACATCATCTGGCCGCTGACACCAATAATCAGCAGTCCGATCGGAATACACAGGTAACTTAAATGCAGTGACCACAGCAGCGGTACCTTGAGGCTGGCGTGCCAGCCCCAGCGTGCCCAGCGCAACAACAGTACTGTGCCTGCCAGTAAGGCCAATGTTTGTGTCAACCAGGAATAGGGTAAAAACAAGCTGATCAGCATGAGAATCAAAGAGGCGAAGCTGAGAGCTTCAAGTACAGGGCTTGGTGCTCCGCGCTTGAAATCTGTGGCGCGTTCGGTAAAGAAGGGGATTACCCTGCCGCCAAGTAGAGCCACCAGAATAACGATCAACAGCGCCGCGGCCTGCAATGCTTTTTGTGCCAACCCAGGCTGTTCAAGGCCAAGATAAGAGAGGAGGTTGGCACAAAAGAGTAACAGCAGCAGGGGGACAAACACCAGGTTGCGCCACTGTTTTACCCTGAAGACAGCTAACCCCAGTATTATTGCCGTGACCGGAAAAAATGCCAGATCCAACAGCATTACTAAAGTAAAAGGGGCTATGCCGGCATCAAGCAAGAGTAGTCTGGGAGCCAGCCATAGACACCAGAGCAGCAGTAAAGGCCAGCCTCTTATGCCCGGGATCCCTGTCCAGTTTTGAACTGCTGTTAACAAAAAGCCTGCGATAACAGCGCCGGTGAAACCGAACAGCATTTCGTGTCCATGCCACCACAGGGGATTGGCGTGGGGCGTCAGTTGGACTTGACCACTGAGTAAGGCTCCCCAAAGCAAGAGCGACAACAAGCCGAACAGGCTGGCACCGAGAAAAAAAGGCCTGAAACCCAAACGAAAAAGCGCCAGCGGAAACTGCTTGTTGGCCGGTTCGTCAATGTTGAGGATCCCTCCCCGGGTGTTGCGAGTGCCGGATTTACTCATAGTCTTGCCTTAAATACCCAAACAAAATACTCGGGTATTTTAAGGTGTAATATAAATACATGTAAATATATCCAAAGAGTTATCTGTTTGAAGGGTAGGGGGGAAGATACTCATCCTTGGTTATTTCGGCTTGGCTCATTCAAAGCCTTATTGATTTAATCCTGTTTGATTCAATCTGATTACTCGAACGGATTGAAGTCCGCTCTATCTTCTTGGTATTCAGGCATAAAAAAACCGCCACTCGGCGGTTTTTAAATAAATTCAGTACTTTAGCGTGTTGTTTCAATGTTTGCTCAAGTACTTGTCTGATAACTTACTTCAGAGCGTCGCTCAACAGGGGACGGAAGCGTTTGACCAGCAGGCTGGTGGCTTTAGGTGCGCCGGCAACGATATGGCCGGAGAGCAGGTAGTTGTGGCCACCACTGAAGTCGGTAACTGTACCACCGGCTTCACGAACAATCAGATCGCCGGCGGCGATATCCCAAGGCTTGAGGCCCAGTTCGAAGAAGGCGTCTACACGACCGGCGGCTACATAAGCCAGATCCAGTGCGGCAGAGCCGGCGCGGCGTAAGTCGGCACTCAGAGAGAAAGCTTCGCCAAACAGCTTCATATAAGTTTCGGTGTGCTGACGAGCCTTGAAAGGGAATCCTGTGGCAACCAGGCTTCCACCCAGATCGTTGACATTGTTTACTCGCAGACGGAAATCATTCAGCTTGGCCCCTTTACCGCGGACGGCGCTGAATAGTTCATCGCGAACGGGATCATAGACAACGGCAACTTCAGTTTTGCCCTTGTACTGCATGGCGATAGAGACGGCGAAGTGAGGTACACCATTAACAAAGTTATTGGTGCCGTCCAGAGGATCAACAATCCACAGATAATCTTGGTTGGTGCCGCGGTTTTCGCCATTTTCCTCACCCACTATACTGTGGTCTGGATAGGACTTGCGGATCTGATAGATAATTGCTGCTTCTGCTTCCTTGTCTACACTGGTCACAAAATCGTTGACACCTTTGGCATCGACCTCAATACGGTCGAGTTCGGTGTAGGCACGCATAATAGTTTGGCCTGCAGCGCGAGCAGCGCGCACGGCAATAGTCAGCATCGGATGCATTGCAATCCCCTGGATGTTAAAGAACGGACAAAAATTCGGCGCAGATTATATCCTAGTTGACGCTGATATCAAATGGCGATTTTTCTATAAGCAAAAAAATATGCCTGTGGTACCATCCGCCTCCTGATTTTTTTATTTTTGAAGTTGTTCCATGCTCTCCAATATTCGTGTCGTCCTGGTAGGTACCACGCATCCCGGCAATATAGGTTCTGTGGCCAGGGCCATGAAAACCATGGGATTATCCAACCTTTATCTGGCGGAGCCCAAAGTTGAACCAGACGGTCAGTCCATTGCGCTTGCCGCCGGCGCCTCTGATATTCTCAAGCATCTGGTCAAGGTCGACAGCCTGGAAGAGGCAATTAAAGACTGTAGTCTGGTGATTGCCACCAGTGCCCGCAGCCGCACACTCGACTGGCCCGTGCTTGAACCCCGTGAAGCGGGCAGCAAATTGGCGCTTGAAAGTTGCCAGGGGCCTGTTGCTATTGTCTTTGGCCGTGAAAGCCATGGCTTAAGCAACGAAGAGTTGCAAAAATGCCACTATCATGTGTGTATCCCTGCCAACCCGGAATACAGCTCACTCAATCTGGCTCAGGCTGTGCAGCTTATCTGTTATGAAACACGGGTGGCATGGCTGGAGAAACATCAACAAGTCGAGCAGGAACTGGCCGAGTATCCCAGCAGTGAAGATCATGAGCGTTTCTTTGAACATTTGGAACGGACACTGCAAAAAACCGGCTTTATTATCAAGAATCATCCGGGACAGGTGATGATTAAGCTGAGGCGCCTGTTTACCCGGGCCAGAATCGAAACGCAGGAGATGAACATACTGCGCGGGATCCTGACATCGGTAGAAAAAAAGGTCGACAGTAAAGAAGAGTAATCCGAGGAATCAAGATGGGTGTGATAGCCAGACTGAAAGAGGACATAGGATCCATTTATCACAGGGATCCTGCCGCGCGGGGCACATTGGAGATATTGCTCAACTATCCGGGAATGCAGGCTATTTGGCTGCACCGTATCAGCCATAAACTGTGGAAGGCCAATTGGTGTTTTCTGGCGCGTTGTCTGTCCACTTTTTCCCGTTGGCTCACAGGGGTGGAAATACACCCGGGGGCAACCATAGGTAGGCGGTTTTTTATTGACCATGGCATGGGAGTCGTGATTGGCGAAACGGCCGAGATTGGTGATGACTGCACTCTTTATCACGGGGTGACACTGGGGGGCACCACCTGGCAAGCCGGCAAACGCCATCCGACCTTGGGCAATAACGTGGTCATAGGTGCCGGAGCTAAGGTGCTGGGCCCCATTACCATGCATGATAGGGCTCGGGTTGGTTCCAACTCTGTGGTGGTTAAAGACGTGCCCAAGGACACTACCGTTGTGGGTATTCCTGGCCGAGCTGTGACAGTCGCATCGGCTCAATCCAAGGAAACCAGTGAGCGCCGCAGTGCCATGGCCAAGAAATACGGTTTCGATGCTTACGCCGTTTCTCCCGATAATCCAGACCCTGTTGCCAATGCCATAGGCCAGATGTTGGATCATATGCATTTGATGGATTCCAAAGTACAGGAAGTTTGTCATGCGGTTCAGAAAATGGGCGGCAGTGTCTGCACTGAACGTCTGCCTGAGTTGGATGTGGGCGAGTTCAGTGATGCTGAAACTGCTGCGGCACAAAAGCGGCAACAGTCAATGGATGAGTTTGATCCCATTATCTGATACTCGATGACCATTTTATCGGCTTTTGCCATTGAATAATCGTGGCGAAAAAGGTTAAATACCCCACCAAGCAGACAGGGTATTCAACCTGATTTATGAACCACAATACCCGAGTAAACAAGTAGGATTTATACTTGACTAAATTGCTCGGGTATGTTGAAATTCCCACATACCTGTTTGGGAGCCGTGGTCGTTTTATGAAACTTACATCTAAGGGTCGCTACGCAGTGACAGCCATGCTGGACGTGGCCATACATTCGGCGCAGGGGCCGGTACCGCTGGCAGATATTTCAGAGCGCCAGGGGATTTCCCTTTCTTACCTAGAACAACTCTTTGCCAAACTGAGAAAGCAGGGCTTGGTCGCCAGTGTGCGCGGTCCCGGTGGCGGTTATCGCCTCGGATTGGAAGCCAATGACATCTCGGTGGGCATGGTGGTACATGCGGTAGATGAATCTGTCGATGCCACCCGCTGTCAAGGCCAGGGGAATTGCCAAAGTGGCACCCGCTGTCTGACGCATTCGCTCTGGGGTGACCTGAGCAAACAGATTTCTGACTTTTTAAATGGCATCAGCCTTGCTGCACTGATGCAGAAACGGGATGTGCAGTTTATCTCGGTAAAGCAAGACAAGATGCAGCAGGAGCAGAGAGTCAGCGCTTGAGCTGATCCTCTGTTGGATATAAAAACGAATAATGTACGTTGTATGTAGCCTCGGCCGAGACTGCGAAGTACGGAGTGTGTAATGAAGCTTCCTATCTATTTGGATTATGCCGCAACAACGCCTGTAGACCCCCGGGTTGCAGACAAAATGGTACAGTACATGACAATGGACGGTGTATTCGGTAACCCCGCATCCCGTTCACACCGCTACGGCTGGCAGGCCGAAGAAGCGGTGGATATCGCCCGTAACCAGGTCGCGGAGCTGATCAATGCTGATCCCCGTGAAATTGTGTTCACCTCAGGCGCTACCGAATCTGACAACCTGGCTATCAAAGGTGTTGCCCACTTCTACCAGAAGAAGGGTAAGCACATCATCACCAGCAAGACAGAGCACAAGGCCGTACTGGATACCTGCCGTCAGCTGGAACGTGAAGGTTTCGAGGTCACTTACCTGGAGCCTGCGGCCAACGGTATTATTCCTATGGAGCGCCTGGAAGCGGCCATGCGCGACGACACCATTCTTGTCAGCATCATGCATGTTAACAACGAGATTGGCGTGATCCACGATATCGATGCCATCGGCGAGCTGTGCCGCAGCAAAGGCATCATCTTCCATGTGGATGCAGCCCAGAGTGCCGGTAAGCTGCCTATCGATATTCAAAAGACCAAGGTCGATCTCATGTCTATCTCGGGTCACAAGATGTATGGCCCCAAAGGCATAGGCGCCCTGTATGTACGCCGTAAGCCTCGTATTCGTCTGGAAGCCCAGATGCACGGCGGTGGTCATGAGCGTGGTATGCGCAGCGGCACCCTGGCGACTCACCAAATTGTGGGTATGGGCGAAGCGGCGGCCATTGCCAAAGCCGATATGGAAAAAGATAACGAACGTATTCGCTATCTGCGCGACAAGTTGTGGAACGGTATCAAAGATATCGAAGAAACCTATCTCAATGGTGATATGGATCAGCGTGCTTGCGGCAGCTTGAACGTCAGCTTTAACTATGTGGAAGGCGAGTCGCTGATGATGGCGCTCAAGGACCTGGCCGTATCTTCCGGCTCTGCCTGTACTTCTGCCAGTCTTGAGCCCAGCTATGTGTTGCGTGCCCTGGGACTGAACGACGAAATGGCGCACAGCTCAATCCGTTTCTCCATAGGTCGTTTCACTTCTGAAGAAGAGATAGATTACGCAATCGAAACCATTAGAAACTCTATTGGCAAACTGAGAGAAATGTCACCACTTTGGGAAATGTTCAAAGATGGTGTAGACCTCAACCAGGTGCAGTGGGCACACCACTGATCCCCGCGGATAGATGAATTTGGAGCAGTATCATGGCTTACAGTGAAAAAGTGATAGATCATTACGAGAACCCGCGTAACGTAGGTTCTTTCGACAAGAACGACCCATCCGTAGTAACAGGTATGGTGGGTGCGCCCGCCTGTGGTGACGTGATGAAACTGCAGCTCAAGATTGACGACCAGGGCATCATTGAAGACGCTCGCTTCAAGACTTACGGTTGTGGCAGCGCCATCGCATCAAGCTCTTTGGTGACCGAATGGGTTAAAGGCAAATCCATTGAGGAAGCGGCCGCCATCAAGAACACGGATATTGCAGAAGAGTTGGCTCTGCCACCTGTGAAGATCCACTGTTCGATTCTGGCCGAAGACGCCATCAAGGCGGCTCTGGAAGAGTACAAGTCCAAGCAAGATAAATAACGCCAGGAGTTAAGATGGCTATTACTATGACGCCTGCCGCCGCCGAGCGTGTCCGTGCCTTCCTGAGCAACAGAGGAAAAGGTATAGGTTTGCGTTTGGGGCTCAAGACTTCAGGCTGCAGCGGGATGGCTTACGTTCTGGAATTTGTCGACGAACTCAATGAAGATGATGAGGTATACAACATAGATGGTGTCAACATCATCATAGATGCCAAGAGCTTCATCTATCTTCAAGGGATCGAGCTGGACTTTGTCAAGGAAGGACTCAACGAAGGCTTTAAATTCAATAACCCTAACGCCAAAGGTGAGTGCGGTTGCGGTGAGAGCTTCACGGTTTGAGTTCCACCGCCGCCCTGAGAGTATATGAATTATTTCGAGCTGTTTGATTTAACTCCCTCCTTTGATGTGGACACCGCCGAGCTGGCCAGTCGCTACCGCGAGCTGCAGCGGGCGGTGCATCCCGACAAATTTGCCAACGCCAGTGAACAGCAAAAGCTGTTGGCCATTTCCCGCACTGCCCAGATCAACGATGCCTTTCAGACCCTGAAAGACCCTATCCGTAGAGCCGAACATATGTTGGCGCTCAAAGGTGTGGATATCAGTCACGAAACCACCACGGTTAAAGACACCGCCTTTTTGATGCAGCAGATGGAATGGCGTGAAGCGCTGGAGGAAATAGGCCAGAGCGGCGATGCCCAGAGCGATATCGATGAGCTAGATGCTTCATTCGCGGCTTATCGTAAGCAAGAGACAGAGCTGCTGCGCAACCAACTTCACAGTTCCAAAGAGGCCGATGCAATAGCCGCGGCAGATCAAGTCCGTAAGTTGAAGTTTATGGCAAAATTGCAGGATGAACTGCAGCGGGCCCAGGATGCGCTGTTCGACTGAATTCGCTTTCGGCCTTAAAGCATATTCCTACAGTTGGCTCAATTTCTGATTGAGCCAACTTTTTAAACACAAGATGGAAGACTATGGCACTTTTGCAGATTGCTGAACCCGGCCAAATGGCCGCTCCTCACCAACACAGATTAGCCGCCGGGATAGATTTGGGGACCACCAACTCCCTGGTTGCTGCGGTTCGCAGCGGCGAGACCAGTACACTGGCCGACGAGCAAGGTCGGCATTCATTGCCATCTGTGGTGCACTATGGCGAGCAGGGCGTCCGAGTAGGTCACGATGCCCTGGCCGATTCGGCCAAGGATCCTGAAAACACCATAGTGTCGGTGAAGCGCTTCATGGGCCGTTCTTTGGCCGATGTACAAAGCGGTGCGCAAGCTTTCCCCTATCAGTTTGAGGCCAGTGAAAACGGCCTGCCATTGTTTGTTACCCGCGCAGGTAAAATGAATCCGGTTCAGGTGTCTGCCGAGGTTTTGCGCCCCCTGATTGCCCGCGCCGAGTCCACTCTGGGTGGCCCATTGGAAGGCGTGGTTATCACAGTGCCAGCTTATTTTGATGATGCCCAGCGTCAGGGAACCAAAGATGCGGCAGCCTTGCTTGGTATCAAGGTGTTACGCCTGCTCAATGAGCCAACGGCGGCCGCCATCGCCTATGGCCTGGACTCGGGTCAGGAAGGCGTCATTGCCGTCTATGACTTGGGCGGCGGCACCTTTGATATCTCTATTTTGCGTCTCAACCGCGGCGTGTTTGAGGTACTTGCAACCGGTGGCGATTCCCGCCTGGGTGGTGATGACTTTGATGAACTGCTGCAAGGCTTACTGCGTGAACGCATGGCGCTGGAGTCGCTTTCCAGCCAGGAAGCGCGGCAGTTGCTGATGGAAGCCCGGCGGGTAAAAGAGGCGTTGACCGATAGCGACAGCACTATTGCTAAGCTGACACTGCAAGACGGCACTGAGCGTGAAGCCGAAGTGAGTCGCAGTGAGTTTGACCAGTTGATAAACACACTGGTGAAGAAAACCATTCAAGGTTGCCGCAAGGCTTTGCGCGACGCCGGAGTGGATGCTGACGAGGTGCTGGAAACTGTGATGGTTGGTGGCTCTACCCGTGTGCCTCTGGTGCGGGAAATGGTCGGCGAATTCTTTGGCAAGGCGCCGCTGACATCGATTGACCCGGATCGCGTGGTTGCCATAGGTGCAGCGGTACAGGCCGATATTTTGGTGGGTAACAAGCCTGACTCGGATCTTTTGCTGCTGGATGTGATCCCACTGTCGCTCGGCATTGAAACCATGGGCGGTTTGGTGGAGAAGGTGATCCCGCGCAATACCACAATTCCGGTGGCCAGAGCCCAGGAATTCACCACCTTCAAAGACGGTCAGAGCGCCATGGCGTTTCATGTGGTGCAAGGTGAACGTGAGCTGGTCGCCGATTGCCGCTCTCTGGCGCGCTTTACCCTTAAGGGCATTCCACCATTGGCCGCTGGTGCCGCGCATATTCGGGTGACCTTCCAGGTCGATGCCGATGGCTTGCTCAGTGTCACTGCCATGGAGAAGTCGACCGGGGTGCAATCCAGCATCCAGGTTAAACCTTCCTTCGGCCTGAGTGATACTGAAATTGCCGGAATGCTCAAAGATTCGATGCAGAACGCCAAAGAGGATATTGAGCTGAGAATGCTCACCGAGCAGCGAGTGGAGGCAGCCAGAGTACTGGAATCGCTGCACTCGGCACTGGCGAAAGATGGCGATTTGCTTAGCCAGGAGGAACGCGTTTTGGTTGACCGCGCCATGGCTGACTTGAATGAAACTGCTGCCAATGGCGATGTTGATGCCATCAAGGCGGCGATAGAAGCGGTGGATGCGCAGACCCAGGAGTTTGCCGCCAGACGCATGGACAATTCGATTCGGACCGCGCTGAAGGGTCAGTCGGTCGATAACATATAGGTGAGACTATGCCACAGATAGTATTTTTGCCCCATGAAGAACTGTGTCCAGAAGGCGCCGTGGTGGAGGCAGAGGTGGGTGAATCCATTTTGGATGTCGCGCTGAAAAACGGCATCAACATAGAACATGCCTGCGAGAAATCCTGTGCTTGTACCACCTGCCACGTGATAGTGCGTGAAGGCTTCGATGATCTCGAGCCCAGCGATGATCTGGAAGACGACATGCTGGACAAGGCCTGGGGCCTGGAGCCAGAGAGCCGTCTGTCTTGTCAGGCCAAGGTGGTTGAAACCGATATGGTGGTGGAAATCCCCAAATACACAGTCAACATGGTCAGTGAAGGCTAGGGAAGGTTAGAACAGGTCCTTGTGGCCTTCTCTTTTGTAGAGAGTGGCTTGCACAGTAATGGGCGTTCAAGGCACCTTCCCTAAGTGCTGATATCGTTTGAAAACCGGCCTCAAGAGGCCGGTTTTTTATTGCTATGCTTGGCATGCAGAGATTGATTTCCAACACGGCAGGCGTATGATGCGCTGTCTTTTTCACTCTTCGGGATACTGACCGGGATGCAGATTGCAATTTTGTCACAGAACAAAACCTTATATTCCACACGCCGTTTGGTGGAGGCCGCCCAAGAACGGGGTTATCAGGTGCAGGTGATCAATCCACTGGAATGCTACATGAATATCAGCATGCAGCAGTCCAGTATCCATATCGGGGGCGTTGAGTTGCCGCCCTTCGATGCGGTGATCCCGAGAATAGGCGCCGGCATTACCTTCTACGGCACGGCTGTGGTGCGTCAGTTCGAAATGATGGCTACCTATACACTCAATAGCTCCATGGGGATCTCTCGCTCGAGGGATAAGCTGCGCTCCATGCAGTTATTGTCCCGCAAAGGCATAGGACTGCCAGTGACAGGTTTTGCCAATAAGCCCAGCGATATTCCGGATCTTATCGACATGGTCGGTGGTGCTCCCTTAGTGATTAAACTTTTGGAAGGTACTCAAGGTATAGGTGTGGTACTGGCCGAAACCCGTAAGGCGGCCGAGAGTGTGATTGAGGCCTTTATGGGTCTTAAGGCCAACATCATGGTGCAGGAATATATCAAGGAGGCTCAAGGAGCCGATATCCGCTGTTTTGTCCTTGGTGAAAAGGTGATTGCTGCGATGAAGCGCCAGGCTCTGCCGGGAGAGTTTCGCTCCAACTTGCACCGGGGCGGCACGGCAACCTTGGTAAAGTTGTCTCCGGAGGAGCGTTCAATCGCGGTGCGTGCCGCCAAAACCATGGGGTTGAATGTCGCCGGTGTCGATATTTTGCGCTCCAACCATGGGCCTGTGGTGATGGAGGTCAATTCTTCACCCGGGTTAGAGGGTATTGAAGCCGCTACCGGCAAAGATGTTGCCGGCGCCATCATAGAGTTTATTGCCAAGCAGAAGCGCAAGAGTAAGGCGCCCAGTGAAGCCTGATTTCGCTAATGGAAAAGTGTTAATCAATGCTATAAAGCCTTCTTCTGCGGCGCTATACTCAAAGTCAATTCTTATCTGATGCAGGAGTAACTATGGGACTCAAGTGGATAGATTCATTGGACTTGGCTTTGGAGCTGCTGGAAGCACATCCCGATGTGGATCCGCAGCAACTGCATTTCCCTGAGCTTTACGAGTGGATATTGGCGTTGGAAGCCTTCGATGATGATCCCAAACACTGCAGCGAGAAAATCCTCGAAGCCGTGCAGCAATGTTGGATAGAAGAAAAGTAGCGTTCGCTGGCTGAAAGCTGATCCCGGTCAAATTATCACCATCTGGAGTCAACTATATTTATTCGGTTAATAAATTGTTGAACCCAGATTTTCCGGAGGTGAGTCATGACACGTATTTTCGCCTGTAGTTTTGGATTATTTGCCCCGGCCGTGCTTGCGCATTCAGGACACGGTGGCATAGGTTTTTTTCATCATTTACCGCCGTTTATGCCTTTGTTGCTGTTGCTTATTTGTCTCGGTCTCGGCTATTTGTGGCTCAAGCATAGGCACTGAACCGAGAATTACCTGGCTTGTATCATAGCTTTTACTGAAGGGCTTATCAGATAAGATTAGGATTTGACGCGATTATTTCGTATAATCCGCGCGAATTTTTAAACTCGCTGATTAAGGAATCTAGTCATGGCGATCGAACGTACTTTTTCTATCATTAAGCCTGATGCGGTAGCCAAGAACCACATAGGTGCTATCTACAACCGTTTTGAAACTGCCGGCCTGAAAATTGTTGCCGCCAAAATGGTTCACCTGACCAAAGAACAAGCCGAAGGTTTCTACGCTGAGCACAGCGAGCGTCCTTTCTTTGGTGCTCTGGTTTCTTTCATGACTTCTGGTCCTATCATGGTTCAAGTTCTGGAAGGTGAAAACGCCGTTCTGGCTAACCGCGAAATCATGGGTGCTACCAACCCAGCAGAAGCTGCCCGTGGTACTCTGCGCGCTGACTTTGCTGACAGCATCGATGAGAACGCTGTTCACGGTTCTGACGCCCTGGCTTCAGCCGAGCGTGAAATCGCTTATTTCTTTGCTGCCGATGAGCTGTGTCCTCGCACTCGTTAATTAACAGCAAATAGACAAAAGGGAGCCAATTGGCTCCCTTTTTGTTTGATTTTTGTATGAATTGAAAATGCGACCTATATCGCATTTTTTATTAAAAGCGTCGTTCTAACAACAGGTTAAAAAATAATCTTTGTAACGGATTTGTATCGATACAAAATGATACGAATTCACGGAACCCGGCATGGATCCTGTAAAATCATCATTAGATCTTAATTGATAAGATGCTTGTGTTTTACAAATTAAACCAGGTATAAACATATTGTTATCATTTAAGTGATTGATAATATTGCTGTTATTGGTATGTTTCTCGTTTGGGGGGCTGAGTATTACATAGAATAAGAACACGGTGTTCCCTCCCTGCCACCGTGCTTTGTAAAAGGAATGAGAATATGTCAACGCAGACTGCCGTCGCTAAGGCTATCCGCTTTAGTCTGTTTGCTTTTGTTTCCACATCAATCCCTACAATGGCTTACGCTGCCGATGAGGCTCAAGCCACTGAACAAGTCGAACGTATTGAAGTCACGGGTTCCCGTATTAAACGCACCGATATGGAGAATGCTTCCCCCATCGTGGTAATGAGCGCTGCTGATATTGAAAAAGGCGGCTTCAACTCGGTTCAGGATGTGCTGGGTAACCTGTCACAAAACTCAGGTGGTTCCATGACCCAGCAGGAAGTCCATGGTTTTACTCCTGCGGCATCATCGGTCAACCTGCGTGGCGTGGGGGCCGGTCGGGTATTGACCCTAATCAACGGTAAGCGGGTGCCTAAGTATCCTTTTGGTGCCGGTGGTACAGACAGCTTTGTGGATACGGCCAATATCCCACTGGGCGCGATTGAGCGTATCGAAATCCTGACTACGGGTGCTTCGGCGATTTATGGCTCAGATGCCATGGGTGGGGTTATTAACATCATTCTTAAGAAAGATGTTGAACAGACCACCTTCAAGTATCGTTTCTCCGATACGGATGAAGGTGGCCTGCGGAACAACCAGTTCTCCTTTATGACAGGTGTCAGCAGTGACACGGCCAACCTGACTTTCTTTGCCGAATATGAAGACAGAACGGCGCTGAAAGGAACAGATCGCCCAGAGTGGGGCACAGATATTGTCGACGGTCAGCCATACTCGGGTTACAGCTCCTATGGCGCCAACCTGGTGCAGGATCTTGGCAACAACAAAACTGAACTGGAAAAGACCTTGTCACCGGCCGAGTGTGAGGCCCGTGGTTATGTGGTGATGGAAAATGGTCGCTGTGGTTTCGACCGCTCCAAGCAGCGGGATTTCCTGCCGGAGCAGAAGCGTTACTCCACCATGATCAACCTCACCAAGGAGCTGAATGCGGATCATCAGCTGTATTCCCGCATCGATTACACCCACTCCTCGACTTTTACCGAGATTGAGTCTGCGACAGTGGGCAATGACTTCATGTTCAATGTAGCCGGCGACAGCGTAACCATTGCCAATAAAGACAAGGGTATGTCCCAGACCTTCAAAAAGGACACCGCATTCGGCGGTGACTTTGCCAATGCTGCAGATGGCGATTACTTCTACACCCGCCGTATGAGTGAGCTGGGGCCACGTACCTCTGACTTTGAAACCAATAACTTCTCTTTCATCATAGGTGCCAAAGGCTTTTTGACCGACAGTATCGAGTATGATACTTCCTGGTCTATTGCGCGTCAGACAGTGGAATCCCGCAGCTCAGGCTCGCCGACTCATCAGGCTATGTTTGACTATCTGACCTCAGGCGAAAACGGCAAGTCTTTGATGGATGTGATCTCTCCTGAAGATGCGGCGCTGCTGAACTATGAAGGTAACAAGAAGGGACAATCTACTCTGTCCAGCTTTAGCGCCGGCATCAATGGCGATGCGTTCCAACTAGCCGGTGGCACAGCCGCTTACGCCGTGGGCCTTGAGTACAGCAAGGAGTGGTTCTACGATAAATCTGACAGCTTCACCTCCAACGGTGGCGTTATAGGCAAGGGGGGCAGCAGCGCCGAAGGTGAACGTGAACAGTATGCTGCCTATGCCGAACTGGCCTTGCCACTCTTGGATCAGTTGACCATGACATTGGCCGGACGTTATGACTACTATGATGATGAGTCTGATGTTGGTGGTCAGTTTACTCCGCAAGTGTCACTGGAATACCGTCCAATCGATAGCCTGATGCTGCGTGCTTTGTATGCCGAGACCTTCCGCGCACCGGATATGCAGCGTTTGTTTGGCGATCCCACCACTGGCTACAGCACTGTTATCGATACTCCGCGCTGCGAAGCCTATGACGAATGTGACAAGATTGAGTCTTTACCTATTGCTATCGGTGCCAACCCAGAGTTGGAAGCCGAAGAGGGTAAAAACTACAACCTGGGTCTGGTTTGGGACTACGAAGGTATCAACCTGACGGTAGATTACTGGATGGTTGAAATCGATAATCTGGTGAATGACCCAAGTGCACAGTACATTTTGGATCACGCCGATGCCTTTGCCGATAAAATCATTCGCGACAGTGAAGGTAAGTTGCTGAAAGTGAACACCCAGGCGATGAATATGTCTTCCCGTGAGACTGCCGGTATCGACTTCTCCTTGGGCTATCGCTATGAAACCGAGAGCTATGGTGAATTCAGCAGCCGCCTGGAAGGGACTTATCTGACCCGTTGGAAGGAAAAGCTGACTCCGGATTCTGAAGAGCTGGATCTTATCGATGGTGAAGGTTCTGCGCCTCAGCTGCGTGCCAACCTGAACCTGGGATGGTCTTACAACGACTTCTCCACCAACCTTCTGTTCAAATATATCGACAGCATGAACGGTGAGCGGATGGACTACTTTGTTGAAAATGGCCTAGATAGCCAGTACTCAGTGAAAGTTGACAGTCATGTGGAGGTCAACCTGGCTGCCAGTTACTTCATCTATGACAATCTTAAGGTTTCGGCAGGTATCAACAACCTGTTTGATTCAGGCCCTGAGATCGATTACACCCAGTCCAGCTGGCCTCATTACCCAAGAGCCTATTATAACGTTATCGGACGTGAATATTATGCAGGGGTAGAGTTTACCTTCTAATCATATTTAAATTTAAAAACCGGCTTAGTTTAAGCCGGTTTTTTTATGCCTGCTTTTAGTAAATAAGGACTATATTCGATACGTTTTAATTCATATGTTGTTTTGTTGTTATATTTCTTCTCTTGGCGATTAATTTGTTATTTTTGTTTGTTGTGCCAGATTATTTCATTGAAGTAATATTTTTAACTATTTGAAAACTCAAGTATCAATATGTATCAACTTGGCCTTTTGGTAGCTATCTTGCTGATTTTTATTGATTAAATCTAATGCTGTTGAATGCCTGCGTAATTATCTGTATCAATTTGTTGTTGCCTAGTTGTTTTGGTGGTTTTTAATGTTGACCAAATTGTTTTATTTGTGGAATATCATCGTAAGCATTGCAATATGCTTGCAAATTTTAAAACAAAAATAATCAGATATTTCTCACAAAAGAAACATCAGGGAGACAAGTATGAGTTCCATCAGTTTAACTGCAAAGGCAGTTCGTCGCGGTTTACTTGCTGCGGCAGTTACGGGAATTGCATTCAGCGGATATGCCACTGCTGAGGAAGCAAAAGAAGGCAAAGTTGAGCGGATCGAGGTAACAGGTTCACGTATCAAGCAAGTGGATATGGAAACGGCTTCACCTGTGACTGTTATTACTGCAGCCGATCTTAAGGTTACCGGGGAAACTTCGGTTGCCGATGTATTGAATAACTCCAGCATTAACAGTTTTGGTTCCTGGCGGGGTATGTCCGGTTATGGTGCCGGAGCCAGTGCCACCAGTGATGTAAACCTGCGTGGCTTGGGGTCTCAGGCAACGCTTATTCTGCTTGATGGTCGTCGCATGCCAGGTACCAGCTCAAGCTCAGGAACCGTTGCCGATACTTCCAGCATCCCCATGGCGATTGTTGAGCGAATCGAGATACTGCGTGATGGTGCCTCGGCGGTTTACGGTTCAGATGCGGTTGCCGGGGTAATTAACATTATTACCAAGAAAGACTTTGAAGGTGTTGAGCTGAACTACACCGGCGAATCTCCGGATGTGGAAGGCGGTGATTCTTCACGCTTTTCCGTGGCCGCTGGTTTTAGCACAGATAAGGGCAATATCACCCTGACGTTCGAGCATTATGATGCCACTTCTGTTTATGATCGCCACATATGGGACGAAGGCGGTGCCGACTGGTTCTTGAATAACGGCAGCTCTTACAGCCCTTCACCCAGCGGTTACTACAATACCGGAGTCTTGAATGAGAAGGGAGAGGAGATATATGACTTCTACTATAACGCCGATACCTGTGCTCAGACTGATGCAACCCAGGAAGCCGCTTCACGCTGCCTGTATGATCCAGGCTCTGTGACCAAACTGTTTGGTAATGTGAACCGCAACAGTATTCTGTCAAACTTCAATTATCAGCTGACCGATGATATTCAATTCCGTGGCCGCGCTTCTGCCAGCCTGAGTGAAACGAATACCCGTTACGCGGGGACTCCGGTTTCAACAAATCAGCCGGTAATGGACGCCGATAATCCGCTGAACCCTATCGATAAAGATCTTACTCTTTATATGAGATCGGCACAGATTGGTCCGCGGGATACCACCACTGAAACCAACTCAATCGACTTCCTGGCCGGTTTGGTGGGTTATTGGGATGTGGGCAATGGCATCGACTGGGAAATCAATGCCCAGCATACCCGCTCAACCACTGACTCATTCAACTACAACCTGATCAACGATAATATCGTTCAGGATCTGATTGATTCTGGTGAGTACGACATCTTCAATACTACAGGCATGAGCTATGAGGATTGGAATGCTCAGATGACCGATCTTTATGGTCAAGCGGCCCACACAGGTGTGTATCAGGCACAATTCAACAGCACCCAATTTGATGGTTTGCTGTCCGGCATGCTGTATGAAGGCAATGGCGTTACTTTGGCCGCGGTTGTCGGTGCCGAGTATGAAA
This sequence comes from Shewanella chilikensis, assembly GCF_002836945.1. Lineage (GTDB taxonomy): Bacteria > Pseudomonadota > Gammaproteobacteria > Enterobacterales > Shewanellaceae > Shewanella > Shewanella chilikensis. Next base: position 25,933 of record NZ_NIJM01000059.1, read on the forward strand.
TGATTGAGTTCGTACAGCTGAGTGATCCGCAATCAGCTGCCGGTATTATCTCAGGTGGTTCAGGTGGTGATGATGTTGATGCAACCCGGGATCGTAGCTCAGGCTACGTAGAGCTGCAATCTTCATTGCCGTACAATATCGACTTGTCAGCCGCGCTGCGTTATGAGCGTTACGAGCAGGAGGGCAACATAGCTTCTGGCCATGTATCTTCTACTTTTGATTCAGTCGTACCTAAGCTTTCTGCCAGCTGGCGTCCGGTTGATTCCCTGTTGTTGCGTGCCAGCTGGGGTGAGTCTTTCCGAGCCCCGAATATGGGCGAAATGTTTGCCGGTGAAGCATTGAGCTTTGAATACGCGCTTGATTCTCTGTGGTGTGCCGATAATTCAGATGAAAACTATTGTGCCAATAACCAACAGCATAAAACTTTCTACGGCGGTAACCCCAACCTGGATGCAGAAGAAGGTGAATCCCTGACTCTGGGCTTTGTCTGGAACGTGACTGACGATTGGAGTATTGAGACTTCATATTATGACATCAGCTACGACAACAAGATTGAAGTGGTCGATGTTGACGATTTGATCCGTGAAGAAATTGCCAATGGTGGTTCTCAATACATAGTTCGTGGCAGTGATGGCAAGATTGAGACCATTCACAGCCAGTATCGTAACCTGAGTGCCCTGGAAACTTCCGGCTTTGACTTTGTCACCAGCTACAACCAGGAAACTGATTTCGGTGATTTCCGTCTGAAGCTGGAAATGACTCATGTGTTGGATTACAAGACCAAGGCCGATGCTGAGTCTGACTTCTTCGATGAAGCCGGTCTACAGGATCTTCCACAGTGGCGTGGCAGTGCATCGGTTAACTGGACCCGTGATAACTGGAGTGCTGCTTGGACTACCTATTACATAGGCAGTCAGGATTCAGGAGCTGATATCTATAAGAATGATGACTTGATTGATGTGTCCAGCTACTTCAAGCATAACGTTCAGCTAACTTATGCTCATAACTGGAATGGTTCTGTCACTTTGGGTGTAAATAACCTGTTCGATGAAGAAGCGCCAACTTGGTATAGCTACGATGGTTATCGTGATGTCAACACTGGTTTGTACGACGTACTGGGCCGCACTTGGTTTGTGACCATTAATCAGAAGTTCTGATAAAACGCCGATCCTCCCTTACGGCTTAGCCCCGTCATTTTGACGGGGCTTTTTTATCAGTTCTTAAACGTCAAAATATAACCTCAAACAAAAAAGCAACCTCTGGGGTTAATGCCGTTCACTTAGTGTGAACGGCATTTTTCTTAGGCTTAATGGGATACTTGTTTTTACTCATTTTTAACGCACGTGGATAGGCTCTATCCCGTTTCCCATCA
>NZ_NIJM01000005.1 GCF_002836945.1 Shewanella chilikensis
TGAATATCCTTTTGGGTGTATATTACTCAAATGACACAGATTTATGAACACTACCACTTATCTACCTTGGTGGTTGGGGCTTGCCGTTCCGGCAATATGGCCTCAGGGACAGTATGGAAATGCTGGATGAATGCCTACGCAATCTTTCAGAATTCGCTGCCAGGTTAAGCCAGAGATTTGGAAAAACTTATGGCTTCGGTGACCATCAAGGAGGTATATACAATTTTTGGTTTATGGCGGAAAACGGTCAGGTAACAAGAAAATATGCTGTGTATCATGACGGGCTCTATGAATATGACCAAAGCTACATCTCGGCGGGTGAACCCACTGAGGCAGAGGTACAAGCCGCTAAACGTTGTTATATTAATGGTTTGTCTACAGGGGGATGTTATCCGGATGGTGCGAATGTTCGGGAAATCGCTACTAACTGGGTTCTTGATCCGCAGCAGTTTTCGCAACGTTTGGTCAGAGCCAAGTTGATAGAGTGGAGCCTGAGAAAGCCCGTGGCATGAGAAGGTGAAATATAAGCAGTGGGCAATCCAGGTGTGGCTTACAGACCTGTCTGCTATGTTGAGTTTCTTGCAAAGGACTAGGGCCATTTGCTGCGAACCACGCCTTGCATCCAGGCCCGTAAGCCGACCCACAGCACACATGGGACTTGTTCACACCTTCCTTAGATGAGTGCACTTGCAGTAAACATGTTTATTTTTAGAAGAGTAAAGAGTTTATTGCCTGTGTTCATTTAAGCGGCAGTTTTCAAGTCAACCCAGAGCGGCAAGATAGAGATTAAGGATTTGCCGCAGATGCGCCCTTGAATGCCACAGATACGATAGTGGGTTGCCAAGGGCGTGGCTTACGGGTTTGTAAGTCACGCCGCAGAGCACAGATGAAACTTGTTCGCCCCTTTTTAGCAGCAGGCTTGCTTTAGCACCTGTAGTAGCCCGGTTTCAGAAGCTGCCAGCTCAGTTTGTTCGTTTAATACATCTGCCAGTATGGTGTCTGTGGTCAGCGGGTTGGCCAGCACCACCCGGAATACAGTCACGGTTTCTCTGTGATATCGGGCGGGTTGGATCCGGGTGCGGGACACAAAAGACTTGCCTTGTTCACGTTGTTTTTTCTGAATGGCACGAGTGAGGTCATCAAGAATGCCATTGATCTCTTTGACCTTTTCAAGATTGCCCTGTGCCAATTGCCGGTTCAGAGCGGTTTGTGCCCAAGAGGGGCACCAACGGTAGGTGAGCAGACACAACTCGGGCGGACTCACCAGTTCAAATTCGCTGTGTTGCTCAATCAAGCCGGCAAAGAAGCGGGCCTTTTCAAGCGAATTATTGATTAGTATTTCATAGCCTTCCTTGCCGATTATCTGCATGCAGGCATGCACCAGCATGGCCATTCCTGGACGGGAACCTTCCAGAGTCTGGCTGCCCAAATCCTTGGAACCTTTACGCAAAATATATTCGGCATGATGCACAATTGCCCGGGCCAGTTCAGGCTGTTTGAACAGCACCATACCGGCACCCATAGGAACATACATCTGTTTATGGGCATCTATGGTCACTGAGTCTGCCATTTCTATCCCTTTGAGCAGATGGCGATATTTGCTGGATAACAAGCTGGCTCCGCCCCAGGCGGCATCAACATGAAAGTGGCAATTGAGCTCGGTTGCCAACTCGGCCAGCTCAGGCAGAGGGTCTATGTTACCGGTTTCTGTGGTGCCGGCGACGCCGACTATCGCCATGACTCGGATGCCCTGCCTGGCCAGCTTGGTGGCCGCCTCGCGCATGGCGTCGACATCGACCTTATTGTTGGCATCGGTCGCGATTGAAACTATGTTATCCCGGCCAATGCCCAACAGATCGGCGGCTTTGCCCAGGGAGTAATGGCCGCGCTCGGACACCAGTATCGCCAGGCCCTTCCAACCGTAATGGCAGAGCGCCGCGCCTAAGCCTTCGCGGTTGATACCGCGAAATTCATCGTCAGCCTTGAGCAGTTGGTTACGGGCAATCCATAGGGCGGTGATATTGGCTACAGTGCCACCGGAGCAGAAGGCTCCCAGAGCATGATTGGCGCTGTGCATCCACTGGTGGTAGAAGTCGGTGGTTTCGCCATAAATGAGGTGATGCATCATTCCCAGCACCTGCCGCTCCAAGGGAGTGAAGGCCTTGGAGGTTTCGATTTTGACCAGATTCTGATTCAGGCCCACCATCATTTTCGACAAGGGCAACACGAAGTAGGGCAGTGCCGATGTCATATGGCCGATAAAGCTGGGGGCGGCGGTGTGTACTGAATGCGCCACCAAATTCTGCATCATCTCTTCTGTGTAGTCAGAAACAAATCTGGGTTGACGCGGGATTTCAAAGGCCTGGAAATCTTTTTCGATTTCACTCAGGGGCTTTTCCAGCGCGGCGATATTCTGGGTCAGGAAACCGGCGAGATCTTGAGACAATGCCTGCTCTATGCGGCTCAGGGTCGATTCCGGTGCTTCGGGCACGGTAAAGATACGCATCAGAGAGTTTTCTGAGGCGGTGGCCTGGCGTTGCTTGCTGGCGGTCATTGGGCTTTGGTCTCACACTGTATCTGCCTGTGTCTGCACAGGTCTTGAAATGGCAGCTCACTTTACTGCAAGGATTACGGTCAGACAAGTTGAAACTGAAACGAAAAAGCGGCGGGCCACAGAGGTTGGCCCGCGAAAAATCAATTGGCGTTATTCAGTTGCAGAGCCAGCAGAGCGGCGATATTGCTTGAGGTGCGCTGCAGATTGGTTCTGGCTTCGGCCAGCGCCTTGGGCAAGTCGCAGGCTGAGGGAATGATATCAAAAATGGCGCTCATTCCCTGCTCCAACACCAGCTCTGAGCCCGCTCCCAAACAGCCGGCAATACCAATCACGGGAATGTTGCGTGCCTTTGCCAGGCGCAAAACTCCCATGGGCGTCTTGCCATAGATGGTTTGTCCATCTATACGTCCTTCGCCGGTGATAACCAGTGCGGCGCCTTCGAGTTTGGCATCAAGCCCCACGGCCTGCATGACTATGTCGATACCGGGGCGCAGCTTGGCGCCCAGAAATGCCATTACCCCAAGCCCCATGCCACCGGCGGCGCCGGCGCCACTTTGCAGGCGCTTATCTTCAAAGCCGCTCTGAACCAGAATATCTGCAAAGTGGCCGAGGGCGGCGTCAAGCTCGGCGACCATTTCCTCTGTGGCTCCCTTTTGCGGCCCGAATACCGCCGAAGCGCCGCGCTCGCCACATAAAGGGTTGTCCACATCACAGGCCACTTCAAAATGGCAGTCAGTGAGCGCCGGATGCAGTTGGCTGCAGTCCAGTGTTGCCAGGGCCACGAGCGCCGCGCCGCCCGGGCCTATCTCCAGCCCGGCACTATCCAATAGTTTGGCGCCCAGCGCCTTGGCCATACCGGCGCCGCCATCATTGGTGGCACTGCCGCCAAGGCCGATGATGAAGTGGCGAATACCACGTTCCATGGCATCGACAATCAGCTCGCCGGTGCCGTAACTGGTGGTGAGCCTTGGATTGCGAAGCGCCGGGCTGACATGATGCAGCCCGGAGGCGGCCGCCATTTCGATAACTGCAGTTCTGGCGCCATGAGTGCCTTCTGTACCCAGAATGCCGTAATGGGCCTTCACTGGTTGTCCGAGTGGGCCACAGACTTCAAGCTCGACCAGGTGACCATTGGTCGCATCGACCATAGATTGCACTGTGCCTTCGCCGCCGTCGGCCACCGGCACTTTGAGGTACTCGGCATCCGGCAGCCTGTGTTTAAAGCCTGCTTCAATTTCATTGGCAACTTCGAGGGCGCTCAGGCTTTCCTTGAAGGAATCCGGTGCTATCACTATTTTCATCTGATTTCCTGTACAACGGGCTGCCGGTGAAACCGGCAGCAGCAAGGGAAGAGTTTAGAGCAGAACCAGGCTAAGCAGCCAGACGAAGATGATGGCGGTGATCCCCTGAATTAGGGTCGCCATGGTCTGAGCCCGATAGGCCTGGGCTACGCTCATACGGCTGAACTGAGTAACCACCCAGAAGAAGCTGTCGTTGGCGTGGGACACTGTCATGGCACCGGCGCCTATGGCCATGACGGTCAGCACCCGGCCCATTTCGCTGCCAAGGCCGATATCTCCCAACATGGGGGCTACCAGAGCCGAAGTGGCTACCAGCGCCACAGTGGAGGAGCCTTGAGCCGACTTCAGTGCCGCCGCCACCAGGAAGGGCATAAAGATACCTATACCCAGAGCTGACAGTGAAGTGCCGATAAAGTCACCGATAGGCGTGGCTTTGATCACAGCGCCAAAAGCGCCGCCGGCCCCGGTAATCAGCAGTATGGGGGCGGCAACAGCCAGGCCCTGTGAGATACGATCGGAAAACTCTTTGACCTTGTTGTCGCCCTTGAGCAGCAAGAGTGACAGCCCCAGGCCTATCATCAAGGCGTTGAGCGGTTGGCCGAGGAAATGGAACAGGCTGAACAGCATGCCTTCACCCATGGGCTTGGAAGGGAAGGCGGCGATAGAACCAAGGCAGATCAGCAAAATAGGAACAAAAATAGGTGAGAACGCCGCCAAGGGGCTTGGCAGCTTGCCATAAGCAGCCTTGAGTGTTTCAAATTCTTCGGCAGAAGCCTTGAGCTCTTCGGCGCCTTCGCCATCCGGCTCAGTGTTCATAAAGCGGTTGGCCCAGAGCAAACCTGCGAAGGCGGCAACGGCAGAAACCAGGATGCCGACGGCAATCACCAGCCCCAGGCTGGCTTCCAGTTGCAGGTTACCGGCGGCGGCAATCGGGCCGGGAGTAGGCGGCACAAAGGTGTGGGTAGCATAGAGGCCGGTGGCCAGGGCGACGCTCATGGCAACGCTGGAAACCTGCATTCTATTGGCCAGAGACTGTTTCAGGCTGTTGAGGATCACAAAGCCCGAGTCACAAAACACCGGGATGGAAACGATATAACCTATGATGGACATTGTCAGAGTCGGGAAGCGCTGCCCGAGCACCTTGATGACCACATCGGCCATGGTGATGGCCGCGCCGCTCTTTTCCAGCACTGTGCCTATGATAGTTCCCAGGACTATCACCAGCCCTATATAACCAAGAATACCTCCAAAACCACCACTGATGGTTTTGGCGATTTCCCCGGCGGGCAGGCCGAATCCGAAGGCGGCGATAAATGACGCCAGCAACAGCGTCAAAAAGGGGTGTAGTTTAAATGTTGAGGTGGCGATAACAATAAAGATGATCACCGCCAATAGTACTAGTACCAGGCTCATAAGTGTCCCTTATTGGGTCGTTATTTGTGTAGGGTTGGGGCGCCGGCGCAAAGGCGGGCTGGCGATTATTATCCCAGTTGCCGCGCCGTGATGGCTTTAGGGGAAAATACGGAATTCCCCCCTGAAAGAGGGGAGTTTTTTGTGCGTATGCACAATTATTTGTGTTCCAGGCGACTGAGGACTTCCCCCAGGTAGAGTTGCAGTAATCCATCCAGGCTTTGCAGTTCTATGCCGGTGATTTCACTGATACGCTCCAGGCGGTATCTCAGGGTATTACGATGGATAAACAGGGCCTTGGCACATTGTTGCTGGTCGCCGAAGTGTTGCAGATAGGCACTCAGTGTACGCAGCAACAGGCCCTTTTTGTCATGCTGTTGCAGTTTGCGAAAAGGCGCAGCCAGTTCCTGACCGCGCCAGCTATTAACCAGCCCGGACAACAATACCGCCAGCGCGTGATCCTGATAGAGGTATTTGGTCTTTTCCGGCGCGCGTTTCTTTCCCAATCTCAGGGTTTCCAGCGCGGTTTGATAGGAGCGCCGAATACCGCCTTCACCGGGAAAGAAATGCCCCAGCGCGATTTTGAGCCGGCCCTGGGTGTCGGCCGGCAAACGGGCAAGCAATTTCTCGATTCGCAGATCCTCAAGCGCCGGATCCCAGCTGCGACCATCGAGAAAGGCGGGTTTGAGGATCACCAACTGATCCATGGCGGTCATGGCCACCAGGTTGTCCCTTTGGGGATACTCGAGTAAGCGCTGGATCTCCTTGAGATCTGTGGCCTTGCTTTCGCCTTTGGCGAGTTCTATCACGGCGGCAACTCTGGGTTTTTGCAGATCTATCTGCAGCTGGGCGGCCCAGGCACAAAAATCGCTTTCGCTATAATTGTCACGTTTCAGCAGTTGCAGAATAAACTCTTCCCGCTGGCGTTTATGCCAGAGATCCAGCTCGAGGGAGTTGGCTTGCTCGACCATCATTTCGGCGGTCATTTTCAACAACTCGCCATAGTGCAGCAGCTCCGCCGGATTACCGGTAATGCCAACAACGCCGATTATCTTGCCGTGGTAGTGCAGCGGCAGGTTGATCCCGGGTTTGACGCCGTGCAGGCTGTGGCGACTGCCTTCATCTATCACTACAGTGCGGTTTTGGGCTATGGCCAGAAGGGCGCCTTCATGGACACTGTTGAGTCGCTGCTTGTCGCCAGAGCCGAGGATCACCCCTTGACTGTTCATCACATTGATATTGTGGTCGATGATGTTCATGGTGCGATCCACTATTTGCTGCGCGGTCGCGGCGTCGAGAAAATACATGCGAGCCTCTAGGGTCTGTTGACCTTTCATGGTTGAATTTTGCTCGTACTAGACGCGTTTTAATCGCGACGCAAGGTATGCAGCCTAGGGGCCTAGGTAAATACCTTGCAACAAAAAGTAAAGCGCGTCTTGCTGAGCCCTTTGAGTAGCATTTGTCGTTGTTTGGTATAAAAAACGACAAAAGCTGCAAAAACCATCTTCAAGGGTCAACAGACCCTAATGTGCCAATAACTCGGCGACTCTCTGCCTGAGCCTGGGTAACAGGTTTTGCTCAAATTCCGGGTGCTGTTTAAACCAGAGGCGATTACGCGGACTCGGGTGAGGCAGCACCAGTTTTGTCGGCCACAGCGAGTCAGCTTCTGCCACGGCGGTGCTGACGGACGCCTTGGCCAGCGGACTGCCATTAAGGTGCCAGGCCATGGCGTATTTGCCGAGGATCAGTGTCAGCTCAATATTGGGCAGGGCGGCAAAAAGCCTTGGGTGCCAGGTGGCTGAGCATTCTGGCCGCGGCGGCATATCACCCTGTTTGCGCCCCTGTTTTTCAACTGTTCCCGGATAGCAAAATCCCATGGGAATGACAGCAAACAGCCTGGGGTCATAAAACTGCTCTCGGCTCACCCCCAGCCACTGCCTTAGTCGGTCGCCGCTGGCATCGTCAAAGGGCACGCCACGCTCATGGGTTATCCTGCCGGGCGCTTGCCCCGCGATTAAAATCCTGGCGTCAGGGTGGGCCTGCAGTATCGGCTTGGGCAGCAATGGCAGTTTATCCCGGCACAGGGTGCAGGCTCGCACCTCATCGAGTAGCGGAAAATCACTGGGCAGAGCGGCAGTTTTCATTATATTTCCTGGTTTTTGATGGATATCAGACCCTACTTAGGCTTCGAAAACTTGGCTCCGAAAATCAGGCTTCGAAAATCAGGCACCGAAAAAGTGTTGCCAGGCCTGAAAGCCTTCATACAATGTCAGCCCCAGCGCCGCCAGTATTAACACTATCCGGCTGAACTTAAAGCCGTTTTCTTTACGCTGTTGCCAATCGCTAGCACTCCAGGCGATAAGCATCGCCGGGATAGTCAGTGGCCAGATGAAATTGGCCAGCAGCAACAATAAGGCAGAGGTTGCCAGCAAGCGCCAACCGGCCTGAGGCCCGGCGACTTTGGCCGAGTTTTTCAGTTGTAGTGGCAATAACGCCAGTGCCACGGCTATCAACACCAGACCGAAGTTCATACTGAGATCGGCAACAGAGGCATGATCCCAGAGGACAAGTAACAGGGTAATGAGCGGAATGGGCAAGGTCCAATAGATATGGCTGCGGACAAACCTAGGGCGGCTATATTGGCCGTTGAAGTAAAAAACCAGCTGCAGTAGCAGGTTAACCAGAGTAAAACCACCCAGCACCAGTATGGTAAACACCCCGGCCATTAACCCCTCGGGTTGTGCAGCCATGGCCGATAGCGGAAAAAGGGCGACCAAGGCACAAGGATATTTCAACTTCATCAATAGATTCTCATCATAAAGGTTGCGCCTTACATTGGCTTAAAGGCGAAAGGCTTGCAAGTGCTTGATGGCTGTTATGGGATGGCTCTGAGACTATGAGGAAAAAAGGGGCAGTTCCGTCCGCCCAAGCTCACAAGGTAACAGGGAGGTGGGCCGGAGGAGCCGGCCCACGAAAGGTAAACTAATCTGCTATAGCTTCCTTAGTTTTGAAAGGGGGTGTTTTCAGCAAAGTATTCGTGGCTGTCGGCGTTTTGAATCGCCTGGGCAGGATTACTCAGGGCCAGCGATTTGGCGCCACTTTGGCCGTAGACAATGTCATCGGTTCCCGCCACCACATTGAAGTGACTCATTTCATGGACTATGGTGCCGCCCTTGGAGTCGGTGCCCGATACCGGTGCGCTCCAGAAGGCGTTACACATGTAGATCTTGTAGGGTTGAGTCGGGTAAACGTAGGCGTAATAGCTCTTCTTACAGCTGCAATCGAAGGTCAGTGGCTGATTGTTCAAGGCCGAGTCTATGGCACTGAAGTTACTGCTGACGCTATTCCAGCGGCTGCTGTTGTAACTGCCAAACCAGGTGGCATAACGCACTGAGCTTGAGGGGTTGTTGTTGCTCGCGAGGTATTGTTTGCTGTCGGCCGCCATGGCGCGGGCGGCGTCCAGTCCCGCCAGAATATCGCTCTGTTGGGAATTGCTGCAACGGCCGGTAAAGCTGATACCGTCGGGTGACGTACCGTCATCGCCACTGCCGGGTTTACCCTTGTTGGCGCCGGACTTGAATTCACGGCCTTCCACATAGAAGCTGACCGGATCTGAATGTATCCCTTCTATCCCTAAGCGGGCCAGCTTCTTTTGTTGGCCCGGGTTGGGGGAGAAGAGTTGCAACGAACTGACATCATAGCTTATCTCGTAGTTGCCGCTGCTGCTCATGTCGTAAAGTGAGGACAACTCTACCTGATAGGACACACTCTCACCGGATTTGAGCTTGATATAGTCCTGTTTGCCGGGAGCCGGGCGTTTGAAATGGGCGCCCAGATAGTGACGGTCAAGGCCATCGGCATTGACTTTGAACAGGGATTCTTCCACTCCATCAGCGGCTGTGTACCACTTGAGCAGTTTTACCGGCTGGTTGGCGTCATTGGTCAGGGTCACAGTGACCAACACGTTATCACTGGCCTTATAGCTCTGCTGGCTCATCTCCAGGCTGGCACGAATGCCATCGGCCAGCACGCTGGTACTGGAAAGGGCCGCGAGCAAGGCTATTCCTTGTAGTGTATGAGTGATTCTCATGCCTTTGTCCTCAGGTCATATAATCTTAATTGTTATAATTGTTGCAAAGATGTAACGTTTCGCAGTGTAAGCTGCAAAAAGGGCCGCTGGCAAGAGGAATTTTACCGAATGCTTGTTGGTTTGGGGGGAGGGTGGGAAGAGATAAAAAAGCCCGCGAAAAGCGGGCTTTTGGGAGCTAAGAGCGAGAATTACAGACGGTAGTTGACGCTCAACATGATCAGGTGAGCCGTGTAGTCATGGCTGTTGTCACCAAAGCTGACCAGGTTCCAGATACCATCCGGGGCGATATCGTTACCTGCGTCGTTGTCCTCGTATTTCTCCATCTTGTAGTCAAGACGCAGCGCCATTTTCTCAGTAGCCTGATACTGGGCATAGAGGTTAACGTTGTGCACTTTGGCATAGTAATCGCCATAGTCGCCTGTGATGCCTTGGCGTACCTGAGTGCTGGAATCCGAGTCAGAGTAGGTGTAATCCAGCCCCAGACGCAGTTTCTTCTCCAGCAGGTTGTCGTAGGCCAAACCGGCCCCTATGACATCTACCTTGTCTTCCACGGTTCCTGTCCAGGTGACAGTGCTGAAGTTGCTGCTGCCGGCCTGATCTGAGTCTATGGTCTGATGGTTGTAGAAGGCACTCAGGCTGAGATCGTCTGTCAGCAAATAGCTGATGCTGGCGTCATAGCTGAGGTCTTTGGATTCAGTCAAACCGATAACCGTGTTGTTGTAGTCATCCAGCGCATAGCGGGCACCGAAATCCAGGGTCAGGGTGTCGATAGGGCTGTGGGTCACCCTGGCCTCAACCTGAGTGCGCTTGCGGTCGGCCAGATTGTACTTGCGCAGCAACTTGTTGGACTCGGAAGAGGTCCACTCAGATGTTTCGTACTCTGAGCCATCGCGCTTGCCATAGCTGCCCTTGATCCACATATTCCAGTGTTCAAAGCTGTTGAGACTGAAACGGGCCCAAACGCTGTTCTCGTCGGTGATTTCCCTGTCCTGATAGCTGCGTTCATCACGACGGTAGTCATAACCTGCGTCCAACTTCATGCCGTTGGCAATCCGGTAATCCATGGCCAACTTGGCCTTGTGACTGGTGTTGTCATAAGGGGTGTTGTAGGCCACACGACCACTGACGTTATTGATACTGATCTGAGTCCATTCCTGGATCTGGGTCTGGTTGTCCCTGTCGTAGTAATCATAACTGCCGCTTATCCGCAGATTGCGGGTGGCGCGTTTGACCGCCTTGAGGTTCATCCCGAGGATATCGACTTTACCGTCCAGGGATTCCTGCGGCAATTGATAGCCGTAACCCGAGGTGATAAAGGCCTCATCCTGGGTCATCTGTCCGGCAAACAAACGGCCGCTGACCACGGCGCCTTTCTGGGCAAATTGGCCGCTCAAGGTCACTGTGTGAGACTCGTTATCCGGATCCAGGCTCATATAGCCCGCCCTTTGGGCACCAAAGGTTGGGTTGAAGGCGTTATCGAATCTCAAGGTCTGGATGTCATTCTTGAAGAATGAACCATTGTAGTTGAGTGCGGTAAACCAGTTGTCACCCTTGAGTTTGATCCCGGCCTCAACCGTATCTGTGGTGTAGTCCACAGGTTCGGCCAGCATCATTGACTGGTTGAAGAAGCTGCCGGACGCAGTTTTCAGGCCGGTTTTTTCTTCGCGCATATAGGTGACATAGGTGCTCCACAGCTCTTCACCCTGATATTCAAGGCCCAGGCCCGCGCGCTTGCGCTTGAGCGACAGCTCAAGTGGGCTCAGGCTGTCATACAGCATGGGCATCTCGCTGCTGCCACCGGCTGTCTGCCAGTTAGCCGGCAGTGTCAGGTTGCCGCTGCCGGCTCCCAGATAAGGGCTCATGGCTGAGTCTGTCTTATAGGTGTGGATCTGACGGTAGTTCAGGTTGATGTTGTACTGCCCGAGTTTACCGGCATTGATATCGACCCGGCCGTTTTCCATACCCAGATTATCGGCTTCGATACTGGCTCGATAGCCGTTTTCACCGCGATAGCTCAGGTCTGCGTCCACCTTGCCGGCAAAGTCATCTTCGGCGGCAAAGGCGTTGGCAGAACGGATATCGTCAGAGTCGTTATAGCCGACCCCGGCGCCAATAGTGCCGGATACACCGGTTTCACTGACGCAACCCTTACAGCTCCAGGCCGAAAACTTCACCTTTTCGGTATTGGCGTTGGCCAAGTCATAACCGTCAGCGGCCATCGCCAGGCTGGCAGGAGCCAGCAGAGCCAGGGTGATCAAATTAAGTTTGAATTTCATCTTCCCGCCTCCTTAGCGTTGGAACAACTTGCCGGATGGATGGTTGGAACCATGGATCTGGCTGTGACAGTTCAGGCAGCTGCGACCACCGGTAAAGGCGTTGTCGTTGACCTGAGAACCCATGCCTGTGTTACCCAGATAGGCACGGCTGGCGTGGCCGTCGCTGGCGTGACACTGTTGACATAGTTGCGGCGCTCGGGTCTTCAGCATGCCATCGTTAACACTGCCGTGGGGATTGTGGCAAGTGACACAATTCTCAGTGACGGGTGCATGCTCCCAGAGTTTTGGGCCGCGCTTCTCCGCATGGCAGCTGTAACAAGTGTCATTGACTGACGCCTTGTTCAGATCGGCATCTGTGGTGCTGCCGTGAGGGTTGTGACAGTCGCTGCACACCATCTGTGCCCACTTCAGCGGGTGGCTGGAACGCTTGTTCATATCAGCCTTTTGCTTGGTGTGACAGCTGGTACAGACTTCCATTTCAGTGTTCTTGGAGAGCACAGGATCCTTGGCGGTATGCACGCTGTGGCAAGAGGCACAGGCAACATCGGCGTTGTCGTGGTGACCACCGTTCCAGGACATACGCTTGTCATCCTGGTGACAGGAGAGACAGACACTGTTCTGCTTGTCGGCTGCCAGGGTTGAACCCTTACCGAAGGTAATCATGGGTTCGTTACCGCCACGGTTGTGTTTGCCCATAGGGCCGTGACAGGCTTCGCATTGTAGTCCGGCCATAGGACTCTTGCTGGAGTCGATGGCACCGTGAACCCCTTTGAACAGGTCCATGACCTTCTCTGACTTCTTGTGGCACATCAGACAGGAGTCGGCGCCCTTGGAAGAGTAGCTGCCTTCGGCAAACTTCTGATCCAAAGTCGCTTCCACTTCTTCCGGGCTCATTTTGGCGTCCCACTTGGAGGCGTGAGCCACCTGGGTGATACCAAAAGATAACACTGCCGTCGCCAGCAGGGCGCTTAGCAGTGTTGGTATATTTTTGCTGATTCTCATATTAGGCATCCTTAATTTGTCCAAACCCTTGAAAGACGGGGGAGGTAACTCCCCCGGCCTGGGCAAATTACATCTTCACCTGAGTGTGATCTGCGGCGGTTGGTTTGTGGCAGTAGAAACAGGTTTCCAGCTGCGCAGCCTGGTTGGCAGGGGTGTAATCACCATCTACCACAGCGCCGTAGGCTTCCAGTTGCTCCTTGGTGTGTACCATGTAGTCACCACCGACAGTGTGACAAGAAGTACAGGTAGCAGTGATAGGCGTGGTGTACTTACCTGCTGAGGTGGCCAGAGCGCCTTTGTTCTTGAAGGCATCAAGATTCAGCTTACTGTGACAGGCTGAACAGTTGCCACCGATCAGGCCGTGAGCCTTTTCAATGTGGGTCTTGTGCAGTTTCATCTCCAAGGCGCCTTTGTTGGCACCGCTGGCGTAAGTCCCATCAGGTGTATGACAGGCCACACAGCCATCAACACCGACGGTGAGCTTGCCATTCACTTCGCGAGCAAGCTGGTCTGTCATCACAAAGCCTGAGTGGTGGCCTTTGTGCAGTTCGAAGGTGTCGCTGTGACAGCCTTCACAGGTGGCAAAGTCCACAGAGTCGATATGACGGTGACTAGGCGCATCACCCGACTTGGTAGCGAAGGCCAGTTGAGCTTTCATACTGGTAGTGGCAACGCCATCGGCACAGGCGATGAGCTCGCTGCCTTGGTTGCACATTTCCAGACCGATAAAGCTAAAGGCAGTATCGGCATCACCGGCACCGAAAGGCAGATCTTGAACGGTAAATTGCAGCTTGCCGTCAACCAGGGTCACGGCGTCCTGCAGCTGGCCGTCTTTAACCAGATCTTTGGCAACCTTGGCTTTACCGCTTCCAGGGCTTTTGTTGTAGCCCATGACAGGGAAGTTAGGGCCCACGTTAGTGATGGTTTCCAGGCGCTTGATCTTGGCCAGCTCCTTGTTGGCATCCAGCGCATTACCGGCTTTATCCAGCAGAGTCACAGTCAGAGTGGCACTGTTGTCGGCATTGCCTGTCATCTCTGCGGCCAGACCGCGCTGAGCGATAACGGCGCGCTTATCAGCGGTTACACCTGTGTGCAGCTCTTCTGTCCACTTGCTGTTGTGACAGGCGATACAGTTGGAGTTGTCGGTTTGTTGGCTGTGGCCTTGGCCTGCAGCAAAGTCGATGTTGCTGTGGCAGCTACCGCAACTTGCAGCAGTAGGCACTTTGGACCAGTTGCCCCAATCGGGCGTCAGCTCGACATTGGTGTCGTTGTGACAGGATTGGCAGCTGTTAAGCGCATCCAGCCCCAGGTCCTTGTGCTTGGCGTGAATAAGGACATTGAACTCTTTTCCTTCACCAACCCGACCAGGAGTGTGGCAAGTGGCACAATAGTTGACGTCAGGATAGCCACCGTTATGTTTGACGTCGGCCAAGTCACCGTGACAGGTATTACAGCTATCAGTACTCACCAGCATGCGGCTGTATGCGGCAGCACCTGAGTTGGCACTGAAGTCGACGAAGGCGTTGCTGTTGGGGATCAGAGTGCCGTCAGGCAGTGGTGTGTTGTAAGCACGCAGCAATACCCGCTGAGCCAGCTCAGGGTTGAAGCTGATGCTATCTTTACTCAGTTCATTGAGTGTCTTGCTGAAGGTGTAGCTGTAGCTACCGTTTTTGTGGTCAACGAAAGTGCCTGCGCAGCTGCTGCTTACAGTGCAGTCTTCGTTGCCGAAATATTGCCACTGAGAGGCGTTACCTGCACCGGTTGCGCCTTCCGGCAGCAACTGAGCGGCGGCGAAGCGGAACTTCTGCAAGCCAACTACCGGCATATCGTCTTCGTTGGTCACGGTAAATTCGACAGTTGGGATACCGTCTTTGACAACGGCCTGCTCAAAGCTGAAATGCAGTGCTTTGATTTCGCCTGCCGGCTCGCCGCCTGGGTTACCTGGATTACCATCGTTGCCATCATCGCCACCACAGCCACCTAAGGCCAGAGTAGCTGCACTGGCTGCCAGCAGCAGTGCGATTCTGGTTTTTTGTGCGTTCATCATCTTGTTCCCTGCAATAGTGGAAGTATCTGGTTTAGGGAGTGGTTGATTTGAGTCAACCAAATTGATTATGTAATTGGCCCTTAACCCGATACCGGAAATAGGATTTCCCCTTGAAAAGGCTAACTCAAGCAGGGCCGAAAAGCTGCATAACTGGTGTTAATGTGTGACTTGGATCTTTCTATTTATAAAGAGGTATTTGAGCTGGTAGGAAAAACTTAATCTCGATCAAAAAAACGCTGTTTTTTAATTCGATTTTAACAATTTGACAGATAAAAAAAGAGAGGCCGAAGCCTCTCTTTAGGGTTAAGTATTAGTGATCGAAACTCCAGTTGGAGTGAGCTTCCAACAGCTGGGAGTCTGTATGACAGGTAGCGCAGGCTTCTTGGCCTTTCTGGGCGTCATAATCACTTGCAGCTACACCGTGGCCTGTACCTATCACACCACCATTGGTCACTATGTGGTTGATAGTGGTTTCACTCAGGCCGTATGGCGGTTGGTGACAGCTGGCGCAGGCGGCAGTCTGTGGTGATACCAGAGTCTGCTCTGTTTCATCTTCGGTCTTGCCGAAGGCAACCGGCGCGGCATCGGCGGCAATTTTCTTCAGTGAGAAGCCGTCTTTACCGTGACAGGTCTGACAGTCTGTCTTCTTGAAGAAGCCATTGCCTGAGCTGTCATACAGGTAGTGCTTGGAGTGCACTATGTATGCCAGGTTAGATGAGCCATTACCCTTCTTGTCGCGGGTGCCGTTATGGCAGGAGGCACAACCGTCGATGTCGTTGGAGAAACGATGCTTGATGGCAGTGGTGTGACACTGCTGACAAGCTGTCATTTCGGCATGCTGAACCCTTGGCGTCTTGTCGACTTTGCTGCCATCCACATTGAAGTAAACTGTGTCAGATGGCACGTAAGGACCGGAGTTAGGGATAACACCGTCTGCGACTGGCTTACAGTTGGCTACAGCGCCTTTGCCATCGAAGCAGACATGCAGCTGGCTGCTCAAGGCCACTTTGACCTCAGGTGTACCCATGACTTCGGCTACTTTGAAGTCGCTGTCGCTGAAGGTGACATCTATGCTGCCGTCGG
The DNA here is from genome assembly GCF_002836945.1 of Shewanella chilikensis. Lineage (GTDB taxonomy): Bacteria > Pseudomonadota > Gammaproteobacteria > Enterobacterales > Shewanellaceae > Shewanella > Shewanella chilikensis. The sequence goes on from NZ_NIJM01000005.1 coordinate 15,764, forward strand.
CGCCTTCACTGAAGTGGTCGTAACCCACTTTCTGGTAGTTAACCAGGAAGTCGTCTTTAACCACGCCGTTGAAGACGATGGCGCTGGTGAAACCGCCGTGTGAGTATGGGCTGGAGTCAATCTGCGCCAGCGTCACATTGGTGTCGCCGTGCTTGACCGTCATATTGGCCGTGACTGTCTTGCTGGCCTCATCATAGGTCATGCTATTGAAAATGACGCGGGTTTTGGCGGCCTGAGCACTGTCGTTGCTGCTATAGTGGGCGCGTTCGGCACCTCGGGCACCATCAGGATCATTGTGGCAGGAAACACAGTTTTGCTTGTTTTCTAGGATCTGGTTGTTTTCTGCATCCCAGTGCCAGGAAGGCACGGCATATGGGCTGTTGTGACAATTCAGACAGGTTGCGGAATCCTTGTCGGCTTTCCAGGCATCGGCCATGGTCAGAGTTTCACTGGGTTGGTGACAGGTCTGACAGTTGCTGGCTGATTGCGGGAAAATACCGTTGTAGAAGGCATGACTGTGCACTTCGTGTGCCATGCCTTTGATGGAGCCGTCGAATTTGTGGCTACCGATCACTTGGTCATTTTCGTCCTTGTCATCTTTCATGTAGCTGTTGTAGTCGGTGTGACAGAAAGTACAGCTTTCCAGGGTGACGTGTTTGCCACCGTGCATGGCAAGTGCGCCATCATGACCGGGTCTGTGACAGCTTTGACAGGTTTCATCGGCGATAATCGGCTTGGGTTTGGCCTGAGTAGTATCGGAAGAGGGTTGCCAGTAGAAGAAACTGTTGTTAACCAGATTAACGTTGGCCGCATTGGCTGTCTTGATGCCAAGATAAATACCGTTGACCATGTCGGCCTTGTAGTCGTATTTACCCAGAGTATCTATGGCTTTGTTCAGTTTCAGTGTGTAGGTGCCGTCCTGATTGTCGGTCAGACAGTCTTCACAGTTTTTACCCTGGAAGTAGGAAGAGCCAGTGTAGAAGCCATCACCTTTGTCTTTGTTAAAGTAGCTCAGCCAGATCTCTCTCGCTTGGCCTTCTACATCGGTCAGGCCTTCAATCTCATCTTCGCTGCCGACACGGCCGAAGGAGACTGCGCCTATGTCAGTGTTTTTCAAACCAAAGACGGCGGCGCCGTTGGCATCAGACAAGCTGAAGTTGATTGTCAGGAAGCCGTTGGTGTCTACAGACGCGGAATTAATCTTGGATTTCAGCGTGTTGACTTTGCTTATAGGTGTGCCGACAGGACCTGGCTTACCTGGTTCGCCATCTGAACCGTCGCTGCCACAACCGGCCAGCATCAGAGACAGCAAACCGGCACCCAACATCGCTTTCGTCGCGGCATTGAAATTAAACCGTTTCATCATGATATTTCCCTGCAAGTGATTTTAATCATCACTAACCAGAGGTTAAATAAGAATAAATCTCATCAACCATGGAAAGTGTGTGGAATTATTTTTCCAAGGCCAAGGCTACCCAAGTGGTGGGGATTAATCAGTCACTTTAGATGGGTTATGTGATTAAGATCCGACTATTTCTTTAGGGGTATACCGCTAGATCAAAAAAAGTTAATCCTGATCAAAAAAACGTGTTTTTTGAAAGAGTTTTTAACGAATTTTGCGGCATAAAAAAGGGAGGCGAAAGCCTCCCTTTGGTAGCAATATTGAGTTTAATTGCCGTGTGCTGTCATCAGCTGAGCCGGGGTGTGACAGGTGGCACAGGCCTCTTTGGCACGATTACGGACATCGGCTTCATCCATGCCATCCAGAATACCGCCGTTGGCCTGAATATGCGATTTGGCTGCATCACTCAGGTACTGCTGGTGGCAGCTCAAACAGGAGCCGGCATCTGAGGATACCCAGATATCCGCGCCGCCATTGCTGATGTCACCATAACGCCAGACGCGATCCGGTGAGCGACCCAGAGTGATACCTGTGACGCTGCCGGAGGACTCTGCATGACAGGTGGCACAATCGGTTTTCAGCACAGTGCCGGACTTAAGCCCTGCATATTTGAGGAAGTGGCCTTCACGCTCGTGTGCCTTCCAGGCAAAGCTTGAGGGGATTTTGCCGCCGGGATAATCGGCATCATTTCGCAGTGTCTTATCCGGTGTATGGCAGGTTTGGCAGTTGACGCCATTGTCATAGTGATGGATCTCCTTGCCATGACAACTCTGACACTTGGTCGGGTCTATGATGGCGCGGCGGGCCATGGCATCCATACTGCTGTCGACACCATTGTTGCCCCAGACAAAGCGGTAGGGTTCCTGCTGGATAGCCACAGAGCGAACGCCGTCGGTTGCACAGTCTGTCAGTTGAATATCGGCAACACCATAACCGCCGTTATTGAAGCAGGCTTCCAGTGCCGACCAGATTTCAAAGCTCTTGCCATCCGGGTTTGCCGGCATATCAAACGCCGGAGTCAGCGTATAGCTCTTGCTGGTGGCGTCAAAACTGCCTTCACTGAGACGAATACGGCGCTGGCTGTAGGAGGCTTCGTTGTAGGCTGGGTAGTCCTTGTCTACATCCCAGCCCACTATCATACGGCTACTCTGATCGATAAAGCTTTGCTCCATGGCGTTACCGTCTTTGTCCAAAACCTGCACTTTAAAGGTCATCTTGCCGGTGTTGCTGCTGACCTCCAACACCTTGACGCTCAGTTCGGCAGCCAGAGTGAAGGCTTGCATCACATCACCGTGGCGCTTGGCTGCGCTGCCGGTACCGTGATAGGTATTGTCCGTGTTGTGGCAAGCCATACAATCTGTGCTGGAGTGGTGGGATGAAGGTTTTTCCGTGTGACAGGCGACACAGGCGGTATTGCTTTTCTCGGCCTTGAACAAGTCGGCATTGGCCGGGGCGCCACTGCCTTCCTGGTGACAGACGCTACAGTCTGAAGCAGGCTTACGGGGGAAGCCGACCACACCATAGTCGTGGACGCTGCCGCCATAACCGACAATCTTGTATGGTGCCGGCACTTCATTGCCATCGGTATCATAGGTATGCCGTTCTGCGCCGCGGTGAATAGCATGGATCAGATAGGTGAACTCCACACTGTTACCCGACTCAGGATCACCAGAGGTCGCAGTATGGCAGGAGGCGCAGTTTTCCAGCGCTATCCGCCGTCCGCCGTGCAGCTCCAGGCTGTCCGGTTGGTGACAGGTGTAACAGGCATCAATGGTGACCACATTGCGGGTCTGAATGCCTTCAGTTTTGCCGCTGGAGGGTTGCCAATCATAATGGGCATTGGCGGTAACCTGGGGGAGTTTCAGCTCCAGCGTGGCCCTTTGAGTGGCATCGGCATCATAAGCTATGGCCAGCGGCTCTGTGACTTCGGCAATATTGACCTGATAACTATAGCTATAGCTGCCATCGCCATTGTCCACCAGACAGGTATCGCAGGCGCTGGCGGCTTCGACTCCAGCCTGATACTGAGGCGATGGACTGAGGTTGTCCACCCCATCGGGAACCGATGATGGTTGTTTGAGGCTATTGATATAGGCTTGCCATTGGAATCCCCAGTCGGCTTCTCTGGCTTCTTCGCCTTCACCTATGGTTTCGGTCACATGTGTCAGCTGAGCGATACCAAATCTGAGGTCATAGTCTTTGTTCAGACCCAGCACAGCTACGCCATTGGCGTTGGTCAACATAAAGTCAACAGTGACCTTTCCTGCTTCCACTTTGGCGTCGGTAAACTTGACCTTGAGGGTGGGAGTGGCATCGATATTCACTCCGATCACGCCGTCCTTACCGTCTTCGCCATCCTTGCCGTCACTGCCACATGCCATGAGCGTCAGCGACATCAGAGTGGCCAATGCCAGGCGGGTATGCCCTTTAACCAGTCTTGAGCTTTTCATCATTATTTCCCTGCATTGCTTTGATTGCACGACTGAGCCAGTGTTTAAATACCGGCTCTTTCCTGTTATTGCCGCCCTTAAAGGGCGGCTTATTGTTGTTACTGAGCGATAGGATGCACTTTGGTGACATCGGCCAGGCCACCCTGCCCATGACAGGTGGCGCAGCTTTCTGTTCCTGCCTTGGCATCGGCTTCAGCGCCTTGGAACACGGCTCCCTGTTGTGTCATATGGTTGCGGGCACCATCGCTCTGGTGGCAGTTACTGCAGATTGCCGCCGTTGGGCTGGTGAAGCTGCCGTCATTCAGACTTAAGGGTTGCACTGCCGAGTTGAGCGGCAGCGCCATACTCAGCACGCCATTTTCATCTTTGCTGTGGCAGTGAGCACAGTTGCCTATGTTCCCCGGGAATTGCAGCGTCTCGAACCCTTCGTAGCGGGCAGAGTGCAGCGCATGGATCAGCTGTTTGAAGTCGGCACTCGTTGCCGACGGATTGGCAGCGGTGGCATCGGCCTGCATATTGGGGTTGTGGCACAGTTGACACTGACCGGCCAAGTCGTTGCGGGCACCGTGGAAGTTCAATTGCTGATCGCCATGGCAGCTGCCACAGGTTTCGTTGCTGACCACCTGGCGCCGCCCGGCCGTGGTGAGGCCCGCCATGTTGAACGACTGATGGCTCGACTTGATAACCAGCACACTGGCGGCGCTGTCACTGCAGTCAACCAGCATGCCTTGGCTGGCACAGACGCGGCCCTGAATCGCCAGGGTGCCTGCATCGGCTTCACTGCCGGCGGGAATGGTCAGTCCATCTAACTGATACTGATAGACTCCATTACTTCCGGACAGCGGCGCCACTTCATGCACTCGAATTGAGCGGGCAGAGCGGGTGGCGTAATCAAAGCTGGTGCCCCAGTTGGCGTAGACCCTGAGATCGCTGACAAACAGCTGTTTGTCGGCGCTGTCGTTATAGGCTGCACCTGTCTGCGGGTTACTCAACTTGAGCGAGAAGCTCAAACTGCTGCCGCTGACACTGGCGTTGGTGACCTCGGCCTTGAATTGCTCTAGGGCCACCATGTTCTGCTGATTGGCATGGACTTCGCGGGTCCAATCCGGATTGTGGCAAGCGACACAATTACTGTTATCCGCTTGCGCCGGATGACCTTCGCCTTTAATGAAGTCGATATTGTTATGACAACTGCCACAGGACTCCATGGTTGGCACCCGGAACCAGTTGTGCTGTTCGCTGAGGGTTTCATCCTCTTTATGACAGGTCTGACAGTCAGACAAGGGTTTGGGGAATCCGGCCAGATGTTTGGCATGGATCATTTGCGGGAAGATGTTTTCCGGATTGCTGATCCGAGTGGCATTGTGGCAAGTGACACAGGTTTCCACCTGGTTATAGTTACCGCCGTGAAACGCCAGGTCATTGTGACAGCTGTTACAGGTGTCGATGGAGACAATGTTGCGGCTGTAGGCCGGAGCCCCAGAGGGTGGCTGCCAGTCGTAATGGTCATTGGTTACCGGCAATGCGGTGCCATCGGCCAAGGTATCACCACCGAGTTTGATCACCACTCTGTGGGTGGCGCCGGCGATTTCAGCTATTTCATTCATACCGTCGAAAGGGGCACTGAAACTGTAGGAGTAGTTGCCATTTTTATGGTCAACATAGGTGCCAGGGCAGCTGCTGGAGCAGGTCTCGGCGGTGAAATACTGCCATTCACTGCTGTTGCCTGCGCCACTGGTGCCTTCCGGCAACAACTGCGCGGCAATGAAGCGCCCGGAGGGGATACCAACCACAGGCTCGTCATCCTGATTGGTGACCCGGTAATCTACCCGGGTAATGCCCTCTTCGAGAGCCGTTTCCTTGACCTCAATTTTGAGCATACTGATATTCATCGCCGGCTCGCCGCCCGGTTCGCCTGGGGTTCCCGGGTTGCCATCATCACCACCGCAACCTGAGAGAGCCAACATGGCGGTCAGCAGGGGCGCGCCTAGATAAAACAGGGGAGTTTTTGGGGTGTATTCCTTTGACATCGCTCTTCGCCTCTTGCTCTTATAGGGAGTAACTCAGTGTCAGCCCCAGATAGTGGGCGTTATAGTCCTGGCCAAGATCTCCAAAGCTGAGCACGTTGGGGATGCTATCTGGGGTTAATCCCTGATTGAGCCAGTCACTGTCCTGATAGTGTTCAAACATCCAATCCAGCCTCAATGCCATCTTGTCGCTGAAGTGATACTTGGCAAAGGCGTTGAAGGTATGACGGCGTGAATAATAGTCGCCGTAATCCAGTGTGAGCCCCTGGCTGACATCTGTGTCGCTTTCGCCTTTTGAGTATTGCCAGTCGAAGCCCAGATCCAGTTGTTTATCCAGCAACTCGTTATAGTAGATGCCGAACCCGGCGACTGTGCTGCTGTCACTGGCACGGCTGTACCAACCGCTGGGGCCGAAAGAGGCTGAGCCAGTTTGATCTGTATCCTGCCAGTCCTGATTGAGCCAGGCATTGAGGCCAAATTGGGCTGAGAATTGATAGTTGCCACTGAGGCCATAGCCCCAACTGCTGACTTCATCCAGGCCGATAAGCGTCTCATCATAGTCTTGCTTTTTGTGATTTAGCGCCAGGCTGAACGACAGGGCATCGCTGAAGCGGTAATCGTTTTGCAGTCGCAACAGGGTTTGCTTGCGATCCGCCAGCCAATACTGACGCATCCATGGATTATTGGGGCTTTGGCTCAGCTCGGAGGCCTGATAACTGCCGCCACTGCGCTCACTGAGTTCACCTTTGAACCACAACTGCCAATCGCGGCTGGCACGCAGGTTCAGCTTGGCAAACACGCTGGATTGGAACAGGGATTCGCGCGCCAGATCGCTATAGCTGTGGTGTTCATACTCGTAACCTGCGTCAAGAGACAGGGCACGGGTAAAACGGTAGTTAAAGGCGATATCGGCTCTTTGGCGGGTGTGGTCATAGGCCGCGGGTGTAGCACTGCCCTGGTGCCAGCTGTCACTGCTCACCTGCGGCCAGTCTTTAAGTTGTGTCTTGTTTTCCCGGTCGCGATAGTCATAGCCACCGCGAACCGACAAGCCTCTGCTGATGCGGGCGGCATACTTGAGTTTGAGTTCCAGCACGTCGACCTGCATGTCGCCATCGATTGCGGGCAACTGGGGTGAAGGACCATTGATGGTGGCCGGTAACAGCGCCTGATCCTGAGTCATGCGGGTGAATGCCGTGTGCATCAATATTTGATGTCCGGCCTCGGATAACTGCAGATCGGCGCCGACTCTCAATGCCTTGTTGTCCGGATTGTCGGCGAGTTGGCCATTATAGGCGGCCCCGAATGTGGGTAAGAAGGCGTTTTCCCAATAGAGTGCCTGATAGTCGTTACTGTATTGGCTGAGGGTCGAATTGAAGCCGGCCAACCAGCCCTTTCCTTTGAAATAGAGTTTGGCTTCCAGTTCGTCGGTGCTGTCATCCACTCGGGTGGCTAATGCCATGGAGTTGGTTAGAAAGTTGCCGTTGGTTTGGCGAGTACCATCCCTTTGCTCGTGACGGTAATTGAGCCCCGCTTTATAAAAGCTGCCCAGGTAATGGGCATCCAGGGTGAAGCGATCCCGCTTCATTTCCAGTCGCTGGCTTGTCAGGCTGTCATTAAGCCCTGGCATCTGCGAGGTGAGGGCGGCCGCTTGCCAGTTGTCCGGCAACATCAGCCTGTTGTCCTGATTGATATAGGGGCTCATGCCATTGTCCGGGCCGAAGTTGGCCAAGGCGCGATAACCAAGACGGATATCAAATTGGCCGGGTCTTCCCATGCTCAGGCTGGCACTGCCGGTGTCATAGCCCAATTTGTCGGCTTCAATGTGGGTGCGGTAACCCCGCTCACCGTAAAAAACGACATCGCTGCCAAGGTGCCCAGTGGCGCCATCGGCGTCTGTGCCGCTACTATTGGCAAACACCGCATTGCCGCCATCATTGTAGGCCACACCGGCTTCAAGCGTGCTGCGGCTTTCCTGTGGCAACTTGCACTGGCCGCAACTCCACTTGTCTTGCTTGAGCTCGGCGCGATTGGCCTGTTGCAGCGAATAGCCACCGGCCCAGGCAGGCTGCATCACGCAGGCTATGGTGAGCGTCAGCAGTGACAGCTTCATCTGTGTCTGTTTCTCGATAACCATACTCAGCTCCTTATCGCTGCAAGAGTTTGCCGGATGGATGGTTGGAACCATGCACCTGGGTGTGGCAGTTCAGGCAGGAGTTGCCGGCGTTATAGGCGTTGGGCATCAAGCCGGTTTGCTCATTGGCAGGGAAGTAAGCTCTGGCTGCATGGCCATCGGAGGCATGGCACTGCTGACACAATTGAGGTGGTTTGGCCAGCAACATGGCTTCGTTGACACTGCCATGAGGGTTATGACAGCTGGCGCAGTTGTCTGTCACCGGGGCGTGTTCCCATAGCTTGGGCCCGCGCTTTTCGGCGTGGCAGCTGTAACAGTTTTCGTTGACCGTCATCTGTTTCAGGCTGGCGTCCCCAAGACTGCCGTGAGGATTGTGGCAGTCGCTGCAGACCATCTGCTCTGTGCGTATCGGGTGAGCGGAACGTTTGTGGATGTCGGCACGTTGCTCTGAGTGACAGCTGCTGCAAACGGCGACTTCGGTTTCACGGCTCTGGATGGGGTCATGGCCTGTGTGCACTTGGTGGCAACTGGCACAGGCAACTCCGGCGGTGTCGTGGTGGCTGGCACTCCAGCCAAGACGCTGTTCATCCTGGTGGCAACTGAGGCAAACGCTGTTTTGTTTGTCTGCCGGTATCGGCGAGTCGGCACCGAAGGTGATCATCGGTTCCTTGCCGCCGCGGTTGTGTTTTCCCATAGGACCGTGGCAGGCTTCGCATTGCAGATCGGCCATCGGAGACTGAGAGACGTTGGGATTGCCGTGGACACCATCAAAAAGCGCCATCACCTTCTGGTTCTTTTTGTGACACATCAGGCAGCTGTCAGCCCCTTTGGGAGAGTATTTTCCTTCAGCAAACTTGGCATCCAGGATGGCTTCAACTTCGGCCGGATCCTTGTCGTCCCATGGTGTGGCTTTGGCTGCAAAGGCCAACAAAAACAATAAGGGGAGAGCACAACCCAACCCCCAAAGGCTTGGTTTACTCGAGTTATCCATTTTCATCATTCCATCCTGAGCGCGTTCATTGCCGATTTATAGTTATTGGGCATGCTTCAGTAATTTACTGAATTGCTAATGTTAAAGAATAGAGCAAAAAAATGACAAGGCGATAACTTTTTAATGATGCTTATGAATAAAGAAGGCTGATTTAAAAAAGAAAACAACAAAGTGTGATCTGCGCCACATTTTGTTGTGACACTCTTTAAGCTGAAATTGGGATCTGAAGCAGAAAAATACCGGATTCAGTTTGGGTTATTTGAGCTTAAGCGGTTTATTCCCGAGCGCTTTTGACTCATAATAGCCAACACAATTGAAAACTATTATCGTTACCAGTTGAAAAGCTTGATCCAGATAAAGTTCTTATTTGACGGTTTCAGGTAAAATCGAATCATTACCCGCATGCTTGCATGCTGTTTTCAGTGGTAGAGGCAATGAAGTTAAGTGAATTGAAACCCGGTGATCGCGCCATGATTTCCGAAGTTGGCCATCTGGATCTGCCTGCAGTGGTCAAACGCAAGCTCCTGTCCATGGGGATCACCCCAAATACCCGTTTTTCTTTGATCCGTCGAGCTCCCATGGGATCCGGGTTGGAATTGGACATCCGCGGCAGTAAGTTGTGCATGCGTCAGGATCTGGCACAGATTATAGAGGTGGAAAAGGCCAATGACTAAGCAGTTTCATTGTGTCACTGTCGGCAACCCCAATGCCGGTAAGTCGACATTGTTCAATGCCCTCACAGGTGCCAATCAACAGGTGGGTAACTGGTCCGGGGTGACAGTTGAAAAGAAAACCGGCCACTTTTCGCTTAATGGCGATGATGTCTTTCTCACTGATTTACCCGGCATTTACGATCTTCTTCCCGCCGGTAGCAACTGTGATTGCTCGTTGGATGAGCAGATTGCCCAGCAGTATCTGGCCAGCCAGAAAGTAGATGGCATTATCAACTTGGTGGATGCCACCAATATCGAACGTCACCTGTATCTGACAGTGCAGCTGCGTGAGCTGGGTATTCCCATGGTTGTGGTACTCAATAAAATGGATGCAGCGGTCAAGCGTGGCATTCGGGTCGATACTCAAGCCATGAGTCGAGAATTGGGTTGCCCCGTGATAGGCGTGACTTCAAGAGAAGCCCAAGACGTCGAGCGGGTCAAGGAGCAGGTGATAGCACTGCTGGAAGGGCGGGTTTCAGAATCGCCTTTGATGCTTAAGTATGATGCCACGATTGAAAGCGGTGTCGCTGCCATTATGGGTAGCGACAGTCAATTAAGTCGGGGCCGAGCCTTGGCTATGTTGGCTAATGGTCTGGGTTGTGGTTCCTGTCAAAACAATTTACTCGATGAACAAGTCTCCAGAGTGACAGATCAATTGACACTCGAAGGCAAAGACATTGAGATCATGGTCGCTACCACACGTTTTGACTTTGTCGAGCGCGTTTACAAGGGTTCTGTCAATGCCGACGGTCAACTGACCTTGAGTGACAGACTCGATAAGTTGGTATTGCATCCTGTATTGGGTATTCCGGTATTTTTGCTGGTGATGTACCTGATGTTCATGTTTGCCATCAACGTGGGCAGTGCCTTTATCGACTTCTTCGATATCAGTGCCGGTGCACTGTTTGTTGATCATTTCGGTGCTTTTCTCACCAACATAGGTGCTCCTGCCTGGTTGGTGACTCTGCTGGCCGGTGGTATAGGTCAGGGTATTCAGACGGTATCGACCTTTATTCCGGTTATCGCGGCGCTGTTTTTGGCTTTGTCTGTGTTGGAAGGCTCTGGCTATATGGCCCGTGCGGCCTTTGTTGTTGACGGTTTGATGCGCCGCATCGGCCTGCCCGGCAAGGCCTTTGTGCCCATGATAGTCGGTTTCGGCTGCTCTGTGCCTGCCATCATGGCGACCCGCACACTGGGTAGTGAACGTGAACGTATCGTCACGGGTATGATGGCACCCTTTATGTCCTGCGGTGCCAGATTACCGGTATACGCCTTGTTTGCTGCGGCTTTTTTCCCTGATTCAGGTCAGAACCTGGTGTTCGGTCTCTATCTCATAGGTATTTTGGCTGCGATAGGCACAGGCCTGCTGCTGCGCAAGACCTTGCTGCCCGGTAACAGCAGTGCCGTAGTGATGGAGCTGCCAAGCTATGAAATGCCCAAGCTAAAAGCTGTGGCTTCCCGCACAGGTAAACGTACCAAGAGCTTTATTCTCGGTGCCGGCAAGACCATTGTAGTGGTAGTGACTCTGCTTAACTTTATTAATGCCATAGGGGTCGATGGTAGTTTTGGCCATGAAGACAGTCAGGAGTCTTTGCTCAGTGTCGCCAGTCAGAAGATCACTCCGGTGTTTTCGCCCATGGGGATAGAGGAAGATAACTGGCCGGCCACGGTTGGGATAGTGACAGGGATCTTCGCCAAAGAAGCGGTAGTGGGTACGCTCAATAGCCTGTATAGCACGGCTGATGGCGGTGATGGCGAGCTTACTCCATTGATGGACAGCTTCTCCGAGGCGCTGGCGACCATTCCGGCCAACCTGTTCGGCATAGTGATGGAAGATCCGCTTAAGCTGTCTGTGGGCCATGTTGAAGATAAAAACCTGGCTGCAGAAGAGCAGGGGGTTGATCAGTCCACATTCGGGGCTCTGCAGGCAGGGTTCAGCGGACAATTGGCTGCCTTCTCCTATCTGCTGTTTATTCTGCTCTACACGCCTTGTGTGGCCGCTATGGGCGCACTGGTGAATGAGTTTGGCAGTCGCTGGGCTACTTTCGCGGCGACCTGGACCTTTGCACTGGCTTACGGTAGTGCCACTGTGGTCTATCAAGGTGCGACTTTTGCCGAGCATCCATTGCAGTCCACCGCCTGGATAAGCTTCTTTGTACTTGCCCTGATTAGTTTCTATATGTGGCTGAAGCGCAAAGGCCGCAAGACCCAGGAGATTATTCCGGGTATCAAGATAGTGACTGAGTAAGGTCGCAGATAAAAAGCAGCCATTTTGGCTGCTTTTTGGATCATGGCGCCGGGTTTGACGAAGCGCGCCGCAGTTTTTATTCTAGAAGGATTGTAACCAGGCATGATCTGTAGGATCATGCCTCTTTTCGTTAGACTGCCATTGTTCGCAAAGAGGAATTTCATGAGTCATGTGGACACCGAAGTACGTCCAAGTAACTTCATTCGCAATATCATAGATGAAGATTTGGCGAGCGGTAAGCACACCAATGTGCACACCCGTTTCCCACCAGAGCCTAATGGCTTCCTGCACATAGGTCATGCCAAATCTATCTGCTTGAATTTCGGTATTGCCAGGGATTATCAGGGCCAGTGCAACCTGCGCTTTGACGATACCAATCCGGAAAAGGAAAATATCGACTATGTGAATTCCATTAAAGCGGACGTGCAATGGCTGGGCTTCCAGTGGGCCGGTGATATCCATTACTCCTCAGACTACTTTGATAACCTCTACGGCTATGCTGTTGAGTTGATCAAAAAAGGTCTGGCTTATGTGTGTTTTCTCAATGGCGAGCAGATGCGCGAGTACCGCGGCACTTTGAAAGAGCCGGGCAAGAACAGCCCTTATCGTGACACCAGCGTTGAAGAAAACCTGGCACTGTTTGAAAAGATGCGCGCCGGTGAGTTTAAAGAAGGTGAGTGTTCACTGCGGGCCAAGATAGACATGGCATCACCTTTCATGTGTATGCGTGACCCGGTAATCTACCGGATCAAATTCGCTCATCACCATCAGACGGGTGATAAGTGGTGCATCTATCCCATGTACGACTTTACCCACTGTATCTCTGATGCGCTGGAAAATATCACTCACAGCCTTTGTACGCTGGAGTTCCAGGATAACCGTCGTCTCTATGACTGGGTGTTGGATAATCTGGATGATTTCAAGATCCCCAACCGTACCCGTCAATATGAGTTTTCACGCCTGAATCTGGAATATACCCTGATGTCCAAGCGTAAACTCAACGAGCTGGTGGTGCGTCAGTTGGTCAATGGCTGGGATGATCCTCGCATGCCGACTATCGCCGGTTTGCGTCGCCGCGGTTATACCCCGGCCTCCATCCGTGAGTTCTGTGATCGCATCGGCGTGACCAAGCAGGATAACCTGGTGGAAGTGGGTATGCTCGAAGCCTGTATTCGCGAAGAGCTCAATGACAACGCCCCGAGAGCCATGGCGGTTATCGACCCGGTTAAGGTGATCATCGAGAACTATCTTGAAGGGCAGTTGGAGCATGTCAGTGCACCGGTGCATCCCAATAAGGAAGAGCTGGGTAATCGTGAGCTGGCCTTTGGCCGTGAGCTTTATATCGATGCGGCCGACTTCCGTGAAGAGGCCAACAAGCACTACAAGCGTTTGGTGATGGGCAAAGAAGTGCGCCTACGCAACGCTTATGTGATCAAAGCCGAGCGTTGTGACAAGGACGCAGACGGTAAGGTCACCACTATTTACTGCAGTTATGACCCAGAGACTCTGGGTAAAAACCCTGCCGATGGCCGCAAGGTCAAGGGCGTGATCCACTGGGTCGAAGCCAGCAGCGCTGTGCCTGCCGAGTTCCGTCTCTATGATCGCTTGTTCGTCGATGCCAATCCTGCCGCGGCAGAAACTGTGGACGAAGTGCTGAACCCGGAATCTTTGGTGGTTAAGCATGGTCTGGTTGAAGCCGGTTTGGTGCAAGCTGAGGCCGAAAAGGCTTATCAGTTTGAGCGTGAAGGTTACTTCTGCGCCGACAGCAAGGACTCAAGCCCAGATAAGTTGGTATTTAACCGCACTGTGGCATTAAGAGATTCATTCGCTTAATGCTTCGGGTATACAGATAGAAAAGGCGCTCATTGAGCGCCTTTTTCATGTCAGCCGCGTTTACTATTGCAGTATTGGGCCGAGTCCCATGCTCCAGAGGATCACACTACCGGCCATCAGAGCGACCAGAAGCACCAAGCCTGCAGTCACCACAGAGCTGGCATAGATAAAGCCTTTTTCTTCGGGAATGTTCATTATGATAGGGACTCCTGTATACAGCAGGTATACCGAGTAGCTAAGCCCTATCAATCCTATCACCATAATAAACCAAAGCTCTGGATAGAGCGCCGCCAGTCCCACCATAAACAGCGGCGTGGCGGTATAGGACGCCAGTTCCAGGCACTGGGTAAAGTCCGGGTGAGCATCAAAGGTTTGACCCATCCAATAGGCCAGATAGGCGAGGGCAAATACGCCGAATACCAGGCTACAGTACATACCGGCACACATAAAGAAGCCGCTTTGAGCCGTTAGAAAAAGAGGTTCGCCGGCACCAGGGTTCCAGCCGATGTGCACAGCGGCGATGTAACTGCAGATAGAAGGGATGAGCGCAATGAGTAGCAGGTGACTGAGACAGCTTTTAAGTGCCTCATGGTTTTGTTCTATGGTTTGCCATTCCTGTTTGGGATGGGTATACAACCCCATTAAGTGATTCAATACCATTATAATTATCCTTATTCCGCTTTGACTTTTGCTCGCCAAACTGCAGACGAGCGTTTTACCGCTCTGAGTCTATTTATTGAACAAAAACGGCGGGGCGTCAAGTTTGTGCTCCGAGAGGCAGTGGGCATAGCATTGGCTTGCTGGTAGACTTGGCGGCCTTGAAAACTCTTGTGGAAGCTTGACCTCAATGCAGCAGTTACTCGCCCCTGTAAAAGAATTCTTGGCCTGTGAAACCCCGGACAGCTGGATAGCGGCTGCCAAAGAGGAGCATAGACTGGCCGAATTGCTGATAGATCACTGTAATTGTGAGCTTAAGGCGGCGCAGACGGCGATGTTTTTGGTACGCAAGTATGCGGTGGACAAACAAAGTGGCGAGCAGTTGCTAACCTGGGCCAGGCCCTACGAAGAGTTTGTTTATCGAAACGACAGGGATATGGCGGCTTTTCTGGCCAGAGAGGTGAAGAAGAACGAGTTGATTGGTGAGTTGACGCCCAGGGCGGGGTTCCCCCATGGCCCTGAACTTATCGCCAAGATGATCCGCCTTATCAAAGAGGAGTTCCATCACTTTGAACAGGTGCTGGAGCTAATGTTGGCACGCAATATCCCATACAGCAACATTCGCGCCGGCCGTTATGCCAAGGGGATGATGAAGAATGTTCGCACCCATGAGCCTGCGACTCTGATAGATAAACTCATAGTGGGCGCCTTTATCGAGGCCCGCTCCTGTGAACGTTTCGCCAAGCTGGCGCCCTGGCTCGATGATGAGCTTAAACGTTTCTATATTTCACTGCTGCGTTCTGAAGCGCGCCACTATCAGGATTATCTTTCATTGGCCGAGGCGATTGCCGGCGAGGATATCAGCGCCAGAGTGGCTTATTTTGCTGAGGTGGAAGCCGAGCTTATTCTAGCGCCGGATGACGAATTCAGGTTTCACAGCGGCGCGTCGCTTTAAACTACTCGATGTTGAGCCAATACTAGGTCAATGCAGATGCCGACAGGGTCGGCATCTGATGGATTGGAAGGGTTTTATAGGTTATCAGGGCTGGATAGATTTAACGCGAGCCGACCAAGCCAAACAGATAAAATCCGAGTCTACTGGCTTTATTCTATGAAAGGCAGGCTGGTCAGTGCTATGTTATCGGCACTGATGCTTAAGACACTACCCTGCTCATACCAGTCTCCCACCACCAAGCGCTGCTTATTACCGGCCAATTGATGGATATCCGGTCTATGGGTGTGACCGTGGATCATCAACTCGGCTCCTGTGTCGGCAAACAGTTCTTCCACCGCGCTCGGCTCAACATCCATTATCTCAACGCTCTTCAACTGATTCTGCATCTGGCTGTTTTGTCTGAGCTTGGCGGCAATATTACTGCGGGTCTTTTTCGGCAGGTGGCGGTATATCCAGCGGGGCAGCGCCATATTGCGAAAACGCCGAAAACGCTGGTAGGCTTTATCCAGAGTGCAGAGGCTGTCGCCATGCAGCAGCACTGTCTTGTGGCCATAGAGATCCAGTCGATACACTTCGGGCAGTAAGGTCATCCCCGCTTTGGCTGCATAGTCTTTCCCCAGCATAAAGTCGCGGTTGCCGTGGATAAAGTACACCGGCAGGCTGCGGCTGACTTCATAGAGCCGCTCGGCCAGCGCCAGGGCAAAGGGCTCGGCCAAATCATCACTGACCCAAACCTCAAACAGATCTCCCAAAATATAGAGTGCATCGACCTGTTCAAGACCGGTATCGAGGAATAGATAGAAGGCGTTGAGGATATCTTGGCGATCGGCACTGAGGTGCAGATCGCCGATAAAGAGAGTGCGCATTCAGAAGTTATCAGTCTGCTATGGTCACTTTCTCGATGATCACAGCTTCCAGAGGCACATCCTGGTGCATGCCGCGGTTGCCCGTGCTCACGCCTTTGATAGCATTGACCACGTCCATACCTTCTACCACTTCACCGAATACACAGTAACCCCAGCCTTGGATGGATTCGTTTTTGAAATCCAGGAAGGTGTTGTCGTTGACATTGATAAAGAACTGCGCGGTGGCGGAATGAGGATCGGAAGTGCGGGCCATGGCTATGGTACCTGTCTTGTTTGACAGACCGTTGTTGGCTTCGTTACGCACAGGGGCATTGGTAGGTTTCTGTGACATCTGCTCGGTAAAGCCGCCACCCTGAACCATAAAACCATCGATAACGCGGTGGAAGATAGTGCCGTCATAGAAGCCTTCCTGGGCATACTTGATAAAGTTGGCCGCGGTCAGAGGGGCTTTTTCACTATCCAGCGCCAGTTTGATGTCGCCGTGGTTGGTGTGCAATGTAATCATGATTGGATCCTCAGGATAAATTTTGTTGGCGGATTCTAACTTATCCGACTCCGGCTATAAAGGGCAGTATTCAAGAGCTTGTGGCAATGCTAAACTGCCAGATTCGTTTTACCCACTAATCCTATATTGTTGAAGAGAAAGTCGATGTTGAAGATATACAACAGTCTGAGCCGCCAAAAAGAGGAATTTAAACCGATTAACCCAGGTAAAGTGGGTATGTATGTGTGTGGTGTCACCATATACGACTTGTGTCATATCGGTCATGGCCGGACCTTTGTTTCCTTTGACATGATAGTGCGCTACCTGCGTTACGCGGGTTACCAGGTTAACTTCCTGCGCAACATCACAGACGTGGATGACAAAATCATCAAGCGCGCCAATGAAAATGGCGAAAGCTGCGATAGCCTCACTGAGCGTCTTATCGGTCAGATGCATCAAGATTTTGATGCTCTGAACATGCTGCGCCCCGATATGGAGCCAAGGGCGACTCTGCATATTGCCGAGATTATCGACATGGTTGGGGCGCTGATCGCCCGTGGTCATGCCTATGTAGCCGATGATGGCGATGTACTTTTCAGCGTTGCTTCTTTCCCTGAATACGGCAAGCTTTCCGGGCAGAACCTGGAGCAGTTGCAGGCCGGTGCCCGGGTCGAAGTGGACGAACACAAGCGCGATCCCATGGACTTTGTGCTATGGAAGATGTCCAAGCCCGGTGAACCTACCTGGGATTCACCTTGGGGCCCGGGTCGTCCCGGTTGGCACATTGAGTGCTCTGCCATGAACAGCAAACACCTGGGGTTGCATTTCGATATCCATGGCGGTGGCAGCGATCTGCAGTTCCCGCATCATGAAAATGAAATCGCCCAGTCTTGCTGCGCCCACGACACGCCTTATGTGAACTACTGGATGCATACCGGCATGGTGATGGTCGACAAAGAGAAGATGTCCAAGTCGCTGGGTAACTTCTTCACCATTCGCGATGTGTTGGCGCATTATGATGCCGAAACCGTACGCTACTTCCTGTTGTCCGGCCACTACCGCAGCCAACTGAACTATTCGGAAGACAACCTCAAGCAGGCCAGAGCCGCGCTTGAGCGAATTTATACTGCGCTTAAAGACCTTGACCTGAGTATCACTGCTGCGCCTGCCGAAGAGTATGTTGAGCGCTTCAAGGCGGCGATGGATGATGACTTCAACACCCCCGAAGCCTACTCAGTGCTGTTTGAGATGGTGCGTGAAATCAACCGCCTCAAGGGCGTGGATATGGCGGCAGCTTCGGCCCTTGGCGTGTCACTGAAACAACTGGCGGATGTTTTGGGGATTGTCAGCTCAACACCTGAAGCCTTCTTCAAAGGCGAGGGCAGCGACGATGAGGTGGCTGAAATCGAAGCGCTTATTGCCGAGCGTAACCGTGCCCGCGCCGAGAAGGATTGGCCGGCAGCAGATGTTGCCCGTAATAGATTGAATGAGCTGGGGGTGGTGCTGGAAGATGGCCCACAGGGTACCAGTTGGCGCAAGAAGTAACCCTCATCGAAATAATAACACAAACAAAAACGCCGGCTGTTGAAGTCGGCGTTTTTTTATCGCTTGAAATTGAAAACCAAACTGAGGTTGGCTTCAATCAAGATGCAGCTCGGAAGTTTGCTTTCAGTCGTGATATTGCTCTGCGGCAAACAGGGTGTTTTCCAGCAAGCTGGCTATGGTCATTGGACCCACGCCACCGGGAACCGGGGTGATGTGGCTGGCGCGCTCACAGGCAAGATCAAAGTCAACATCGCCCACTAAACGGCCACTGTCGAGACGGTTAATGCCCACATCTATGACTATGGCGCCTGGTTTGATCCAGCTACCGGGGATAAAGCCGGGTTTGCCGACAGCAACCACCAGAAGATCGGCGCGGCTGACCTTATCCTCGAGATCTTTGGTGAATCTGTGACAAGTGGTGGTGGTGCAGCCTGCCAGTAAGAGCTCCAGAGTCATGGGACGGCCCACAATATTGGAGGCGCCCACCACAACCGCATCCAGACCATAAGTATCGATACCGGTAGACTTGATAAGGGTCATGATCCCCATGGGAGTGCAAGAGCGCAGTACCGGGATCCGTTGGGCCAGACGGCCGACATTATAAGGATGGAAACCGTCGACATCTTTGTCGGGACGGATCCGCTCAATGACCTTGGATTCTTTAATATGTTTCGGCAGCGGCAGCTGCACCAGAATGCCATCAATGGCGGCATCTTCATTGAGTGAATCTATCAGGGCCAGCAGTTCTTCTTCACTGGTGGAATCCGGCAGATCATAGGAGCGGGAGATGAACCCCACTTCTTCACAGGCTTTACGCTTGCTGCCGACATAGACCTGAGAGGCAGGATCAGCACCCACCAGAATAACAGCCAAGCCTGGGATACGTTGTCCCGCTGCTTGACGTGCAGCGACTTTTTGCTTTAGCTGTTGTCTTATGGATTGCGCAATCGCTTTGCCATCTATTAGTTGGGCTGTCATGGGTGTAGGATATCCTTTGTATGGCGCGATGATGTTGAAAACGGCGCCATTTTACCAGTGAGGCTTGGGAGTGTCATGGACAAACCGGGTCCAGAACACAGAATTTCGTTAAAGCAGCACGTAATTTCGCCAAGCAGATAAAGCGCTTAAAAAAATCGTTGACGCTTGTCGGGTGAGGGGCTAAGATGCGCTCCGTTCTCGAGGCGAGCCGGTTGTAACCGCGCTTGGAGAAAATTTTCGGTGATTAGCGCAGCCTGGTAGCGCATCTGCTTTGGGAGCAGAGGGTCAGAGGTTCGAATCCTCTATCACCGACCAGATTTCAAGGGCAGTGTGGATAGCATTGTCAGTACCGCTTAGGATGCAAATTGAATTTGCAGGTCCTGCGCCCGTAGCTCAGTTGGATAGAGCATCCGCCTTCTAAGCGGATGGTCGCAGGTTCGAATCCTGCCGGGCGTACCACTTTCGGTGGTGATTGTAGCTCAGTTGGTAGAGCCCTGGATTGTGATTCCAGTTGTCGTGGGTTCGAGCCCCATCAGTCACCCCACTCTTTATTAAAAAAAGCGACCTTAGGTCGTTTTTTTTATGCCCTTTTCTGTGGCATTGAGGCTCGACTCCACTAAGAACGGTCGATATAATGCTGCGTCTTGATAACAATCAACAATGTGCGACCGGTGCCGGAATTCACTTCTGATGGGCATTTAAGTCAAGTTAAAGATCAAGAAACGAATACCTGAATAGTTGAAACAATCGGCTATTGCAAAGGACGTTAGACACATTTCGAGGTAAAACAATGCAAGTTTCTGTTGAAACAACCCAAGGCCTGGAGCGTCGCCTGACCATCTCTGTTCCTGCAGAGCAGATCGAACAACTGGTTAAAGACAGCCTGCAACGCGAAGCCAAGCGTGCCCGTATCCCAGGTTTCCGTCCAGGTAAAGTCCCAGCAAGCGTGATTGAAAAGCGTTATGGCAAAGCGATTCGCCAAGACATTACCGGTGAAGTAATGCAGCGCAACTTCATTGAGGCCATCATTGCCGAGAAGTTGAACCCTGCCGGTGCTCCTACCTTTACCCCAGGTGCCACTGACGCCGAAAAGTTTGAGTTCACTGCGACCTTTGAAATTTATCCAGAAGTTGAAATCAAAGGCCTGGACGGTATCGAAGTTGAGCAGCCTGTTGCCGAAGTACAACAAGCCGACGTTGATAACATGATCGAAACTCTGCGCAAGCAACACGCGACTTACGAAGCGGTTGAGCGCGCTGCCGAAGACGGCGACAAAGTGGTTATCAACTTTGTTGGTAGCGTTGACGGTGAAGAGTTTGAAGGTGGCAAGGCCGAAGACTTCGAACTGCAACTGGGCAGCGGTCGCATGATCCCTGGTTTTGAAGAAGGCGTTAAAGGCCACAAAGCCGGTGAAGAGTTCGACATTGACGTGACTTTCCCTGAGGAATACCACGCTGAAAACCTGAAAGGCAAAGCCGCCAAGTTCGCTATCACAGTGAAAGAAGTCAAGGGCGCCAACCTGCCTGAAGTTAACGACGAGTTCGCCAAGCTGTTCGGTATCACCGATGGCGGCATCGATGCTCTGAAAGCTGAGATCAGCAAGAACATGGGCCGCGAGCTGGAACAAGCTCTGAAAGCCAATGTGAAAGAACAAGTTCTTGAAGGCCTGCTGGCTGCCAACGAAATCGAACTGCCAAAAGCGCTGATCGACGGTGAAGTTGACGTACTGCGTCGCCAAGCCATGCAGCGTTTCGGTGGTCAAGGTGCCAACATGCCTGAGCTGCCAGCCGAGCTGTTCACCGAACAAGCCGAGCGCCGTGTTAAAGTCGGTCTGCTGCTGGGCGAAGTGATTAAGTCCAACGAGCTGAAAGCCGAAGAAGAGCGCGTACAGGCATTGATTGCTTCCATGGCTTCTGCTTACGAAGATCCAAAAGAAGTGATCGAATACTACAACGGTAACGAAGAGTTGATGCAGAACATGCGCAACCTGGCTCTGGAAGAGCAAGCTGTTGAAGCGGTTCTGAAATCAGCCAAAGTGACTAAGAAAGATGTCGCTTTTGAAGAATTTATGAACAAGGCTACCGGCCGCGCATAACCTAAGCTTGACTTGCTTGGTTGTTCGCCATTTATAATGGCTCGTATGAGGTCCCTCATGCGGGCCGTTTTTTATTTAGGGAAAGTTAATGATGCATAACGCGCCAGAATCAGTACTTAATGCACTCGTTCCTATGGTGGTTGAGCAAACCGCCAAGGGAGAACGCTCTTACGATATCTATTCACGTCTGTTGAAAGAGCGGGTGATCTTCCTGGTTGGTCAGGTTGAAGAGCACATGGCCAACTTGATCGTGGCACAGTTGCTGTTTTTGGAATCAGAAAACCCGGATAAAGAGATCTCTCTTTATATCAACTCACCAGGCGGCTCTGTCACTGCTGGTATGGCTATTTATGACACCATGCAGTTTATTAAGCCGGATGTCAGCACTGTATGTATCGGGCAAGCGGCCAGTATGGGCGCCTTCCTGTTGGCCGGTGGTGCCAAGGGTAAGCGTCACTGTTTGCCGAACTCGCGGGTGATGATCCATCAGCCTTTGGGTGGTTTCCAGGGCCAGGCATCGGATATCGCTATCCATGCCCAAGAGATCCTGGGGATTAAACAGAAGCTGAACCAGATGTTGGCCGAGCACACAGGTCAACCATTGGAAATCATCGAGCGGGATACCGACCGAGATAACTTTATGAGTGCTTCTCAGGCCATGGAATACGGTTTGGTGGATTCGGTTCTGACCAAACGTTAAGGCTGATTTTTGCTTATGGCTGGGCTATGCTCAGATTGAAGACGCTTAAGTGTATGGCAGTAGAGCAGACTGCAAAAGAGGTAGAGTAATGGGTGACAACAAAGGCAACGGTGATAGCGGCAAATTGCTGTATTGCTCTTTCTGCGGAAAAAGCCAGCATGAAGTTCGCAAACTGATCGCCGGGCCATCTGTGTATGTATGCGACGAATGTGTCGAGTTGTGTAACGACATCATTCGCGAAGAGATAAAAGAGATTTCGCCCAATCGGGATCAGGACAAGCTGCCGACTCCCCATGAACTGCGCGCTCATTTGGATGATTACGTTATCGGCCAGGAGCAGGCCAAGAAGGTGTTGTCTGTAGCGGTTTATAACCACTACAAACGCCTGAAAAACAGCGCCCCCAAAGATGGTGTGGAGCTTGGCAAGAGTAATATTCTGCTTATCGGCCCAACTGGTAGTGGTAAAACCTTGCTGGCAGAGACCCTGGCGCGGTTCCTGAATGTGCCTTTTACCATGGCGGATGCCACCACATTGACCGAAGCCGGCTATGTGGGGGAAGACGTTGAAAATATCATTCAGAAGCTGCTGCAGAAGTGCGACTATGATGTTGACAAGGCGCAGCGTGGTATTGTCTATATCGATGAGATTGACAAAATCAGCCGTAAGTCAGATAACCCTTCCATCACCCGGGACGTGTCCGGTGAAGGGGTGCAGCAGGCACTGCTGAAACTGATTGAAGGCACTGTTGCCGCTGTGCCTCCTCAGGGCGGTCGTAAACACCCACAACAGGAGTTCCTGCAGGTTGATACCTCCAAGATACTCTTTATTTGTGGTGGTGCCTTTGCCGGCCTTGAGAAGGTGATTGAGCAGCGCTCCCATGTGGGCAGCGGTATAGGTTTTGGCGCTCAGGTTAAAGGTCAGGCTGAAAAGGCCACCATCACAGATACTCTGCTGCAGGTTGAGCCGGAAGACCTGGTCAAGTATGGCCTTATTCCTGAGTTTATCGGGCGTTTACCTGTGGTTGCGACCTTGGGTGAACTGGATGAAGCGGCGCTGGTGCAGATCCTGTCCGAGCCCAAAAACGCCATCACCAAGCAGTTTGCCACTTTGTTCGAGATGGAGAATGTCGAACTCGAGTTTCGCGATGACGCCCTCAAGGCGATAGCACAAAAAGCCATGTCCCGTAAGACAGGTGCCCGCGGTCTGCGCTCCATCGTTGAGGCGATACTGCTGGATACCATGTATGACCTGCCGTCCATGGATAACGTGGTCAAGGTGGTTATTGATGAGTCTGTGGTGAAAGGTGAGTCAGCGCCTATTCTTATTTATGAGAATAATGACTCCCAGGCTGCTGCCGGTGACCAATAACTGAGCAATAAGCTATCAGGTTGAAAATTAAGGAGTCCACTGGGGCTCCTTTTTTTATCTTTACCATTGAAAGCCGGGAAAGCGTCCCAATATACTCAATGTAATCTTTAACTGAAACGGAATCGAACTATGACCCTAGAGCGTGAAGCGCGAATCGAATTGCCCGTGCTGCCACTGAGAGACGTGGTGGTCTATCCCCATATGGTAATTCCGTTATTCGTAGGACGTGAAAAGTCCATCCGTTGTTTGGAAACTGCCATGGCGCAGGATAAACAGATCATTCTTGTGGCGCAGCGGGATGCGGATCTGGACGAGCCTGGCATAGACGATATTTTCGACGTAGGTACAGTCGCTTCCATTTTGCAGCTGCTGAAGCTGCCCGATGGCACAGTCAAGGTATTGGTCGAAGGCGGCAAGCGCGCCCGCATAGAACGTTATACCCAGGAAGAAGAGTTCTTTGTTGCCACCGCACACTACCTGGAGTCTGAAGCGCTGGATGACAAGGAAGAAGAGGTGCTGGTTCGCAGCGCTATCAGTCAGTTTGAAGGCTATATCAAGCTGAACAAGAAAATTCCGCCCGAGGTACTCACCTCACTCTCTGGTATTGAAGAGGCCGACAGACTGGCCGATACCATGGCGGCGCATATGCCGCTTAAGCTGGCAGACAAGCAGTCTGTACTGGAGATGGTCAAGGTCGGTGAAAGACTCGAATATCTGATGGCCATGATGGAAGCGGAAATCGACCTGCTGCAGGTAGAAAAACGTATCCGTTCTCGGGTCAAGAAGCAGATGGAAAAGAGCCAGCGTGAGTATTATCTCAACGAACAGATGAAGGCTATCCAGAAGGAGCTTGGCGATCTTGATGAGGGCCATGATGAATTTGAAAGCCTTGGCCGTAAGATTGAAGAAGCCGGCATGCCGGAAGAAGCCAAAGAGAAGGCGTCTGCTGAACTCAACAAGCTGAGAATGATGTCTCCGATGTCGGCCGAAGCCACTGTGGTACGCAGCTATGTTGACTGGATGACCTCAGTGCCCTGGAAACAGCGCTCCAAGATTAAGCGTGACCTCTCCAAGGCCGAACAGGTGCTGGATACAGATCACTATGGCCTGGAGAAGGTTAAAGAGCGGATCCTTGAGTATCTGGCAGTACAGAGCCGGGTGAAACAGCTTAAGGGGCCTATCCTGTGTCTGGTTGGCCCGCCAGGGGTAGGTAAGACATCCCTGGGACAATCTATTGCCAAAGCGACCGGTCGTAAATATGTGCGGGTCGCATTGGGCGGCGTGCGTGATGAGGCGGAAATCCGCGGTCACCGCCGTACCTATATAGGTTCTATGCCGGGCAAGATTATCCAGAAGATGGCCAAAGTCGGGGTGAAAAACCCGCTGTTTTTGCTCGATGAAATCGACAAGATGAGCTCGGACATGCGCGGCGATCCGGCCTCGGCATTGCTGGAGGTGTTGGATCCCGAGCAGAACGCCACCTTTAACGATCACTACCTGGAAGTGGATTACGATCTGTCCGATGTGATGTTTGTGGCCACCTCCAACTCGATGAACATCCCGGGCCCCTTGTTGGATCGGATGGAAGTTATTCGTCTGAGCGGTTACACGGAAGATGAGAAACTCAATATTGCCAAGCAGCACTTGTTGCCGAAGCAGATTGAACGTAACGGCCTGAAGAAGACTGAAATCACTATCGATGACAGCGCTATTCTCGGGGTGATCCGCTACTACACCCGTGAAGCCGGGGTGCGGGCGCTGGAACGTGAGCTGTCAAAGATTTGCCGTAAAGTGGTCAAACAGATCATGCTGGAGAAAGATACCAAGCATGTGGATGTCAATCAGGACAACCTCAAGTCTTTCCTCGGGGTACAGCGCTTTGACTATGGTAAGGCCGAGTCCAAGAACCAGATTGGCCAGGTGACAGGTTTGGCCTGGACCGAAGTAGGCGGCGATTTACTGACTATAGAAGCCACATCTGTGGCCGGTAAGGGTAAGCTCACCTATACAGGCTCTTTGGGTGATGTGATGCAGGAGTCTATCCAGGCCGCTATGACTGTGGTTCGGGCGCGCGCCGAGCAGTTGGGGATCAACCCTGACTTCTACGAGAAGCGTGATATCCATGTGCACGTACCCGAAGGGGCAACCCCGAAAGATGGTCCATCTGCCGGTGCCGCCATGTGTACCGCGCTGGTTTCCAGCCTGACAGGTAACCCGGTCAAGGGTGAAGTCGCCATGACAGGTGAAATTACCCTGAGAGGCGAGGTGCTGCCAATCGGTGGCCTGAAAGAAAAACTGCTGGCGGCCCACCGCGGTGGCATTAAGCTGGTGTTGATACCCAAGGAAAACGAACGGGATCTGGAAGAAATTCCGGCTAACGTAGTGGCAGACTTGGAAATTCGTCCGGTTCGTTGGATAGACGAAGTGCTGCAATTGGCGCTTGAGCGACCAGTCGAAGGCTTTGAAGTGGTTAAAAATTTGGGCTAACGCAAGAAAATGTCCTATGCCACTAAAAAAAATGAAAAAAGGGGCTTAACAAAACCCAGACCTGTGGTAGCCTAGGTCTGTGGAGAGCCAGTTGTGCCAAGCCCTTGGGGCAACTGGCTTTGAGCTGTATCCAATTTAAATTCTTTGGTTTTCCAACTGAGCTTGAACTTTGGTATCAAGCTTGTTATAAAAGCCTCCGCAGACCGCTCTAGAGAAGGATTTGGTTGCGGCGCGAAAACTACATTCAAGGGGATGACATGAACAAATCTGAACTAATCGAGAAAATCGCTTCTGGTGCTGACATTTCTAAAGCCGCTGCCGGCCGCGCACTGGACTCTTTCATCGCAGCTGTGACTGATGGTCTGAAAGAAGGCGACAAAATTTCTCTTGTTGGTTTCGGTACTTTTGAAGTGCGTGAGCGCGCTGAGCGTACTGGTCGTAACCCACAGACCGGGAAAGAGATCAAAATCGCTGCAGCTAAGATCCCTGCATTCAAAGCAGGTAAAGCTCTTAAAGACGCTGTTAACTAATTAACATCGTAGCCTTTGTAGGCTTTCGTAAAGATTAAGCACTGCCAGGCAGTGCTTTTTACGGATTGGGAAGCGCCGGATTAGCCGACGTTTCGGAGTGTGAGGATAAGCTGAAGTAGCGTCTGCAGACTCCATTCATGTTACAGATAGGCGCATCCCACAAGAGATGCGCCTTTTTTTTACTATTAATCGCTAAGCGAGACGTCTGATGTTAGAGAAGATTCGCGAAGGGTCACAGGGCGTAATAGCCAAAGGTATTTTGGTACTGGTGATACTTTCCTTTGCATTTGCTGGTGTAAGCAGTTACCTGGGTTCCTCCTCAGTGGCTCCGGCCGCCACAGTCAATGGTGAAGAGATTTCCACAACCGAACTGGACCAGGCCTATCAAAGCGAGCGTGCCCGTCTGGAACAACAGTTGGGTGAGATGTTTGACGCCCTGGCGGCCAATGATGCTTATCTGGCCAGTATCAAGCAAGGCGTGCTTGAACGTCTGGTAGCGCAAAAGCTGCTGGATCAAGCCGCTGCTGAAATGGGCTTGAGAGTGTCCAATGCTCAAATCGCAGAAGCCATTAGACAAGAACCGGCTTTCCAGACTGAAGGCAAGTTTGACAACGATCGCTTCGAAGCGATTCTGCGCCAACTGGGCTATCAACAAGCCACTTTCCGTGAAAGCATGCGGGTGGACATGACTCGTCGACAGCTGATTAGCGCCTTGATTGGCAGTGAGTTTGTTCTCAATGGTGAAGCCGAATCTCTGGCAAAGCTGCAGGGACAAACCCGTGATATTCGCTATCTCTTGGTTGACGCTGAGCCTTTCCTGGGCCAAGCGACAGTGACCGAAGAGGAAGTCAAATCATTTTACGACACCAATCCGGCCCAATTTGAACGTCCGGAAATGATCAGTCTGGAATATGTTGAGCTTGATGCCAAAGATTTGGCCGATAGCATTGAGGTCAGCGATGAGCAAGCCAAGACTTACTATGATGAGCATCAGAATCAATATCAGACTGCCGAAAAGCGTCTGGCTGCCCATATTCTGATTGATGCCTCGACCGACAACGCCGAAGCCAAGGCCGAGGATATTCATAAGCAACTGGAAAACGGCGCTGATTTTGCTGCGCTGGCCAAGTCCGATTCCCAGGATACCTTGAGCGGTGAGAAGGGTGGTGAATTGGGTTGGTTTGAGCCTGGTGTGATGGATCCTGCTTTTGATGACGCTCTGTTTGCATTGAGTAAGGGTGATGTCTCCAAAGTGGTCAAGACACCATTTGGTTTCCATATCATCAAGTTATTGGATATCCAAAGCGGTCAGACTGCTCCTTTCGCCGAAGTGAAAGACAAGATAGTTGCCCAACTCAAGCAGGATGAAGCAGTCAACCAATTCTATGGTTTGCAGCAAAAACTGGCCGATACCAGCTATGAAATCCCTGATAACCTGCAGGAGGCGGCCAAGGCCGTTGGTGCAGAGATCAAGACTACCCGGTTGTTCGGCCGTGATAACGCGCCTGCGCCTTTCGATAAGCCGGAGCTGTCCAAGGCCGCCTTCTCCAGTGATGTACTGGGAGGTATGAACAGTGAGCTGCTTGAAGTAGAGCGCAACCATGTCGTGGTTATCCGCGTTAAGGAACATCAACAAGCCGGCACGCTGGAATTCGCCGAAGTGAAGCCTGCCATTGAAGCGCGTCTTAAGCAGCAAAAAGCCAATGAGATTGCTCGTGACAAGGCGCAGGAATACATGGTCAAGCTCAAAGAAGGCAGTGCTGATATCGCGCTGCAGAGCCGTGCTAACCTGGGACGTTTCACCCAGGACGTAGATTCGGCTTTGGTGAGCAAGGCATTCCAGATGGCCAAGGCCAAAGAGGGCTTGAGCGTTGATACTGTATCGCTGGCGACCGGTTATGCGGTAGTGGTATTGGATGCAATCCATGCCACTGAAAGCGTACCTGCCGATCAGGTTGCGGCCATTAAGCAAGGTCTTAATAGCCAGTACGGTGAGAATGACTATCGCGCTGTTATCGATATGCTGAAGGCCAAAGCTGAAATCGTTTACCCGGAAGGCGATGAGTAAATAGCTTCAGTGATTTAGCTTAGAAGCCGGTCCAAGTGACCGGCTTCTTTATGTCTGGGATTTATGTTCTGTGGTTAACCAGGGTGCCAGGACTTTGGCGAGCGGCAGGTTAGTCTGGTAAGCGCCAATCTATGGGCGCCTTGCCTTTGGTTATGAGGTAATCGTTGGCCCGATTGAAATGATTACAGCCAAAGAACCCTCTGTGAGCCGAGCGCGACGATGGCTGAGGGGCCTTTAAGATAAGATGTTTGCTGCCATCAATCCGCTGAGCCTTGAGCCCGGCAGGCTTCCCCCAAAGCAGAAATACCACGCTTTTTGTGTATTTATCGACCGCCTCTATCACTCTATCGGTGAATAGTTCCCAGCCGATATGGGCATGGGAGTGTGGCTGATAACGCTCGACACTGAGCACAGTATTGAGCAGCAGCACGCCTTACTGGCCCAGCTGCAAAGATTGCCATGGCTTGGATAGCGAAATCCCGGGACTGTATTGGCCAGCTCCTTAAACATGTTCTGCAATGAAGGCGGTGGCATCACCCCTTTGGGCACTGAGAAGCACAGGCCGTGGGCCTGATCTGGATCATGATAGGGATCTCGTCCCAGGAGCACTACTTTGACTTCTGATAGTGGTGTATAACGCAGGGCGTTGAAGGTATTGTTTTTGGGAGGGTAGATGATTTTTACCCGGGCACGCTCGGCGTTGATATAAGCCAGCGTCTTTTGAAAATAGGCTTGTTGTTTTTCAGGGCCCAGCACTTTGGCCCAACTGATATCCGTATGCATAACAAAAAACAGCGCCTTGCGGCGCTGCTCATTGATTATTCGTCAACACCCAGCATTACGCTGCTGGCTTTGATCAGTGCGTATGCACTGTCACCGACTTTAAGCCCTAAACGCTCACAGGAGGCTTTGGTGACTACGGAAGTTAATTCGACACCCGGAGCCAGTTCAATGGTGACTTCGTTGTTTACAGAGCCTTCTTCGATGGCTTTGATGGTACCGCCAAGACAGTTGCGTGCACTGATTTTCATGGTTTTCTCCTGGAAGAATAATTAGCAAGGTAAAG
This sequence comes from Shewanella chilikensis, assembly GCF_002836945.1. Taxonomy (GTDB): domain Bacteria; phylum Pseudomonadota; class Gammaproteobacteria; order Enterobacterales; family Shewanellaceae; genus Shewanella; species Shewanella chilikensis. The sequence continues at coordinate 45,359 of NZ_NIJM01000005.1, forward strand.
AGTATAAACTCAATCGTCCTCAAGATGGATGCCTGAGCGACAAATTTGGGCTCCAAGCGCTGATTCTGCAACCATAGGTAAAATGCCCACGGTCGATTCATTGCCTGAAAGCTTATAATTTAACCTTTACTTGTGGTGGTAAAAGAAAACGCCGCTTGATAGCGGCGTTTTTCGGTCAGCGTTATTGTTTCAATTTAGAGTTCAATCACGTCAAACTCAACGGCTGGATTAACGTCGGCATCATAGTCTATGCCTTCGATACCAAAGCCAAACAACTTAAGGAATTCGGCCTTGTACTCACGGTAATCAGTCAGCTCACTGAGGTTTTCTGTGGTGATTTGTGGCCAGAGATCGCGACAATGCTGCTGGATGTCTTCTCTCAGCTCCCAATCGTCCAGGCGCAGGCGGTTGGCATCGTCTACTTCTGGCTTGCTGCCATCGGCCTTGTATAGGCGCTCGCTGAACATACGGTAAATCTGTTCCATACAGCCTTCATGCAGGCCTTCTTCGCGCATCTTCTTGAAGACCATGGCGATATACAGTGGCATTACCGGAATAGCCGAACTGGCCTGAGTGATCACACTCTTGAGCACGGCGACATTGGCACTGCCACCCTTGGCGGCCAGTCTTTGGTTCAGTTCGCCGGCGGCGCGGTCGAGATCCATCTTGGCTTTACCCAGAGCACCATGCCAGTAGATAGGCCAGGTCAGCTCTGTACCTATATAGCTGTAAGCTACTGTCTTGCAGCCATCGGCCAGCACACCGGCTTTGTCGAGGGCATCTACCCACAGTTCCCAATCCTGACCACCCATCACAGTCACAGTGTCGTTGATTTCCTGCTCTGTGGCCGGTTCAACCGAGGCTTCAATGATGGTGTCTTTGTTGGTGTCCACCGCGGTAGAGCGATATGACTCGCCGATAGGCTTGAGGGCTGAGCGGATCACTTCGCCGCTGTCAGGCAATTTACGCACAGGCGAGGCCAGTGAATAAACTATCATGTCTATCTGGCCCAGATCGGCCTTGATCAGCTCAATCACCTTGGCTTTGGCTTCATGGCTGAAGGCATCACAGTTGATGCTCTTGGAATACAGGCCTTCTGCCTTGGCAAACTTGTCAAACGCCGCCGAGTTGTACCAACCGGCTGTGCCTGGTTTGGTTTCAGTGCCGGGCTTTTCAAAAAAGACCCCTATAGTGGCAGCGTCGGAACCAAAGGCGGCGGCAATACGGGAGGAGAGACCATAACCACTGGAAGAACCTACCACCAGTACTTTCTTGGGGCCATTGGCTATCTTGCCTTTGGCCTTGGTGGTGTTGATCTGCTCCAGCACGTTGGCTTCACAGCCCAGAGGATGAGTAGTGGTACAAATGAAACCACGAATTTTAGGTTTAATAATCATGTCTTAGCTTCTTCTTCCGAAAACTGTCATTAGGATAAGTATTTCAACTTGAATTGGTACTGATTTTTTCAAAAAGCCTGCCGACGGGGCAGTGGTTGGAGCAGTTTGAACCCTTATCAACGCTTGCGGGTCAATTGTGCCTGCTCTTGCAGCAATCTTTGGGTGTATTCATGTTGCGGGTCATTGAACAGGGTCTCAGTGGCGGCTTTTTCCACCATCACCCCCTTGTGCAACACCATGATCTTGTCGCTTACATGGCGAATAACATTGAGGTTGTGGGACACAAATATATAGGAAAGTCCCATCTCTTTTTGTAGCTTGAGCAGCAGGTTGAGGATCTGCGCCCGCACCGAGAGATCCAGGGCCGTCAGGGCTTCATCGGCGATAATGATCCTCGGGTTGAGCATTAAGGCTCGAGCCACCGCCACCCGCTGTTTCTGACCTTCGGAAATCATGTGGGGGTAAAACTCCACATGTTCCGGCAGCAAGCCGACTTTGCGCAGGGTCTCAATCACTTGTTCGCTGCGGGCATGGGCCGACAACCGGGTATTAAATCTCAGCGGCTCATTGAGCAACTCCCCTATGGTCAGCCTGGGGTTGAGTGAGGTGTTGGGATCCTGGAATATCATCCTGATAAGTCTGCAGCGCTGTTTCAGATCATGGCTGTCGAGCGGCTCGCCATTGAACAGAATTTGTCCGCCGCTGCGATACTCGGCGCCGACTAAAATGCGGGCCAAAGTACTTTTGCCGGAGCCGGCTTCACCGGCGATGGCCAGGGTTTCGCCACTGTTGAGTTCGAACGAAATGGGCGCCAAAGCTTCAGTATATTGGCGGCGAAAGCCCTTGTAGCCGCTGAAGTAGCGTTTGCTCAGGTCCGTGACTTTAAGCAAGGGAGTCGTCATCAATAGGCTCACTCTGATAAGGGAAATGGCAGGCGTAATATCTGTCTTTGTGATGGCTCAGTTGCGGTTGCACCACGCATTGTTTGCGGGCTTCTGGGCAGCGAGGCCCCAGGCGACAGCCTATCGGCAGATGTTGCAGCGCTGGCACTGAGCCCGGCAGGGTCGGCATCAGTGTTTTGTGGGCTGCAGGACCGGAGTAGTCCGGCATATTATCCAGCATCGCCTTGGTATAGGGATGATAAGGCTGTTCAAGTAGCTCTGCGGTAGGGCCGGATTCCATCACCTGCCCGCTGTAGAGCACTGTTAGCCGATTACACCAGTTCGACAGTGTGTCCAGCTCGTGGCTGATCAGCAAGATGGCGACGTTCTGCAACTGATTGAGCTGGGTCAACAGACGAAAAATCTGCGCCTGGGTACTGGGTTCCATCGAAGCCGTGGGTTCATCGGCTATCAGCAACTTGGGGCGATTGGCGAGCGCCATGGCGATCATCACTTTCTGGCATTCACCTTCGGAGAGTTCCCAGGCGTAGCTGGCCAGCACCCGCCGCGGCTCTTTGACCCCCACTTTGTGCAGCCATTTCTGGGCAGTGAGGCGCCGCTCTTTACTGCGGCGAAAGAAAGGTGTCTGCCTATTCAACGGCATGGCTTCAATCAATTGGCTGCCCACGGTCAGCGCCGGGTCGAAACTGCCGGAAGGGTCCTGAAATATCATTGACATATCAGAGCCCATCAGACTACGGCGTTCTGCATGGGTCATTTCCATCAGGTTGCGGCCATCCCACATCATGCGATCGGCGGTGACAGTCCAGTTGGGGCCGGGAATACCGAGAATGGCCCGCGCCATGAGAGAGCGGCCCGAGCCGGATTCACCGACCAGACCATGGATTTCTCCGGCATTGACCGTCAGGCTGACTTTTTCCAATGCCTTGACCCGCCCTTGTGGCGTGTCCAGTTCTATGGTGAGATTTCGTATATCGAGTAATGGCATAATCAGTTTCTGATGGGCGCAAGCGCCGATCTCAGTCCATCGCCGACCAGGTTGACGGCCAATACACTCAGCAGGATAGCGGCTCCCGGAATGGTCACAGTCCAGGGAGCGGTCAGCAGGTTATCCAGCCCCTGGAACACCATGGCGCCCCATTCGGATTTGGGCGCCTGGGCGCCGAGGTTGAGAAAACCCAGCGCGGCGATATCCAAAATGGCCGCTGATATTGCCAGCGTGGTTTGAATAATCACAGTCTCCCAGACATTGGGCATAATCACAAACCAGAATATCTGCAGACCATTGGCACCATCCAACTTGGCGGCGGTGACATACTCTTTTTGCAACTCTTCATGCACGGCTTGATGTATGGCGCGCACAAACTGAGGGGTGAGCGCAATCCCCACCGCCCAGAATACGTTCATCAGCCCTGGGCCCATTACCGCCACCACCAAAATGGCCATCAAGAGTGATGGAATCGACAGCAAGGCATCGAGCAGGTGCCCAAGGATACTGGACTTGAGGCCGCGCATCATCCCCGAGAATGAACCTATGATAAATCCGACCAGGAGCGCGGTGGCAACAATCGCCAGCGCCATGCCGAAGGTGTAGCTGGTGCCGTGCAGTAGGCGGGAAAAGATATCCCTGCCGAGATCGTCTGTACCGAGAAAGTGCTCAACCGTGCCGAGATCGTCCCAGGATGGTGGCAGTAACAGGGCGTTGGGATCTTGAAAATCGGCCGGGTAAGGGGCCATCATGGGCCCGAACATTGTCAGGATCAGCAGGCAGAGCACTCCCCAAAGCCCGGCAAGCGCAAAAGGGTTGGCGGCAAAGGTACGCCAGAGCTTGAGGCTGGGGGACGGAATATCGTCTTCCTGATAAATCTTAATTTGAGGCATAGAGTTCCTTCCTGCTGAGCGGATTGGTGGCCGTATGCAGCACTTCAATCAGAATACTCAGAAAGATAATCAGCAGCGCTACCGCCAGTGTACCGCCCTGGATCACAGTGTAATCCCGCTGATAGATACCAGATACCAGCCAGGAGCCTACTCCAGGCCAACTGAAGATTACCTCCACCACTATGGCATAACTGGCAAATGGCCCCAGCATAAGTCCCAGATGCTTGAGCAAGGGGATCAAGGCATTGGGCAGGGCGTGGCGCAAAACGATTTTGCTGGTTGGCAGACCTCTTGCCTCGGCGGCGCGGATATAGGTCTGGTTCATCACATTCATCATCGCCGAGCGGGTAATACGTACCACCACGGTAAAGGGCAACACAGACAAGGTCAGCGCTGGCAAGATTATATGCAAGGCGGCATCCTTAAAGGCGGATAAGCGGTATTGCGAGTCGGAAAGCAGGGTGTCTATCAGCATAAAGCCGGTCACAGGCTTGATTTCATAGAGCAGGTTTATCTGGCCGGAAATTGGCAGCCAACCCAGCCTGACACCGAACCAGAGTGACAGGGACAGCCCGAGCCAGAATACCGGAATTGAGTAACCTGTCAGTGTTACCGCCATGATGGCGTTTTGGGTTAGTTTCTGTTTACTCAATGAGGCCAGCACCCCCAGTGGCACCCCGAAGATGATGGCAAATAAACCGGATACAGTCGCCAGTTCGAAAGAGGCCGGCAATACCGCCAACAGCTCTTCTGCCACTGGCCTTTGAGAGGTCACCGAAATACCGAGATCGCCACTGAGTCTCTGGGTTAAATAACCCATAAACTGGGCAAAAGAGCCGCCATCGAGATGATAATCGGCAATGATTTGCGCCTCCTGGGCATCAGTCGGTGCCTGGATCCCGGTCAGGGCGTAGATGCGGTCAACCGGAAACAAACTGGTGGCATAGAAGAGTACACCAATCAGCAGCATAGAGGTGGCGACAAAGAGGTTGAGTCTGCGCAATAGGTAAGCAGCCATCATTCTTGATCCTTTGCGGGCGGCATTGGGGCATCAGCAGTCGCTTTATTGCCGTGGCCTATGTTGGCAAAGGCGATACCGCCAAAAGGCGTTAGGCTGGTTTCGGTCACGCTGGCATTTTTTAGCGCCATACGTTTGGCATGTGCCAGACTCACTAGCGGCATATCCTGTGCCAGAATCGCCTCGGCCTGGCGGTACAGCAAACTGCGACTTTCTCTGTCGGTCACGCGTCTGGCCTGGTTGAGCAGGCCGTCAAATTTGGGGTTACACCAGCGGGAACGGTTGTTGTTGGAGGCGATGGAGCCACAACTGAGCAAGGGGGTAAAGAAGTTATCCGGATCGCTGTTGTCGGCGTTCCAGCCGATGAGTACTGAGTCATAGTCACTACGCGCCAGTTTTTGGGTGAACACACTCCAATCGTAGTTGACGATATTGACCTTGACACCTATGGTCGCCAAATCAGCCTGGATCAGCTCGGCGGTCTTTAGCGCATTGGGGTTGTATATTCGTGCCACAGGCATAGCCCAGATATCCAGCTCCAGTTTATCTATGCCGGCTTCATCCAGCAGCGCCCTGGCTTTGTCCGGGGCATATTCATAACTCTTGGCCGAGTCGGAATAGGCCCAGGAGGAGGGCGGCAGAATACCGGTTGCCTCGACGGCAGTGTCCTGATAAACGGCTTTGAGCAGGTTTTGCTTGTCGATGGCGTAGGCCAGCGCCCGTCTGACCCTGACATCATTGAACGGCGGTTTTTGGGTATTGAAGGCCCAATAGGCCACGTTCATCCCGGGGCGGCTCTCCAAAACCAGGTTGTCGTGCTGCTCAATAACCGGCAACTCACCGGCCTTGGGCAAGGCCGAGACGCTGCAATCGCCGGTGATCAGCTTGGCCAGGCGGGTAGTGCTTCGTGGCGTGATATCGAACACCAGCATTTCAGACTGCGGCATATTGCCCCAGTAACCTGGGTGGCGCCGGTAGCGGATATATTCATTCTTAACGTATTGCACCAGCATAAAGGGGCCTGTCCCTACCGGCTGGTTATCCAACTGTTGTGGGCTGCCTTGGGCGAGAAGCTGATCGGCATACTCTTTGGAAAGGATTACCGCAAAGTCGGTGGCCAGATTGGACAGGAATGAAGCATCGGGTTGGTTGAGTTCAAATCTGACTCGGTATTCGCTCAGTTTGCTGATGGATTTTATCAGCCCGGCAAAGCCTATGCTTTGGAAGAAGGGGTAACCGCCCTGAGCTACCTCATGGAAAGGGTGCTGTTTGTCTATGATGCGATTGAAACTGAACAGCACATCATCTGCATTGAAATGCCGGCTGGGGTGAAAGTATGGCTGTTCGTGAAATAGGGTACGCTGGCGCAACTCAAACTCATAACTGAGGCCGTCTTCGCTTATTTGCCACTCGGTTGCCAGTGCCGGGATGATATCGCCGCTCTCGGGATCATAATCCACCAGGCGGCTATAAATTTGGTGCGAGGTGGCATCGATTGTGGTTCCCGAGGTCACCAGCTGCGGGTTGAACGACTCGGGATTGCCCTCGGAGCAGTAAACCAGGCCGGAAGGCACTTTCTGTTGACCACAGCCGCCAAGCAGCATTGTCAGAGCCAGGCCGGTCAGTATGCACCCGGTCAGTTTCAGGCGCCGACATGAGCGGAATAAACGCCCAGTGGCAAGGCGTCCGTAGAGCTTGCTCCTGGAGACTTGCGCCATTGCATCAGAGCCTCGCCCGGGGCTTAACGTCAGCAGATTCATTACAAAATCGTTAGTTATTCAGATGTTGACCGAACATTTTAGCAGTGCAGCCGTTACCTGGGCAATCGGCTTATGCCTTATCGAGCAAATTGTATTTTTTCAGTATGCCTCTGAGCTGATGGTAGCTAAGTCCCAGTAGCTCGGCGGTTTTCTTTTGATTGAACTGGCTGGCACTGAGCGCACGTTGAATCAGGTCGGTCTCGAAGTCTTCACAGCATTGTTTGAAGTCCACCGGGAACTGTATCTGGTTTGCCGAAGGTTCCGGGTTATCGCTCGTCGGTGCGGCGGCACTGCCGGCAAGGACTTCATTGCCAACATCAGCAGTCGCCAACTGGCGACTATGGGTCTTGACCCGCTTGGTGGGCCGGTAGGGCGAGGCAAAGGGGTCGAGCACTATGTTCTCAATCGGTTCGGGGTTATGGCCATGGCGATAGACGCTGCGCTCTATGGCATTTTTAAGCTCCCGAATATTACCCGGCCAGTTGTGATCCATCATGGTTGCCACGGCTGCGGCGGCAAAACCGGTGAACAGCTCCAGCTTGAGCTGGCGCGCCATGCCCACGGCAAAGTATTCGGCCAATGGCAGAATATCTTCCCGGCGGCAGCGCAGCGGCGGCAGGGTAATCACATCGAACGCCAAACGGTCGAGCAGATCGGCTCGAAACTCGCCAGCTTCCGCCAGACTGGGTAAGTCTTCATTGGCTGCGCAGATTAGGCGTACATCGGCATTGAGGGTCTTGCTGCCGCCCACCCTTTCATATTCACCATATTCAATGACCCGCAGCAGCTTCTCCTGAATGAGGCCGGACGTATTGGCCAGCTCATCAAGAAACAGGGTGCCGCCGTCGGCGCGCTCGAAGCGGCCTTCATGGCGTCCCTTGGCGCCGGTAAATGCGCCGGACTCATGGCCAAACAGTTCACTTTCCAGTAGATTTTCACTCAGAGAGGAACAATTGAGCTTGATAAAACTCTGATCCCAGCGTTGGGAAAGATAGTGCAGACGTTCGGCGATCAACTCTTTACCCGTCCCCCGCTCACCTATGATAAGCACAGGTTTGGACAGTGGTGCGATTTGGGAAACGTGCTCCAACACCTCCAACAGAGCATTGGATTGACCGATAAGATTGTCTTGCTGATAGGGATTGGCCACGATAACAGTTAGTCTTTAACGCTAATAATTGGTGAAAATCATAATATGCGGGTAGGTTAAATAAATAAAGCAAAAGTTAAGATTTATATTAACTAATTGATATTGTTAAGAAAATAAAAGTTGGCACGGGATCTGTATTACAAGAACCGAGACCCACAATAAATGTAGAGGACAGGATTATGGGAATTTTCACACGTTTTGCCGACATCATTAATGCCAACATCAGTGCCTTGCTGGACAAGGCAGAAGATCCGGAAAAAATGGTGCGCCTGATCATTCAGGAAATGGAAGATACCCTGGTTGAAGTGCGTTCTACTTCGGCTAAAGTATTGGCAGAGAAGAAAGAGTTGCTCCGCCGTATTGGCAAAGTGCAGCTTCAGGTGCAGGATTGGCAGGAAAAGGCCGAGCTGGCATTGACCAAGGACAGGGAAGATCTGGCCAAGGCCGCGCTGGTTGAAAAGCAAAAAGCCGCAGCGCTGGCGCAAACCCTGGAGCAAGAGCTCGAGGTGGTTGAAGAGCATATCGCCCGCCTGAAAGAGGAAGTGGGTCAACTGCAGGAAAAGCTGGCCGATGCCAAGGCTCGCCAGAAGACCATCATAATGCGCAAGCAAACTGCTTCTTCACGCCTGGAAGTGAAAAAGCAGCTGGATTCCAGCAAAATCGACAATGCCATGCTCAAGTTTGAACAGTATGAGCGTCGCATCGAAGGTCTGGAGGCTGAAGTTGAGTCCTATGATCTGGGTGGCAAGAAGTCCAGTCTGGAAGAGGAATTTGCGGCACTCAAGGCCGAAGATTCTGTCAGCGCCGAGCTGGAAGCCTTGAAGGCCAAGGTGAAAGGCGATAGCGCCAAAACCAAAAAATAATACAGACTCAGAGGTGATTTATGGATATGGACTTACTGCTGGCACCCCTGATTATCTTCATGATCTTTGTGGCGCCAATCTGGTTGATTCTGCATTATCGCAGTAAAAGTCAGGTGAGCCAGGGGCTTACCGAGGCAGAGTTCAAACAGCTTAACGATTTGATAGACACAGCTGATAAGATGGGCCAAAGGATTGAAACGCTGGAAGCCATCCTGGATGCCGAGTCCCCGGAATGGAGGCAACGTCATGACTGAATCAGGCAAGCGTACTCTTTACCGCATTCCCCAGCAAAGGAAGATAGCCGGGGTCTGTGCCGGGGTAGCCGAGTACTTTAATCTGGAACCTTGGTTGGTTCGGGTCGCTACGGTTTCAATCCTTGTGCTCGGTGGCTATGGAATGGTGATTATCACCTATCTGGTGCTGTGGATGATACTGGATGTCAAACCTTGGACAGCTAAAGACACCCATAAGGACATTGGGGTCAAGAAAAAGGTCTGGCAAGCCGGGGAGCCCGCCGGGCAAGCGCTCAGAGATGTAAGCAATCGCTTTCAATCGCTGGAGCATAGGCTCAGGGCACTCGAACAACATGTCACCTCTGAGCAGTTCGAGTTGAAAAGACAGTTCAACAACCTATAAATCCTTGTTCAAGGGGCGGTGTTTACCGCCCCGTTTGTTTGTATCAGGAGACTTATGGCAAGCGTCAGGCAAGAGTTCGGCAAACTCAAATATAAAACCCGCGAGTTGGCACAGCGCACTACAGACAGGCATCTTAGGTTGGCGGTTACCGGCCTTTCCGGCGCCGGCAAGACGGCCTTTATTACCGCGCTGGTGGATAGACTGCTGCGCGCCGGTACTGAGGCTGATGGCAGGGGCTTACCCCTATTTCAGGTGTGCCGCGACGGACGTTTACTCGGGGTTAGGCGGGAGCTGCAGCCGGATTTGACCATAGCCAGTTTTGACTTTGATGCGGCGATTGCCAGCTTGACCGCGGCCAGGCCCAGTTGGCCGGCATCGACCCGCAGCATCAGTGAGCTGCGGCTGACGCTCAAATATGTGCCTACAAGAGGGATGCTGGCAAAATTGGCTGACAGCGCCAAGCTGCATCTTGACATAGTCGATTACCCCGGGGAGTGGTTGCTGGACTTGCCCATGTTGAGTCAGGACTTTAACCGCTGGTCCGAAACCCGTTTTGCTCGGCAATCAACCCTGGAAGCCTCGCCTCTTTACCCTAAATTTGCTGCAGCGCTGGCGGCGCTGGATTTGTACGCCGATGCCGACGATCAGGCGCTGGCCGCCATTGCCGAAAGTTATCGGTTACTACTGCTGGATCTGGTGCATCAACAGGGGTTTTATCAGGCACAGCCGGGGCGAATGTTGCTGCCCGGAGAACTGGCCGGTACGCCACTTTTGGCCTTTTTTCCCCTGTTACCCGAGCAACTCAAAGACAAACAGCAACTGGCATCGGCCGGACGTCGCAGTAATTATCAGGTGCTCAGGCACAGATATCAGCAATATCTGGCCAAGGTGGTTAAGCCCTTCTATCAGGAGTATTTTGCCGGTTTCGACCGTCAGTTAATTCTGGTGGATTGTTTCAGCGCCCTTAATCGTGGCAAGGCGCAGTTTGAAGATATGGCCGAAGCACTCAATGCCATTAGCGCCAGCTTCCAGTATGGCCAGTCCAATTTGCTGCGCCGTTTGTTTGCTCCTCGAATAGATACTCTGCTGTTTGCCGCCAGTAAAGTCGATCAGGTGACCCGGGATCAGCAGGGCAATGTGTTGTCACTGCTCAGTGCCATGCTGGCGCCCAGTCGGCAACAGGCCGGATTTGCCGGCAGTAGGGTGGAAACCATGGCCATCAGCGCCATCAAGGCGACCCGTCACGGTATGGTAAAAGATGCCGATGGCGCAGAAGTGGAAGTAGTCTGTGGCAGGCGCATGAGCGATGGCCAGAAGGTGACCCTGTATCCGGGCGAGGTGCCCAGAGCCTTGCCTGAGAAAGCGTTTTGGCAAAGGCAGGGATTTCATTTCTGTGAGTTTGCGCCGCCCGACAGCCAACCGGAACTAGGCTATGAACATATCCGGCTCGATCACCTGCTGGAGTTTCTTTTGGGCGACAAGTTGAGGTAAGTCGTGGCAAAACACAGTTCAGAAAAGCGTGTTGACAATGCTGCCGGCAACGGCAGTCACGCTGATGAAGCGCAAACCACAGAGTTGGCGCCGCAGAGAATTTTCAGTCATCAGCCGGAATCCGCCGTCGAATTGGCCGCGGCCAAGGATTTCCAAGGCGATGACTTTGTTGAATACCCCACAGAAGCCGAACTGGAACAAGTGCTGAGTGCACAGCCCAAGGCAGATGAACTCATCTCCCTCAAGCCCAAACGCTGGTCCTGGTTGGCGCGTTTGGCTCTGCTGGGCGTGATGGCGGCTGTTGTGGTGCAGACACTGCTTGGTCTTATCGATGCCTGGCGGGAAAGCCCTTGGCTGTTTGGTTTTTACAGCCTGGTGCTAGCCTTGGTGCTGGCCTGGGTTGGCAAGCTTTGTTTCGGGGAGTGGCGTAAACTCAAACGCCTGCGCCAGGTGGAAGATACTCAGCAAACCGGGCAACGCCTGCTCGGCAGTATGCAGATGGGCGAAGCGCGCGATTTTATCTATGGTATTTGCAAGCAGATGCCCAAGGGGCCGGAGCAGGACAGGCTGCAGACGCTGCTGAATCCGGAGCAGAATGATGCTGAGCAGTTGCAACTGTTTGATCAGGTAGTGCTGACCGAGCGTGACAAGGTTGGAATGAAGCTGGTGCGCCGTTATGCGGCCGAATCGGCGCTGTTGTTGGCGGCCAGCCCGCTGGCGGTACTGGATATGGCGCTGATCCTCTGGCGCAATCAGAAGATGATCCAGGATATCGCCCGCTGTTATGGGGTAGAGCTGGGTTATTGGAGCCGTATTCGGCTGATCCGCGGGATCCTGGTTAATATTCTCTATGCAGGCACCACAGAGCTTGCCACCGACTTGGGTACCCAATTGCTGTCGGTAGAGATGTCCGGCAAGCTTTCGGCGCGGCTCGGTCAGGGACTGGGGGGCGGTTTGTTGACGGCGAGACTTGGCTATCAGGCGATGGCGCTTTGTCGGCCGCTGGCATTTTCCAGTGCCAGCAAGCCCAAACTGTCGCGGATCCACAAAGAACTACTATTGGAACTGAAGGATTTTTCCGCCTCAGTGCTGGCCAGAAAAACTGAACGTAACAAAGATTTTACAACCAAGGGGTAATGATTTTTGCTTGCCGATTTGGGCAAGTCTTGCTGACTCAGTATGTTGGTGCCAGGACAACTGAATCATCCCGGGCGAGAAGCCGAATAACAATATAAGGGATGGGCGGACTGACATGGGGAGTTAAGCATGCAACACAAGCAGCCAAAAGTACTGCACTCAGCCACACTGGCTATTCATGGTGGCCACTCTGGCGAGTCTTCCGGGGCATTGGTGTCGCCTTTATATCAGAGTGCCACCTTCTGTTTTGATACAGCCCAAAGCGGTGGTCGCCGCTTTGCCGGTGAAGAAGAGGGCTATATCTATACCCGCTTGGGTAACCCGACGGTTGCCGAGCTTGAGCGGCGTCTGGCGCTGCTTGAAGGCGCTGAAGCAGCAGCTGCTGCCGCGTCCGGCATGGGCGCGGTATCGGCGGCCTTGCTGGCATACTTGAGCTGTGGCGACCACCTGCTGGCTTCCTCGGCCGTCTATGGTTGCACTTTTTCATTGATGACAGAGCAGTTTGCCCGCTTCGGTATTGAGGTGTCTCTGGTGGATTTTGCCGATCTCGCGGCCGTCGAGGCGGCTATACGCCCCAACACTCGGGTGATTTTTTGCGAAACCCCGGTGAACCCGCATCTGGCCGTGTATGATCTCCGCGCCATAGCCGCTATCGCCAAGCGCCATCAACTGACCAGCATAGTGGACAACACCTTTATGACACCGTTGCTGCAGCAGCCACTGCAGTTGGGAATCGATCTTGTTGTTCACAGCGCCACCAAGTATCTCAATGGCCACGGCGATGTTATTGCCGGTATCATCTGTGGCTCACTGGCGGCGATAATGGCCATCAAGCAACAACAGCTAAAAGATATTGGCGCCGTGCTATCGCCTTTCGATGCCTGGTTGATTTTGCGAGGCCTGAAAACCCTCTCGGTGCGACTCGAACGTCATTGCGATAATGCCGAGCGCCTGGCGCAGTATCTCGAATCCCATCAAGCCGTGGCCAAGGTACATTATCCCGGGTTGGTTTCCCATCCGGGCCATCAGTTTATCGGCTCGCAGATGCGCAGGGCCGGTGGGGTGTTGGCGTTTGAGCTTAAGGCCGATTTGGAGCAGTCCATGGCCTTTGTCAATCGACTGGCACTATTCAAAATTGCTGTGAGTCTGGGAGATTGTGAGTCGCTTATTCAGCACCCGGCGTCCATGACCCATTCCCCCTATACTCAGGAGGCGCGTCTTAAAGCCGGCATAGGTGACAGCCTGCTGCGAATATCGGCCGGGCTCGAGGATGTGGATGACCTGATAGCCGATCTGGAGCAGGCACTGACAGTGATCAGTTAAAAGGGATAAGGCGAGCATGGCTCGCCTTATCTTTTCGGGCTTGAGAGAATCAAATGCCCCAGAAGGTGTGGGCTATGATATAGAGCACCAACATACTGATGAAGTTGATGATAACACCGACTCGCATCATTTCAGACTGCTTTATGTAGCCAGAGCCATAGACAATGGCGTTGGGTGGCGTGGCCACCGGCAGCATAAAGGCGCAGGATGCCGAAATACCTATGAGCACTGACAGCATCACAGGCGACAGCCCCAATGCTTCGGCGATAGCAGCAAACACAGGTACCAGCAGCGCAGCACTCGCGGTGTTACTGGCAAACTCTGTCAGCATGACCACAAAGAAAATGACCGCGAACACGAACAGCGACATATGGGTACTGCCGAAAATGTCTGTCATCCAATGGGCCAGGAAGACGCTGGTACCCGTGGCTTTCAGTACGGCACTCAGGGTCAGACCGCCGCCGAACAGTATCAGTACACCCCAATCGGTGGTTTTTTCTATCTTTTTCCAACCAACCAAGCCAAGTCCTGCCAGCAAAACTACTGCAGAAAGCGCGACTATGGTGTCAAACTGGCTGATACCACCGAGCGCCTCTGATAGGGGCTTACTGAAGATCCAGCAGCAAACTGTGGCCAGGAAAATAAGCAGGGTCAGTTTTCCCTGGAAACTCAGTTTCTGATTTTCGATATCCAGTTTGCATTCCACCGACAAGTCCGGTTTGAAATACAGATACAGGGCGATCAGCATGGTTGGCAGCATCAAGGCCACAGTCAAGAGACCAAACTCCAGCCAGTCGCTAAAGCTCAAGCCAGCTTGGGCAGCGGCAATGGCGTTTGGTGGACTACCTACCAGAGTGCCTATGCCACCAATGTTGGCCGAATAAGCGATACCCAGCAGCATAAAGACATAGGTGTTGTGTTGGCTCTCTCTATCCAGTTGCTGCAAGATCCCCAGTGCCAGAGGCAACATCATGGCCGCTGTGGCTGTGTTGCTGATCCACATAGACAGCAAAGCTGTTACTCCGAACAGCATCATACAGGCGATACTGAGTTTACCCTTGGAAGCCAGTAACACCTTTTGGGCTATAAGAGTATCGATTTTTTGATGGTGCAGGGCAGCAGCCAATACAAAACCACCAAAAAACAAATAGATAATTGGGTTGGCAAAGTTGCTCATGGCAGCTTTGGTTTCAAACACACCGAAAAATACCGCCAGAACCGGAATGAGTATCGCCGTGATACTCAAATGAATGGCTTCAGTAAGCCAGAGCACAGCGGCAAATACCAAGATAGACAGACCGGTATTTACCCCAGGTTCAAAGGGTAAAAAGTTGTGCAATAGGAAAAGCAGCAAGATATCTGCGGCTAAGATCAACATGTTACGTTGTTGGACGCTCTTCTCTGTCTGCGAAGGGGGTAAGCTTTCCGTTTGTTCTAAAGACATTCTTAACTTCCTCGTCTTGTTTTTATGGCAAGCAATTTAGGGTATAGCTCACATTTGGCAAAGGGCTTTATTGGGTAACTTAACCACCTTGCGTAATACATTTGTATGAGGAATCTATCACGAAATTGGAAAATTGGAGAGGTGGATCACCTAATTTTGATCGCCTTTGAGCGTTTTTTTGTTTCAAACGGTTAACTAAGAGGCACAGCCTCTATATTACTGAAAGAGAATGAAAGTTTAAAACGGTGATGCGTGTCACATTAAGCTGTTGTACTAATGTCTAGTTGCAATAATTTTGCAATATCCGTGCGCTGGTCTACATTTCTCTTAGGCCAAGGAAAAGGATCTCGGCCTCAATGACCATGACAAGGAGTCTTCAATGAAAACACCATTCTATGCTTTATTACTTGCAACTAGTTTGAGTTTCCCCCTTTACGCCGGAGAGCCCACCAAGGATAAAACTTCACAAACCCCGCAAGCCGGCCAAGCACAGGTTCACCAAATCAATATTAATACTGCTTCGGAATCTGAGCTGCAGCTACTGAAAGGGATTGGAGAAGCTAAGGCCAAAGCGATTGTGGAATATCGTAGCAGCCAAGGAAAATTCAAATCCATTGATGAGTTGGCTCAAGTGAAGGGGATTGGGGCTAAACTGGTCGAACAGAATAAACATCTATTGGTACTTTGAAGAGTAAGGGTAAACACAGGTTTTTGTTTATCTTATGTTCACTTAAAAGCACTAGGGGGCAAACGGAGGTTATTTCCCTTGATCCCGGCGGGGGCATGGTGGATAATCCACGGCGTTGCAGCAAGGCTGCAAATCTGTGGTGACCCCAGGGTCCCCCCGCAATGATAACTTGTGAACCCGGCCAGGCCCGGAAGGGAGCAACCGTAGCAAGTGACTCATGTGCCGGGGTGTGGCTCTGGGGGAACCTCCAATTCCAAACCTTTTCAAATGGTTAGCGCTGAAAGTACCTAAGGGGTCCACAAGGTGGTCCACTTTGAGTCTAGCTAAAGCCTCTAATCCAGCTCCTTACTTGTATCGATCCCGACATGGTGTCTGGTATGCCCGTGTAGTCGTTCCTGAAGACCGTAGAGATGCCATAGGGAAACGTGAACTTCGCAAGACACTTGCCACTAAAGACAAGCGCGAGGCTGTCCTGAGATCTTGGGATGTGCTTAAGGCTCTGCATGCCTTGGCTAAAGGCAAAGCATTGGCGACACAATCCCCATCAGCCAGCTTGGAGTCTTCTCAAGGTCGTGCTGTGGTATCGGCCCCAGTCCCTCCTGAGATTCCCCCCGTATCCCCCCAGTTACCTAAGTTGAGTCAGATAGCGGATGAATACAGCCGGGAAAAGGTCTTGGGTGGTGCATGGTCGAAACATACTGAGAGCGTCAACCGCAAGACATTCAGAGACATGATTGCCTTGCTGGGCGACCTTAGGATTGACCAGTTCACCAAGGAGCAGGCTCAGAGGTATAAGCAGCACTACAGTGCCAAGACTGACCTATCTGTTGCGACAATCAACAAGTATCTGACTAGGGTCACCGCCTTGTTGCAGTGGGCCTCAGCTCACTATGGGACACCCAATCCCATGGCAGGAATGAGCATTCGTGTGTCGGCAAAGGTGAAGGTGTCTAAAGAGCGGGAGGCGCTGACTCCATTCCAAATCAAGCAGTTATTCCAAGCACTGCCCATAGGTAACGCCAAAAGGTATGCCTACAGGTACTGGGTGCCTCGGCTTGCGGCGTACACTGGGGCCAGAGTCGGGGAGTTGGCTCAGTTGTATCTGGATGATTTCACGGTAATTGATGGTCATCCGTGCATCCTTATCCGAGCCAATCACCCAGACCAATCAATTAAGACCCCAAGCAGCGAGAGGGCCATCCCCATTCACCCTAAGCTGATAGCTCTGGGCTTCCTGCACTTTGTTGAGAGACAGCGAAGCCTAGGTCATCAGCGCCTGTTCCCTGAGTTGCCTAAACAGGAGGCTCGGGGTTACTCCCATGCTGTTTCTAAGTGGTTCCACAACTTCAAAAGGAAACTGGACTGGGGAGAGCGAGAGACCTTGCACGGTATACGCCATGCGGTGGCAACTCAGTTGAAGCGCAAGGAGTTTAGCTCTGATTTGGTCGCCGGGTTATTGGGGCATTCCCATGGTTCAATTACCTTCGACCGCTACGGGAAGGAGTACAAGGTAAACAACCTGCTCAGAGTGGTTGAGGCTCTGGATTGGGAATGAGGGCTGTAGACTCAAAGCTGAGCTCATCCTGAGTAAAAAATAGGGAAGTAACAACTATCCGTGTAATCCCAGACTTCAAGGATGGTCAGCCTTATTTCGTGGCTAAAGATGTCGCTGAGGCACTGGGCTACGGTCGAGATGCTGCAGCACCGCGCAAGGTTATCAGCAACATAGTGGCAAACCACTGCCCTAACCGCATCCAGATTACCCGCAAGGATGTGTCTTATGAAACACAAGACACATTCGGCAAGGCACCATCTTTAAACATCATCCCTGAGTCAGACCTTTACCGTCTGGTCATGCGTTCCAACCTGCCGTCTGCCCAAGCCTTCCAAGACTGGGTATGTGGCACAGTGCTACCTGCAATCCGTAAGGACGGTGCCTACATCATGGGCGAGGAGAAGGGAATAAACGGGAAATGAAGGGGGGGGCTGATGACCGTCCACGGGTCTAGACAACCAACAACGTACCCACTATGTCAAGCCGCGAGATTGCCGAGCTGACAGGCAAGACACATTTCAACGTCTGTGCTGACATCCGCAACATGCTGGCGCAACTTGGAGTAGGAGAATTGAAATTTCAATCGTCCTACTTGAGCAAGCAAAACAAGCAAGTCACTGAGTATCTTCTGCCGCGCCGCGAGTGCGAGATTTTGGTCTGTGGCTATGACGTAGGTCGTAGAGCCGCCGTAATCGACCGCTGGCTGGAGCTGGAGACCAAGCAACGCCAATTGCCCAAAATGACCCCGGCTCAGATGATTGCCGCTAAGGTTTACTGTCGATCAAGGGATGATCGGTTGATTGGAAGACCCGTGATGACCGTCACGAAAAATCCATGCGTATACGACTTGATTGTCTCAGGTGAGATCTTGCGGTGGTATGTTTGCCGACCAGATGAACACCACATACACACAGGAGGTAATCAATGACTATGGTCTACATCTTTAATGAATCCCATCCACTAGCTGCTGAGGTCGAGCTGCTGCCAGCTTTGCTTACCTCTGAGGCCCACAACGTCAAACAGAAAGACCCAGCCGCCATGGACTGGAAAGAGGTCACCCGAGAAGAAGCCAAGCAGGCACTATCTGAGGGCCTCCCGGTAATCTTCTCTGACGACTGCTGTACTTACCTTAAAGCAGCCTAAGGATGGCCCAGAGGCGCAGGGAGGCGCCAATAGACTGAGTATCTCCTGCTAAAGAGAGAGCTAGGAAGGTTTAACCCCCCTAGCCAACTCACTCTGACCAAACAACCGGGCAATGGCGAGGCAATGCGAAGGTGTTCTTTAAGAACGAGGGTAAAATTGCACCCGTTAATTTGGGCCGCCGAGACAGTCAAACCTTAGCCACTCAGGAAGCCCTCTATGCCTACGCTGGAAACAAGTGCTCCTGCAAAACTGCAGGTGCAAAACTTTGGGGCCGATAGAGGCTTCGCTACATGGGCAACTCAGGAAGCCCTCTATGCCTACGCTATGTGGTGCGATGTTGAGTTCTACATGGTGGTCGTGGATGCCTTCACCGCCCTGACTAACGGGGACATTGAGGAAGCCCAAGAGATTGCCCAGACCGTGGTGTCTGTCCATGAACAACGGGCCACTGAACTGTACCTCCAAGGCCATCACTGAGCAGGATGCATAGTCTGGCATCGACTAAGGCGACCTCTGGCTTGACTTTGAGACCCTCAGGACTGACGCCTGACACTCCCGACCAGCAATGGAATCTTGAGGCTGCCTGCTTAGGTGGGTAAATAATGCTCAGATTTATCGCAAAATTGTGTAGACACAAACCTGAAAATGTGGTATTTAGCCCAGCCCCCGTCTTTAGGTAGTCTTGAGGTATCCTTAGGTCTTAAGGTGTCCTTAGGTCTGAGGCTCTGTCTTGGGAGGGATATTATCCTGATTGGTTATACTGGCTGAGGAGAACCTTGGTCTTGAGGATCCTTAGGTCTGAGGAGTCTTAAGGTAAGGGAGACCGATACACGTAGACAGCAACACTTCGGAGGGTTGAGGATTACCTATGGCAGTCCCGAAGTCCCTTGGAGGGCCACTGAAACAGCAGAGGAAACTGTGTGGCCCAAAGGAAGCGAAGGAGAACCCAAAGTGACCTTGGCTTCTCTGTCGTATATGGAGGGACAATTGGCAGATGGTCTCCTGCTGGTGGTCTTGATGACCGTAGGCGGTCTCAGTGACAACACCAAAACAGGGAGGCAGAGACAAGGAATGCAGAAGATCCTCAGAACGCCTCAGAGCCTCGATTAGCCTCCAGTAATACCTTTGGCCTATCCAAGACTCTGGAGGCCACAGCAGATCATCCAGAGCGTTTACAGGCTCTTATTCCAGTGCCTCTTGACTGTCGCCAGAGACAATCCCAAGACCTCGCTTGCCTTGGATTGCGACAGCCCTTGCTCTCTTGCTTTCTTCACCGCCTCAGTAGTTCCCTTGGCTACAGGGCGGCCAAGCTTCTTGCCTTCAGCCTTGGCCCTTGCGAGTCCTTCCTGAGTACGCTCTACAATGCGGGACTTCTCGAACTCGGCAAAGGCAGTCATCAGGGACAGCATCAGCTTACCTTCAGGAGTGCTGAGGTCGGACACAGGCAAGTCTAGGGACTGGACGCTAATCCCCCTTGAGGTCAGATGCTGTATGGTCTGGAGCACGTCTATGGCATCCCGACCCAATCTATCCAGCTTCAAGACCACTAGGCGGTCTCCAGCTTCCAACTTGTGGTCTACTAGGTTCTTGAAAGCTGGCCGAGCCATGGCTGCTACGCCTCCAGAGATAGACTCGCTAATGATACGACTATCCAGTAGCTCTGGGATGCGCTCCTTGAGCTGGTGGGCTTGAGTCTCGGCATTCTGCTCGACAGTGGAAACACGACAGTAAGCAAAGGTTCTCATGGGTTCACTCTCGGTGGTGTCATAATCGGTATCAAGAATGATCTTGGGGTTCAACAATGTCAAGTGCTATTTTGTTGATACCAGATAAGACCCACAATTCCTAGTGTCATAAAACGATGGTTTGTTGAGCCTATGGATGGTGTCTGTGGTTGGCCTGAGAGTGTCTTGGGGAAACGAAGGACAGAAAATAAATCGATAGGGGGTACGGGGGGAAATTGGCGCAAAGGCTATATCTAGAAAGGCCTCAGAAATTTTTCTAGTATTTCGATGCCTGTCCCTTCAGTAGATGGAAGGATATGCGCATGGAGTAATATGATGGGATGTCTTATGATAAGGCAGCCACTTGATCGTTTACAATAGTGTCAGTGTATAGTGGCATACAGTATATGCATTAAACCTACATTACACCTCAATCGCCATAAATAGCCGAACCGAATACTGTTACATTGTCACAGTGCCGTGTCTATTTGCCAGGAAATGGGAAAACTTTATCCATAAGGAATATATATATGAAAAAAGGATTGTTAATTACTCAGGATATTACTGCTGGTAATAGTGGCTTCTCTTTAAATCAACCACTTAGTCCACAGAAACTAAGGCAATACGCACTATTTTGGGATGAGATCGCTTGTCCCCAAAGTAACATATTCCACTTTGGGATGGGGCCTGATTATGAGTATTTAATTGAAGCTGGAATAGCGAAATACGAAACAGTTAATTTTTCCGGCTCAATCCGTGGAGATGCTAAGTATTGGATAGAGTTGCAGGAAGCAGCTTTCCAAAAGCTAACCATGAGAGATGAATCAAAGTGGAGCTTAGCGTCTGAAGTGAAGTCATTAGGTATGAGCAGCCCAAGTCAACATGCTCATTCGACTTTATGTCTGCATCTAGTTGATTCAATTCAGGTGTTTACTGGAGACGTGCCTTTGGCGGAAATTCTTGAGTTCAAACAGCGGAGACATGATGAGTTAATAGAGTTTCGTGACAGTATTGATGAGCTGGTAGAACAAACTATATTCACTGCTGACACTTCTGAAGCTATTAAACGACAGATTCGTAAGGTTGAACGTGACTTAAATGAAGTCAATCGAGTTATGTCAGAGAGTAGGTATCCAACACTAAAGACTTGCGCAACCAATGTACTAACGGCTGATGGAGTTCTTGGCCTTGTTGCTCCTGCTCTTTTGGCTATGGAGCTTCCTTTGGAATCCAACGTAAAGACTGCCTTGGCTATCGGTTCAGGTATTGCGTTTAGTTTGTATAAAGGTCGCCATACAAATGTCCTTCCTCGCAACCTCAAACAATACGCTTACGTGGCTCATGCGAGAAAGGAGCTTATATAAACTACTGTCCTCAGTTTGCCCTGCATCTTTCAGCTCAGACTGGAGTTTAACAAATACTTCTTCGTTGTTTAGTGTTTTAGCAAAGTCGTGTCCTTGGTGGCTAAGCCTCAGAGAAATATTTGCTAGTCGATAGCTTCGCGCTAGGGCTTGAGGGCCCACTTCGAAAAGTGACTGATTGCTCACTAACCCATTTTCAATACTGTCTTTGTCTAATTATCGGCAAGAGTATCATGGACGTCTATTTTGTAGACACTAAAGTGTTGACTTGGAGCTAGAGTAAGGGATACAAATTGTGGGTCATTCAACAGATTAATCCACTTAGGTGTCTTCAAGCGTGTGAATGGATGCTTACCTCGCGTCCTCCCCGCAATGATAACTTGTGAACCCGGCCAGGCCCGGAAGGGAGCAACCGTAGCAAGTGACTCATGTGCCGGGGTGTGGCTCTGGGGGAACCTCCAATTCCAAACCTTTTCAAATGGTTAGCTTGAGATAAACCTTGGTGATACACAAGGTGGTACACTTTGAGTCTAGCTAAAGCCGATTTCCACCCTTATCTCTGTTACTCCCGACACGATATTTGATGCGCCAGAAGCGCAGCCCCTCTATAGCGAAGACGCGCCAATGGCTACCATTAACACTTTCGTTTGGTATAAACAGCTGGCTACATGGACTGCGATGGCTTGGCTACCACCTCATTAACGGCCAAAACAAGACCGCCAAGAAGTAAAAAAATAGCAGCAGAGCGGCGACTTTATTTCCGCTGGTGAGGCTCAAACCCAGAGTTATCCGTGTTTCTTGATAACTGGGCCTGTGCTACCCCAGCGCTTGCTGCTCGGTTTCCAGTTTCGGGGGCAATTTGGATTTCAAAAACGCCCGCGATTTCTCTAATGCCTGGTAGATCTCGTTGCGCATTCTATCTTGCTCTTGGTAGTCGCCGTAGAAATAGGTGTCCACCAGATGGTGAATGTAGCGCACCGGTAGTTGATTGAGCGTGATACAAGCCAGATCTGCCACATAGTCGGTTGGCAGCTCATCCATCAACCCCTCTTCAGCGAGGATTTCCATTAACATCACTTCGTAGTAGTTGCGGATCTCTAGCTGCATAGGTGACGCTCCCAAAGTTTTGCTGCGTTAGGCTTGGTTGGTAGCAATTGGTTCGTAGCCTTTAGCGATACAGCTTAGTCGCGGCGCGAAATAATTGACTGTGTCTGAATGTTAATTGTAGAGGGTCTTTGCAGTATCCGCCTCCCGTGACACAGGCTATTGGTATTGCCGCGTCTCTGGCATGACGCAATACGCTCATATCCCGTTTGAATATGCCCTCAAGGCTGAGCTGCAGCAAACCGAGTTCATCTTCAGCATGCACATCGACCCCAGCGTCATAAAGAATGAGATCCGGCCTATGAGTCAAGAGCAGCAAAGGCAGTATCTGCTCCAGCGTTGAGAGGTACTCGTCATCAGCAGCTCCTTTTTCAAGCTCGATATCATAGTGAGAGTCTGCTTTACGGGCGGGGAAGTTTTGTCGGCAGTGTATTGAGCAACTGATGATGTTCGCATCGCCGGCTGTCATGGTGGCTGTGCCGTCGCCTTGATGGACGTCGCAGTCGATAATCAAAATCTTGTCCGCCAGCCCTTGGTTTATCATGCGTCTGGCACTGTAGACCAGGTCGTTGAAAATACAGTAACCGCTGCCAAAGTTTTGGTGAGCGTGATGGTAACCACCGCTGATATGCAGCGCTATGCCGTGCTCGAGCGCTTTTCGCGCCGCCAGCTCAGTACCGG
Source organism: Shewanella chilikensis (assembly GCF_002836945.1). Lineage (GTDB taxonomy): Bacteria > Pseudomonadota > Gammaproteobacteria > Enterobacterales > Shewanellaceae > Shewanella > Shewanella chilikensis. The sequence goes on from NZ_NIJM01000005.1 coordinate 68,617, forward strand.
CGACTGAGTGCAGTGTCCGCGCTAGCAGATGCTCGCTCCAGGGAAAGCCTATGCGGCGCATTGCCTTAGGATCCAACTGGTTGTGCATAAACCCGGCAACATATAGAGGACAATGCACAGAGGCGAGGGCAGTTTGGTTTGCAGGCTTTGGGGAACAGAGGCTAAATTGCCCGGAAAATGGAGTTTGGCACAGATACTCAAACAGGCGTTGATATTTGCTGATTGGAAATCTGTGCCGGGATGGTAACGCCAGCCTAGAATAGCTGGCGTGATACACCAAAGGGAGCATCTATCAGAGCTGTTTGATGGCCCAGCTCATGAACTCTTTGCGAGTCGCTTCATCGGCCTGTAACCACCAGTATTGCAGCATTTGCTGGGCATGGGCGGCACTGTCACCACCTTGGCCACTGGCCTTGGAAGCTGCTGGCATTGTCATGGCACTGACAGGTGATGGCTGGGATACAGGTGCCACAGGTTGGTTGGCGGCCATGTTACCTGAGGTTACGGCTGCAGCGGCGGTTTCAACATCTGGACCCTTGTTGCCATTGAACAGCTGTGACAGGAAAGTGGTTTCTTTCAGTTGAGTCAGTTCCACCTGGTAGTTGACCTGGCCCTTATCGGCGCGGGTAATGACGACCTGAGGGGTTTTGGCAAACTCTTTGGGTTTTTTGACGTAGTCACCATCGGCAGGCTTAAGGATGTACTCGTTGTCGCCTTCGGCTTTCAAGGTCAGAATGAAAGGAGAAGACTTAACGAAGCTTTGACTGTCGGAAAACTCATCATCGACCATGTCATGATAACGAATAGCAATCTTGTGGACACCTTCGGACAGTGCCAGCTCAGATTTGTGGTTGAAGTTGCTGGTTTCAATTTCTTTGCCATCCAGAGCCAGATATTCAAAAGACATAGGGATGGTCAGATTGGCCGCAAATACCGAGGAAGTGCTGAGCAGGGCCAGTATGGCCGAGGCGGTCAAGCGTAGTTTCATTGTTGCTCCTTAACGATTGTAACTCTGATGCGGACGTTCAAATGCCTGAATGCGATCTTCAATATAGCTGATCGCCTGCCTGCACTTACCGAGGCGGCGATGCATCAAAAGGATGTCATTCTGGACGGGGATTTTGTCAGTACTATGACAGTTTTCAAGCTTTGATTGCAATTGTTCAATCTTTTGTTCTATTTTTTTGGCCCAGTTCAGATGTTTGTTCAGCTCTTCGTACAATTGATGGCTGTTTTGCATAACACCTGCAGCTATCCAGCCAAAACCACTTTCCTGGTGTCGGCGGCCCTGACGTTGTTGGTAGCTTCTCCGCTTGCTGGCCTGCTGTAGCTTCTGGACCCTGGCGTTGAGACCTGTGGTGCCAAGGGCCCGTTTCAGGGCGACAAACCTGTCCTGAATACGCTCGCAGCTTAAGGCTATAGTGTGTTGGGCCAACTGATGGCGCAACTGTTTTTCCAGCTGATCTATGCTCTTGTGCAGCTGTTCCACACAGGGATAGAGCTGGGCACCATGCTGAATAAACAGTTCGCTGTTGAAGCGTTCAGTATCCTGCAGCAGTTTGCGCTGCGCCGCTGGTAAAGAAGCATCATGTTGCAGCACTTCTTGCTCCAACTGCCTGAGTTGTTCCCGCAGGCGTTGTACCAGTTGATTGGTGTTCAAAACCAGGCACTCCAGGCTAGATTGGCGGCGATAAGCACCACAATAGCAATAAAGAGTGGCCTGATAAACGGCATTCCGAAGCGGATAGCCGAGTGAGCGCCGATATAAGAACCCAGCATCATACACAAGCCCATCACCACACCGACCAAAAGGTGCACTTTACCTAGCAGTAGGAAAATCATCAATGCCGTGATATTGCTGACAAAAGTCATTGCCCTGGCCAAGGCGCTGCTGTGCAGGAAGGGCAGGCGGTAAAGTGCGGTCGAGCTGACCGCCCAAAAGGCGCCAATGCCCGGGCCGGCAAAGCCGTCGTAGGCGCCAAGCCCCAGCCCCTGAAGTATCTGTTTATGTTTTGCCGGCGTTTCGGTGACGGGTTTACACTGGCTACAGCCCATGGCTCCGGGTGAAAACAGCGAATAGAGTGCGATGGCGATAATAAGTAGTGGCAGAATTTTTTCCAGCCAACGGGTATCGATGAGATAAACGGCAATGCTGCCGATAACGGCGCCTATGGCGGTGGCAATAAAGGCGAACAGCCAGAACTTTGGCGTCAGCAACTGCTTGCGGTAATAGGTAAATGCCGCCATGGAGGAGCCGAAGCAGGCAGCCAGCTTATTGGTCCCCAGAGCCAGATGAGGCGGCATGCCCACGGTCAGCAAGGCAGGAATGGACAGCAGGCCGCCGCCACCGACTACGGCATCAATAAATCCGGCCAGCAGGCCGACTGCGGCCAATATGGCCCAGCTGCTGGGTTCGAGCAGAATATCCACTTTACATCCTGATTGAGCGCATCATTCGATAACGCGGCGGTAAGGCGGCAGGGCATCGAGCAGCGACGATCCGTATCTTTTGGTTACCAAACGCCTGTCCAATATGGTTATTCGGCCATAGTCCTGCTCTTTTCGCAACAGGCGGCCGCAACTCTGGATGAGTTTCCGTGACGCATCCGGAATAGTCAATTGTAAAAACGGGTTACCGCCTTTCATTTTGACATATTCTGCATGGGCCTGCTCTACCGGCGAGGTTGGCACGGCAAACGGTAGCTTGGTCACTATTAAATTGGTCAGGTAGTCGCCGGGAAGGTCGAGACCCTCGGAAAAACTGCCGGTACCAAAGATAATGCTGGGCTCACCTTTGTCACATTTCTGCTTATGCTGCTCGAGTAGATGCTGGCGTGGGGCACTGCCCTGGATCAGTGGTTCTGATACCAGCTTGTTGCGCAGTAGATCGGCCACCTTTTCCATCTGCCAGTAGGAGGCAAACAGTACCAGAGTGGCCATTTCACCCTCCACCAACTGCTTTATCTGGCTGGCGAGTTCTTCTGTGTAGGTGTCTTCGGTTGGCTCAGTGCGCATTTTCGGCAGGTAGAGAGTGGCGTTGTTTTCAAAATCGAAAGGAGATTGCAGCGCCAGATAGCGACTGCCATCATTGAGTGACAGGCCAACCTGATAGGCAAAATGCTCAAAGCGGTTCAGTGCTCTGAGAGTGGCGCTACATAGCACGACGCCGGCGGCTTTTTCCCACAACATATGTTCCAGCATATAGCCGACTTCGATTGGCGATGCACTGAAAAGGTAGTCCTGCTGCTTGCCGCTGAGGGCTTCAATCCAGCGGGCGGTGGGGGCACCTTTGGGGTTGTCCTCCTTGGCCATCATTTTCCAGAGCTTTTGCAGGTTTTCCAGGCGCTGCATCATAAAGCCGGTTTCACTCAAGAGGGCTTCGGCCTGATGCCTTGGCAATTCACCATCCTTGACGCTTTCGCTGAGGATAGCCTGCATCTTGTTGAATTGCTTGAGGGCATCGTTGGAGGCCGTGGCCAGGTTTTCTGCCTGGATCAACAGGGCGTCCGGCAGCTTGCCATGTTCGAACCGCAGGCGGTTTTCCGGGTTGGCAAAGAGTTTGGGTTGGGTATCACAGTAGTGGGCAACCTGATTCAGCAGACCGGTTAACTCTTCGATGCGATCCAACATCGCCTGCGCCGGGGCGATGATATTGTTGCTCTTTATTTGGTTTTGCAGTTTTGCAGTGGTCTTGCTGACTTTCTCCAGCCAATCACAGGCCCCTCTGAGCGTGGCCTGGGCGCTGGAGAAATCCCTGGCCACATTCGGCAGGTGATGGGCTTCGTCGATAACGTAATAAACTTCTTCCGGGTCCGGCAGAATCACACCGCCACCCAGTTCAAGGTCGGCCAGTAATAAACTATGGTTGGCAATAAGCACATCCCAGGTGTCAATATCTTCGCGGGCCTTGTGGAAGGGGCAGTGGCTGTGACTGGCCAGTTGGCGATGACAGCTGTGTTTGTCACAGGCTATCTGCTGCCACAGGTGGTCTGGCAGCGGCGTTTTGAGGGTATCAAGTTCACCATTCCAGCGGCCATCCTGATAGTCTTTGAGCAGAGCCTGCAACTGCTCAACCTGTGAGGTATCCGGCTTGGTTTGCCACATGGCCATCTGGCTGCCGTTGCCGTCACCGACCAACATCTCAAGCTTGGCCAAGCATACGTAACGCTGACGCCCTTTGACCAGACCGTAACGGAAGTTGAGCTTGGAGTGTTGCAGAAAAAACGGCAGATCTTTATGCAGCAACTGTTCCTGCAGCGCCACTGTGGCGGTGGCAATACAGACTTTTTTCTTGCTGGCCAGCGCCAGGGGTATGGTTCCCAGAATATAGGCCAGGGATTTACCTATACCAGTGCCTGCTTCAATCACCATGATCCGCCGCTGCTTGTCGTATTCACCGGCAAGTGTTTTGGAGATCTCCGCCACCATATAATTCTGCTCCCGGCGGGAACGGAAGTTGGGCAGTGCGGAGGCAATGTCCTTGTAGATCTCACGGATCTGGGTCTTTACATGGGCTGCTAGCATGAGACTCGGTTCTGGAAAATTATCCTGTATATAATACCAGTAATTTCTTATGCTAATAAACCACTAAAACGCGATTGTCCCGACACATGCCCCAAAACACGCCGCAAACCCTTAAGGGTCGTATTCTTACCCGTCATCTGGCTCAGAGAAATGAGGGATTATGCCTGCAATACTATCTGGCCACCGAGCAGGGGCCTGTGTTGGTTGAGGTGCCGGAGCAGGAACAGGTTTGCTTTGCCAAAGAGAAGGATGCGGCGGTTTTATGCCAGAGTTTAAGCCAGGTACGGGCCCAGCCGTTGGCGCTGAGAAACTTCGCCAAAGAGAAGGTTGCGGCGCTTTACAGTCGCAGTCGGCAACAGATGCGGTTACTGCAAAAGCAGGCCCAGGATCAGGGAATGCCCTTATATGAAGCCGATCTTAAACCCCAGCAGCGTTTCTTGATTGAACGCTTTATTGCGCTCGATGCCGAGTTTTACGGTTATTTTAGCGAGGAAAGCGGCGCGCTGCAACGGTTTGTTGCCAGCCGCGCCAGGAAAGCCTCGCTCAACAATATAGAACTGGCTGTTATTTCCCTCGATCTTGAATGCAGCATGCAGGGCGAGCTCTATTCCGCCGGACTCTACGGTCGTGACCGCGATGGAGCGCTGTTTCAGCGGGTGTACATGATAGGTCAAGCCCAGGGCGGGCCTGACTATATCCACTGGGTCAGGGATGAAGCAGCCCTGTTGCAGGCTTTGATTGACTGGTTCAGTCTCTGGGATCCGGACATCATAATAGGTTGGTCGGTTGTCAATTTTGACCTGGCACTGCTGAGCCGACGCTACGTCCATCATGGCATAGAAGCACGGCTTGGGCGGGGAGGCGTGCCCATGTCCTGGTTGGTAGAAGGCAAGTATCGGCCGGAAACCCTCTCCTTGCCCGGAAGAGTGGTGCTGGACGGTATAGACTGGCTCAAGGCCGCCTTCTATCAGTTTGAGCGCTATTCGCTCGAGTTCGTCTCCCGCGCACTCTTGAGTGAAGGCAAGGCGATAGATAAAGTTGAAGATCGCGGCCAGGAGATAAGCCAGCTCTTTCAAGAGGATAAATTGGCATTGGCCCACTACAATCTGACCGATTGCCGTCTGGTACTGGATATTTTCGATAAAACCGATTTATTGAATTTTGCCTTGGCCCGGGCGCAACTGACCGGGTTGGAGTTTGGTCGGGTAGGGGCTTCGGTGGCGGCGTTCAATCATCTCTACCTGCCACACTTGCACCGGGCCGGATTTGTGGCGCCAGCAGCACCGGCCAGTGACGGCCTGGAGAGTCCCGGCGGCTATGTGATGGACTCCATTCCGGGCCTTTACCGGGACATTCTGGTGCTGGACTTCAAGAGTCTATATCCTTCGATCATCCGTACTTTTTTAATCGACCCCATGGGGCTGGTGTTGGGTATGGGTGAACCCGAAGCCGAGACGGTACCCGGTTTTCTCGGTGCAAGATTCAGCCGTAAACAACCTATATTGCCAACGCTTATTGCCAAGTTGGCCCAAGAGCGGGAAAGTGCCAAGGCCCAAGCCAATGCGCCCCTGTCTCAGGCAATCAAGATCATCATGAATTCGCTTTATGGGGTACTGGGCTCTCGGGGCTGTGTGTTCCACGATGCCCGATTGGCAAGCTCAATTACCATGCGCGGTCATGAAATCATGCAGCAGACCAAACGTTGGATTGAGGATGAAGGCATGAGTGTCATCTATGGCGACACAGATTCGACATTTGTTTGGCTGGGACAGCAGCATGACATTACAGATCCGCAAGCCTTCGGCAGGGCGTTGGCTGCCAGGGTAACCGCCAAGTGGCAACAACATTTGGCGGATAATTTTCAGCTGCAGAGTCATCTGGAACTCGAGTTTGAGCGCCATTATGAACAGTTTCTGATGCCCACCCTCAGAGATTCGAAAGAAGGCTCCAAAAAGCGCTATGTCGGTGCCAGCCGCAATAGCCAAGGTCAGTTGGATATCATCTTCAAAGGCATGGAGCAGGTTCGCAGTGACTGGAGCCCTTTGGCCAGACGGATTCAATACGAGTTGTACCGGCGTATGTTCAATCATTTGGATGTGGTGGGCTTTCTGGCCACAGAAATAGAAGCGCTCAAACGCGGTGACTATGATAATGAGCTTATTTTCTCCAAGCGACTAAGGCGTAAATTGGATGCCTATCAGGCCAAGGCATCACCCCATGTCAAGGCGGCCAGACAACTGTTGGAGCACACCGGCGATTTGAGTTATGGCCGTTTGGGCACCCGGATTAATTATCTGGTAACAATCAATGGCCCCGAAGCAGTTTCCCTCAGACGTTCAGCCATTGATTATGACTACTATATTGAAAGGCAAATCAAGCCGATAGCCGATCCAATACTTTCCATAATGAAAGAAAGTTTTACCTCAATCAGCACTGGACAGCTGAGTTTAATCTGACACTAAAGTTGTTTCAAAAAGTTAACAAAGTTAATGTATGGTTTTATTTCTGGATTTTTACGACCTTTATGGTTTTTTTTAAGGCAAAAGTAATAAAAAATGTGATTTTTATCTTTGCCGCTTTACGGAGCTTTTGCTAATCTTCGCTCCCCTTGGAAGGAAATAAAACAACGGAATGGGGTAGGCAGGCTGAAAACACTTAAGGTTACAACAAATGAACAAGACTCTCATCGCATCCGTCCTGGCAGGACTCTTAGCCGTTCCATCGGTACAAGCCATTGAAATCTATAAAGATCAAAAAAATGCAGTCTCAATCGGTGGTTTCGTTGATGTCCGAGTAATCAATACTCAGGGTGAAACGGAAGTCGTCAATGGTGCTTCCAGGATTAATTTTGGTTTTAGTCGTGAGTTAACCCACGGTTGGAACACATTTGCCAAATTGGAATGGGGCGTGAACCCTGTTGGCAGCAGCGATATTGTTTATAACAATCGCTTCGAATCAGTCCAGGATGAGTTCTTCTACAACCGTCTGGGCTACGCAGGCATTAGCCACGATAAATATGGCACTATCACTATTGGTAAACAATGGGGTGCCTGGTACGACGTGGTATACAACACTAACTACGGTTTTGTGTGGGATGGTAATGCTGCTGGTGTTTACACTTTCAACAAAGACGATGGCGCGGTAAACGGTGTTGGTCGTGGTGATAAAGTTGTTCAATACCGTAACAGCATCGGTGATGTGAGCTTTGCGGTTCAGGCACAATTAAAAAACAGTAGCTTCTATACCTGCGACATCGAAAACATCACTGAGAGTGCCTGTGAAGCAGAATGGAATGCAGGTAAGAAAGAAGCGCAACAGGTTACTTACGATTACACCTATGGTGCGTCTTTGACCTACAAGGCCACAGATAAATTCAGCTTAATGGCGGGTATAAACCGAGGTGAGTTTGATGTGGTCTATGGTACTGGTGAGCACAAAACCGCTGTTGATTTAATCTATGGTGTGGGCGCTACTTGGGGTGATTTTGACAAGAATGGATTATATGTTGCCGCAAATGCTCACAAAGAAGAAAATCATGATACTGATAACATCGGACGCTTGATTAAAGATGCCTATGGTGTTGAAACCTTAGTTTCTTACAAGTTTGATAATGGTCTACGTTCTTTTGTGTCTTATAACATTCTGGATGCAGGGAAAGACTATGTTATTCAACCAAACTTTAATGCCGATCCTAACGATGTGTTCAAGCGTCAGTTTGTGGTTGTAGGTTTACACTTTGTTTGGGATCTGAATACGGTTCTTTATGTTGAAGCACGTAAAGACTACAGCGACTTTACCAGCGCCGATAAAGCGCAAGAAGCTAGAATGTCATTATCTGAAGATGATGGTATCGCTATCGGTATTCGTTACACCCTTTGATTGTTAATAGAGTTGTTTAAAAAAGCGCCGAAAGGCGCTTTTTTTATTGGGGAAAAAAGTGTTCGTACGTCTTACCAGAAAGAGATATGTAACGCGTTTGTTACGATTGGGAAGGGTGAGACGGTTTTTATAAAACTCTATTAATTCATGGTGTTAATGTTTTCAGCTCTGGTTGAAGTGGGCAATCTTGGTGTAAGAGCCACTAGATTTATGCTAAATGAAATAATCTCATCTCTCTTTTGTTGTTAATTTTATATGCAATATTAACGTTTCAAATGTTGATAAAATGTTTGTTATGTGATTTTATTTGCGTGAAATTGTTGCGGGTAAACTCGTATCTACCAGCAAACAACTAAAGGATCCGGACAAAGCATTTGGATCCGTTACCAAGACACAAGATGTCGAAAGGGAGATAAGTATGTATAAGAATAATTCGTTAACCAACGCAGTGCGTCTGGCATTGGTTGGTGGTGTTGCAGCGACTGCTTTTAGCGCTCCAACCGTTTTGGCGGCCGAAGAAGGTGCTGACAATGTAGAGCGTATTCAGGTTACAGGCTCTCGTATCAAGCGCACCGATATGGAAACTGCAAGCCCTGTCAGTGTGATCGATGCTTCATCTATCATAGCGTCAGGTGCAGTGAATATTGACGACGTTCTGCAAAAAATGACCTCTGCCGGTGGTGCCATGACCAACGCCGGTATCAACAACGGCTCAGGCGGTAACTCGCGTATCAACCTGCGTGGTCTGGGTGACAACCGTACTTTGGTTCTGGTGAATGGTCGCCGTATGATTGCATCCGGTACCGGTGCTGCTTCTTCTGTTGACCTTAACACCATTCCGGTATCCATGATCCAGCGTGTCGAAGTACTGAAAGATGGTGCTTCTGCCATTTATGGTACCGATGCGATTGCCGGTGTGGTTAACATCATTCTGAAAAGAGATTTCGACGGTTTTGAAATCAACGTTCAAACTGGTCTTTCAGGTGAAGGTGACGCTGACGAGTCCAGCATCGACATGACATTGGGTAACACCTTCGAGAAAGGTAATGTCGTTGTTAATGCTCAATACACCAAGCGCGGTGATGCCAGCCAGGCTGACCGTGATTTTTCAAAGTGTCCTATTGCAGAAACAGGTCCAAAAGGGGAACGTAGCCTGTACTGCGGTGGTAGTAGCTATTCTCAAGGCGGTCACATCTGGGGTGACAACAACTTTGGTATCGTGGGCACCGGACCCGAAGGCGCTTATGCCATAGGTGACAAGGGCTACTATGGTGAGTACGTCGATAACGGCGAAGGCAAGCCTAAGTTCCAATACTTTGATGGTATGTCTGAAGCGGACCTGAGTGGCTTGGGTGGAACTTATCATGAGTTCAGCGATGCCGACAGATACAACTATGCCAAAGACAGCTATCTGTCGACGCCAATGGAGCGTTTGAACCTGTCCATGGCGGGTACTTATGAACTGACCGAATCGATTCGTTTCTTCACCGAAGCCATGTACTCCAAGCGTTGGTCCAATCAGCAAATGGCGCCTCAGCCAATCTGGAACAACTCTGCTTGGGTTTACAATCCTAAGTCAGCCGGTGGCTGGATGACCGACGAGCTGCTGCCTTGGGTGCAACCCGGTGAAGCACTGGCTTATGGTCGTCGTATGGTTGAGTCCGGTACCCGTGACTTTGACCAAGTAGTAGACACCATACGTATCGTTGTTGGCCTGGAAGGTGAGTTTGAAAATGGTTGGACTTGGGATGCTTCTTACAATAAAGGCAAGAACGACTCAACCGATACTTTAGCTAACCTGCACAACTTGGGTTCCATCAATGCTGCAGTTCTTGAAGGCACTTTCGATCCTTTCCTGCAATCATCATGGGAAGGTGAGAGCATCAAGCCATACATCTATACCGAAGTGAACAGCGGTGGCAGCGAGTTGGATATCATTGCGGCGACTCTGTCCGGCGATTTGTTTGAATTGCCTGCCGGTATAATGGGTTTTGCCGCGGGTTACGAGCATCGTAAAGAGGCTGCTCACTATACTCCGGATTCTCTGACTTCTCAGGGCTTGGCAAACGATCCTCGCGTTGAGCCAACCTCCGGTGATTTCAGCGTTAATGAATTTTACGCAGAATTGGCGATTCCACTGCTGAGCGAATTGCCTTTGGCGCAGCAAGTGGATCTGAGCGCCGCTATGCGTTACTTCGATTACAGCACTTTCGGTGATGATACTACCTGGAAATTGGGTCTGACCTGGCGTGTCTATGATGACCTGATGATCCGCGGTGGTATGTCCACTGCCTTCCGTGCGCCAACTGTATATGAACTGTATGGTGGTAAGTCACCATCATTCGAGCAGATTGTTCACCCTGCTACTGATCAGGATCAGGCTGAAGTGACTGTTGGTGGTAACGAAATGCTGACTCCTGAAGAAGCTGATATCACTACTTTGGGTCTGGTGTATTCACCAAGCTTTGTAGAAGGTCTGTCTCTGACCGTCGATTACTATGACATCGAGATTTCCAACACTATTACTTCAGTTGACAACAACTATATTGCCAACCAGTGTCTGGATGCTGGTGGGAACAAGATCAACACAGGCACTGCGCTGTGTCAGTCTTCCAATATTGAGCTCGACAATAGCGGTCGTATCAAGTTCGACAACGGTCTGCAGAACATAGGTGCTACCAATACCTCAGGTTACGACATCAACGTTGCCTACGTATTCGATGCCTTTGGATTGGACTGGAAGGCCGGCTGGGACAGCTCTATCCTGAGTGAGTATGAAGAGTTTGACCCGGATGGTAATGCGGTTGACTATCGTGGCTATATCACAGGTGGCGTGGGTGCTTACGCCAAGTTCAAGAGCAACCTGAACATTACCGCTGCCGGTGATGATTGGACTGTCACTTATGAAGCTCGCTACATCGACGGTATGGACTCGTTTGCTTGTAAGAAAAATGATGGCAGCTGCTACGCGCCTTCAGTAGACAGCGTGGTTTACCATGACCTGTCAGGTTCTTACGATATCACAGACCGCATCCGTGTATCCGGCGGTGTTAACAACCTGTTTGACAAAGAGCCTCCGTACTACACAGGTAACAACGACTCGAATACCGACCCTTATACTTATGATATGTTGGGCCGCTACTTCTTCGTTCGTGCCAGCATGAAGTTCTAATGACAAACTTCATCTTTGGATGAATTAAGTCAGCTTCAATGAATGAAACCCCGGGATACCTTCCGGGGTTTTTACTTTTTAAACTCTATATAAGTAAGACATAGTCGCAAATTGACAAAACACTATTGCGTAACAACTGCAATCGAACCTGGCTGCCAATTGATTTCATGGCAAGAGAGCAGGGGAGATGGTTTTGTGGTTAAACCGCTTTCCCAAGGACAGTAATCGCTTGGAAAAAGTGGATTACCATCGGTCTGTCGAATTGAATTCTTTCAAGATTGATAAAACATATCGCACCGGCTTATGCTTTTTAATTATATATAAATCATAATGTTAAACATTAGCTTATGCTGTTTTTACCGCTGTTCATCGCCCAAGAAGGTGGCTGACAATTGATCACTAAATGTAAAAAAAAGCCATTGATGATTAATCACACAGTTAGCCTTAGTTTCCAGCGTTTTCGCCTCATTTCAAATGTTGACACAGGTCAACATTTTGTGAAATGATGCCAGCGGGTCTATGCCTTCAGGGGCATAGGAAAGGGAAGATAAAAAACTAACAATCACAAGAGAAAGACATACTTGATAGCACCATCTGCCGTTGAAATAGGGATATTCGGGGCACTGTTGCTGAAAAGTTAAACCTTTTTAATCACTTCAAATTGGTTGGGAACTATGTCCAAGGTAAGCAATAGAACAAAAATCGCTTCTGCGCTTGTTGGCGCGCTGGCACTCGCCAGCAGCAACTTAGTCGTTGCAGATCCTCTTACCGACGCGCAAAAAGCCGCGGGTCGTCTGCAGTCAGACGCCGTTGCGTCACAGAAGAAGATCGATAAGTATTTTGACCAGGCTCAAGATATGCTTTTCGAATATTCCGCCGTTGCTGACGAGCGTGAATCTCTCAAAGCCTACAATGATTATCTGGCAGGACTGGTCGCTGATCAGGAAGCCACAATGAAATCCATTCAGGACGATATCAATGGCGTAGACAAACTGCGTCAAGGTGTTGTTCCTTTGATGTTTAAAATGGTTGATGCCCTGGAGCAGTTCGTGGCTCTGGATCTGCCATTCAAATCTGAAGACCGTGCACAGCGCGTTAAAAACCTCAAAGACTTGCTTAACACTGCCGAAGTGACTCTGGCTGAAAAGTTCCGTTTGATCCTGGATGCTTACAGCATCGAGCGTGAGTACGGCAGCTTTGTTGACGTTGAAACCGGTAAGCTGAACCTTGATGGTAAAGAAGTGCTGGTTGATTTCTTCCGCTTGGGCCGCGTAGCTCTGTACGCTCAGAGCCTGGACCAGAAGACTGCCTGGATGTACAACTCTGAAACCAAGGGTTGGGATAAGCTGGATGACAGCTATCTGCGTGACATCACCAAGGGTATTCGTATCGCCCGTAAACAAGGGGCTCTGGATCTGTTCGCACTACCAATTCCAGCTGCGGAGGCTGCACAATAATGAAAAAGCTAATCACTACCGCCGTCGTTGCTGCCAGTTTCTCACTGTCTGCCGGTATGGCCAGTGCCGCAGAGGCGCCTAAGACGATTGATCAACTGCTGCAGCAAGTTAAAGTTGAACGTGCCGCTCAAGGCAAAATTAATGCTAAGCGTGAACAAGAGTTCCAAGCCGAGCGTGGCGACAAGGCTGCCCTGCTGAAGCGTGAAAAAGATGCGCTGGCTGCTGAAACTCAACGCGGTAAAGACCTGAACCAGGCCTTCCTCGACAACGAGCGTAAAATTGCTCAACTCGAAGAAGATCTGAAAACCGCTCAGGGTGACTTGGGTGAAATGTTTGGTGTGGTTAAAGGCGAAGCAGGCGATTTCGCCGGTAAGCTGATCAACTCCAACGTCAGTGCCCAGTATCCAGGACGTGACAAGTTCGTTCAGGACCTGGGTGCCCGTAAGCAACTACCTAAGATTGAAGAACTGGAGCGCTTCTGGGAAGAGCAACTTTTCGAAATGGCCGAATCTGGCAAAGTGGTTAAGTTTGAAGGTTCAGTAACTGACATTGATGGTAACGTGAACAACACCACCATCTATCGTGTCGGTGCCTTTAACCTGTTGGCTGATAATAAGTATGTGGTTCTGAATCACGAGCTGGGTCTGATCCAGGAGCTGTCTCAGCAGCCGGAAGGTTATCAGGTTAAGCCTATCGCTGACTTCGAAAAAGCCACTTCAGGTACAGCCAAGCTGTATGTAGACCCTGCCCGCGGTACTCTGCTGAATATCTTCACTCAGAAGGCCAGCTTCCAAGATCGTATTGAGGCCGGTGGTACCATTGGTTACATCATCATTGCCTTGCTGGCTCTGGGTCTGCTGATCTCGCTGGAGCGTCTGGTTACTCTGACTGTTATCGGTGCTCGCGTTAAGTCTCAGGCCAAGAATGTTGCCAATCCAGGTAACAACGCTCTGGGCCGTGTACTGAAAGTGTACCAAGAGAATAAAGATGTTGACGTTGAGACTCTGGAGTTGAAACTGGATGAAGCCATCCTGAAAGAAACGCCAGCGCTGGAAACTCGTATCTCTATCATCAAAGTATTGGCGGCTATCGCTCCTATGATGGGTCTGCTGGGTACCGTAACCGGTATGATTGCAACCTTCCAGAGCATCCAGCTGTTCGGTACTGGCGATCCAAAACTGATGGCCGGTGGTATCTCTATGGCACTGGTAACTACAGTACAGGGTCTGATTGCGGCTCTGCCACTGATGCTGTGTCATGCTATCGTTGTGGCTCGCAGTAAATCTATTGTTCAAATCCTTGAAGAGCAAAGTGCCGGTATTATTGCTGAACACGCAGAGAAGAGGGCTGACTAATGATGCTATACCTGATGGACATTTGGGATTCCGTCAGGGGCTTCATGGCCTCCGGAGGCGATGTCCTCTGGCTTGTAGCGGCGGTGCTGTTTCTCATGTGGGTATTGATGCTTGAAAGATTCTGGTATCTGAACTGGGTATCACCTAAGAATCATAAAGAGATCATTACTGCATGGAATGCCAGGGAGGAAACCACCTCCTGGTATGCACACCGTATCCGTGAAGCTTGGGTATCCCAAGCGAAGCAAGATATGAATGCACGTATGCTGATCATCAAAACATTGGTAGCCATCTGTCCTATGATAGGTCTGCTGGGTACTGTGACAGGTATGATTTCAGTGTTCGATGTTATGGCAGTTCAGGGGACGAGTAATGCTCGTCTGATGGCAGCTGGTATTTCTATGGCCACTATGCCGACTATGGCTGGTATGGTCGCGGCATTGTCCGGGGTGTTCTTCAGCACTCGTTTGGACGCCAAGATGAAAATCAGCTTGGAAAAGCTGAAAGACAGCCTGCCACACCACTAGAGAGAGATTGAACATGGCACGTAAGAAGCATTCCAGTGTAGAAGAGGAAGCACAGATCGATATGACCCCGATGCTCGACATCGTGTTCATCATGCTGATCTTCTTCATTGTGACCACCTCGTTTGTGAAGCCATCCGGTTTGGACTACAACAAACCCAAGGCGTCCACAGCGACTTCAAAACCTTCGGCGAACATCTTTATCGGCGTCAGTAAAACAGGCGTGATTATGATGGAAAACCGTCAGGTTGATATTGAACGAGTAACTGCTAACGTAGAACGTATGTTGGCAGAGGCGCCAGAAGCCGCCGTTCTGATCCAGGCAGACAAAGAAGCCCAACACGGCTTGGTTGTTAAAGTACTGGATCAGGTGAAGGCTGCTGGTATTGATAAGGTCTCGGTATCTGCGGGGAACGACTGATATGTTAAGAGCACTAGTATCTATCATTATTGGTGCTGCTGTGACTTTTGGTCTGTTCTGGTTTATGGCATTCCTGGTCGGAGGTGGCGCGCAACGTGGCGACACCTCAACCGAAACGCCAGTTATCGAGATCACAATGGACAAGCAGGATTCGAAGGCACAGAAGAAACCAAGGGTGACACCTAAGCCACCCCCACCACCAGAGCAGCCACCGAAGCCAGCGGAAACGCCACCGGATAGCTCTTCTGATATTGATACCAATATGGCATTCAATATGGGTGGAGTAGAAGCAGGCGGTCCAAGCACAGGCTTTAAGCTGGGCAACATGATGACCCGCGACGGTGATGCAACACCTATCGTGCGGATTGAACCTCAGTATCCCATTGCTGCGGCGCGTGACGGTAAAGAAGGTTGGGTACAACTGCGCTTTACCATCAACGAACTCGGTGGTGTTGATGATGTTGAAGTTATCCAGGCGGAACCAAGAAGGATCTTTGATCGTGAAGCGGTTCGTGCACTGAAGAAGTGGAAGTACAAGCCGAAGATTGTTGACGGTAAGCCGATGAAGCAACCCGGTATGACAGTTCAGCTGGACTTCACCCTGAATCAAGGAGACAGATAAGATGCAAAAAGTGAATAAGCTTGCTGCAGCCATGCTGTTGACTTTGTCAGGCAGTGCAGTGCTTATGGCGCCAATCGCCCAGGCCGCTGAGAAATGTCCTATCGACCAACGTCAGGCCAAGGCTGTGGGTCAAACTGCTGCCAAAAAGGTGCAGAGATCCTTTGAAGCCTATCAGGACGGTAATCTGGACGAAGCAATCGCCGTATTGCTTGAAGCCAACGCCCGTAATGACTTCGACAAGGCTTATATCGCCCGTATGCTGGGTAACTTCTACGCTGAAAAAGGTCAGATGGGCACTTCCATCAAGTACCTGAAGCAGGCAGTAGAGGCAGATATCCTCGGTGGAACCGACCACAGTGCAACTCTGAAGTTGTATGCGGATCTACTGCTGCAGGAGAAGAAGTTTAAAGAAGCTATCACCTACTATAACAAGTGGATGGACTTCTCCTGTAAGCAAGATCCTGTGGTCTACCGTCGTATCGGTATTGCCTATACTGAACTGAAAGACTATCCAAATGTGCTGAAAACAGCGGACAAAGGTTTGTCACTGGCGGAAAAGCCTGATAAGAACCTTTACCAGCTTAAGTTCCAGGCTTACTTCAACCTCAAGCAGTACAAGAAAGCGGTTGGTGTTCTGGAAACTATGGTGCCCCTGTTTCAGGACGATAAGCGTCTTTGGGTTCAGTTGGCTCAGCTCTATCTGCTGACCGAGGACTTCGACAAGGCTACAGTGACATACGATTTGGCCTATCAGAACGGTTTCCTGGAAACTGCTGATAACATCACTCGTTTGTCGCAACTGTTGGCGTCCAAAGGTTCGGCTTATCGCGGCGCAGTGATTTTCGAGAAGCACATGAAGCAAGGGCTTATCGAAAAAAGTGAGAAAAACCTGTCTATGTTGGCCGGTTTCTTCCACAACGCCAAGGAGTTGAAGAAGGCCGCGGCTTATTATGGTCAAGCAGCAGCTGCCGGTAACGATGGCAAGCTGTACCTGAAACAAGGTCGTTTGCTGGCTTTGGATCAGCAGTTCAAGGAAGCGATTCCAGTACTCAAGCAAGCGCTGGATGCCGGATTGGAAAATCCTGGCGAAGCTCAGTTTGAGCTGGCTCTGGCCTACCTGAACCTGAAAGACTATAAGTCGGCATACCGCCGTGCTGAATTGGCCTCAAAAGACTCCAAGACAGCACGTAGCGCCACCAGCTATCTGTCATACATAAAAGAGAAAGCGCGGATCCATAACGTTTCACTCTAATGCTATGCCAGCTAAATAAAGCCCCGTATGGGGCTTTATTTTTTTTGGTTCATCGCTGATCTCCTGCGAACGCCACTCTGACTTTCAAACGCCACTCTGACTTTCCCAAAAGAGGTATGCGGTATCCCGCTAGCCATAGTCTATTCGCTTCAGCAGCTTGTTTTTGTTATTCAAACCTTCCAATTGATACCTGGTACAGCTCAAACAAGGGGATGAGTAATTGGCTGTCAGCATTGGGTCAAGGTTTCTGTTTGGTTAACCTAAAACCATAGTGCTTAAGTTGTTTTTTGAGAGCTTGCTGGCTCATAACCCGTCTGTTTATCAGTCAGCTTGCGGTTGTTTTGAGTAGGCTCAAGAGGTCAGGTTAGCCATACTTTGATCGACAAGTTTGCTTGAGACCGGCATTGCCAATGAGCCCTGTCATACTTGGCAATAATATCAAGCCGAGCATAGCTCTTTTGAGATAAGGCATCAGGTGCGCTAGCTGGAAGGCAGCGCTCATATTTATGATTGCGACTTCAAAGCTTTGACAAAGGTTCGACAGAAAAACGGCTGGAGTCGTTAGTATTTGTTACTTGGTAACGAATCAATGACTTAACAGCCGTTTGCATTTCCAGGTGCGTACGGATCTATGATTTACTTTTTATACGCAAGCTTGACTTCTGCTTCAGTTGGAGCAGTTGGCCGCTGGTAAACGTTTAATCCATTCGCTTATCAGCGCGACTCCTTCCTCGTGGCTGAGGCTACGGCCAATTTCGGGCATTCTGTCGCCCGGCTCATTGCTCTGCATCCGGAAATGCATGATGGACTCGGCCGGATTACCCGGTACCACATCATAGCCCAGAGTGCCGCCGCCATAGGCTACAGGCGATTTACAGGTGCCGTGGCTGAAGCCGTTGTCTTCATCATAGCTGCGCTGGTATTCCAGTTTCAGCCCGGTATTGGAGGCATTGCCTTCGGGTCTGTGGCAGTGGGCGCAGTTGATATCCAGGTAGCCCTTGGCAGTTTGCATCAGCTCGCTGTCACTGAGCTGAGTCAAAGTGGCTTCATCACCATCCACATAGGCTGGCACCTTGTCGACGCTGGTAAGGGTTGGCAGGCCGCTGAGAATACCCGCGCTTTGCCAATGAAGCAGTTGGTTGGCGCTGCCATTCTGGTAGGGGTAGTCACGGTTCAGATGGCGGGCCTTGGGACCAATCGGCATAAACACCGCCTGGCTGGCGCTGTCTGCCTTGAACTGATGACACTGCTTGCACTGATTCATTGACGGGACAACATAGTCAAAGTTCAGGGTTTGCCCCTTGTGCACCACGCTCTTGCCTTGAATGGCACCGGCCTTGGCCAAAGTGGCATCTGTTTGCTCGGCATTCCAGACATAGGGCAGGGCGGTCCAGCCCGACTCTCTGTGGATCAACAACCGGGTTTCAATCAGAGTTTCATTGTCCACGCCTCTGGTTGCGGTATCGGCAGGCAGGGCAAATGTTTTCACCAGTACTGTGCCTACCGGGAAGTCAAAGGCCTCATTGCTGCTGTAGTTGGCTTGTTTCCCTTCCGGCACAAACACATAGCGATACTTACTGGCATAGTCGGTAAACAGCGGCGTGTTGAGATCGTAAGGGATCCCGCCACTGTTTGGCATGGCCGCCGGCATAGAGGCGTCGGCAAACAGGCGGTACTGTGCCAGGCTGCTGCAATTGGCACCCGTCAGAGCATCCCAGTTCACACTAGAGCCTTGAGCGCTGCACAGCGACAGGTCGCCATCGCCTTCAAGGCCGCCTTCACCTTCTCCTATAGTACCGCCACCGCCGACCAGAACGCCGCCGTCACAACCTTCGGTATCATCATCCACGCCGCAGCCGAAGATCTGTTCGCCGAAAGTGACGGTATGCACAGGTAGGCTGACCAAAGAGCATTGCAACAGTTGCTGCTGCTTGGCTTCATACATGACATCGGGAATGCTGACATCGGTATTGCTGTTGCCGTAGAGCTGCCCAATACTGACATCTCCATTGTTGCTGGCACAGACATTTTCACTGCCGTCAGGGTTGAAGGGGAGTTCACCAAATCCGAGATAGGCGCCGGTACCATTGTTGGCGAGCAGTTCACCCAGGCCATCGTAGAGGATCCCCGGGAAGCGGCCATGGCTGTAGATGTAGGCCTTGATGATATCCTCGATAAGATAGCCGTTGGGCTTGGTGGCAAAACCACTTATCTGGTTGTCATGGATATAGATGTTGCGCGGTGTGGCGCGCCAGCCATCTTCAATGGCCTGACCCTGCTGGGCATAGCTGGCGGCAAAGGCAGAGACATCCGGCTCGGCGATAAAGAAGCTGGAGACTGTGACCGCCAGGGTATCGTGGTTGCTGATCTGGTTGTTGAACACTTCCACATCGTTGGTGGACAGTATGATCACCCCGGTGCCGGGAGGAACAATATGCACTCCGGCCGGGTTGGCAGAGGCGTTGGCGAAGTTGTGGGTATTGTTGTCATAAACCTTGTTGTTGAATACCCGTACGCTGGAGCCGTACTTGTGGTTGCCAATGGGAAGGTCGAATACCAGAATACCACCGGTATTGCCCATGGCCTCATTGTCATAGACATCGGCAAAGCGCGAGTTTTCCACTTCGATACCGGCGACGTTTTCCTTGGCAATATTGCGCCTGACGACTATGTATTCAGACTGGCCCACATAGATACCGGCATCGGCGCTGCCGCGGACATAGCTGTCTTCAATCAAAATATTCTCGCATTCCACCGGGTAAAGGCCGTAGGCGCCATTGCCTTGATCCAGCTCACCTTCCCACACGGCGGAGACATTGCGCAGTATGATGCCATTGGTATTTTTCAGCTTGATGCCGTTGTTTTTGGCTTCATAGACCGACAGATCCTTGATGGTGATATTGAGGGCGTTTTGCACAAAAATACCGTCACCGGCGTTGGCATTGGCAAAGTCGAGAATGGTTTCATCGCGGCCATAGCCCATGACAGTGACATTGCTGGCATAGCTGCCGTCACCGTCGACATCGCCGTCAAACAACAAGGTGGCATCTATCTCAAATCGGCCCTTTGGCAACACGATTACAGCGCCACTCTGGGCGTTGATCAGAGCTTCCTGAATTCGGGTTGTCAAATTGTCTCCGGCTTCAACCATGATGGCGCCTTCGGGGAAGGGGCTGGTTAGCGGCGGTGGCGTCACGACCGGCGGTTCTGTGGTTTGAGACGTATTGTCGTCATCCGAGCAGGCAATGAGTCCCAGGGTTAACCCGGCTGCCAGCAACGCCAAAGTCAGGGGGTTTTTCTTGTTGAACATAATCTCTCCTGATTATTGTTATTATTCCGTTAACAAGATCCCGGTTCATTTCCCGACTGACAATGTGAAATCCGGCCAAATTAGCGTCAAATAATGCAAGTAGCGACAGATAACAGATTGAAGCATTATCGCCATATATAAACACTATTTTAACAACCATTTGTTTTTCATCATTTATTCTGGATTTAGTTCGCCGGCAGTGATAAAACCTCATGCGTCAGAATCAAAAGGAGTTGGCATGAGTAAGGATGAACAAGAATACAGCCTTTCCGGTGATCCCATTTTCAGATACACGGATGGTGAAAAGGAGTGGCAATCGCCTATGGGGGAAGAGTGTATCGTCCAGATAAGCGAACATATTGAGCGCCATATTGGTGAAGTCACCTGGGTCTTTCATGAAGTTATCTCGGATACTGTGCATATTGATGTGCATTATGTGGCACCGACAGACGAGCGACCTTTCCATACTCTGGTGACTTCCGGCATGAGTGACTTGCCTATGAGTACCCCCGAAGAGGCGGATATTCCCAGGTTTATGGAGCTGATGATCACCTTGCCGGCGCACTGGCAGATAAGTCAGGAAGCCTTCAGCGATGAAAAGTGGTACTGGCCTGTAAGACAGCTTAAGTTTTTGGCGCGCTTTCCGCATAAATACGACAGCTGGCTGGGCTGGGGACACACAATACCCAATGGTGATCCTGCCGAACCCTTTGCCGAAAATACCCGTCAAAATGGCATGATAGTTCTGCCGTCGCTGCTACTTGATGACGCTTTCCACACCTTGGAGATTGACCGGGACAAGTGCATCAATTTTTATAGCCTGGTGCCGCTTTATGAAGAAGAGATGATGTTGAAACTGGAGCAGGGCAGCGATGCCTTGTTGGAGCTGTTCGACAAGTATCAGGTGAGCGATCTGGTGGATGTGGCTAGAATCAATGTGGTCACGGGGCGGAAATAGCCGAGCCCAGGGGACTCATTCATAGCACACCTATAATAACAAGGTAAAAGCCGGGCTGAGCTGCATTGTCAAAACTAGCCCGGCTTTTTTGAGTCTTAACGCTTGTAACTGATGTGCTGATGGAATCTTAACACCAGTTCATGGCGCTCCGGATCCAAACCTATGGCTTCGGCAAAGTCTTTCAAAGCCGCTTCCACCTGGTTCATATAGCGGCCATAACCAGGCTCTGTATAATCCTCTTTACCGGCGACCAGCAAAAAGTGCACCGATTCCACCAAGTTACCTCCATCCCAATGGCTGACAAACTGAGCGTCGGTTGCCGTAGGATCAAAGCCTATCATCTGGGCTTCGGCAGTGCTTTCCACCTTCTCGAACTTACTGTTGCGAACCAAAGGCATCAAGCCATTAGCTACCATGGCGGTGCGGTGCAATTGCTTGCCGGCCGCCGCGCTGCGGAACTTGTCCTCAAGGAACTGGTACAGAGGGCTGAAGTCCTCGGTATGCTCCTCTTCCAGTACGCTTTGTTTTAGGCGGCGGCTCAACGGCAGACTGACGGTGACATAGGCCAGTGAGCTGTGATCCTCCGGCAGTTTGCACCTGCGTGACTTGTAGCGCTGATAGATATCTCTTAGTTTGTAGCCATAGGTTTTTTTCTCACCCTTGGCACGGGCGAAGAGATCGTAGGCCATGTGCTGGTGATCGCGGACTTTGACCTTTAACTCCTGCTCCGGTAGGTTGTCCAATACCCCATTTAATACGGCGTTTACCCGGTTGTGGAAGTTGGCGGCGTTAGCGCGAATTTCCTTACCTGTAGCCAAAAACAGCAGTCTTAACTTGCGGGCCTTGTAGTCCGGCTGGAAGAAAAGATTCTGGGCTTCATGGTAGGCTGGGTTGTAAAAGAACAGGATCTGTTCGGCAGTTTGGAAGCAGTAGGCCTCGGTGTGAAAACGCACCACAGGCAGTTTGTCATTGGCGATCACATGAATGTTGTGCAGATCTTCCTTTTCTGCCAACTGGAATACCAACTTGCTGATTTCGCGGTAGCAGTTTTCGTAACTGGCATAGTGACTGAGCAGCGCATCTGTCATCAGTATTTCAGCCATGATGTACTGGCTGGTACGGGTGGCCAGGGGAATATAGACTTTTTGCAGGGACATATGCTTTCCTTGTTTCATGTTATCACGCTGGTATGGGCATACTAGCCGGGTTGCACTGCACTCTCATTGCGACAAAACAACTTTCAATCCGATCGGCTATAGACTTATCGCGCCCGCCCTAGTGTAATCTATGGTTATGATTTATTAAACATTAATAAACTTTAGCCAACCTTAAGGCAACAAGCTGAATTAAAGGAGTCATTAATCTTGATTACCGAAAGCCCCAGATTAATTTTGAGACAGTTCCGAGATGGTGATCAGCAGGCCTTGTTTGCCATGAACAGTATTCCCGAAGTGCTGAGGTATATCCCTGGTGAGCCATTGAAGGATGTTGAAGAGGCCGGTCAGGTGCTTGAAAAGGTCATTTTTGCCGACTACCGCAAGTATGGCTATGGTCGCTGGGCAGTTGAGCATAAGGCCGATGGCAAGGTGATAGGTTTTTGCGGCCCCAAGTTCCTGCCGGAGTTAGGTAAGGTTGAGTTGGGATACAGGTATCTGCCTGAATACTGGGGCCAGGGACTGGGTTATGAAGCCGCCAGCCATGCATTGCCAGAAATAAAAGCGATTTGCGCCGTGAATGAGTTGATAGCCCTGATCATGGATGGCAATCTGGGCTCGGAAGCGATAGCCCTCAAGTTGGGAATGCTGCCGCAGGAAGAAAGTGAACTGATGGGGCACAAGGTGAGGGTATTCAGGTGCAGCCTTTAGTCGTTTTTAGCTATGTCGTCCTGCGACTATTATGTCCGGCTGCTATTATGTCCGGTGATTGCCTTATCCGCCTGTTGCCGGCGCAGATGCGTCTGTGGCGGGGGCTTTGATGGCTTCGATTGCCGATTCAACCCAGGGCAGCACAAAGGCGGTGATCTTGGGCTGGGCCTTTTCGTTCGGGTGCAGCCCATCGGCCTGCATCAACTCGGGAAAGGGCGCTATCTCTGTCATAAAGAAGGGCATTAGGGTGACGTTGGGCTGCTTGGCCAGGTCACTATAAACGGCGCTGAAGGCGTTGGCATATCTGGGGCCGTAGTTTGGTGGCACCATGACTTCGGAAAGCAGCACCTTGGCGCCGGATTGACGGGCCAGTGCAATGATTTTTGTAAGATTTTTTTTCAGCTCCGTTGGCAAAAAGCCTCTCAGACCATCATTGCCGCCAAGCTCCACTAATAGCAGCGAGGGTTTTACCGACTCCAGTAATTGAGGCAATCTTCTAAGGCCACCGGCCGTGGTTTCGCCGCTGACAGAGGCATTAACAATGTTATGCTCGGGTAAGGCTTGTCTCAGCCCTTCGACCCAACCCTGTTTCTCGGCCATGCCGTAACTGGCTCCCAGGCTATCCCCCAGGATCAGTATATCAGCGGCCTTGACGGGCAGCGCAGAGAACAAGAATATGACTGGTATCAATGCCAGCGGACGCAAGCATAAGGAAGCAATTTTGAATAACAGTGCCATTAAGGTTTCCCATCTCGTAAAAACTGTCACTACCCAGGAAGGTGACCTGACTATCCTGAGTGGCATCAATTTGGATGTCAAGCCGGGCCAGAGTGTGGCCATTCTTGGGCCATCAGGTTCAGGCAAATCAACCCTGCTGGGCCTGCTGGCGGCATTGGATACCCCCTCGTCCGGTGAGATTTGGCTCGATGGCAGTGCCCTGGCCGGGCTGAATGAAGAGCAGAAGGCTGCGCTGCGTAAGCAGAAAGTCAGCTTTATTTTTCAGTCTTTTATGTTGGTTGATACCCTCAACGCTCTGGAAAATGTCATGCTGCCGGCTGAACTTGCGGGTATCAAGGATGCCAGAGAGCGGGCCAAAGCCATGCTGGAGCGAGTTGGCCTCGGGCACAGGCTCAATCATTACCCGAAACAGCTTTCCGGCGGTGAGCAGCAGCGGGTTGCTATCGCCAGAGCCTTTATCAGCGAACCCAAGGTGCTGTTTGCCGATGAACCCACGGGCAACCTGGATAAACACAACGCCGACAAGGTTGCCGACATGTTGTTTGAGCTCAATCGCGAGAGTTCGACCACCTTGATTCTGGTGACCCACGATATGCAATTGGCCAGTCGCTGTGAGCGCCAGTTAGAGATGCACGAAGGGCGATTGTATGAACAGGGGCAGCAAACCCCGGCGGAAGAGGCCGGTTTGCATGAGGCCAAGACAGAGAGCCAGGTGTCGGCGGCATCGGTAACGGCAGAGGAGGGGCGCTGATGGAATGGACGCTGGCATGGCGCCTGTTTCGCCGCGAACTCAAGCAAGGGCAGTTGGTATTGATTGTGCTGGCCTTGACTCTGGCGGTGTTGTCTGTCACCGGTCTGGCCCGGGTCAGTGACAGATTGCAGCTCGCCATCAATGGCCAGGCGGCCAAGTTTATTGCCGCCGACCGAATCATTAATTCACCCGTCCCCATAGATGCAGGCATACTGCAGCAGGCCAACGCGTTAGGGCTGAAGCAATCGCATAGTTTGCAGTTCAACTCTATGGTTTACAGCGGTGATGCCTTTCAATTGGTCACTGTCAGGGCGGTTGATAATGCCTATCCGCTCAAGGGCAAAATTGTCTTGCGCCAAGGGGAAACCAGTACCTTGCCGCAGCCTGGTGAATTGTGGTTCGAAATGCGTCTTGGGGGATTGCTGGGGTATCCCAAGAGTGTTGAGCTGGGTAACGCCCAGATGGCGTTGACCAAGGAGATAGACAGGCTGCCCGATGCCGGTTTCAATCTATTTGCTTCTTCCCCCCTGGTGTTGATGCGCCTTGATGATGTGGCGGCAACCGGGGTCATTCAGCCCGGCAGCCGGGTGACATATCTTTATCAGTTTGTCGGGAACAACCAGGCGCTGAGCCGTTTTGAAGAATATGCCAAGCCACTGCTGACCAGTAGCCAACGTTGGGTGGATGTACAATCCGGCGATTCGCCGATTGCCGGGGCGGTGCAGCGGGCAGAGCGATTCTTGCTGTTAGCGAGCTTATTGGGGATAGCCCTTGCCTGCGCCGCCATCGGCATTGCCGCCCAGCGTTATTGTCAGCGTCACTATGATGTGGTTGCCATGCTGAAAACCTTTGGCGCCAGTGCAAGACAAATCCGTTTATTGTTCGGTCTGCACCTGCTGCTGGTGACCTTTCTTGGAGTGATCTTGGGGATCTTCGGTGGCCTGGTGCTGGATTATCTTATCAGCCGAGCCTTGCCTGCGGAAATTGCCGCCTATTCTCCGCCTATGTTCAGACCGCTTCTCTTGGGGCTGGCTACAGGGTTTATCAGCGCCTTTATGTTCAGTGCCTATCCGCTGATGCGGCTGCTGGCTATTCCGCCGCTCAGGGTGTTGCAACGCCAGCTTGAAGGAATACGTCTGGGTATGTGGTTGCATCTGCTGCTGAGTTTGGCGGCTATGGGATTGCTCGGCTGGCTTTACTCGCGCTCTTTGCCTTTAACTCTGACCGTGGTGGCCAGTGTGGTGTTGCTCGGGGTGCTGCTCAGCCTGATGGGTTTTTTGTTAATCCGCCTGGGGCAGAGTGTTGGTATGCGCACGACCAACCCCTTGTCGCTGGCACTGGCGGGCCTTCGGCGCCGCGCCAGACAAAACGCTGTACAACTGGTGGGCTTTTCCAGCGCCTTGGTGTTATTGCTGACCATAATGGCGTTGCGTCAGGACTTGCTCAGCGAATGGCAGAAGCAGTTGCCTGAGGATGCGCCGAACTATTTTCTGGTTAACATAGCCCCGGACGAAGTAGAGCCGCTGGCGGACTTTATGGCTCAGCGCCAGATTGCTGCCACAGATATCTATCCTGTTATCCGCGGTCGGCTCAGCGCCATCAATGGTGAGGAGGTGATCACTGCCGAAGAGCAGGAACAGGGGCAGAGAGGGCGCCTTGGGATTTCAAGGGAGCTGAATCTCACCTGGCGAAATACCTTGCCGCCCAACAATGAGATCCTTGACGGCCATTTTAATCGGCAAACCGATGACGTGTCGGTGGAGTCCGGGGTGGCCGAGCGTTTGGGAATTACTGTTGGAGACAGCCTGAGTTTTGTTATCGATAACCAAACGCTGACTGTCAAGGTGGCCAGTATTCGTTCTGTGCAGTGGGAAACTTTGCAACCCAACTTCTTTATGATTTTCAGTCAGGAAGCCTTGGCGCCATTTGCTTATACCTCAATGGCCAGTTTTCATCTGGATGATGGTCAAAAGGCCGTTGTGCTTGAGATTATCCGTAATTTCCCCACTGTCTCCATCATAGATGTGGGGGCCATGGTG
Organism: Shewanella chilikensis; assembly: GCF_002836945.1. Classification (GTDB taxonomy): domain Bacteria; phylum Pseudomonadota; class Gammaproteobacteria; order Enterobacterales; family Shewanellaceae; genus Shewanella; species Shewanella chilikensis. Next base: position 95,484 of record NZ_NIJM01000005.1, read on the forward strand.
GTTCAGCTCAAAGAGATAGTCGCCCAGGTCTCTTTGGCGCTGACGCTGGTGTTGGTGCTGGTGGTATTGGCCAGTGCCCTGGTGATGATAGCGCAGACCGAAGCCGGCATGGCCAGTCGCCAACGAGAGCTGGCGGTTCTACGCACCTTTGGCGCGCCGGGAAGCTTGCTTAAGCTTGCCACGGCGTTGGAGTTTGCACTGCTAGGTGCCGTGGCAGGCATTCTGGCGGTCACAGTGGCGGAGTTTGCGCTCTGGCTTTTGAAAACTCAGGTGTTTGAACTCAGAGTCAGTCCTCACTGGCAATGGTGGCTGTTGGCTCCCCTCAGTGGCGCCTTGTTGGTGGCACTACTTGGCTTGTGGCGTTGTCGCAGTCTGCTGCAAAAGTCCTGTGGTGAGCTGTTAAGGCTGGAGTAGCGCCAGGGGATAGGTTGTCAGGCAATTTTGTCGAACCATTTTTTTGCCTGGCTCGGGTGGCGAATTACTGACCTTTTGCTGTTATTTTGAGCGTTGCTGGGGTAGTATTCCGACTTTCTTTTGGACAGTGAAGGGATGCGCTGCAACAAGTGAGGTGAGGCGAGTTGACACTGATACTGGCAGGCGCGATGGCTTTGGCGGGGACTATGGGCGTCTCCGCTTACACTTTGGGACATTCAGCCTTCAAGGCAGGAATGGGGGTTAAACGTTGGGTGGCTGCCGGGTTGTTTTTGGGACCCGCCGCCATGTTGTTATTTAATGCACATAGGCAATTGGCGCACCGCAAAACCACTCGACCCGGCGATAGCAAGCATGCTTTCTAGAGTTGTCTATTGATTCCAAATCACAGCAAAAGGGAGCATAAATGCTCCCTTGTTTTTTCGCTGTTCCATTAGTTCCACCAGCCTCTGGCTGGCACCACTTCCAGGTGACACAGACCCTCCGGCAGTTTCACTCTTTTACGCTCTGGTTTGGTTAGACCCAATAACTTTTTGATTGATATGATCATAATTAGTCCTCCAAGGCCCGGGGTCAGGCGTATATAAATTTCACATTAGGCGCGGCGGCCAGCTCGACAGGTTTGAACTTCACGTTCGGGGCTGCGGCCAGCTCGACAGGCTTGAATTTCACATTAGGGGCGGCGGCCAGCTCGACAGGCTTGAACTTCACATTAGGGGCGGCGGCCAGCTCGACAGGTTTGAACTTCACGTTCGGGGCGGCGGCCAGCTCGACAGGTTTGAACTTCACATTAGGCGCGGCGGCCAGCTCGACAGGTTTGAACTTCACATTAGGGGCGGCGGCCAGCTCAACAGGTTTGAACTTCACGTTCGGGGCTGCGGCCAGCTCAACAGGCTTGAATTTTACGTTCGGAGCAGCAGCCAGCTCAACAGGCTTGAATTTTACGTTCGGAGCAGCAGCCAGCTCGACAGGCTTGAATTTCACGTTCGGAGCAGCAGCGAGCTCTACAGGCTTGAATTTCACGTTTGGAGCAGCAGCCAGCTCGACAGGCTTGAATTTCACGTTCGGAGCAGCAGCCAGCTCGACAGGCTTGAACTTCACATTAGGCGCGGCAGCAAGTTCAACAGGTTTGAATTTGACGTTTGGTGCAGCGGCAAAAGCCAGTGAACTGGTAACAACGGCGGCGGTAGCAACTATAAATTTAATCATTATCTTATCTCTCTCAGGGTAGTGGTAACAGTCAGCGGTTAACTTCTTGACGCTGAGAGAGATAAAGCAGGAGTCATGCCAGAAATGTTGTCTTAACTTTAAATTGATTTTTCTTTGATGACTTTTTGGTTTTTATGCTGTTCGAACTTGGTTGCTAAATTGTGTTCTTTTTACTTGATAATTCAGGCATATTTTGTTTCAAATATTCAGAAAATTCAGCCTCAGAAACCGCCTTGCTATAAATAAACCCTTGTATTTCTTCACAATTTAATGCTTTTAAAATACTCAGCTGTGAGGGTTCTTCTACGCCTTCGCCCACAACGGAAAGCCCCATATTGTGGGCTATGGTGATGATGGAGTCGACCATCTTTAAATCTCTGTCCGATTTATCGATATCGTCAACAAAGGCTTTATCTATTTTCAAGCTGTGAATGGGGAATCGCTTCAGATACGACAGGGACGAATAGCCGGTGCCAAAGTCATCAAGTGCCAGACAGACTCCCATTTTTGCCAGTTGTTGCATGACTTTAATGGCTTTTTCAGGATGCTTGATAACAGTCCCTTCAGTGATTTCCAGTTCCAGATTAGCAGCAGGTAGGCGTGTCAGACGTAAAATTGACGCGATTCTTTGCTGCAGATCGGGTAGGGCGAATTGTCGCGACGACAAATTGACAGCCACACGGCCATCAAACAATCCCTGTTCACGCCACTGCTGGGCGGCAAAGCAGGCTTTGCGCATAACAAGGTCGCCTATTTCAATAATTAGACCATTTTCCTCTGCCAGCGGAATAAAATCATTGGGTGGGATTAATCCATGCTGAGGATGATTCAAGCGGACCAAGGCCTCCATACCCGACACTAAACCGCTACGCAGATTTATTTTGGGCTGGTAATAGACTTCAAACAGATCGTCTTTCAGGCCTTCGCGGATGAGATTCTCTACCTCCAACTGCCTAATTGCATTGCGGTTCAAGGATTCAGAGTAGAACTGATAGCGGTTACCTCCGGCAGACTTGGCATGGTACATGGCAATATCGGCCTTTCTCAGCAGTGCCTGCTCATTTTGCTCGTCTTCGGGATAAAGCACTATGCCTATACTAACGCCGACAACCAGTTGTTCGCCTACCAGTTCAAAGGCTTGACCGAAGGCGTCTATGACCCGGTTGGCTATCACTGCACTGGAACCTATGTCCGGATTCTTGTCCACCAGAATGGCAAATTCATCCCCACCTAGGCGATAAAGATTGGTGTGTCCGGGTATAGATTGCTGCAGCCTCTGTGCAACCAGGATCAAAAGCTCATCACCTATCTGGTGACCAAGTGAATCATTGATTTTTTTGAAATTATCCAGGTCAAGCACCATCAGGGTGTGGTGATGATCTTTCTTCACCAGGTTGCCCAGGGTGACTTGCAAGTTGGAGCGGTTGGGAAGACCGGTCAGGAGATCATTGTTGGTGAGCTTACGCAGCTCTTCTTCCTGCTGTTTACGACGGGAGATATCGGAAAACACCCCAACATAATGGGTCAGGATCCCTTGCTCATCGTAAATCGCATCTATGGTGAGCTCCATCAGGAACTCTGAACCGTCGCCCTTAATGGCTTCTATATCGTTACTCCAGCGGCCGTATTGCTGCAATAACTGCTTTATTTGTTGATTGTAATTGTCAGGATAACGGCTGAATTGCAGCGTTGTGCCCAGCAACTGGTTGCGGCTGTGTTGGGTGAGTTCACAGCAGGCTTCGTTAACCTCAACATAATGGAAATCGGCATCCAGAATAAACATGCCTTCCGAGATATTCTCTATCGCCCGCTCGAATAGGCGTAGCTGCTCTTCTGCTGTCTTGAAACTGTTGATGTTTTTGATGGTTCCCGTCATACGCAGGGCATTGTCATGCTCATCCCGCTCAACAATTTTGGCTCTGTCGAGGATCCACAGCCATTCACCATTTTTGCTTTTAACCCTGTAGGTTGCTTCAAAATGATCTGTTTCACCGTAAAAGTGTTTGTTGAGTGCTTCTCTTACCCGCTCTCTATCTTGAGGGTGAATATTGCTCTCTTCACCATGATGGCCGGAACGCTGGCCGTCGCGGGGAAACTCGAGGGAGCCCCAGATATTGGAGCGGTATATCTGACCCGTTTCTATATCCCAGTCCCACATTTCATCACCACTACCCCAGAGGGAGAGCTTTAGCCTCTCCTCACTCAAGGCTATTTGGCGCTGGATCTCTCTCTTGCGCAGCACGGCTTTGGTGATAACCGTCAGTATTAGCAGCATTATCAAAACATAGAGCGCCTTGGCAATGTTGGAGAGCCACCAAGGCGGGGTTATTTCTACTTGGAGTTCGGTATTTTGGCCTTTTTTACCTGTGATGGGATCTATTGCTCTGAGCTGAAAGGTGTAGCTTCCGGGAGAAAGATTGGTATAGGTTGCAGAATTAATGCCTTTGGAGCTGATCCAGTCGTCAGAAAGCCCTTGTAGCCGGTACTCGTACTCGAGTTTAATATGAGAATACTTGGGGCTATTGAATCTAAGAGTGAAGGGGTAATCGGAGTATTTTAGTTTGATCTCATTTGACAGCGAAAGAACTGAGGAGAGTTTACTATTATCGACGAATTGGGGGATATTAAATATCAATAGTTCATTGAGGTTGGCTTTTGGCGCATGACTATTTTTGAAGTTAACAATGTCATTGGGTGAAATAATGGTTAACCCGGAGATCCCTCCCAGTAGGAATCCATTTCTCCAAGTTGAAGCGCTTTGTGTATTGTATTCATATTGACTACCGAAATCTTCATTTAAAAGATATGTTTCACCAGAGGTTCCTATTATTACTTTTCTGATGGATGTGGCAACATAATTACCATCAGAATCAGTTGCGATTGAGTAAATGGGACTGTTGGCGATATACGTTGTTGATATTTTTTTTGTGGCTTTATCGTAGAATTTTAGGCCTGTCCCAGTGCCTAAGTATGTGCCTGATTTTGTTGGTGCGATGCTGTAAGTGATCTCATCACTAAAAATATGTTTGACGCCTGTAGTGTTACTGGCAGTAAAGACACCAACTTGAGTTGCGATATAAAGTTGATTGCTTTCGTAAGCAATGTTGAATATTGATGGCTTTTCACTTATTTCATATTGGCTGACGATGCCGAGTGTTTTTACATCAACTTCATGTATTAGGGAATTTGCAGTACTTATTGCAATTCGTGTTTCATCCTCATTGACAGCTAATGCGACTATAGGGCTATCAATTATTTGATACCGTGTTCCAGTATTGACATTTATAGCATACAATCCATTTAGAGAGCCGTAGAAAATAGTGTCATTTACAAGTCCTGCTGTTTTGGGGCCTTTTAGTCCTGTATCAACAGATAAGATCACGTTGAGGTCTTCATTCAGCAGTTTAAGAACTTGTGTGTCATCTGATATTAGAAGGTCTTTTTTCTGGTTTTTTTGTATATTCCAGACGCTTTGAGTATTACTGGCAAGAGTCGAAGCGAGTTGGCTTTTAATATCTATCGCAGAAAACCCTTTATTGAGAGATGGAATGTAAATGCGGCCTTTTTCTGCATAAATGAAACTCATTGACGTAGAGAGAGCCACATCCTTGATTAGACCTAGAAACTTTTCTTCTCCTTTAGATGAAATGTTGAATACTTTGTTATTTTTTAAGGCGTATAAGTCATTTCTCAAGCTGAATATGTTATTGTATTTTTCTACAGATATGCTTGTTAGTTTATTATCTTTCCATCTGTGTATACCATCTTCTTTTAAAATGTAAATGCATTCCGTTCCTTGGCTGATTGATATTGACTCTTTTGATATTAATTTACTTGCTTGCGAATCTTTATTTGTCTGATAGACAGAACCATCGTGATTGCGCGTTATATAAAGATTTTTGTAGGAGATAATCTGTTTTACATTAAGAAAATTTTCTGATTGCAATAATGTGATTTTAGGGGTTGTAGTAGTTATCTGATCTACTTTAGCTATTTTGTCGTTGAGACCAACTAATATTGAATCTTCCATTCGTTGGAGAGACCAAACTGCACTGTTCATACTGCTTATGGGTACAAAAGTGTTTTTTTCCTTATTATAGGTATAGAGACCATGGTTGGTGCCAACTAAAAGAAGGTCTTTGTGTGAGTATAAACTTTGGATGAATGAACTTCTCAGACCAGTCCCGTCATTGGCGAAATATTGTTTGAACTCCTTGCCATCGAAACGGTTAAGACCATTGAGAGTTCCTACCCAGATATAACCATCCGAATCCTCGGTTATCGATGTGACTGTGCTTTGTGAGAGCCCTTCAGGAACGCCGTATGTTTCTGCTTTTAGAAGGATCGGAGCGGGAGTATCAATCAGAGGAAGTGCTGCAACTGTAGCCGGGACAAAGGCGATAACCAAACACCAGAGCATTGTGAGGTAGAGCAGGAAATTAGGCATAAATTTAGTAAATTTTATAATGAGTGATGCCAGTATCGTGAGTGATAACTCTTTCAGAAAGTTACCTGATTGTCAAAATTAAACCTTTCTATCACATAAGCTTACCTCAAATTTGTTCAATGTCACTGTTGGCAGATTGAACTGTAATGACAGCTAGAAAGCACGCTGTGCTGATATTGAATATAATACCTTTTGTTTCCAGCTGCTGATTTACTTACTCTTGGGATAATCTGCGATACCGATTAGGGAAGAAAAAACTCCCCCGTTTAAGCAAGAGCAGCCCAGGGATTAAAGGTTAAATTGCTCAGCCTGCTGTTTGAAGGCACGTAAATCAGTGATCAAAGAGCCGGCTTCCAGGCGTTCCAGGTGCCTGTGTTGCTCTCCGGTGCTGAACAACACCAGACGATCACTGTGTTTGGTACGCATTTTATCCATCATAAACTTAATCAGCCCAGCCCGGGTTTGGCGCTTGATTTCTGCCACCACCAGCTCGCGCTGATTAAAGTGGTAATCCTTATTGCCTATACTGACCCAATAACGTTGGCTGCGGGTCTTGAGGTTGGCGTCATGTTCCATGACTTGGTTGATCAGTCCCTGCTTGGTGCTTTCCCACTGCTCATTGGTTATCTGCATCACGGCGTAGTTAAAGTCGGCGATAAACTCATCTATGGCTTCCAATAACTGCAGCGGCCCGGCGGTCGGTGACTGTACATAGAAGATCATTCCAGGATGACGGTTCAGCGGCAGATAACCAGTGCCCACCATATAACCGAGTTGTCTTTGGGTTCGCAGTTCGTGGAAGAAAGTCGACGACATGGTGTGATTCAGCAGGCTGAACAGCGCCATTTTCTCCGGGGTGGCAAACACGGATTGGTAATAGACTATGATGGCGCTGTCCGGGTGGGCTATGTTTAGCTCCCTGAGTACGGTTCCTTTTCCCTGAAGGTTGACCAGCTCCCTTGCTGATTCACGGCTGGGCTTGGACACCAGCGACAGAATATGGCTGAGTCGTTTACCAAGAGACTGGGCTTCCTGCTCCAGCCAATCACCATAGACCAGACCTTCCAGATAGATTTTTTCATAAAAGGCGCTCACATGGTCGTGCAGATCGTCCAGGGTGATATCTTCCAACAGCTCTGCCATTCGCAGTGGTTCATAACTGCGTTTTTGCAATGTTACCGTCAAGCTGGTGAACAGCTGGGAGATGGGTTTGGCCTGGGCATGGTTATACCAACTGCGGAGCAACTGGCGTTTGATAAGGTTGAATCTTTCCTGGGTAAAACTGCGCTCCCGGGCTTTATTTATCAGCAGCGCCAACAGGGTTTCCTGATTGCCGGTAAAACCGGTTAGATGCAGGGTCAGCCCGCCTTGATGGGGGTAGATGTTGTAGCTGAGGCCGGCCACTTCCGCTTGATAGGTGTGTTCGGTCAGATGATCGAGCAGCATCTCCACATACAGCCGGGTCAAGGCCGCATGTCTCGGCGTGGGGCTGGCCTGATCCGAATCGAGCGAGAGGTATAGATGCCCCTTGGGGACATTGAACTCATCATCTTTCTTGTGCCAGATACGGTAACCGGCACCTTCGGCGACAATCACCGGCTCAGGATGCCTGCTGGGTTCACTGCGGGCTATGGCGTCTTCAACGATGAAAGGATTGGGTCTTGGCAGCTCCATCCCGGTTTCAGCCTTGGCGCAGCGCCACAGTGCCAGCCTGGCGTCTTCTATGGCCTTAATTTGATAGGGGGTGTGATACCAGGCCGCTTGTTGCTCGGTATCCAGATCCTGGGCCACCAGTTGCAGGCGCATATTGTCCGGGGTCATCAAGCTCATCAGTGCTCTGGCTTCAGCGACATCCAGGCCGTCCATGCGATAGTCTCCATAGACAATATCTTCAACCTGATAATGCTGCATATTGATACTGAGATGACTGGCCAGATCCAGGGCTTTTATCTGCTCCTGGTAGCGAAATGCCAGTTTGAGCAGATTGGCCCTTTCTTGATAGCGCCAATCTTCCAGTCCAGTATCGGCAATGAGTTTGATATAACCGAAGCAGGCCGCAACCACCCTGTCGGTTTGGTTCAAACCTTTGTCTGTCAGCTGAATACTGATGCTGTATTCCTTGAAGTTGTAGCCGTTGATGCCACCACCGGCAGATAGCCCGTTGATAAGACCGGCTTCCTTGAGTTTGGAAAACAAGCTGCCGTGGCTCTCACTTCCAAGTAGGTGACTGATGAAGGTCAGTGGCTTGCTGCGATAGAATCGATCAATAGCGGGCAGGGCAAAGCTCAGGGTCAGGCGCTTTTGCTCTTTAAGCGGCACTATGTGGATCTGCTTTTGCAGTTGCTCACTGGCGAACAGTGGCAACTCGGGATAGGTTTTTTGCAGATTATGGTTTTTTATTGACGAGAAATAGCGTCTGGCATACTGCTCAAGCTCATCGATTGCCATCGGAGCTACCAGACACAGAGTCATCAGGTTGGCGCTGTAATGGCTGTTGTAGAAGGTAAGCAGTTCTTCCCTGAGTTGTTGCTCGTCTCCGCCCAGGGTTTGTAGATTCCCGACGGAAAACTTGCAAAAAGGGTGCCCCGGGTTAACCGTTTCTTTCAATACCTGATAGATACGGCGGATATCGTCTTTCTGCTTGAGGCTGAACTCAGACTCTATGGCGTGTCTTTCTCTTTCCACCAACTCCTGATTGAACAGCGGCGCAATAAAGAATTGGCTGAATCTATCCAGCGCCTCGGCAAATACCAGAGGATCTATGGCAAAGAAGAAGTTGGTGTGCTCAGTGCCCGTCCAGGCATTATTGCTGCCACCATGCTGGTTGATAAAGCTGTGATAACCTCCTGCCTCGGGAAACTTGGCGGTTCCCAAGAACAACATGTGTTCAAGAAAATGCGCCATTCCGGGGCGGGATTGGGGATCATCGAAGTGGCCGACATTAACCGCCATGGATGCGGCGGCCTGGGCAGAATGCATATCTTGCACCAGCAGCACCCGCAGGCCGTTGGTCAGAGTCAGATGACGATAGCTGCGGTGGTCATTGGGGCTGGAAATGACAGACTGGCATGTGCTCAAGGGATAACTCCCGTATAGACAGATTGTTATATATTGATAGCCTTGCGCTTTTTTGGCAAATATCTCTTGGATTTTTCGACTAAAGATTGAGAGCTGTGCGGTTTGTTGCCGCGCTATAAAGGGCTACAATTGACAAAGAACCATAAGAACTTTTTTCTGTAGTGAGTGATGTATGCAGCTTTTTCTAATGCGCCATGGTGAGGCCAGTTTCGACGCACCCTCGGATCGGGAGCGAATACTGACTGATGCCGGACGCCTCCATACGACACAGATGAGCAACTGGCTGAATGATTCAGTCTCTGCCTTTGATCTGGTGTTGGTGAGCCCTTACCTCAGAGCGCAGCAGACCTGGCAGGAGCTGGGAAAACACTTTCCAGAACCGCGTAAATGGATGGTATTGGATGAATTGGTACCATCGGCTGACCCGGAAATGGCTGCCAGCCTGGTGAAGGCCTACGCCGAACAATTTAAGGCAGACAAAGTGTTGGTGATAGGTCACATGCCATTATTGGGTTATATGGTCAGTGAATTGGTGGCCGGTATTGAGCCGCCGTTATTTGCGACTTCGTCAGTGGCACTTATTGATGTGCATGGACAGCAGGCAAGTGTAATGTGGCAACAAGGGCCGTACAATATCGCCTAGTGTTTCCAGATTAAAGCTGCCTTCAGGGCTGCAATTAACCTGAATTCAAGCGCCTTACGTTATTAAAAAGGTGATCCTTGGACAAAGTACCAGCAAAACAAGCAACCCGGCAATGACCGGGTTCTTCGTATTTATAGTGCTAAGTATTTAAAGGGAGCAGCTCAACTGCGGTTAGCGTCTGTGGGGATGTTCGCCAATATCTATCAGTATCAACAGCGCTGCATCGCCGCCCCATTCTTTGGGGGCCTGATGAAAGGCTTTGACCTTGGGGTGCTGCGCCAGCCACATGGGTAACTGCTGTTTGAGAATGCCGGTGCCGTAGCCGTGCATGACACTACAGCAAGGGCTGTGTTCACGGATACAGGCCTGGATCAAGGCCGCCAGTTCCAGCTTGGCTTCGGTTTGGCGGTAACCATGCAGATCCAAAAGAAAGTCAGGCACATAATCGCCTCTACGTAGACGTTTGACTTCCATGGCGTCCACATCGTCCCGACACCAACGCATAGGGCCGTTTACTGGCAATAATGGCTGGTAAACGTCTGAAAAATAACTATCCGCCTGGATCTGAACTTCTTTTTCAGCCAGTTGTTTTTTGGTTTTGCTCGGCGGGCGGAAATGGCGCTTATCCTGGTCGAGCGGGGTGATCCCGGATACCAGTGCCTGAAATTCCGCCAGGCCTTCTTTGTCGTTTTCTTCGTTCATCAGGCTATTTTATTGAATCCTGTTTCTTCTGAACAGACTTCAGTTACAATGGTTGCGGAATAAGAATAAAGCCGGAGTCAGATTTTGGATAAGATCTTTGTGGATGAAGCCGTCACCGAATTGCGGACGGTAGGCGACATGTTGCGCTGGGCCGTCAGCCGTTTTAATGACGCCAATGTTTATTATGGTCATGGTACAGATAACGCGTGGGACGAAGCGGTTTCCCTGGTATTTCACGCCCTGCATCTGCCCGATGACATTGGTCAGCAGGTGATTCACGCCAATCTCACCAGCAGCGAAAAACACAAGATAGTTGAGCTTATCATTCGCCGGGTACGCGAGCGTTTACCCGTGCCTTATCTGACCAACACCGCCCGTTTTGCCGGGCTGGACTTCTATGTGGATGAAAGGGTGCTTGTGCCTCGCTCACCGATTGCCGAAATGATCCAAAACGGATTTGGTCCCTGGCTGTACAACAAGCCGGTAAGACGGATCCTCGATCTCTGCACCGGCAGCGGCTGCATCGCCATCGCCTGTGCCTATCAGTTTGAAGAGGCTGAGGTCGATGCGCTGGATATCAGTGAGGATGCACTGGAAGTGGCGCAGATAAACGTTGAGTCGCTCGGCGTGATGGACAGGGTGTTTCCCATGCAGTCCAACCTTTTCAGCGCAGTGCCACGAGCGCCGCAGTACGATCTGATTGTGTCCAACCCACCTTATGTTGATGCCGAAGATATTGCCGATATGCCGGATGAGTATCGCCATGAGCCGGAAATTGGTTTGGCGTCCGGTCGCGATGGCCTGGATATCACCAAGCGCATTTTGGCCAATGCCGCCGATTACCTCACAGATGACGGTATCCTGGTGGTTGAAGTGGGCAACTCCATGGTGCATTTGATTGAGCTTTTCCCCGATGTGCCTTTCACCTGGGTCAGCTTTGAACATGGCGGCGATGGGGTGTTTGTGCTGACAAAAGATCAGTTAGTTGAAAATCAATCACTGTTCGCCATCTATAAAGACAGTGAATAATAAAGCGGCCCATTAGCCAATGGGCCAGTAAAGCCGAGGTTCGGATAGCCGAACCTCTATGCTCGGTCATTTTATCTCCAGGGGGAAATTAAGCGGATGTCGGGAAACAGCATAGGTCAGAACTTTGTCGTCACCACTTTTGGTGAAAGCCATGGGCTTGCACTGGGCTGCATTATCGATGGCTGTCCGCCAGGGCTTGAGTTGACCGAAGCCGATATGCAGCAGGATCTTGACCGTCGCCGTCCGGGGACTTCCCGTTATACCACTGCCAGGCGTGAGCCGGATCAGGTGCGTATTCTCTCCGGCGTGTTTGAGGGCAAGACCACAGGCACCTCCATTGGTCTGTTGATTGAAAATACCGATCAGCGTAGCCAGGACTACTCCAATATCAAAGATCTGTTCCGTCCCGGACATGCCGACTATACCTATCAGCAAAAATATGGCTTGCGTGATTATCGCGGCGGTGGCCGCTCCTCGGCGCGGGAAACTGCCATGCGAGTGGCGGCAGGGGCCGTGGCGAAGAAATACCTCAAGGCGGTACACGGCATTGAGATCCAGGGTTATCTCTCCCAGCTTGGGCCTATTTGCGCTGACACTTTGGATATGGCGCAGGTAGAACAGAACCCCTTTTTCTTCCCCGATGCCTCCAAGCTGGAAGCGCTGGATGACTATATGCGTGAGCTGAAAAAATCCGGTGATTCCATCGGTGCCAAGGTCAGTGTGGTGGCCACCAATGTACCGGTCGGCCTTGGCGAACCGGTATTTGACCGTCTCGATGCCGATATTGCCCATGCGCTGATGGGGATTAATGCGGTCAAGGGCGTTGAAATCGGTGATGGCTTTGCCGTCGTTAACCAAAAGGGCTCAGAACATAGAGATCTGATGTCGCCTGCCGGGTTTGACAGCAACCATGCCGGCGGCGTGCTCGGGGGTATCTCTTCCGGGCAACCCATAGTGGCCCATATGGCGCTGAAACCCACTTCCAGTATCAGCGTGCCAGGCAAGAGCATGACAGTGCAGGGCACAGAGGCCGAAGTGGTGACCAAGGGGCGGCATGACCCCTGTGTCGGGATCCGCGCTGTGCCCATTGCCGAAGCCATGTTGGCGATAGTCTTGATGGATCACTTGCTGCGTCATCGGGCTCAAAACCAGGATGTCAGCAGCCTTACACCTGTACTTGGAATGCGATAAATGCGCGGACTGTTTCCCGCAGGGGGACAGCTCGCCTGGCTTTCTGCCTGCTATTTCTTCTTCTTTGGCATACTCGGTGTCATGGTGCCCTATCTGGGGGTATTTTTTGACAACCGTGGCTTCGACGCAGCCGAAATAGGCTTTCTGCTGGCCATACTCATGGCAACCCGCATAGTCGCGCCCAATGTCTGGGCGCTGGTGGCGGATCGCACCGGCATGCGCTCTGAGCTTATCAAGCTCGGCGCCTTTGCCGCCGCCTTGACCTATCTGAGTTTCTTTTATCATGGTGGCTTTCTTTATCTGGCGCTGAGTCTGGCCCTCTATACCTTCTTCTGGAATGCGATTCTGGCGCAGCTTGAGGTGATCACCTTGGAAACCCTGGGTACTGAAGCCAACAAGTATGGCCTCATTCGCAGTTTCGGCAGTGTCGGCTATATCGTGCTGGTGGTGGGCACCGGCTGGGCCATCAAGGAGTTTGGCCCCGAGGTACTGCTCTATGTGGGGCTGAGTCTGTTTCTTGGGTTACTGGGCAGTGCCTTACCCTTGCCATCGAATCGGGCCTCGGCGGGAGCCGGGCAGGATAAACCGGCACTCAAACTTGGGCGGCCGCTGCTGTGGTTTTTACTGTCTGCCATGTTGCTTCAAGCTAGCGCCGGGCCTTTCTACGGCTTTTTCGTGCTTTATCTCAAGCAGGTGGGTTACACAGAGGCCAGCGCCGGTATTTTTGTGGCGCTAGGTGCCGTGGCGGAAATCTTCATGTTTATGATAGCGCCCAGGTTACTCGGTCGCTATGGGGTCAAGACGCTGCTGCTGGTGAGTATAGGCATGACGGTGCTGCGTTGGCTGCTGGTGGCTTTTGGCGCCGAAAGCATGTTGCTTTTGGGGCTCAGCCAACTGCTGCATGCCTTTACCTTCGGTTTGACCCATGCGGCATCCATCCAGTTTGTTCACCGTAATTTTGATATCAGCCACCGCAGCAAGGGCCAGGCACTATACGCCAGTTTGAGCTTTGGCGTCGGCGGCGCTTTGGGCACCTGGGTATGCGGCCTGATTTGGGGCGATGGCAGCGGCGCCTTCTGGTGTTGGGTGTTTGCCGCCGCGTGCGCCTTGCTGTCCATGTTGGCCGTGCTGGCTATTCCGGGTAGCGACTCCAGGCGTCAATCACAAAGTGACCCCATTGACGCCTGATGATTTCTTACAAGAGCAGAGCATCATTTGCCGGAGAGAGTTATGAGTAAAATGTTTCGACTGGGCCTTATCATTAATCCGCTGGCCGGGCTTGGAGGCAGTGTGGCCCTCAAGGGCAGCGACGGTGTGGCAAAAGAGGCGCTGAGCCTTGGCGCCACCCCCAAGGCCGGTCTGCGAATGGAACAGGCCTTGGCAGTGATAACGCCTTTTGCCGAGCGCCTGCAAATTTATACCGCCTCGGGTAACATGGGCGCCGACCTGGCGCAAAAGCTGGGTTTTCGCACAAAGGTGTGTTACCAGGCGGCAACGGATACCAGTCGCAGTGATACCCAGGCTGCCGCCAAGGCCTTGATGGCGCAGGAGCTGGACTTGCTGCTGTTTGCCGGAGGAGATGGCACGGCAAGGGATATCTATGGCGTTGTCGGTGAGCACTTCCCTGTACTCGGTGTACCGGCCGGGGTCAAAATTCATTCGGGTGTTTACGGCATTACTCCCCATGCATCCGGGCTGGTATTGAAGCAACTGCTGGAAGGCGCCCTGGTGAGTCTGATGAGCGCCGATGTGATGGACATAGACGAAGAGGCCTTCCGCCAAGGCACTGTCAGGGCGCGGCGTTATGGTGAAATGACAGTGCCTGCCGAGCCGCGATATATCCAGGCGGTGAAGATGGGCGGCCGCGAGGTGGATGAACTGGTGCTGGCGGATATTGCCGCCGAGGTGGTCGGCGATATGGAAGATGAGCTCTATATCATGGGCTCCGGCAGTACAGTGGCGGCCGTAATGGAGGAGCTGGGGCTCGATAACACCCTGCTCGGGGTGGATCTGGTGCAGAACAAGACCCTGCTGGCCTCGGATCTTAATGCGGCGCAGTTATTGAGTGCCACTGAAAATCAAAAGGTTAAGTTGGTCATTACCCTGATAGGTGGCCAAGGGCACATTCTTGGCCGTGGCAATCAGCAGTTGTCGCCCGAGCTCATCCGGCGCATTACTAAGGAAAATATCATCATTCTTGCCACCAAAAGCAAACTAAAAGCACTTGAAGGCAGGCCGCTTATCGTGGATAGTGGCGACCAGAAATTGGATAGCGAACTTAGTGGCTATTATCGAATTGTGACAGGTTACCGGGATTACGTGATGTATCAGGTGGCCAACCCAGACTTAGCGGAGTAGAGCATGTTAGAGAAGTACGAACAGGCATTGGAGCAGTGGATTGGCGAGATAGTGGCCGGCGGTGACGATGATGCCCTGTTTGCCAGCGGTTACCTGCAGGGGCATTTTGCCGTGGTGCTGGCCGAGCTGGAAAACGAGTCAGAGCAAGGGCCGGATGCCTTGAATGAGCGGATGCAGCAATGCCTGAAACTGGCAGCCAAAGAGCTTGAAGATGCCGATTACCGTCTGGTGGATAACGCCTGGTCAGAACTGAAACAGCGGATCGCTGCCTGAGTTCTGTCGGCACAGCGAGACAAGTTTGTTGTTGTGGTATAAAACCTGCAGTGGCTCCTTGTTGAAAAGGAAAGCTGTAATACCGGCAATTTTATCGAAATAATTATTATCCGATGACAAGAGTCATCGGATTTTTGTCTCTTTAAAGCCCTACGTAAGAATAGTTTTATCCGACAGCGTTTTTGTACTCTGGGCCGGGTTACCGGAGTAAAGGTGACATTGGGTGAAATGCTGCGGTAAAAGGGGAAATGTCAGTCTTAGTGTTCGTTGTGCATTTTGCAACTGCTTGATCTGAGGCTGAGAGACTATCTCTCGGATAGTCGCGGGGTGACCCGGAAAAAATGGCAAAAGTAAAGAACACAGGATGAATTCAATGGAGTTGGAGATCCCGGAGCAGGACAAGCTGGCCTTCGGCCAATATTACGGGAAACAGATTGCCCCCAAGTGCCGACGTTATGAGTCGGTGCGAGAGGCAGCCGCTGCCAGGTATAGAGAGCGTAGAAAGATAGTTGCGCCTCTCACCTTTATCGGCATTCCGGCATTTTTGCTATTTTTTGCCATGAGTTTCTACGGCGCTTTCATGCTGGATTTCGAAGATGGGGTGTTCTTCATTGGTTTTGGTGGCGCCGTGGTATCTTTGGGGTTGGTGGTGTTGGCCAATATCTGGGCAGGCAGTGAGATAGGTGAACTACGTACCCAGATAGTTGAGGAGATCTATCCTTTACTGCTGGGTTATTTCGGTAAAAGCTTTGCGTTCAATCCTCCGGGATTGCCTGAACTGGAAAGCTATAAAGACTATGGTCTCTTTCCCTCCTATGACAAAGGTTATTTTCAAAACTCGGTCAGAGGCAAGTATCTTAATGTGCCTTTTCTGCTTAGGGAACTGACGTTGCTCGAACGCACAGGCAAGAATGATAATGGTCCCCAATATAAGACGCTGTTCGACGGCATAGTGATAGAGTTTGAGCTGCCGAAGACATTTTCCGCTACCATCCAGGTGCGCCGCGATAAAGGTTTTATGGGC
Organism: Shewanella chilikensis; assembly: GCF_002836945.1. Lineage (GTDB taxonomy): Bacteria > Pseudomonadota > Gammaproteobacteria > Enterobacterales > Shewanellaceae > Shewanella > Shewanella chilikensis. The sequence goes on from NZ_NIJM01000005.1 coordinate 111,870, forward strand.
AATGGCTTGGCCCAGTTCAGAAGCAAACTCTCGAGGGTGAGGTTGGAAGACCCGGACTTTGAGCGTAGATTTGAGGTCTACAGTGACGATCAGCTCGAAGCCAGATATGTGCTTAATACCGCGACCATGGAACGTTTGTTGTCACTATCAGGATTTTATCAAGGTGAGCTGGAAGCTTGTTTCAAACAGGGGCGATTGTTTGTCAAAATAGCCTGTCAGCACAGCTATTTTGAGCCACAACTGGATCTACTCAAGCCGCTGGATCTCAGCGCAGACATAGAGCAAGTGTTTAAAGAAATCCATGAAGTGTTCGATTTGATTAAAGCCTTGAAATTAGACAGTCGCACCGGGCTTTAAACTCGAGGCTCAAGACCTTGGTTTTGAGCCGGGGTGTCTTTGGTTTCTGGTCGGTGGTTGCTGATGCACCTTTAAGCCAAACGCTCAAATAGTTTGGCTTAAGGCCAGGAAATCCCCCAGTTTGAGTCGGCTTATATGTCTGAGCCGGTTTAGATAGCCTCTGGTGGGGTGTCGGTTTCGGCAGTGGCAGGTAAAGGCCAGCCGCCAAGGGCTTTCCAGCGATTCACTATGTAGCAGAATAGCTCGGCAGTGCGCTCTGTGTCATAAAGCGCCGAATGGGCTTCTTTGTTGTCAAAGGGGATCCCGGCCAAGGTGCAGGCCTTGGCCAGTACTGTATGGCCTATGGCCAAACCGGCCAGAGTGGCGGTGTCAAAAGTCGCAAAGGGATGAAACGGCGAGCGCTTGATATCATTGCGCTCGATTGCTTTGCTGACAAAGCCGTGATCGAAGGCGGCATTGTGAGCCACTATAATAGATCTGTGGCAATCGGCCGCCTTTTGTGCCTTCTTCACCGCCTTGAATATCTCCAGAAAAGCTTCTTTCTCGCTGACGGCTCCCCTGAGAGGGTTGTTGGGATCTATGCCGTTGAATGCCAGCGCCTCCGGCTCGAGATTGGCGCCTTCAAAAGGTTCTATATGGAAGTGCAGGGTTCTGTCTATGCCCAGATTACCCTCTGCATCCATCTTCAGCAGGGTGACCGCAATCTCCAGCAGCGCGTCTGTCTGCGCATTAAAGCCAGCAGTCTCTACGTCGATCACAACAGGGAAATAACCCCTGAATCTGTGCTTGAGTTGGTTGGCTAGGCTTGGCTGAGTCATGCATTTCCCCTGGAAAATAACGAAGCGGCTATTATGCTAAAACATCAACAGGGTGTCATGTTCGATTGTTGTTTTTATAGGCTAAAGGAATGAATTTCTTTGCCGATAGAGACAACATGGTGTGTGAAAAGAGAGATTCCTATGTGGCGTAAACTGTTTCTGCTGTCGACTCTTTGTCTGCCGCTGTCGGCGATGGCGGATCTCAGGCACTATGTGGCGTCGCTCGACGACTCTCATTGGCGCGTGGCGCAAAACACGCCTCTAGGTTGTAGCCTGGAGCACGATATTCCCGCCTACGGTAAAGCCGTATTTTCCAGTCATGCGGGAAAAGATCTGAATTTGCAATTTACTCTGGATATGTGGCAAAAGCCCGATGCCGTGACCCATGCCCGCTTGATGAGCAAAGCACCGGCCTGGCGTCCTGGAGTGACGTCCAAGGCGATTACCGAGCTGAGCTACCAGAAATATTTCAATGGTGAAGTACCGAAAAAGGCCGCCTGGTCCATGCTGGCAGAGCTGGACCGCGGCATGGAACCCACTTTTTACTACAGCGATTGGTACAACCAAAGCAACAAGGTGGCGGTCGGTCTTTCCGCGGCCAACTTTGCCCAGAAATACCGCGAGTTCAAACAGTGTTTGGCCAATCTACTGCCTTACAGTTTCGATGATATCGCTTTTACCGTGCTTACCTACGAGATGGGGGGGACTGAGTTGACCCGTTATTCCAAGGCGCAACTGGCGCGGGTGCAGGAATATCTGGCCTACGATCCTGAAGTGGAGCTGGTACTGATTGATGCCTATACCGATAGTTATGGCGGTCGCAGTATTAACCAGAAGGTGTCACAACAGAGAGCTGACTCAGTTAAAGATTTTTTTGTCGCAAGGGGGATCCCGGGAGACAGGATCCATACCGAAGGACACGGCGAACGGCGGCATGTGGCATCCAATGATTCCAGTGATGAACGGGTCCGTAACCGCCGGGTAGTCATCCGGATAAGCAAACCGCTCAAGTAGGGCCAAGAACTGACCTAAGAGAAGGTGCGAATAAGTCCTCGAGGCCTTCTCTTTTGTAGAAAGCGGCACAATTGAGTTAGTGTATTCCGGTAAGCGTTTTAGGCTATATTCGTCAAGGTAACTTTTTGTAGCTACCGGACATCTTATTCCTGGCCAAGTATGGCATCTAAAAACGAAAATGCCGTTCACTTTCCATGAACGGCATTTTTGTTTGGGGTTCTGCTTAATTCGTTTAAGCCTTATCGCGATGGCAGAAATAGTCTACTGCGCGTTTTACCAGTTCAATACCTGTCTGCTCGCATGGCGGCAGCTCGGCATCACTCTGTTTCAGCGGTGTGACTCTATCACCCCATTTCAGCAGCAAGGCCGCGCTGGTGAGGCCAGCGCCGAAGGCACAGGACAGAATGTGTTGTCCTGGCTTGATCATGCCTTTTTCCAACGCATCACAGATGGCGATGGGAATAGTCGCGGCCGAGGTGTTGCCATAGTTGGCTATATTGACGAAGGCTTTCTCTTTGGGGATCTTCATTCTGTGCACCAGAGTGTCGATGATCCTCTCGTTGGCCTGATGGGGGATTACCCAATCGACTTCTTCCTTGTCCAAGCCACATTTGTCCAATACTTGGGCGCTGAGTTTACCCATGCCGTTGATGGCACGTTTGAAAATCTCCTGACCGTCAAACTGAATGTAGAAGTCCAGCGACTCGGCGACAAATCTATCCATACCCGTACCGAAACTGGCCTTCAGAATGTCACGACCGTCTGGGTCATTATTGAGCTCATAGCCCAGTACGCCACATGGGCTGTCTGTCGCTTCCAGTACTACAGCACCAGCACCATCACCGAATAGTACTGCAGTTTCTCTTCTTGACCAGTCGAGATAAAAGCTGAGACGCTCGGCACCGATAACCAGTACTTTTTTGCATTGACCACTCTTTATCTGGGCGGTTGCAAGGCCTACGCCGTAGAGAAAGCCACTGCAGGCGGCGTTAATGTCAAAGGCGGCACAGGTTGCGCCTACATTGGCCTGTACGGTCGAGGCTATGTTGGGGATCAGAGTGTCCGGGCTGGCGGTGGCCAGGATAATCATGTCCAGTTCGCTACCTTCTATGCCGGCGGCGGCCAGCGCATGCTGGGCAGCGACTGTAGCCAATTCAGAAGTGTTGACGTGGCTGATATGACGCTGGCTAATCCCTGTTCTGGGTTTAATCCATTCATCGGAGGTATCGATAAAGGTAGCCAGATCATGATTGGTCAGTACGGCAGGGGGAACGCACTTTCCCCAGCCGGTAATAGTGGCGTACTGCATTGAATTTACTCTCAAAATAAAAAGACAGAAGCCAGATCTGTCTTTTGGACAACTAAAGCGCTATTGCTTGGAAAGGGTCGTGATTTTTCAGCTCACCTGTTGGGCTACCAATTCCTGAATGGCATTGGCAGCGTGCAGTATGTGGGCCCTTAACAGGACCACGGCCTCATCTATTTTCTTTTGCCGACATAATTGCAGTAGATCCCTGTGATCCTGTTCGGCTCGAGGGATCCCGCCTGTCAGCAACAACTGTAAGCGTATATAGCGATCACAGTTGGTGTTCAGACCATGTACGACTTCCATGGTATGGGGACGGTTGGCGGCGCGGTACAAACTTGTGTGGAACTCTGTGTTGAGTTCGCTCCAACTGCCCACGGCATTATCCTGTTTAAAGGCGGATTCCAGTTTGTCCAGTACGGCTTCGGCCTGACGCAGATCTTCATCCTGCAGGTTTGGAATGGCTTTGGCAAGGAGATCAGTTTCAATCAGTGCTCTGAGTTCAAATAACTCGCTGACTTGTTCAACCGATAGTTCGGTAGCCGTGGCGCCTTTATGAGCTTCAAACTTGACCAAACCCTCGGCTTCCAGTTGCAAAAGGGCTTCCCTGACCGGAATCCGGCTGACATTCATCTCTTCTGCCAGGGCGCTCTGACGCAACGGTTCACCGGCTGCGATTTCCCCTGAAAGAATTTTTTCCCGCAACACTTCGACCACAACCTGAGTGCGCGTTTTATGAACGATGGGCGTAGTTCGGCTCATAGATCCCGTCTTTGTATACGTTATTCGGTTTTGATCCGATTAAGACTACAGCGAATATTCAGATAAATAAAGGGAAACCACTAGGGGGTCCTGTTTCTGCGTTGTTCAAGGTGATGGTGGATTTCGAGCAGAGCAGTGCTAAGTTGGTGCAAACATCGCAGCTATGTCGGATTGGCAGTTTTGAGCTCCTGAATTGATAAAAACAGCATACAAAAACGGCGCCTAAGCGCCGTTTTGTCCGATAAGACAATGTGGCTCAATCCTTGAGGCCGTGTACCTTGTCGACACCGTTATTACGTCCCTCGGCATGACAGATGGCGCAGCTTTCACTGCCGCTCTGATACACAGGTCCACCACTGGCATCTTTTTGGAAAACGCCACCGAAGGCTTCGGCATGGCTGGCCCATTTATCCACCTGGATATGGCAGCCACCACAGGCTGCAACCGTTGGCGAGTATTCAGCCAACTGGCCTTTCTCGGTGGCGCCGGGAGTGGCGACCAACACGGAGGCGCTTTGGCTCAGGCCTTCCAGTGTAAGCTGACCCTTGCTATGGCAGGCGCGGCAATCATTGGCTGGCTTGGGATAAGTGGCCGCCTCTCTATCGCCACCCATACCGGCTACAGTACGGGTACCACTGTGCAGCGAATGCACCATTTCCCTGTAATTCAGACTGTTATTCAGGGTACGGACCGCTTTTACTTGATCCATGCCCGGAGTATGTTTCAGCCCGGCATTCAGGTACATATTGGTGCCATTGTTGTGGCAGTCGTTGCAGCTCTTATCAGTCAGGGCCGTGGCACCTTGAGGCGCATGACAACTGCCACAACTGTCATTAGCTGGCTGGAAATGACTGGCCAGCGTATGAGCGCTGACAACCCGCTGCTGCATATCGCTGTCATGACAGCGCTGGCAAGCGGTTTCATCAGCAATGGCTTTGCTGCTCGCCGGAGCGCCGGTGAGCGACAATGCGTTCTCGGCAATCACCTCGATGCGGGTAGAGTTGGTATCGCAAGCCACCGCAAAGCCTGTATTGGGATCGGCGCAGACAAGCAGTTTCGCCCGAACCCGAGTCTTGTCCAGCTCACCGAAGTCCGCTATCTGAAGCGGGCCTATGGCGGCGCTGAGACTGTGCCCCTGCATGGCAAGGGTGACGTCGTCCCCAGGTTTGGCCAAATTCCAAATCTTGTGCTGACCATTGTTGAGCGGACGATTAAGCGGCTCGGGATCGCCACTGACGGTCAGCCACAAAGACTCAATAGCCGGATCATCAGTCGGCAGCCGTCCTTGACTTCGATAATCCAGGCCGATATTCAGCTTGTCGCCATCGATAGCGGCAGCGGAGATCGTAAAGGCATACTCCTGTTTGATGAGTTTACTTGTCTTGCCAAGGCTCAAGTGGATTTTACCTGCGCCTTCTGGATTGCTGGCATCCGGATGGCAGCCTGAGCAACTCTGTTGCCATCCTCTGGGGAAGAGTTCTCTATCGTGGAATAAAGCACTGGCACTGCCATTCCAGTCATCCGGGGCATCTTTACTGTGACAGCTCAGGCAGCTGTTACTGCCGGGAATAAAGTATTGGTTGGCTTGCGGCGCCGCATCAGGAATATGACAGCTCTTACAGTCGTTGATATCACCTGGATAGTGCAACTGGCTGTAGTCATATTCATGGCCTCGATAGCCAACGACCTTATAATCGGCCTGGTGAATTTTGTGAGTCAGGGTCGCCATATCAAGCGCCGAGCCGGTTTCAGGGTCGCCTGAATAGCTGGTGTGACACATAACACAGCCTTCAAAGGCAAAACGCTTACTGCCGTGCATTAACAAACGCGCCTCACTGTTATCCCTGTCACTGCCGTGGCAGCGATAACATGCTTGCTGCTGATCCATCAGTACCCGGCTGTCTTCGGCTGCGGCGGCTTGGCCGGTTGCAGGAATAAAGTCATAGACACTGTTGATCAGCATACTGCTCGGGGAACTGTCGGCAGCGGGTTTGAGTTCAAGATAGACCCTGTGAGTCTTATCACTCTCATACTGGGTATCTAGCCCTTCAAAGCTTGGGTATTGATTGAGTGCCTTGCTGAATTGATAACGGTAACGCCCCTGGCCTAAGCTTTGCAAACAATCGAGTTTACAGTCACTCTCAATCCCGGCTTGCCACTGTGCTGCGGCCTTTGCTGTTGCCCCTGTTCCCGGCTCAACCAGTTTATTGATATAGCTTATCCATTGGGGGGCGCGGCTTATTTCATAGCGTCCCTCCACTGGCTTTGAATCGCCGTACATGGGCTGAGCGCTGCCCAATTTGGCTATGCCCATGGCCAAGGCTGAAACCTGTTCCAGTTGTTCCAGCCCTGTCACGGCAACACCGTTGGAGTCGCTTAAGAAAAAGTCGACCGAAACCCGGGTTTGCTCATCTATGGTGACGGCTTCGATATTGGCCTGCAGTGATTTGGCTTTGGCAATATTGATCCCCACTTCGCCCGGAGGACCCACTTGGCCGTCATCGCCATCGGAACATGCAGCCAATAAGCAAACCACCAGTGGAGATAGTTTCCACCAGGCGTTTTTAGGCTTGAATTTCATCATTTCCCATTCCTTTAAGTTTTTAGATTCTGTCGGGATTTCTAATTAGGAATGTATGCGAGGCTTAATCTATTTGATTTGAATAATTTGTCTGTGACCATCGTCAATATGTTCCAGCTATAACTGATAAGCGCAGGTTCAGTCTAAATTGTGTTTTTCTATTTTTAGAAGATTGTAATTTTAATATTTGATTGTGGTTTTAGATAATGAGATTGACTGACTTGCCTGTGAGTAAATGTGACTCAGATTGGGAAAAAATGTCTGGATTTAATTAGCATGAGTCGTCGGGTTTTTGGTGTATGCATATTTAAATAATATTTCTTAAACTAATTAAGGAACGCAATATGATTACCAGACGAGGAATGCTGAAAGGGAGTATGGGAGCTGCCGTAGGCACTGTCTATGGTGGAACGCTTATCAGCTTTCTTACCGGTTGTGGCAGCGACAACGACAGCGATGAAAAGGTTGAGGTGTTACCCGGTGGATTGATGGTGGTTAATCCGGTTATCTGCGTCAGTTGCCGTCGCTGTGAAATCGCCTGTGGCTGGAACCATGAAGGCGATTGCAGCCCAACCCTGGCAAGGGTCAAAGTCGAACACAACATGAACTATGGGCCTCATGGCGTGCAGTTCAATTACACAGAACAGCGGGGGGAATGCGGCGACCGCACTGTGGTGCCGGCCACTTGTCGCCATTGTGAGGTTTGTACAGAGGTCTGTCCGCAGCAGGCTATTTCAACTCATCCGGAAACCGGCGCTAAAGTGATAGATGAAAAGCGCTGTGTCGGCTGTGGTTATTGTGCCGATAAATGTCCGCAACAAGTGATCAAAGTTGTGCGTAGCAAAATGAAAGCCGTGAAGTGTGATCTGTGTCAGGGCGAACCGGCTTGCGCCCAGGTTTGTCCAACCGGTGCGATTAAGTTTTATACCTGGGAACAGGCGGAAGCTGCACTCGAACAATATGAAAAATATACTGGCCTGATCGGTTAATGAGGTAATAGAAAATGACAGATAAACTTGGTGGATGGGCCGGTAAAGTATTAAGAGTTAATTTAACAACCGGTGATATTACAACAGAGTCAACCGATAAGTATCATGATTATATTGGTGGTATGGGGATAGGCTATAAGATTCTTTGGGATGGCCATAAAGATAATATTAAGGCCACAGACCCTGAAAATATTATTGTATTCTCCGCCGGACCATTAACCGGTTCCGGGGTGATTTGTACTGGTCGTACTACTATTACTTCCCGCAGCCCAGTGATTAAAGATCATCTGATTTCTGATGGACATTTCGGTGGTCACTTTTCACCGGCAATGAAATATGCTGGATTTGATGCCATCGCCATTGAAGGTCGCGCCGCTGCACCGGTATGGCTCAGAGTTGAAGACGGTAAAGTTACATTGGAATCAGCCGCCGCGCTCTGGGGTAAGGGGATTTTTGATACCCACGCCATGATAGCCGAAATGATGGGCCCCAATGCCCAGGTGGCAGCCATAGGCCAGGCGGGGGAGAATCAGGTGCCCCTGTCAGTGATTATGACTCAGGGTGGACATTCTGCCGGAGGCCATGGAGCTGTACTAGGGTCAAAGAACTTCAAAGGGATAGGCATCATAGGTACAGGGGCTGTGGCCATTGCCGCCGATAACACCAACATGCGTCGGCTCGATGACCATATTCTGGGGATTATAGGCGCCAATAACCAAGGGGTTGTGCCTTCTACTCCGCAGTCCTGGGCCGAATATTCCAATGGTATTAGCCGCTGGAAGGCGCGTCCCGGACTTAAATGGGGGCAATCGGATCAGCAGATTGAGCTGGGCGAGGTGCCTTGGAATGAACGTAACAAGGTAGGCTTCCGTACCTCAATGGCCGAGATGTACTTCGGTGAAGAGTACGCCAACAAATGGATGAAGCGTACCGGTGGCTGCCATGCCTGCCCCATTCGCTGCTTCTGTGAACTAAAGGTGCCTGAGCTGAAACAGAAATATGGTCGCAAGAGCGAACATATCTCCAACGTCTGCATGGGATTCCTGGCGCCTCAGTATCTGATGGATACCAAGAAGGGCTCGGAAGAACATGCTATGACAGGTGCGCTGGGTGGTAACTTGATCGACGATTACGGCATCTGGTGTAACTATGGTCTGATTTCGCACCTGTTCAAGTACCTCAAAAAACACGATATGTTCCAATATCTGTTGCCTAAAGAGGAGTTTGACAGCATCCCATGGGATCTGTGGGACAAGAAAGATCCGGCGTTTCTTATCGATTTTTACCGCCGTATCGCCTATCGCGAAGGGGAAATTGCCCATATGGCCGATGGCATGTCGGATCTCATTGAGCGCTGGAAACTGGATGGACGTAATCCGGATCTCGGTTATTGGGATATCCACAAAGAATCCTCGGTGAAAATTTTCAATAAGAAGACCAACGCCGCTGTGCACCATGCCAGTGAGACCGCAGGGCAGGTGGGCACCCTGATCAACATGGTGTTCAACCGCGATGCTCAGTGTCACTCCCATATCAATATTGTTAACTGTGGCTTGCCTCAGGATATGATAGAAACCATAGCCGCCGAATTCTGGGGCGAAGGGGCCTTTGATAAGGTGAAATGGTATACCCCAATAAACCCGGCCAAGGTTAAGTTCGCCAAGTGGTCTTTGGTGAAAAATGTGCTGCACGACTCATTGACTCTCTGTAACTGGATGTTCCCCTTGCTGGCTTCGCCGGACAAGAATCGTAACTATCGCGGAGACAGCACCATAGAATCCCAGATGTTCTCTTTGGTCACAGGTAAAGAAGTGACTGAGACTGAGCTCGACTTTATGGCCGAGCGGGTACTGCATTTGCACCGGGCGCTGACCATCATTCAAATGAATGAGATCAATATGCGCAATGAGCACGATGTGCTCAGTGATTGGGTTTACGACCTGGATCCCGACAAAGCCTTCGGCGATGAAGGCACCATCAAGATGGACAGGGACGATATTCAAAAGGCGTTGGATATGTTCTATGACGATTTTGGTTGGGACAGGCAAACCGGGGCACCGCTGAGATCAACCCTGGAAAAATTCGGCCTGGGTTATGCCGCCGATGCGCTGGAGGCCCGTGGCTTGTTGCCGGGATAAAGCATGCTGGAACTGGTGGACTTTATCCGGTTGTTCAGCCAGCACGGACGTCTGGTTTCCCTGCCGCAGCTGTTGGCTGTGGCAGGGGATGACACAGAGAAGGCTGTGGATGCGGTACAAGAGTATATCCGTTTGATCCTGGCGCCTGAACACAGGGATCTGAAGATGCGTGTATCAGAGGGAGAACACTTTTTCTATTCAGACCGTTACATGGTCGACAGCTATGCCAACCGTTGGTTGGCACTGCAACGCGGCGAGGTTGCCGCGACCCTGGCGCAGCAGATCCGCGAAGCCAGTTGTCGCCATACCGCTGTGCTTGAGGCTTCGGTTTTGGGGTATCCCCCTTATAGCCTGGATGTCGAAGCGCAGCAAGCGCTGCGACAACAGTTGCTGGCGATGCCGGAATATGACGACATACGCTATGACATAGGCAACGATGGCAAGGGGTATTACTTCTCCACCGATGGTCTGAGTCCTGAATATGCCAGAGTGCTCGCAGACTACGACCCGTTTGAATGGTCATGCTGAGCCCGGAAGTCTGATGCCTCCCTGCGGGCGTGCTCCCGAGCATCAGACATCCGGGCGAGGCACTTATCCCGGGCTCCAATGCCCGGGTTTTCTTATCCTCTGCCGTCAAGCTCACAACATAAGCCTGTTCTCACAGTGCATTTTGCCGCAATGAGTGGAATAATATCGCCATTCGCTTTCTGGGAGGCAAACAGTGAACCGAGCGGTTTTTTTGGATAGAGATGGTGTAATCAATGTCGATCACGGCTATGTACATCAAATAGATGATTTTGAATATATCGAAGGCGTCTTCGATGCTTGCCTGGCGTTGAAGCAACAAGGCTATAAGCTGGTGGTGGTGACCAATCAGTCGGGGATTGCCCGTGGGCTCTACACTGAAGAGCAGTTTGCCAGCCTGACTGAATGGATGGATTGGAACTTTGCCGACAAGGGCGTGGATCTCGATGGTATCTATTACTGCCCGCACCATCCGGAGAAGGGCATAGGTGAATACAAGCAGGATTGTGACTGCCGTAAACCCAAGGCAGGAATGATCAACAGTGCTGCCAGTTTTCTTAAGCTGAATCTTGCTGCCAGTGTAATGGTTGGTGACAAGGCTGATGATATGCGCGCCGCCAAAGCGGCGGGGATCCCGGTGCGGATCCTGGTCAGAAGTGGCAAAGAGGTGACTCAGGAAGCCATGGATGAGGCGAGCGTAGTACTGGATAGCATTGCCGATGTACCTAAATATCTGGCATCACTGGCCTAATTTGGCGGATTATCGGACTTCTTGGTGTAATAGTAATCACTCGAAGGCTTTGATAAGAAAAATCGCCTTTTAGGGGTTGCGCAAAAATTCAGGCTCCCTATAATGCGCAACCACTGACCCGCGACAGGGTCTGGAAGTCAAAGATTCAAGCATCGAATGCTTTAAGTTGAAATGCTTGGCTGGCTTCTTTTGCTCTTTAACAATATATCAAGCAATCTGTGTGGACACTCACAGGCATTGAGAAATCGACAAAACGATTTAACTCGATGAAGAGTGTTCATACGTCGGAGGCCAAGCGGTCTTAGGAAGACAATTCGTATCCGCAACTCCTTGGCTCACAGAACGACATGGCTACGATCCGACTTCT
>NZ_NIJM01000060.1 GCF_002836945.1 Shewanella chilikensis
CCCTGCACCATCCATTACCACCACAGCATGTCGTCCTGGTTTAGTTCGGTTGGCGATCAGTTCCAGGAGCTGGCGCATGATGTCCTTATTAACAAACGGCGTAATTAATGCTTCCGTTTTACCACTACTTGGGCACACCGCCCCAAACAGATACCCATAATCAAATTGCTGCTGTTTGACGACACGGGGGACGGCTACCCCGTTTTGCCCAAAGTCTTGTTGTTTGGTTTTGTTGGCCAAATCTGGCTTCGTCTTGGAACCACACATCCACGCGCTCAAGTGGAAGATGGCCCGGGATGTGAAGATTCGTTTCCATCAGGAAGTGTTTTTAAAGTGTGGCGGTCATGGTCAAGTTAAATTGGCCAAACTGTAAGTAGCTTGCAAAATAGTGTCGAGTTCTTATATGGGGAATCTTTGGGGTTAAATATTCAAAGTCGTTGGCTGGGTGAACTTGGACAATTCGCGTTTACAGCAACTTTACCTGATAGGTGTTGTCCACAGAAACTCTTGGATGCCCACAATACCATGGCTTTGTCTGAAAAAGCTGCAATCAGCGGGGTTTGTACCAAAAAGTCCTTTACCTTTAGGGAGGCTTTTTGCATAATGCCCCTCGTTCCACAGGGGTGTAGTTCCAATTGGTAGAACAGCGGTCTCCAAAACCGACGGTTGCGGGTTCGAGTCCTGCCACCCCTGCCACATTCCAGACAGCCTGCATAGCGATATGCGGGCCGTTTTCCTTTTGTAAATATCATAAAGTGCTTGGGGTCGATATGGACCCATTTATTTTCCACCTTGCACTGTCAGCTTGCAGACATCTTTAAAACTACTGTTACAGGGTTAACTCCTGCTCGGTGCCAAATAAGATAACGGCTCACGCAATACGCGTAAGCCGTATAGGTTCAATACTCAGTTTGTTTCAGCATTAACCGCCAATTCATGCCGTTTCTGAACGCCGTATCAAAGTGATGCCAGATTACTGCACTAACAAGCTACGAAGCATCCAGGCGGTCTTTTCATGTAACTGAATACGCTGGGTCAGCAGATCTGCCGTTGCTTCGTCATTGGCCTGGTTCACCAGAGGGTAGAGTGCCCGGGCGTTGCGAATAATGATCTCCTGGCCTTCCAGCAGTTCCTCAAGCATCTGTTTGGCATCTGTGATGCCTGAGTCTTCTTTGATTTCGGTCTGAGCGGCGTAGGCGCTGTAGGATCCCAAGGCTCTTTCACCCAGGGCTCTGACCCGCTCTGCTATGACATCCACCGCTGCAGCCAATTCGGTGTACTGCTCTTCAAACAGTTGGTGTAGGCTGGTGAACATAGGACCTGTCACGTTCCAGTGGAAGCTGTGAGTCTTAAGGTAAAGGCTGTAGGTGTCAGCGAGTAAGCGATTCAAACCGTTGGCTATTTCCAAACGATCGGCTTGGTTGATCCCGATATTGATATTCATAATATAACCTCCGTAAATGATCTGTTTTCTATATTACTTCGGAAGCTAATTAGTTAAAGTGGATAAACTAGATGCCTGCAATCGATTTTGTTTGAGTGGGTTGCCGGGGGATTTGTTCCCAAGTCACAGACAGTTGCTGAGCAAGCTGGTATTCTAAAGCGCTTAACTTGGAAGCTCTGTTGTGGGTTTCTTTCAGTCATTTTTTGCCCTTCTTGTTCGTCCCTCGGCTGTGGGTTTTGGGCGATATTTTCAAACTGCGTTAAAGCGGAGCGCAATCACCATGAATAAATATCTGCACGCCATGGGAATAGAGCTGTGGCGCAGTAGACAAGACTCTCCCTCCCAGGTGCCTTTCATGCTGTTGGTGCCTGATGCTGACGAGCGTGTATTGCAACATCCTCTGGTGCTCAAGGTGTTGGCGTTATTGGGACTGGAGGCCGGGCAGTGCAGCGTCGGTAATCGGCCTGTGGCTGGGCAAGAGGTGATATGGAATATGTTCCCTGAGCCTGTTGAAGGGGCCTGGCTGCATTCATCGCAGCCGGCGCAATTGATGTCAGGCAGTGAGGGCAAGCGCGCCCTATGGCAACAGATTTGGCACAGGTTGGAGGCGAAGTGACTGAGGTTATCGCAATTAGAGCCTTGGAGGCCGATGACCTCGACGAGATGATGAAAATTGAACAACTGGCCCATGAGTTTCCCTGGAGTGAGGCGACTCTGGGCAGTTGCTTTGGCCGTTTTTACCGGGCTCTGGGGTTATATCTAGGACCGGAGCTTCAAGGCTTTTGCTTGCTGCAAGTTTTGTTCGAGGAAGCGACCCTGATGAATATCTGTATCGCTCCTGCCGCACAAGGTCAGGGGTTGGGGCGGCAATTATTACTGGCGGCAATCGAGTTGCTTAAAGAGACTGGTGTGGAGAGATTATTGCTGGAAGTCAGGGTGGGTAATGCTGCCGCTATCGCCTTGTACCGGCGTCTGGGCTTTATTGAGACCGGCTCCAGGGCCGATTACTATCCGGCAAAAGAGGGCCGGGAAGATGCTCTGCTGATGGAGTTGTCTCTTCACTCCTCTTAGTCTCTCTTGGCTCTTCTTCGCTCATCCCGGTTAATATGGGCAGAGGCAGCTATGTCAGAGCTTTGCCGCTAACCCTAAAGCTTTTAATTGTGCCCATAAATAGAAAAACAGCGCCTGTGGGCGCTGTTTCTTTAGGTGCTTGGGCTTGGTCTATTTGACCTCTTTCCCCTGGGCCTGAAGGTCTGCATGGTAGCTTGAGCGAACCAGCGGGCCACAGGCGGCGTGGGTAAAGCCAAGTTCGGTTGCCAGGTTGTGGAAGTCGTCAAACTCCTTGGGAGTCACGTAACGCTCCACCGGCAAGTGGAACTTGGATGGCTGCAGATACTGGCCCAGAGTCAGCATGTTGACATTGTGAGCGCGCAGATCTCTGAGCACCTGTTCAATTTCTTCATTGCTTTCACCCAGTCCGAGCATGATCCCCGACTTGGTCGGGATATCCGGATGACGCTCTTTAAAGCGTTTGAGCAGATCCAATGACCACTGATAGTTGGCACCGGGACGGGCCTTACGATAGTGAGCCGGAGCCGTTTCCAGGTTGTGGTTGAATACATCCGGTGGCTCGGTCGCCAGAATATCCAGCGCCTGATCGATACGGCCGCGGAAGTCAGGCACCAATATCTCTATCTTGATCTCAGGGTTGAGTTTGCGGATCTCACGGATACAGTCGGCGAAGTGCTGGGCTCCGCCGTCACGCAGATCGTCACGATCCACAGAGGTGATCACCACATACTTGAGCTTCATATCCTTGATGGTTTGTGCCAGCTTGAGTGGCTCCTCGGCGTCAGGCTTGAGTGGACGGCCATGGGCTACGTCACAGAAGGGACAACGCCGGGTACAGATGGCACCGAGGATCATAAAGGTGGCTGTACCATGGTTGAAGCACTCGGCCAGGTTCGGGCAAGAGGCTTCTTCACACACAGAGTGCAAACCATTTTTACGCAGTGCCTGTTTGATATCCAGGATCCGCTGATTGGAAGATGGCAGCTTAACCCGCAACCAATCGGGCTTGCGCAGCATGGTGTCGCGCTCTGATGGCACAACTTTGACCGGGATACGGGCAACCTTTTCGGCGTCCCGCAATTTCACACCGGGCTGTAATCTTTCTGGCCTATTCATATGACTCTGCTAATCCTTGGTGATGCACTGTTTGCTCATAGCCCAAACGTTGGCTAAAAGTTTCAATCAGGTGTTGGCCTGCCTCCTCGACACTCTGGGGGCCACCGAGTGCTTTGCACTGGGCCATTTCGAGTCCGGCATAACCACAGGGGTTGATACGACGAAAAGGGGCGAGATCCATGTCGACATTCAGCGCCAAGCCGTGGAATGAGCATCCCTTACGGATCCTCAGCCCCAAAGAGGCTATTTTACGCTCCTCGACATAGACACCCGGCGCATCGGCCTTGGCGTAGGCCGGAATATCGAAGCGCTTGAGCAGCTCCACCAGGCTTTGTTCTATGTCGGTAACCAGCTGTCTTACCCCAAGCTTGCGCCGTTTGATGTTGATAAGAGGGTAGGCGACCAACTGCCCCGGGCCATGGTAAGTTACCTGGCCACCACGATCCACCTGGATCACCGGGATATCGCCGGTGTTGAGCAGATGCTCACTCTTACCGGCCTGGCCTTGGGTGAAAACCGGTGGATGCTCCACCAGCCAGAGTTCATCCCGGCTGTGTTCGTCACGGGTGTCGGTATAGTGCTGCATGGCATGCCATACAGTCTCATAATCCATGTTACCCAAGTGGCGGATATGCAATGTATTGTCTGGCAAGGGCAACGTCTCCCCCTCTGTTTGAGATGATACCAATCAGTATCAAGCTGTGCTCACTCTCTGATACCGGCAGGTATTATACGCTTCGGCAGGAAAAATGTAATCCAGATCACACTTTCTCTGCCGAGTGCCAGGTATCAGAGTACCCGGCGAACGCCTTCAATAGCGGCAAGTTCAGTGTACAAGGTTTCGATATGTTCCTTGCTGGTCACTCTCACATTTATGGTCACCGAGATATAGGTGCCTTTGCTGGAGGCCTTGGTGGTGGGGCTATAATCACCGGGGGCGTGCTTCTGGACGACTTCGACTACGCGGTCGGCCAGGGTATCGCTGGCATCGCCAACCACTTTAAATGGGAAGGAGGTTGGAAACTCCAGATACTGATCAAAGGTGGTACTTATCATGGGATTGAGATTCTCATGGCAAAATAATAACAGCTATATGGCGGCTATTATATCCCAATTCAAGGGGCGGATCTTCTCGCGAATAGCACAGAGAGTTTGACAAAGGGCGCCAGCCATTGACGGCGCCCTTGGGCGTTACAGCGGCGAGGTGGCCTGTTCGAGCCAGGCCAGTGATTCGCCACTCATCAGCGGTGACAGGGTCTGATAAACGCGGCTGTGATAGTCATTGAACCAATTGAGCTCAGCTTCAGTAAGCAGACTCTTGTCTATCAAGCGTTTATCCATGGGGATCAGAGTCAGAGCGTCGAACTCGAATATCTCCCGCTCTGCCCCTTTGAGCGCTTCACAGGGGCGTACTTCCACCAGGTTTTCCAGACGGATACCGAAGGCATCTGTACGGTAATAGCCGGGTTCGTTGGAAAGCACCATTCCGGGCAGCAAAGGAATGGCATTGAGGTTCTTGCCTATTCTTTGTGGGCCTTCATGAACGCTGAGGAAGTGGCCAACACCATGGCCCGTGCCGTGGTCGTAGTCAAAACCGTATTGCCACAAGTATTGACGGGCAAAGGCATCCAGTTGTTGCCCCGTAGTGCCCCGTGGGAAGCGGGCCTGATCCAGGGCGATATGCCCCTTGAGCACCAAGGTCACCATCTTTTTCTGCTCGGCGCTGACTTCACCTATGGCTATGGTGCGGGTAACGTCCGTGGTGCCGTCCAAATACTGGGCGCCAGAGTCCACCAGATAGATGCTGTTCATCTCCATCATGGCCGGAGTGCCGTTGAGATGGTTATAGTGGCACATGGCTGCATTGCCGCCGGTGGCGGAAATAGTGTCAAAGCTTGGCTCGCGGTAGAGGGGATCCTCAAGGCGATAGCTCTCAAGCTTATCTGCCAGTGTGCCCTCATCATAGAGGCGGCCTGCGGCCACTTCGGCATCCAGCCAAGCCAGGAAACGGCTCACGGCAACGCCGTCACGGATATGGCTGGCGCGCATTCCCTGCAGTTCGGCACTGTTTTTACAGGCCTTGGGCAGTGACACAGGATCGAGTCCGGCGATCAGTTTGGCGCCGGCGGCTTTGGCCTGTAATTGGCTGAAGGCGTTGGCATTATTGGGATCGGCTAAAAGCTTTCTGCCTTCAAGCGCTTGCAACGCTTCGGCGAGCTCCGACTCGGCGCGGAAGCTGACACCGGCCCCTACGTGGGCTTCAATCCCCTGGGGTAACTTGGCAAGCTCGGTAAACAGTGTCATCTCACCATTGGCTTCCAGTAGGGCACAGCCCAGTACCACGGGCAACCTGGGCACGTCCTGACCGCGGATATTGAGTAACCAGCAGAAGGAGTCCAGCGCCGCTATCAGCGCCACATCGGCACCGGCCTTTTTCACCAGGGCGCCGATTTCACTGCGCTTCTGTTCGCTGCTCTTGCCGGCAGACTCGGCATTGAAGAGGATAATGGGTTTGTTTTCCGGCACGGGTCTGTCTTGCCAGTGCAAATCCACCGGGTTGTTGTCAAGCGCCACCAGTGTCATCCCCGCCTTGCTCAGCGTGGCTTCGGCATCCTGCTGCCAGGCCAGGGTATGCAACCTGGGATCGTAGCCAATGCGGCAACCGACCGGCAGCTTTTCCGCCAACCATTGTGCCTGGGGCATATCTGTCAAGCTCTCATAACTGAACAGGGTCGAGTCCACCTGTTGCCTCACCTGCACTGTGTAGCGGCCATCAGTAAAAATGGCGGCGCTGTCTTTCATCACAATCGCCATCCCCGCCGAGCCGGTAAAGTCGGTCAGCCAATGTAAACGCTCGTTGTGCGCCGGCACATACTCGCCGAGATACTCGTCGGCACGGGGCTGAATAAAGGCATCGAGTTGGTGTTTGGCCATTTCGCTGCGCACGGCATTAAGCCGTGATGCGATATGGGGGCTTTTGAGCGATTGTGATTGCAACATAGGGGCTCCGCTGATGGTCGGCTTGGCTACTCTTGGCCGACCTTGTCTTTATGAGTGATAGCGGATTATGGCAAGCCCTGAAGTCGCTTCGCAAGGGTGGGCATGTTGAAAAAACTTTAACTGCTGTAAAGGGGGCCAAGTTAATTGCTGCCAAACAGAGTCGCAATGCCGACCAAAAAGGAGCTAACCAGGGTTGCCATCACTCCCTTGCTGACATCTTCACTCTTTACTCTGTCATCGCTTGGTTGTTGATCCCGCGCCAGCTTTTCATTGCGCTGCTCGACATTGTCGGCCACGTTGTCATAGAGATCCTGAGAAGGGGAGTAAGGCTGGTTGCTGCAGCCTGCCCCCATGCCCAGAAGCAAGGTCAACAGTAGCACTCTGATACAGTTTCGCTTTCCCACAGTGTTCTTCCTTGAATGAAAATGTTAAAACTGATTGGCTTAGGTTAACTCTATGTATGTTTATTGACCTATTCAAGGTTTTTATCTGTCTCGACTTTTATTCAAGGATGCCTTTATGCCGCTAAATGTTTGGGTGTTGATGTTGGCGCAGGCCTTTGCCATGAGTGCCACACCTATCATGGTATTGCTCGGAGGCATAATAGGGGCAGAGCTGAGCCCGGTTCCCTCGTTGTCGACACTGCCTATCGCCATGATGGTTGTCGGAGTCGCTGTGGCGATTGTGCCCATCAATATCTTGATGCAGCGCTTTGGTCGGCGACGGGTATTTATCGGTGGCGCCCTGCTGACCAGTGTGGCGGGTGTTATGGCGGCGCTTAGTGTTTGGTATGCTCAGTTCTGGGGATTTTGTGCCAGCGGTCTGCTGCTCGGATGCGGCGGCGCCATTATTCAACAATACCGGTTTGCCGCCATGGAGTCAGTGGCGCCGACTCTGTCTGCCAAGGCAGCCAGCCGGGTGTTGCTTGGTGGCTTGCTCGCCGCCTTCCTCGGGCCAGAACTGGCCTTGCTGGCCAAGGATATTTTGCCGGTAACATACTCTGGGGCCTTTTTGATGGTGACTCTGGTCGGTGTGCTGGCGCTGGTATGCCTGCTGTTTTATCAAGATGAAGGCCCGGTACTCAAAGCCTCCAAGATTGAGCGTATGGATATTCGGCCATTGTCGGTTATTTTGCGTCAAAGCCGACTCTGGGTTGCCTGCGGCGCTGCAGTTATAGGCTATGCCCTGATGAGTTTTATCATGACGGCGACCCCTGTGCATATGCATCACATAGAGCATCACAGCCTTGAGGATACCAAGTGGGTGATCCAGAGCCATGTGATTGCCATGTATCTGCCTTCGCTGATAAGTGGCTACCTGATAGCCCGCTTGGGGCATACCCGCATCATGTTGGCCGGGCTGGCGCTTTACTGCCTGACCTTGGCTCTGGCGCTGGCGGGGCGTGACCTGCTCAACTATTGGAGTGCGCTGGTGATGTTGGGTGTGGGTTGGAACTTCCTGTTTGTTGCCGGCACTTCGCTGTTGCCTGGCTGTTATCGCCCCGAGGAGAGGTTCACTGTGCAGTCTTTCAACGATTCTCTGGTATTTGGCTCTCAGGCGTTGGCCTCTCTGGGGGCCGGCTGGGTCATTTATCAGCTTGGCTGGCAGTTGCTATTGGTGATCTGTATTCCCGCCATTGCGACCCAACTTATCCTGATAGCATGGTGGAAGTTAAGTAAAAGCAAAGCGTTACAAATAACAGAACCTTGATGATTAGGTGCGGTGCCGGCAGCACTGTGCTAACATCTTAGGCCGTCTACCGCCTCTGGCGGTACGGTAAAAAGGGGTTTATTGATGTCGACATTAACGATCGAAGTGGGGACTGAAACCGCGCTGTTTCAGCTGCGGCAAGGGGAAACAACAGAACAATATAAAATCCCCACCGGAGAGAGTTTCACCATAGCAGATCTCAATCGGCAATTGGCTGAACTTGAATCTGATTATGGGCTTGCAAACTACCGTCTGGCTCTGGCCTTCCCCGGCATGGTGCGAGACAACCAACTGATATCCTGCCGTGCCTTGCCGGCGCTGGTGGGGCTTAACCCGGAAAAGCTCAGTAGCCGTGGTGAACTGGTGGCTATCAGCAATGATATCCACGCCGGTCTGCACGCCATTGCCAGCGTAAAACACCAGTGTGAACTCTTGGTGATGTGTGGCACAGGGATCGGCATGTCGCTGGCGCTCAACGGCCGGGTGTTCAGCGGTGCCAATGGCCTGGGTGGCGAATTGGGCGCTTGCCGGGTAATGACGGAGTCGGGGGAATTCAGTCTCGAACAGTTGGCCAGCGGCGAGTCGGTACGGCGTCGGCGCTTGCGCAACCCGGTAGAACTCTATCGCGCCGGGGCTTATCTAGGGATGGGTATTGCCTGGGCGGTTAACCTCCTCAATCCGCAAAAACTCTGGCTTGCCGGTAACATGTTGGCCAATGCCGATTACTACAAGGGCTGCGTCAGTGGTGTTAAAGACTTGGCGGTTCCAGCCACTGTCAGTCAGTGTCAGATAAGTCGGGTCGACGATATGGAGACCTTGGTCTGCCGTGGTCTGCAAGTAATGCTGATGCAACAGGCCTGATAGTTTGATTCAAGGGGGAGATATCCCCCTTCAAGCCGGTTTCTGGCAGGCCTGACGCATCTTCAACCAGAAGGCCCTTTGGCACAGGTTGCTGAAGGCTTTTTGTTTTGGGCTGATATCGTTTCCTTTCAGCACCCGATAACGGGTCCAGTTATCTTCATAAAGCTCGCCGATATTGGACTGGCTTGGCTCCTGTTCCAGCTCCTGCTGTTTTTCGATAATGGTGCCATCGGCAAAGTGATATTGCCACAAACCTTCATCGTCTGTGGTGTGAACTTGCACCGACTCCAACAGTTCGGCGCTGCTTGTCCGTCCTTCTATGGCCAGAATATAGTTGGCAAGATCTTGCATGTTGTACTCCCGCGTTTGGCGCAAGCAGCATAGCAGCGGTCGCCGGAAATTGGCAATTTCGTTTGCTGCTTTAAAGTTTGCATACAATATGCTAAAACTCTCGAGCACATTAATACCCAAGCAAATAACTACTAAAAGTAATCAAGCAGGAGAAGTCTATGAGCACAGGCGTTGGTGGCTCAACCCCGGAGCAGGAGTTGGCAAAGCTGGTGGATATGACCCGGGATGTCACAGCGGTGGAAGCCGCCGAATTCAAAACCAGGCAACAAAATGCCCAGGCGCTGATGCAAGAGTTGGGGATAGATGCCCTCTATCTCAACGCCGGCACCAATCTCTACTATTTCTCCGGCCTGCGTTGGTATGCCAGTGAGCGTATGGTAGGAGCGATTTTGCCAAGTTGTGGTGAGCTGGAATACCTGGCGCCGGCATTTGAGCTCGACACCCTCAAGGGCTTTATGTTGCAGCCTGGACCGGTTAACACCTGGCATGAGCACCAGAGTCCCTATGCGCTGTGCCGCAATGTGCTTAAGCGCATGGGCTGTCTGCGCCCGGGCGCCGTTCTGGCTATAGATGAATCTGCCCCTTTCTTTTTGTTTGATGGCCTGCGTGAGGCTTGCCCCGAGCTTGCCTTTGTCAACGGCGCCAAGATTAGCGCCCAACTGCGAATGCATAAATCGGCCGCCGAGCTGAGGCTGATTCAGCGGGCTATGGATATGACGCTCGAAGTGCACAAGGCCGCCGCCAGAATATTACGCCCGGGGATCAGTACCGCCGAGGTGGAAGATTTCATCGACAAGGCCCATAGAGCCGTGGGGGCCAGTGGCTCCTATTTCTGCATAGTGCTCTTTGGTGAGGACAGCGCCTATCCCCATGGGGTCAAGTCGCCCAAGACGCTGGAGCCGGGCGACACTGTGTTGATAGACACAGGCTGTCAGCTGCATGGTTACAACTCGGATATTACCCGCACCTATGTATTTGGTACGCCAAGCGAGCGGCAGCGGCAATTGTGGGCGCTCGAGCAGGCAGCGCAGCGCTCAGGTTTTGAAGCGGCGGCTTTAGGTGCGCCCTGCAGCGGTGTCGACAAGGCGGCCAGAGCCGTGTTGGAAGCGGCCGGTTTCGGGCCCGGATATCAACTGCCGGGATTGCCCCATAGAACGGGCCACGGCATAGGCCTGGATATTCATGAGTGGCCCTACCTGGTCGATGGCGACAACACCCCACTGGCTGTTGGTATGTGTTTTTCCAATGAGCCCATGCTTTGTGTGCCCGGCGAGTTCGGCGTTCGCCATGAAGATCACTTCTATATGACGGCAGAGGGGCCGCGCTGGTTTACCCAGCCGGCTAAGTCGATTGACGATCCCTTCGCGCAGGGGGATTAGTTGTAACAGTTTCTTGCTCGGATAATAAAACCATCAGTCAGCCTGTATTGGCTGACTGATGCTGGGCTGAGCTCGAAATCAAGCGCCAGCCTTGTCCATCAAACGCAATCTTTACTGGTAAAAATTGACTGACGTTAGCTGTTATCGCGATAGGCGGCAATTTTGGCAAGTGCTGCCTTGATTTCCTGCTTGCGACCCGCATCTGCCAACTCGCGCCCAGGCCTTGGAGCGGCTTCGAGTGCCTTTTGCAGGAAAGGCAGGGCTTCGTCATACCTGTCCTCTTCCAACAGGAAGTCGCCGTAAAAGTAGTTGCTGTCTATGCCATCGGGGTTGAGTTCCAACGCCTGTTTCAACAACTCTTCGGCCTTGTCATCGTCTCCAAAGCCCAGTGGCCAGCCGGGCACCTTGTAGTAAAGTACTCCGAGACTGGTGTAGGCTGAGCCCTTGAGCGCGGTGGGATCTTGCTTGAGCGCCTGCTCGAAATCACTACGAGCCCGCTTGGCATATTTGAGGGCACCGAGGCCGCCGCTGACCCCGGCATAGGTAGAGTTGATAATCCCGTGCCAGATACGCACGCCTGTACTTTGAGGGTGGGATTGCACCGACTCATCCGCCAACTTCAGCAGTTTAACAAAGGCTTTTTCCTGCTGGTCGCCGCTGAGTTGATAGTTGTTGATAGCCCAGTCGTGTTGCAACTGTTTGACGGCCAGATCGCTTGCGTCATCGGCCCAGAGCGAAGGACTCACCAGCAGCGCTGCGCTCAGGCACAAGAGTTTAAATGGTTTCATGTTTCTCTCCTTCGGTGATGGGGTTGGCCGTGTCTTGTATTGGCATAGCCCTTTGGCAAAACTGGCGGATAAGTGGCAGTTTCTTGCGGGTATCATTGTTAACCAGGCCGGGCAGCAGGGCGTTTATGCGCACAAACAGCTTTTCCGGCCAACCGATAAAACGGCGGCCCTGGCGATTATCAGCCAGATCGCGGCAGAGGATGTCGGCCACCCATTCAGGGCTGTCCTGACGGTTGCCGAGCGCCGAATTGAGCTGGCGCATCGATTCTGTGTTGAGTTCGGTATCCGTGGCTCTGGGGGCGAAATAGAGCACCTTAATCTTGCTGTCGGCTAACTCTCGCTCCAGTACTTCGGTAAAGCCCCTGAGGCCAAATTTGCTGGCGCAGTAAAGACTGGAACCCGGGTAGCCTATGCTGCCGAGAATGGAGCCGACATTGATGATGGCGGCCTCGGACTGGCGTTTGAGTAAGGGCAGCAGGGTGCGGCAACAGTTGATGGGCGCCTCCAGGTTCACCGCCATCATAGTGCGAGTATCACAGGTGTCGCTGGCTTCCAACATGCTGAGTTGATTGACTCCGAGGCAGTTGATCAACACCTTGGGGCTGAACACCCCGGCGGCCTGGCGCAGCTGACATTGACCGCCACTGCTGGTCAGATCGGCACTTAAGGTGTGATGCTCCCCGGCAAGGCTCTGTTTCAGGGCATCGAGCTTGGCTTGATCCCGGCCGCAGAGCAGCAGTCTGGCGCCTTTGGCGGCCAGCGCCCTGGCGATGGCGCTGCCGATGCCGCCACTGGCGCCTGTGATGATGACATTCAGGTGTTTGAGTTCCATATTGGTCACCGTTTTCAGGAGGCCAGCGCCAAGGCCTGGGCCGACGCCAGCTCGCGGAAGATATTGCCGTAGAGACGGTAAAAGTTGTTGGCGGCGTGAATGATCAAGGCCTGTTCTTCGGGATCCTCAATCCGGTTCATCAGCCCTTCAAAAAACTGGATATGTTGCTTGTCCAGCTCGCCGTGAGACTTGAGATAACTGAAGGCTGAATCCGGCAGCCCCAGGCGCGATTGCACTTTCTCGGCTGCCAGCAGCGCCAGATTGATGCTGGTGCCTTCCAGTACATTGACCATGCCGAAAAAGCCCAGCGGACTTACCCGATTCACCATGTCGTAGGCATATGCAACCATGACCTCGGTGGCAAACAGCGGCGTGCTGCGTCTGGCCTTTTCCTTGTCAAAACCGCAGGCGGCTATGTCATTGAGGATCCACTCCTGGTGGCCTTGCTCCTCTTCGATATACTCGGCTACCGCCACCCTGAGCCATTCCTTGCTTTCCGGCAGCCTGGCGCCTGTGGCCATGAGCAGCGGCGAAGTGTGCTTCACATGGTGATAGGCCTGGTGCAGGAAGGCGACATATTCCTCCAGGCTTATCTCTCCTTGCAGACACTTGCCTATGATGGGACTGGCCAGCAGATACTCGCGTCCGCTCTGGGTTGCTTGTTGTAATTGGTTGTAGAAATTCATTATAGGGTTCCCTCAAGATATGGGGTTTCAGATAGATAGAGCTGTTGTATTTGAGCGGCCAGGGCGCTCAGCAGTGAGGCGCGCTTGACCCTGCCATTGGCGGTGGTGTGAGGCTTGAGCTCGGTTTCATTCAGTCTTATCCAGCGTTTGATCCTGGCGTAGTCGGGCAGTGTGGCATTGACCGCATCCAGCCAGGCCTGGAGCTGCTCATCGCTGACTTGGAGCGGAGCGCACAGCAGTGCGCTGAGCCAGGGTTTGGCGTCGCCGAGCACCATACACTGACTCAGCAGCGGTTTGGCCATCAGCGCCGACTCCACCCACTCAGGGCTGATATTGCGGCCAAAGGAGCTGATAAGCAGATGCTTGCGGCGCCCGTTAATGGCGAGCACACCTTTATCGAGCTGGCCAAGGTCACCGGTGGCGATTTCTCCCTGGCCCCAAGTCTCGGGTTGGCCGAGATACCCCAGGTGACTGGCGCCGCCGACATGGATTTCGCCGCCGCGAATGGTGACTTTGCAATGAGGCAATACAGTGCCGGCAAAGCCGGGAGTGTCTTTATCCGGGGTGTTGAGCGCCACGACAGAGCCGCATTCCGACAGGCCGTAACCTTCATAAACCGGCAATCCAAGCTCCCTGGCCCGCAGCAGCAACTCGGGGGCGACCTTGCCGCCACCAACGGCGACAAAGCGCAGTGAGTTTGGCGCTTGCCACCCTTGCTCGCAGGCACCGACCAGCAGTGTCAATAACTGAGGAATGAGGATCATGCTGCTCGGCTGCGCTCGGCTTATGGTCTGCAGCAGCGCCCGGCTGTCGAGTCTCGAGCTGCCATGCATGCCGCGCGCTTTATCCGAGGGCAGCAGCACAGTTCCGCCGCACAGCAAGGGGCTGTAGATACCGGCGATGTTTTCCAGCAAGGTACTTAAGGGCAACAGACAAAGATGCCTGGGCCGAGGCAGGGCCGTGACTGTGGCAAGCGATTCGGCCACTCGCCATTGATGCTCGCTGCTGAGACACACCCCCTTGGGGTTACCGGTAGAGCCTGAGGTAAAGGTGATTTTGGCTGTGCCCTGAGGGACTTGTGGAAAAGCCGCCGTTTTCTCGGCGCAAGCGCTCTGTTGGCCCGGATGTCCGTTGAAGAGCTGTCCGTCAGATAGCTGCTCGTCGTATAACTGCCTGCCGTATAAATGCCAGCCGTATAGATTGCAGCCCAGTTCACTGAGACCTTGGTAAGGCGTGAAGCCCTTTGGCAAACAAGGCTGAATTTGTGGGCTTTCGCTCAGCACCAGCTCAACCGAGGTTTGTTCAAGGCAGTTTGCCAACTGCTCTTGGGAGAAAAACAGCGGCAAGGGCAGGCAAAGAACTCCCGCCTGCTGGCAGGCGAGATCCAGTATCGCCCACTGCACACTGTTACCGGCATGCAGTGCCAGGCTGCGGATATTCAGGCGTTTGAGGACATCACTGTAGCGGCGGATTTCCGTTTTCAGTTCAAGGTAGCTGAGTTGCCGCCCAGCATCGCTAAGGGCAATGGCCTGATCTTCGCCGTTGAGTTTGCCTAGAACATCCCAATCAAGGTTGGTTCCGGCACCCGACTCAGAGGTATTGGCTTGGTTCAACTGAGGCGATGGAGTCATAGGCTTGGCTCCCGGGTCCTGGCATAAGCCAATTTGGCCGCCATGGTGCTGATATCCAATTCGTGCCTTTGTGCCAGTCGTCTCAAGCGGGGGCTGGTTTCTATTACCTCTTGAGCGAGGCGCAGATCGCCAATCATGACTCTGGGGTTGTTGCGGTAGTAATTGCCCCAAATGGCGCTGTCACCTTCCAGTCGCTTTGGATCGGCGCTGCACAGCAACATGGGGGAAAAGCCCAGCAGTTTCATTAGCGCTTCCACCTGCTCTGTGACGGTAAAGACCATATATTCAAAACCGGCCCTGGCCAGAGTGGCGGCAAGCAGTACCAGCAGCAGTGGCCCTGAACTCTTGTTGGTCAGTGCCAGATTGCCCACCTCTACCAAGGAAGCCCTGTCCACAGGGCGTTTGGCCAGTAGCGCTACTTGCTGCTCTATGGGGTCCTTGAGATATTGCTCCAGAAACAAGGGGTAGTAACAACCGGCTCTGAGGCCGAAGGCACCCTGAGGCTGACCTTTAATGGTCAGTTGCAGTAAGAAAGGCAAAAACTCCTTGAGTTTGGCGCCATGCACCTGAAAGTATTTGGCGGCGATATAGTCTTCAACCTCAGTGCGGCCCTCTGCCTGTTCATGAAACAGGCGACATTCGGGGAGTGCATGAGGTGGGTTGGCAGAATGTGGGACGTCCTTTTCCAGGGCAGACAGGGTAGACTGCTTGACCATAGAGATACTCCGGATCTGTTAACCAGTATCCAAAGCCTAGAAAAGCAGTCTTAAGAAATACTTATGTGTCTATTAATTTTTTATCAATTAGATAAAAATCAATGGATTGGCTTTAGCTTTTATTGTTCTTTCGTCGCTTGGGGCAATACAACAGCCCCAAAAGCAGCAGCAAGCCACTTAGCCCCAGTACCGGCCATTGACCGACCCGGCTGAACAGGGTCTGGCCTTCGACCAGCGGCACTTCAGCGGTGAGTACACCTTCTACAAACTGCGGTAGTTTGGCACTGATATTGCCAAACTCATCCACCACGGCGGTAACGCCGTTGTTGGTGGCCCGCAGCAGAGGTCGGCCCAATTCGGCCGAGCGCATCTGGGCTATCTCCATGTGTTGCAGTGGGCCATTGGATTCACCAAACCAGGCGTCGTTGGAAACGGTCAGCAACACTTGGGTATCCTCGGCGACGTTGGCCCTGAGCTGTTCGGGGAAAGCGATTTCATAGCAGATTGCCGGTGCCAGCGTATGACCCAGGGCCGTCAGATTATTTTGCTGATAACTGCCTCTGGCAAATGAGGACATGGGCAGGTTGAAGAAGGGCGCCAGCGGCCGCAGCAGCGACTCCATGGGCACAAACTCGCCTATTGGCAGCAGGTGATGCTTACGGAACTGATTGTCGCCTGCTGCGCTATAGTTGGCGTTTTGTTGCTGTTTCTGATGATGATTTCCCAGCACGATCAGCGAGTTGTAGAAGTCGCCATTTTGCTGGCTGATGATACCTGTGATGATGGCGGCATCCCGCAGATTGGCGACCTTGTTGGCGTTGTCGAGAAACTCGGCCACCATGCTTTCGGGGGCCGGTATCGCTGCCTCGGGCCAGATCACCAAATCTCTGTCCAGATGCGGGCGGGAGAGATCCATATACTTGAGCATAGTCGGCCAGAGCGCGTCCGGCTCCCACTTCATGCTCTGGGGAATATTGCCCTGCACCAGCGCCACGCTGAGGGTCTCGCCGGTGCGCTCAACCGTTGAAAATCGCGGCGCCTGCCATACAAGCAGGGTAAGTAGCGCCGAGCTCACCACCAGGCTGAGCCAGTGGCGTTTGAGTAGCAGTACCAGGCTTGCTGCCAGCAGCGCCACCACAAAACTGAGCCCCAAAGTGCCTATCATTGAGGCAAGCGGCTTCAAGGGCCCCGAGGTTTGGCTATAGCCGCCCCAGAGCCAGGGAAAGCCGGTGAGCACCCAGCCCCGCAACCATTCACACAGAGTCCAGAGTGCCGGAAACAGCCCCAGCAGTTGCCAGTTATGACGCTTGGGCGCCAGTCGGGCCAGCAGGGCGCCTGCCAGCGCCGGATACAAGGCCAGATAGAGGGCCAGCAGGGCCATCAGGCCTATGGAAACAAGCAGCGGCAAGCCACCGAATCTGTCCATGCTGACATGCACCCAGCTGATCCCGAAGGCGAAGGCGCCAAAGCCAAAGCTGAGCCAATAGCCAAAACTGGCCTTGGGGGAAAGCTTGTCACTGTGCCACAGGCCAAAGGCCAGCGCCAGCGGGTAGATGGGCCAGAGATCGTAGGGGGCAAAGGAAAGTGCCGTACTGGCACCGGCCAAAAAGGCCAGTACCAGACGCAGCTTGGGGTGGCGTTTAAGCGCCGCTAATGTGGACTTCACTGGTCGTTACTGTCTTCAGTATCGTTGGGACCGGGCAGTTTCACCCTGAGTTGCAATAAACGGCGGGTATCGGCACTGATCACTTTAAATTCAATGCCGTCGATGACGATCTTCTCGTTGCGCTCCGGCAGGTGACCGAAGGCATGGGACACCAAGCCGCCGACTGTGTCGAACTCTTCGTCACTGAAATGGGTGTTGAAGGTTTCGTTGAAATCTTCAATCTCGGTCAGTGCCTTGACCATGTAAACCCGGTTACCGGCTTTACGGATCTCAGACTCGTCGCTGTTGTCGTGATCGAACTCATCTTCGATATCGCCGACAATCTCTTCGAGAATATCTTCAATGGTAACCAGGCCGGAAACACCACCGTATTCATCGACCACAATTGCCATATGGTAGCGTTGGGAACGGAACTCTTTGAGCAGCACATCCACTCTCTTGCTCTCGGGCACCACAACGGCCGGGCGGATCACTTTTTCCAGTGAGAAGGGTTCTTCACTGTTGTTGAAGCCGTACTTCAGCAGATCTTTGGCCAGCAGTATGCCTTCTATATGGTCTTTGTCTTCATTGACCACAGGAAAGCGGGAATGAGCAGAGTTGATGACAGTGTTGAGCAGTTCCTCAACAGAGTCATTGAATTGGATGGCGACAATCTGCGCTCTGGGGATCATTATGTCCCTTACACGCAAATCGGATACCTCTAAAACACCTTTTATCATCTCGCGGGTATCTTCTGTGATGAGCTCACGCTGCTCGGCATCGTGGATCACCTCAACCAGATCTTCGCGATTTTGAGGTTCGCCCTGGAATAACTGGCTTACACGGTCAAACCAGCCTTTCTTATGGGCGCTGGTACTCGGGGGGATATCGTCACTCATAGTGTTCTTCATGACAGGGCGAACCCTGGCAATTATTGCTCCTTGTATGGGTCAGTAAAACCTAAGCTTTCAATGAGTTGGGTCTCTAGCGACTCCATTTCTTCGGCTTCGGCATCTTCGATGTGATCATAACCTAGCAGATGCAGGCAACCGTGCACAACCATATGTGCCCAGTGCGCCTGTAGCGGTTTATGCTGTTCACGGGCTTCATTTTCAACGACTGAAACGCAAATGACAAGATCCCCGAGTAATGGCAGGGTTATTCCCGGTGGCGCTTCAAACGGAAATGACAATACATTGGTGGGCTTGTCTTTGCCGCGGTAGTCCCGGTTCAACTGCTGGCTCTCTTCACTGTCCACCAGACGTATGGTTAGCTCAGCCTGCTCCATACTATTGCCTATGGCAGTGCGGGCCCAGAGCTCGAAATCGCTCTGGGATGGCAGGTTTTGCGCTTCTGTGGCCAGTTGCAGGTCCAGTTGTAGATCAAGACTCATGGGCGCCGGCCTCTGTCAGTTGATATTGGCTGTCGCGTTGGGCTTTGGCCG
This sequence comes from Shewanella chilikensis, assembly GCF_002836945.1. Classification (GTDB taxonomy): domain Bacteria; phylum Pseudomonadota; class Gammaproteobacteria; order Enterobacterales; family Shewanellaceae; genus Shewanella; species Shewanella chilikensis. Next base: position 18,675 of record NZ_NIJM01000060.1, read on the forward strand.
CCTGCTGGCGCTGATCGTGCGTCTCATAGGCTTCCACTATGCGGGCTACTACCGGGTGACGCACCACATCCTGGGCCTGGAAGAAGTTGAAGCTGATCTCTTCCACTTCGCTCAGTACTTCAATGGCGTGGCGCAGGCCGGACTTGGCGTTGCGCGGCAGATCTATCTGGGTAATGTCGCCGGTGATCACCGCCTTGGAGTTGAAGCCGATACGGGTGAGGAACATCTTCATCTGTTCCACCGTGGTATTTTGGCTCTCATCGAGAATGATAAAGGCATCGTTGAGGGTGCGGCCACGCATATAGGCCAGCGGCGCGACCTCGATAACATTACGTTCTATCAGTCGTTCGACCTTCTCAAACCCGAGCATCTCAAACAGGGCGTCATACAGAGGCCTGAGGTAAGGGTCTACCTTCTGGCTCAGATCGCCGGGCAGGAAGCCCAGTTTCTCACCGGCTTCCACCGCAGGGCGGGTCAGCAGAATGCGGCGGATCTCCTGACGCTCCAGCGCATCCACGGCGGCGGCAACAGCCAGATAGGTCTTGCCGGTACCGGCGGGGCCTATGCCGAAGGTGATGTCATGGCGCACTATGTTGGCCACATATTGGGTCTGGTTGGGATTGCGCGGCTTAATCACCCCTTTGCGGGTCTTGATATAGTGCTCTTTGGGTTCTGCACCGCTGTCGTCGGCTTCCAGGGCAATGGCTTCCTGAATGGCGATATGCACCTGCTCGGGCTCCAGATCCGGGGTCGAGCCTTTTACCGGCGCGGTTTCGACATAGAGCTGTTTCAGCAGGTTGTTGGCGGTGAGGCAGTTACGCGGCTGGCCGACAATCTGAAAATGGTTGTTTCGGTAGCTTATCTCGACGCCCACCCGGCGTTCGAGCTGCTTGATATTGTCATCGAACGGACCACACAGAGACGCCAGACGGCGGCTGTCGGCCGGTTCGAGATACAGATTCATGGTGGTTAATTTGTGAGACAAACAAAAACTCCTGTTGATGTCATCTTTGATCAGTTTACGAGCGTGAAGGCATAAATGCTAACGGAAAATCGAGCCTAAAATAAAACGGCCCGGGTCCGAAGAGCCGGGCCGCCGTGGAAGTCTCGGCGCTTACGGGGTGAACTGAGTCACGCCCAGGGTATCTTCCTGGTTATGCTTGGCCAGGATATCACTGGGGCGCAGGCTCTTGCGTAAGTCCATCTCATCTTCACCGCGAATAAATTTGCCGCGCAGCGAGTTGGTGTAGACATCGACGATTTCCACGTCCACGAAGCTGCCTATGTGCTTGGGCTGGCCTTCGAAGTTGACCACCCGGTTGTTTTCGGTGCGGCCGCGCAGCTCCATGGGGTTCTTGACCGATGGGCCTTCCACCAGAATACGCTGCACTGTGCCCAGCATCTGGCGGCTGTAGCGCTGCGCCTGTTGAGTAATCCTGTCCTGCAGGATTGCCAGACGCTGCTTTTTCTCTTCCATATCCACATCATCCGGCAAGTCGGCCGCCGGGGTGCCGGGACGGGCACTGTAGATAAAGCTGAAGCTGTGGTCGAAGCCCACTTCTTCAATCAGCTTCATGGTGTCGGCAAAGTCTTCTTTGCTTTCGCCGGGGAAGCCGATGATAAAGTCGGAGCTTATCTGAATATCCGGCCGCGCCTTGCGCAGACGGCGAATGATTGACTTGTACTCGATAGCCATATGGCCGCGCTTCATCTGGGTCAGAATGCGGTCTGAACCCGATTGCACCGGCAGGTGCAGGAAGCTGACCAGCTCTGGAGTGTCTTCATAGACATCGATAATGTCCTGGGTGAACTCTATCGGGTGGCTGGTGGTAAAGCGGATGCGGTCGATTCCGTCGATGGCGGCCACATAACGCAGCAGCTCGGCAAAGCTGCAAATTTCGTCATCATGGGTCAGGCCGCGATAGGCGTTAACGTTCTGTCCCAGCAGGTTGACTTCACGCACCCCTTGCTCGGCCAGTTGAGCGATTTCCAGGATGATGTCATCCAGTGGCCGACTGACTTCTTCACCGCGGGTATAGGGCACCACGCAGAAAGAGCAGTACTTGCTGCAGCCTTCCATGATGGAGACAAAGGCGGTGGGGCCTTCGGCGCGGGGCTCGGGCAGACGGTCGAACTTCTCGATTTCCGGGAAGCTGACATCAATCACCGCCTGGTCGCCGCTGCGAACCTGGTTGATCATCTCTGGCAGACGGTGCAGGGTTTGAGGGCCGAAGATAATATCCACGCACTGGGCGCGTTCTTTTATCGCCTTGCCTTCCTGCGAAGCCACACAACCACCCACGCCAATGATCAGCTCAGGATTCTTGTCTTTGAGTGTTTTCCAGCGACCCAGCTGATGGAATACCTTTTCCTGCGCTTTTTCACGAATAGAACAGGTATTGAGCAGCAGAATATCTGCCTCATCAGCCTCTTCGGTCAGGGTGTAGCCCTGAAATTCGTTTAACAGATCGGCCATCTTGGATGAGTCGTACTCATTCATCTGACAGCCCCAGGTTTTAATATGGAGTTTTTTACTCATCAGTTTTGCGTCGCTCTTCGGAACCACTTAAAAAATAGCGCGCCATTTTACCTGCTGTTAAGTCCGCTGACCAGCTTTTGAACGCCAGGGCAGAGAATTACTCTGGTTGCTGCAATACCCTTTCAAGCTGTGCGGGTAAACGGTTGGCGGCAAGTTGAACATTTTGCTGCCGATAAAACTGTTCAGCCATCTGTTGGTTGCCGCTGCGAGCCTGAAGATAGATATCTTCCAGTACTTCTAAATGAAAGCCGGCCATGGTTTCCGTGATTTGTTGATATAGGGCATAATTCAGCGACGAGCGATAGGTTACAGTTATCACTTCCATCTGGTCTGCTGTGGTGGCGGCCAGAATATGACCAGAGGTAAAGGCGGCCGGGACGACAAGGGCTGCGGCTATCAGGCTGTTGGTAAGTTTGCACATGGTATCCTCACTTGTTGATGTCGATAACCGCCAATGCGGTGTTGGCTATGACAGATACTGCTTGGACACTCTGAGGCTAGTCTAAGGTTGCCAAGGCTCGTGTGTCGGCTTGTAAGCAGGTGTTTCAGGAGGGCCGGCAGCAACATTTGCTCATGATTGAAGCCCAAACAGTTACCATTGAACACAACTCTGTGGCCAAGGCGGCAGAGAAGAGAGACAGCAGGAAAGGCATAGTGACAGAACAACATGAGACCAAGGATATCGTCATCATAGGTGGCGGTATGGTGGGCGCGGCGACGGCGCTGGGGTTGGCCAAACTCGGGCTGGAAGTGGCGCTGGTGGAGGCCTTTGAACCCGAGGCCTTTGATGCCTCGCAACCTCTGGATGTCAGGGTCTCGGCCATCAGCGCCGCATCGGAGGCATTGCTCGAGCGTCTGGGGGCATTCGATACTCTGCTCGGAATGCGCCATGTGGCTTATCGTGGCCTGGAAACCTGGGAGATGGAAGGCTGCATTACCCGTTTCCATGCCAGTCAGATTAAGGTCGAGCGTCTCGGCCACATAGTGGAAAACCGTTTGGTGCAGCTGGCACTGTGGCAGGAATTCGACAACTACCCCAATCTGACCCTTTGCTGCCCGGCGCGGGTCGGGCGCATGGTGCGCTCCAGCGTGGGTATAGAGGTGAGTCTGGACGATGGCCGGGTGTTCGATACCCGTTTGCTGGTGGGCGCAGATGGTGCCAACTCCAGAGTGCGTCAATGGGCCGGAATTGGCATCAGTGGTTGGGATTATTCCCAGTCCTGTATGTTGATCAATATCGCCACCGAGTGTGATGAGCAGGATGTGACCTGGCAACAGTTTACGCCGCAAGGGCCGCGCTCCTTGCTGCCATTGCCGGGCAAAAATGCGTCCCTGGTTTGGTATGACGATGCCAAACAAATTCGCAGTTTGATGCAGCTCAGCGACAGCCAACTGAAGCAGGCGATTATCAATCACTTCCCCGATAGGCTCGATCCCCACTTCGAAGTGTTGGCCAAGGGCAGTTTCCCGCTGACCCGGCGTCATGCGCAGCAATATTATCGCGACAACCTGGTGATCCTGGGGGATGCGGCTCACACCATTAACCCGCTGGCGGGGCAGGGGGTTAACCTGGGCTTTAAAGATGTCGAAGCCTTGATCGCGACAATCACCCAGGCGCTGGAGAAGGGCGAAGACTGGTCAAAGGCCACAGTGCTTGAGGGGTTCCAAAAGCAGCGTTGGTTTGACAATCAGTTGATGATGACAGGCATGGATCTCTTCTATGCCGGTTTCAGTAACGATCTGTTGCCACTTAAACTGCTGCGTAACGCCGGCCTCAAGCTGGCGGATATCAATACTCCGGTTAAGCAGCAAGTGCTCAAGTATGCGCTGGGGCTGAGATAACCCCGGTCGATTTGTTGATTGTCGCAAGAGAGTGCTAAAATGCCGCGTTTTTATAAGAATGCGGCATTTTTTCATTGGCTTTCATGCCGGGTTTTGGCCTGTAACAGCCAAGCTTCAAGAGTGGTGAATATGTGCCTGGCCACCTCTGGCCTTCGCAGAACTTCTCGTAGAATAAACAGACTGATAGAGACTGATGACAGAGATTAAACTTATCGTCGGGCTGGCCAATCCCGGCGCCGAGTATGCCCAGACCCGCCATAATGCCGGCGCCTGGTATGTGCAGGAGCTGGCCAGAGGTTGCGGTGCCCAGCTCAGTGCTGACAGCAAGTATTTTGGCCTGACCGCCAGAGTCACGCTCAAGGGCCGCGATGTGCGCCTGCTGATCCCTTCCACTTATATGAACCTGAGTGGCAAGTCGGTGGCGGCATTGGCGAACTTCTTCCGTATTCAACCGGAGGAGATTTTGGTGGCCCACGATGAGCTGGACATGCCGCCGGGTGTGGCCAAGTTCAAGCTGGGTGGTGGGCATGGTGGCCATAACGGCCTTAAGGACATCATCGCCAAGCTGGGCAACAACAAAAATTTTTATCGTCTGCGGATTGGCATAGGTCATCCCGGGGACAAGAACAAAGTCAGCGGCTATGTGCTTGGCAAGGCGCCGAGTACTGAGCAGTCGCTGATCGATGCCGCGGTAGATGAAGCGGTGCGCGCCACTGATATCCTCTTTGCCGAGGATATGACCAAGGCGATGCATAGGCTGCACTCCTTTAAAGCGGTCTAAGATTATCCAGGCGTCTGACGCCTGTTTCATTATCCTGTCCGGGGCCGAGTGCGCCGGGCTCAAATTAGAGAGAAAGGTAAACATCATGGGTTTTAAATGCGGCATCGTTGGTCTGCCAAACGTCGGTAAGTCAACTCTGTTCAATGCGTTAACCAAGGCTGGCATCGAAGCGGCAAACTTTCCCTTCTGTACCATAGAACCCAACACAGGTGTGGTGCCGGTGCCGGATGCTCGTCTGGACGCCCTGGCTGAAATCGTTAAGCCTGAGCGGGTACTGCCAACCACCATGGAGTTTGTGGACATTGCCGGCCTGGTTGCCGGGGCGTCCAAGGGCGAAGGCCTGGGTAACAAGTTCCTGGCCAACATCCGTGAAACCGATGCTATTGGCCATGTGGTACGTTGCTTCGAGAACGATAACATTGTTCACGTGGCCAACAAGGTTGACCCGGCCGGTGATATTGAAGTGATCAATACTGAACTGGCACTGGCGGATCTCGACAGTGTTGAGCGTGCCATACTGCGTCAGCAAAAGCGCGCCAAGGGTGGTGATAAAGACGCCAAATTTGAAGTCGAAGTACTGGAAAAACTCAAGCCGGTACTGGACGAAGGCCATATGCTGCGTACCCTGGATTTGAGCAAAGAGGAGCTGGAAGCCGTGGCTTACCTGAACCTGCTGACGCTCAAGCCAACCATGTATATTGCCAACGTTTCTGAAGATGGCTTCGACAACAACCCGCATCTGGATACAGTGCGCGCCATTGCCGAAAAAGAAAATGCCGTTGTGGTGCCTGTGTGCGCTGCTATCGAGTCAGATCTGGCGGAAATGGATGAGGAAGAGCGCAGCGAGTTCCTCGAAGAGCTGGGCCTGGAAGAGCCCGGGCTTGATCGGGTGATCCGCGCCGGTTACGAACTGCTGACACTGCAAACCTACTTTACTGCCGGGGTGAAAGAAGTCCGTGCCTGGACTGTGACAGTCGGGTCTACCGCACCGCAGGCGGCCGGTAAGATTCACACCGACTTTGAGCGTGGCTTTATTCGGGCTCAGGTTATGGCCTATGATGACTTTATTCAGTTCAAGGGCGAAGCCGGTTGTAAGGAAGCGGGTAAGCTGCGGGTGGAAGGGAAAACCTATATCGTCAAAGACGGCGATGTGATGCACTTCCTGTTTAACGTGTGATTGGAATTTGTTGTTTTATGAGGTTTCACTCAATCTCATAAAGAACATGAAATGCAGCGAAACCCACTGATTTCGTGGGTTTCGCTTCTCATGATGTCTCAGGTTATCTTACTGCAGCTCTGTAAAAAGTGAGTATAAAGGTGAGTATAAACTGCTTTAGTTCTTCTTCTTTGGTGAGTATATTGGTTGTGTGGTAACTATTCCGCAACAAGGTTGTGCTCACAGACACCCAGTGCCGTTCAGCAAAGCCTAAAGAAAAGTTCTATTGTCTAAATGATTCTGATGGCCTTTATCTAGAAGTTAAACCCAGTGGCAAGAAAGCCTGACGCTCTTGTTTCAAAATCAATGGTAAATCCAGCATATTTGCTTTGGGTGAATATCCGCTTGTTAAATTGGTTGGTAATGCTTACCGGGCAAAAAATTGCCCGCTGAGCAAAAAATTGCCCGGAACTGGGCAAGAAATTGCCCAGCATGAAAAGGCCTTTTATGTTTTCCTTATAAATCAGTGCTTTACATTTTGGCATGAGAGTTGCTTTTCATCAAACAGGTTTATCCCAAACCTCTTTGAATTTTTAAAAAGGAATTTATCATGCCAACACCATGTTATATCTCTATCGAAGGCCAAACTCAGGGCAACCTGACTGCCGGCGCCTTTACTGCAGAATCTGTCGGTGACATCTTTGTGGAAGGTCATGAAGACGAGATGTTGGTTCAGGAGTTCAATCACATTGTGACTGTGCCAACCGATCCTCAGTCTGGTATGCCTTCCGGTCAGCGTGTGCACAAGCCGTTCAAGTTCACCGTCGCGCTGAACA
>NZ_NIJM01000061.1:0-19027 GCF_002836945.1 Shewanella chilikensis
AATACCGGCCTGTCACGCCGGGGGTCGCGGGTTCGAGTCCCGTCCGCTCCGCCAACTTAAAGAAAAAGCCTCATCGAAAGATGAGGCTTTTTTCGTTTTGGTTCTTTTCTGCAAATTTACAGAGTTATACCAATTACGTTAATTAACTGACCATTCTTACCCACTGCCTAGAGCATAATTGAATCACCCTCAGCGGCTCTCCAATAAACTTGTTCCATGCGATGGAGCATTGCTCAACAATATCGTCGTAGCCACTAAAGCAGCGATTTGCCAACACATGTTGACGAAGCCATTGCCAGACTTGCTCTACTGGATTGAGTTCAGGTGAATATGGGGGAAGTTTGAGAATACTGAGGTTATCAAAATCATCGGCCAAATCTTGTTGATGCCAGCCCGCGCCGTCCATGATGACCAGAGCATGGCGTCCTGATCCCGTTGCGGCCGAAATCAACTTTAAGTGCTCATGCATATAATCGCTGTTGGCAAAGGGGGCGATTATAGCTTGCGTGGCGCCTGTTGCCGGACAGACTGCACCAAATAAATACGCTGATTCAAACTGTTGCTGCTTTACCACTCGTGGCCTAGTCCCTTTCTTGGCCCAAATACGGGTAGTGGTGTTTTGTTGACCAAATCTGGCTTCATCTTGAAACCAAACATCGATGCGATCGAGTGCGACGTGTCCCGGGGTGTTAAGGATCATTGCCATTGGGAAGTTTTTTAAAAGCCTCTTGCACGGCTTCAGATTGTTTCGGGTGACGTGATCTCGTAGTGATCCAGGAAAAGCCTAATTGATGTAGTAAACGGTAGATATTCGTTTGCTTGAAAGTCACGCCAAATTCAGACTGAATAAAGTGGCCGACGTCCTTGGCCATTAATCTGCCGCCTTGCTCAGATAGACTTTTGAGTAGTACGAATTCTTTCAGGGTTGCTAGTTGAAGAGAGGACAATTTAGCGGGACGTCCCGGATTTGGCTTGTCATCCAGGCCGGATAGTCCCAAGGAGAGATAAGTGGTGACCCACTTATTCACACTGGTTCTGCTGACCTTCAACATACTGGCGATAGAGGTACGGGAATGACCTTCGATAAAGTGAAGCAGGGCGAGATAGCGAATGCGTTTACGTGCGCTTTTCTCGGATTTTGCTAATGAAGCGATGTCGGGATGACTCATGATCTGGCAGCTGAAAAAGTGTTGGCTAATTAGATCACATAATTAAAGAGATTGGTATTATCCTTGTAGGTCTGGAGTATCCCGGTTCTTGAGGTTGACGACAGAGAATATATAAGTGCTATCGTTATATTCGCTTTGGCTGTAGGATTCGTTTGAGTCTGTGACTTGAGTACTTACCCGAAAATTTTTTGTCGTTATAATAGTCATATTCTATTACAGGTGATGATTGTGGATTGTCGTATCGGTTGCGGTGCCTGTTGTATAGCACCCTCCATCAGCAGTGCCATTCCTGGGATGCCGGGAGGTAAACCCGCTGGGGTTCGTTGTGTGCAACTTGATGACAACAATCTATGTCGCCTCTTTGGTTCCCCTAAACGTCCTGATGTGTGTAGTGATTTCTCTGCATCGGTGGATGTATGTGGTAACAGCAACGAAGAGGCGCTCTGGCTGATAGGCTCTTTAGAGGTGGAAACCTCTTTCTGAAGGTGAAAGATGCAGTTAACGCGTTATACAGATTTTGGAATAAGAACTCTTATGTATCTGGCGATTCAACCGGAGCGAGAGACTTTGTTTCGAATCGCAGAGATCACAGAGGTTTTTGATCTTTCACCTAATCATGTCTCCAAGATAGTACATCACCTGGGTAAGCTGGGTTATTTGCAAACAATACGCGGCAAGAGCGGTGGTTTTCGTTTGGGGATGGCTCCGGAGAAGATCAATGTCGGCGAATTGGTGCGGGCACTGGAAAATTCACTGGCGCCAATTGATTGCAGCAAGCCTTATTGTCGACTGACCCCGGCTTGTCAGTTGAAAGGGGTCTTGGCCCAAGCTGTGGATGCTTATCTGGCTGTGCTCGATCGTTATACCCTGGCAGACATTGTCAGCAACCAACAGGAGTTGCGAGCCTTGCTGCCGGATCTGGAGATCCCTGTACTGCAACTCTAGTTAGAGTTTTTCACCGCTGGTATTCTGCTTCTGGGCCAATGAGATTGGTAGTAAGTTGGAAGCTGGCACCAGAGTGACCCCTATCTTTGCCAGTTCTGGCAGTTTCTTCTTGAGGAACTGCATACTCTCTGGGTAAGGGTGAGCTATCATCAAGGCTTCACCTTCGCTTTGGGCCTTGGCTATTGCCAAGTCCAATTGTCTTTCGAAAGCCTGCTCGGTTAGCTGATTATCCAGAAACACCTGACGTCTTAGCAACGGAACACCCAAGGCATCGGCCTTCTCGCCAGCTTTAGTGTAACGGGTAGTAACGCTGTCGATAAAGAAGTGCTCTTCCTGTTGCAGTACTTCCATTAACCAGCCCATAGGTTGTTCGAGTTGAGTCAACAAACTCCCCATATGGTTGTTACTTCCCCTGGCAAAGGGCACGCTCTGCAGGGCTTGTTTGAGAGTTGCTTTAAACTCGGTTTCTGACATCTGGTTGTTGAGTCCACCTGGTCCCATGGCCTTGCCGTTAAGTGCCTGCATAGGGAGGTGTACCATAATTTCATGGCCCTTGTTGTGAGCCTGGCGAGCCAGTTGTTGCCCGAGAGGGGTATGTGGCAATACAGACAAGGTCACGGCTGAAGGTAAGGATAGGGCGGCTTCATCTGTATGGCGGTAGCCAATATCATCGATGACGATTGCCAGTTTTGCTCCCCATGCAGGAGAGCAACTTACGACCAGCAGTAGTAGGTAGAAACAATAGCGCACGTTTGATATTAATTTTATTTATTTGATTGTATCCATGCCACTGCCGAGTTTATGGCTCTATCGCTGGCGGTATCTGCATGGGGAGATATGAGGTCGATTATAGGCACAGTTTTGTTATCGGAAACAGTATTGGGTGCGATTTTTATATCGGGTTCCACTCCTTTGGCGTTAATATCCTGGCCCTTGGGGGTGGTATATCGGGCTATGGTCAGCTTGATGGTATTACCATCGATAAGTGTTGGGATCAGGCTTTGTACTGTGCCTTTACCGAAGCTGGTTTCACCTATCACCTTGGCACGGTTGTTCTCCTGCAGCGCCGCCGCCAGTACTTCAGATGCTGAAGCTGAACCACGATTGATCAGCACCAATATGGGCACGCCGGCCAGCATGGTTTGCGAAGATGCATAGTAATCCGAATTGGCATCGAAGAAGCGTCCTTCGGTGGCGACGATGCGACCCTTATCCAGAAACAGATCGGCAATTCGAATCGCTTGATCCAGCAAGCCGCCAGGATTGTTGCGCAAATCCAGAATCAAACCATTCATTGGCTGCTGTTGCCATTCGCTCAATAGTCGCACTATGTCGCGGGTAGAGTCCTCCTGAAAACTTGCCAGGCGAATATAACCAATGTCGTTGGTTAGCATTTTCCCAAGTACAGAGTGGACGCTGATAGTGGCTGGTTTAAGACTGACTTCAAAGCTGACATCTGAGTGAGCATGATGTAGCTGCAGCGATAACTCGCTATTGCTGTTGCTGAATTGCTTTATTTGGCTAAGTACCTCTTCCATGGACTGCTTGGCAATACTCTTACCGTTGACAGCGGTAACAATATCGCCGGCCATGATCCCGGCTTGTTCGGCTGGAGAACCGGGAAAAGGCGCGATAATTCTGAGCTTTTCCCCTTCCGTGGACACTTCAAAGCCGTAGCCGAAGTATTCCCCACGGTTGCTGTCTCTGAGGCTGTTCATCTGCTCAGGTTTCAGAAAACTGGAATAAGGGTCGAGTCGTTGAAATATGCCTTCAATAGCGGCGTCGACAAGCTCCCTGCGGCTGATGTCCCTGACGTAGTAGGTTTCCACTGTATCCATCACATCCAGCAGTAATGAAAGCTCGTGGGTGTGACTGGGTTTGGGGAAGTTTTCATGGCTAGCCAGGCTGAGAGAGACTCCCATGATGATACCAAGGCCGATATACAGCAGGTTACGAATAGAGTTGCCCATGTTGCCCCCTTTGAAGTGCCGGGGGCTGTTGACTAACGCCGACAGTAATTTGTCGGGTCGACAGCTTGCCCCTTATGCCTTATTTCAAAGTATAGGCCAGGCTCGGTTTGTCCTCCGGAACGTCCTACCAGTGCCACGGCTTCGCCAGCCTTGACTGTATCGCCTGCGTCTTTCAGCAACGCCTGTGCGTGGCCATAGAGGCTCATATAACCTTTGCCGTGATCGACAACTAACACCATACCAAAACCGCGCAGCCAGTCGGCATAGATCACCTTGCCGGCGGCTACAGCACTGACAGACTGGCCCTCCGGAGCTGACAGCATGACACCTTTCCAGCGCACACTGCCGGAACGCTGACTGCCAAAGCTGTTTTTGATCCTGCCCTTAGTGGGCCAGTTAAGGGCACCACGGGACTTGGCCAATCCATCCATGCTGGGGCTATCGCGCATGGCGGCCAGGGCTTGCTCGACAACCCGTTTCAGAGAGGCCTCTTCTATCTGTAGTTGTTCCAGCTCCGAGGCTTTACTGCTGATGGTGCGTTGCAGTTCCTTCAGTGTTTGCTGTCGTTGATCCTGTTCTTGATTGAGGCGCTTGGATTGAGCCTTCTGATCCAATACCAGCTGGTTGAGTCGATTGCGTTCCTGCTGCTCACTTTGCTGCACTGCCGACAATTCCTGGCGGGTCTGTTTCAGTTGTTCTATGGCCTGCATTCTGGCCTTGTTGAGGTATTCATAGTAGGCCAGCATTCGCTCTATGGTGGCCGGGTCCTGCTGGTTGAGCAGCATCTTGCTGTAGTCATGATTCCCGGCGAGATAGGCGCTGGTCAGTTGCTTGGCCAGGGTTTGCTGCTGGCTTTCTTTGAGTTTGTCCAGCTGTGCGGCTCTTTGTTTCAGCTCAGCAAGGCGTTTTTCGGTATTGCTGAGGGCATTTTCCGTTTGGTTGACCTTACGGGCAGCATTGGCGATAGCCTGCTCGTCTTTTTTCAGCAGTTGCAGTAGTTTTTCCCGCTGCTTGCCTGTGTCTCTCAGGGCATTTTGCTGCGCGGTGATCTGGGATTGCAGTGCCTTTAACTCGGACTGACGCCGCTCCAGATCAGATGCCTGCAGCTGAGAGGAAAACACGAGAAAGCCAGCAAGTATGCTGGCTTTGGCTAAAATACGCTTCTGCACCGGGTCAGTGTTACTCTTTTGTATGGATTAACGGACGCCCTGTCATTTCGTCAGGAATGCTCTGTCCCATCAACGTTAGCATAGTGGGGGCGATATCACTCAGGCGGCCACCTTCATCGATAGTGGCCTCGCGACCGACATAGATAAAGGGCACCAGCTCACTGGTGTGAGCGGTATGAGCCTGACCTGTGGTTTCATCCACCATCTGCTCGGCGTTGCCGTGGTCGGCAGTGATAATGCACTCACCATCTACCTTGGCCAGAGCGTCCACTACTCGGCCTATACAGGTATCCACGGCTTCGCAAGCCTTGACCGCAGCATCAAACTTGCCGGTATGGCCTACCATGTCACCGTTGGGGTAGTTACAGATAATGACATCATATTGAGTTGATTCAATAGCTTCAACCAACTTATCTGTCAGCTCTGTCGAACTCATCTCAGGTTGCAAGTCATAGGTAGCGACTTTGGGCGAGTTGATCAGAATACGGTCTTCACCCACGAATGGCTGCTCTTTGCCGCCGTTGAAGAAGAAGGTTACGTGGGCATATTTCTCGGTTTCAGAAATACGCAGCTGGGTCAGACCGCGATTTTGCAGTACTTCGCCCAGAGTGTTGACCAGGTCTTCCGATGGGAAGGCTACCGGAGCCTTGATATCGGCGGCATACTCTGTGAGCATGACAAAGTTGACCTTGGGCGTTACTGCGCGTTCAAAACCATTGAAGTCCGGATTGACGAAGGCGCGGGTGATCTGTCTGGCGCGGTCGGCACGGAAGTTCATGAAAATCAGCGCATCGCCATCGTTCAGTGTTGTGGCCTTACCCTGATCTAGAATCGCAGTTGCGGCAACAAACTCATCGTTTTCATCTCGGTCATAGGCAGCTTCCAACGCGGCCACGGCGGAGTCGGCGCTGTATTTCCCCTGACCTTGAGTGATCAGATCGTAGGCTTGGGAGACTCGGTCCCAACGGTTGTCCCTGTCCATGGCGTAGTAGCGGCCAACGATGGAGGCTATGCGGCCTCGGCCTAATTCGGCAAACAGCTTGTCGAAGCGTTCCAGGCTGGCTTTGGCACTGCGTGGCGGTGTATCACGCCCATCAAGGAAGGCGTGCAGGTAAACCTGCTTGGCACCCCGCTTGACGGCCATGCGGCACATGGCTTCAAGATGATCTTCATGGCTGTGAACACCGCCGGGTGACAGCAGTCCCATGATGTGTACTGCGCCGTTTGCTTTGATGGCGGCGTCGACTGCCTCGATAAGTGCTTGGGTTTGCTCAAATTCGCCATCTTCAATGGCCTTGCTGATGCGGGTCAGTTCCTGATAAACGATACGGCCGGAACCAATATTGATATGGCCCACTTCAGAGTTGCCCATCTGCCCGTCGGGTAAACCAACATCTTTACCTGAGCCGGAAATCAAACTGTGGGCGTATTCGGCGTTGAGTCTGTCGAGAACTGGAGTATTGGCATGATGGACGGCATTCATATGCGTCCCTTCACGATAACCCCAGCCGTCCAGAATTAGCAGTGCCAAAGGACGTTTGCTTGTCTTCATGTTAATACCTGTAAAGTTGAAAGAATCGGTCAAATCTGAAATTGGTTAAATATTACTACGTCTGCCCTGAGGGCAAAAGCCATTTACCCGATTGCGACAATAGGAAGGGCCGCGATTTAACGCCGATTCAAGGGGCAAAACTGCAGCGAAACAGCTGCAATCTGCCTGGCCTCTGGGTATACTCTGCGCTTGTCCTAAATGGCCCAATAGATAACAGGCAGTAAAAAATGCAGGAATATATAGAGTTTCTTAAAGCCCACCCCATGCTGAGCCTGGCCTGGGTGGGTTTGTTTATCGCCGTGATTGTAACCCTGTTCAAATCCGGTTTTTCCAAGGTTAAAAGCGTCGATCATCAGCAAGCGATTTTCTTGATGAATAAGGAAGATGCCAAGGTGGTCGATGTGCGAGCCAAGGACGATTTTCGCAAGGGACACATTCTCAATGCCTTGAATGTGCCTATGGCCGATATCAAAAATAATCAGACCACGAACCTTGAAAAGTACAAAACCACACCCATTATACTGGTATGCAACGCTGGCATGACCTCATCTCAAGCGGCTCAGATATTGGTTAAGCAAGGCTTTGAAAAAGTCTTTAACCTCAAAGGTGGTATGGGTGATTGGCAGGCAGCAAATATGCCTGTATCCAAAAGCAAAAGATAATGAGTGTCGGCGGTTGTCATTGCATTTGGCGCCGCTCTGTTAGTAGAGTGGCCATACTGAAGTGGCAACCGGCATCCTGAGTTCTGTTCCGGCGCTGAACAGATGAATAGCAGGGATGATGACTGGGAGTCGCAATTGACCCGAGTAACATACACCCTAAACACCGGCTCATTGCAAGCCGAGACTAAATGGATAGGTAGGAATTATGGCTGAAGTAGCAAACAACGAACAACAAGCCCCACAGTTCAACATTCAACGCGTGTATATCAAGGACGTTTCTTTCGAAACCCCTAACAGCCCAGCGGTATTCCAGAAAGAGTGGAATCCTGAAGTTAAGCTGGATCTGGATACTCGTAGCGCCAAGCTGGCCGACGACGTTTTTGAAGTAGTACTGTCACTGACTGTGACTGCTAAAAATGGTGAAGAAACTGCTTTCCTGTGTGAAGTACAACAAGCCGGTATCTTCTCTATCTCTGGTCTGAGCGATCCTCAACTGGCTCATTCTCTGGGGGCTTACTGCCCTAACATTCTGTTCCCTTATGCCCGTGAAACTGTGGCAAGCCTGGTATCCCGTGGTACTTTCCCACAGCTGAACCTGGCACCTGTGAACTTCGACGCCCTGTTCGCTCAATATGTGCAGCAGCGTCAAGCCGCCGCCGAGCAAGCTCCGGCCGAAGAAGCGAACGCGTAATCAGCCGATGAAAGATACTGCCGAAATAACGGTATTGGGGGCGGGCTCTTATGGCACCGCCCTTGCCATTTCTTTGGCCAGCAATGGACACAGCACCCTGTTGTGGGGGCATGAGCCCGAGCATGTGGCCAAACTCGCTGCCGAGCGCAGTAACCAAGCCTTTCTTCCCGGAATTGCCTTTCCCGAGTCCTTGGTAATGGAAGCCGACTTGGCTAAAGCATTGGCGGCGTCGCGAAACATTCTGGTGGTGGTGCCAAGTCATGTTTTCGCCGAAGTGCTGGCTCAGGCCAAGCCTCTGCTGCGTGATGATGCCCGCATTATATGGGCCACCAAGGGGCTGGAGCCGGAAAGCGGTCGCCTGTTGCAGGATGTTGCCCGCGATGTGTTGGGGGAGAAATATCCGCTGGCGGTATTGTCCGGACCGACTTTTGCCAAAGAGCTGGCGGCAGGTTTACCAACCGCTATCTCTGTGGCCGGTACCGATGCCGAGTTTACCGAGGATCTGGTGGAATTGTTGCACAGCCCCAAACGTCTGAGGGTCTATGCCAATGACGACTTTATCGGCCTGCAACTCGGTGGCGCGGTCAAGAATGTCATCGCCATCGGCGCCGGTATGTCCGACGGTATAGGCTTTGGTGCCAACGCCCGTACAGCCCTGATCACCCGTGGTCTGGTGGAGTTGAGCCGTCTGGGGGAGGCCTTGGGTGCTCATGCTTCTACCTTTATGGGAATGGCGGGTCTTGGGGACCTGGTGCTGACCTGTACCGATAACCAATCGCGCAATCGTCGCTTTGGTTTGGCATTGGGTAAGGGGTGTGATGTCGATACTGCCCAGGCCGAAATCGGTCAGGTGGTTGAAGGTTACCGCAACACCAAAGAGGTCTACACCCTGGCCAAGCGCTTGGGGGTAGAGATGCCGATCACCGAGCAGATCTATCAGGTGCTGTATCAGGGTAAATCGCCTCTGGATGCTGCCAAAGAACTGCTGGCCAGAGAGAAGAAGTCGGAAACCTCGGCAGACTGAGCCATCTCCAATCCCGGAAAAGGATGCTAGAATAGCGTCCTTTTTTATTGCCCCTTGTTGGGCCCGAGAGTGAGCGTTATGTCAGTTAAACAGCATCAGGTGATCATTATCGGCGCTGGCGCCGCAGGGTTAATGTGTGCCCTCACTGCCGGGTATCGGGGCCGGGATGTCCTCTTGCTGGATAACGCCAAACAACTGGGGCGCAAAATTCTGATCAGTGGCGGTGGTCGCTGTAACTTCACCAATCAGAACATTGAACCGGGCGCCTACCTCTGCAGTAACCCACACTTCGTTAAGTCGGCGCTGGCTCGTTTCAGCCAGTGGGACTTCATCGCCATGGTCGAGCGGCACGGCATCGATTATCACGAGAAGACCCTGGGACAGCTGTTTTGTGATGGCTCGGCCAAAGATATCGTCGATATGCTGACCACTGAGTGCGATTGGGCCGGGGTCAAAATTCAGCTGCGTACCGAAATTCTGTCTGTGGCAGCCACAGATGACGGTTACAGCCTGCAAACCAGTGAAGGAGAATATCGCTGTGAATCTCTGGTGATAGCCACTGGTGGCTTGTCCATGCCCAAGCTCGGGGCTACACCGTTTGGATTCCGCATTGCCGAGCAGTTTGCCATCAAGGTGCTGCCTACCACAGCTGGGTTGGTTCCTTTTACTCTGCAACCTGAAGACAAGGCCAGATTTGAAGGCTTGTCTGGCATCAGCTTGCCGGTTATCGCCCAAGCCGAGTGCGGCAGGCAGTTTAGAGAGGCCATGTTATTTACCCACAGAGGTTTGTCCGGGCCGGCTGTGCTGCAGATCTCCTCCTACTGGCAGCCAGGCCAGAGTGTGCGGTTTGATTTACTGCCGGACCTGGATTTTGTCGACTGGTGCAAAACAATTACTGCTGAATCACCAAAATTGTCGCTTAAAAATGGATTATCTCGGCTGTTACCTAAGCGCTTGGTTGAGAGGCTGCTCGAGCTGGGCGAATTACCCAACAAGAACCTCAACCAACTGTCCAAGGCCGATGTGGCTGCGCTGGACAGCTATTTCCACTGCTGGCAGATCCAACCCGGCGGCACCGAGGGTTATCGCACCGCCGAGGTGACTCTGGGCGGAGTGGATACCGATGAGTTATCCTCCAAGACCATGGAGGCCAAGCGTCATCCCGGACTCTATTTTATCGGTGAAGTGGTGGATGTTAGTGGCTGGCTTGGCGGCTATAACTTCCAGTGGGCCTGGAGTTCCGGCTACGCCGCCGGTGAAGTGGTGTAATTGTGTTTAGGAACAATAAAGTTTGTACATAGCTAAACGGGAATTGAGGACCCGACTCTTTGGGCTCAGGTGGACTTTACAACCTTAGATCACATAGCTTGCTTTGTTGATCTGTCTTGGTTTAAATCCGATCATGCTGCCTGGGCCTGGTACATCGGAGAACCGCTCTTATCATTCGGGCAACTGACACCTGCCGAGGTTGTCAGGCTCTTTCAGGAGTCGGGCATCGTATCGCTAAACGATTGGGTCACCGAGCGTGAACTTGGTGGCTTCCAATAGTGTAGTCCTTTACTGACTTGCTCAGTAATTTTATTGTTATGGACACAGTTGAGTATTCGGGTGTTGTGTTGCGGATGTACAATCCTGCCTTTGGTTAGGGCCTCTTAGCATGGAAAGGGCAAAGATCACCGGGGCAGCTTCAATCCCAAAGGTTGTTCCGCCTTTTATTTAGGATTATTAGTAGCTGGTTATTAAGCAGAGGCCACCAGTGGTGCCACCTATGCGTTTCTCACGCCGCAACTATTCTGCGCCTATCAAATTGCAATCGAAGGCACTCTGGCTCTGAGAGGTCAATATCAGCATGTATTTGATAGCGAGATTAATCAGCATCAAATCAATGACATTTTAGTTGATAGTTGTGTCTCGCCCGGATAGAGTCATCTCGTACTATTTCGGATGCCGGAAGGCAGTGTTTGACTGTTTAATCCCATAACGGATTGGCACAGATTCATAGTGAACACCTGACACTGTTTATTCGATGGCCCCTATATCAACTTATGAGTTCAGCGACACCAAAATGGCTGCAGACTCAAGCGGGCGGTTTGGTCTCAGTTCATCGCCGCTTTGACATAGACATCGAAGCGGTTTTTCTTGGTGGCGATAACAGTGCTGGGTTTAACTCCGGCCAGGTCTTCGGCGTAGTCCGGCCGTTTGACCACTACCCGCTTGCTCGCCAGTGCCAGCGCCGGAGCCAGCAAGCCGTCGGCATCGGTATCGGCACCGACCAGGGTCTGAAATACCCGCATCTCTTTTTTTACCAATGCCGACTTGTCTCTGTGGGGATACATGGGGTCCAGATAGACCACATCCGGTTGCGGACTTATCTGGCTCAACGCTTCCAGACTTGAGTCGTGCAGCAGCGTCATTCTTTGCTGCATCCAGGGGCCGATTTCGCTGTTCTGATAACCGCGGCTAAGACCGTCTTCCAGCAGAGCCGCCACCAAGGGGTTACGTTCAATCAGCGTCATTTGGCAGCCAAGGCTCGCCAGCACAAAGGCATCACGGCCTAGACCGGCCGTGGCATCTACCACAGAGGGGCAGGCGCCTTGCTTGAGACCGACCGCCTTGGCTATGGCCTGGCCGCGGCCGCCGCCGAACTTACGTCTGTGGGCCACGGCGCCGCCGACAAAATCGACACAGATACCGCCAAGCTTGGGTTCGTCACGCTTGAACAGGGTCAGCATCTCCTGCTCAAACCCCAAGGCAAACACAGAGTCTTCTGAATGCTTCAGGCCCCAGCGCTCGGCAATGGCGCACAGACGCGGCTCCCGGGTATCAAAATAAATGCTATGGCTTGGCTGCTTCACTGTGTTTGAGTCCTTGGCTGAATTGGCGCCATTATGCCAAATGCCAACCTGACTGAATACGTTCAGCTGCAACTCGCAGGCAGAGCAGCTATAATGCCGCGGTCATTTACCCGTCAGTCATTGGGGAACCCATGCTCAGCTATCGTCACGGTTTTCATGCCGGCAACTATGCCGATGTGCTCAAACATTCCATCTTGTTGCAGGCGCTGAGCTTGTTGCAGAAGAAAGATAAACCTTTGGTTTATATCGATACCCATGCCGGTGCCGGTGGCTATGCGCTGGAAGATGATTTTGCCCAAAAGACAGGGGAATATCTGGAAGGTATAGGCAAGCTCTGGCAGGAAACGAGTGTGCCGCAGGCGATGACAGCCTATCTGGAGGCGGTACGCCATTTCAATGAAGGCAACGAGGAGCAGGCCACTGATGAGCTGGCCTGGTATCCCGGATCTCCGGCGATAGTGGATATGCACCTTAGAGAGCAGGACAGAATGCTGCTGCACGAGCTGCACAATACCGATGTTGAATTGCTGCAGGAGTATTTTGAAGGTGCCCGTCAGGTGAAGCTGGTTCACGGCGACGGTCTGCAGGGCCTGTTGGCCGCGGTGCCGCCACTGGAGCGTCGGGCACTGGTGCTGGTGGATCCCAGCTATGAGCTCAAGAGTGACTATCAGGATGTGGCCGATACCCTGATCAAGGCCCATCGCAAGTTTGCCACCGGAGTGTATCTGCTCTGGTATCCGGTCGTTAACCGAGCCCAGACTGAAGCCATGCTGACGAAGCTGAAAGACAGCGGTATTCGGCGCCAGTTACGGATAGAGCAGAGTATCAAGCCTGACTCGGATGAATTCGGTATGACGGCGGCGGGTCTGTGGGTCATCAACCCGCCATGGCAGTTGGATACCCAGGCCGAAGAGCTGCTGGCCTGGCTTCACCCCAGGCTCAATCAGGGGGGCGGCAGCGTCACTGTCACCTGGGAAGTGGGCGAGTAAGCTAAGTTCCATCATAAAAAACTGTTGGCCGGGTCACTGGGTATTAATTGGGTACTAAGTCGGATACCAAGTTGTGTACTAACGGCCCGGCCTGTTAACCGTGGCCTTTACGGCGTCTAAGCGACTGTGTGATAGCGACTGTGGTGATAAGCGGCTGTGGTGAATTATTCCGACAGTGCTTTCAGCTCGGCCAGCGTCGCCTCATCTATGAGCCCTAGCGCCAGCGCCTGCTGCGGATTGGTCTCTATCAAATAGGCGCTGATACTCATCATATTGCGCAGTGCCATGCCGTTGGGGCCATCGTAAGCCGACTGCTCGTTCCACTGGTCCTGAGCCCAGGCAGCCCAAGTGGCCTTGAGGCTGTAGCCCGCCTCACAGAAGATGGTACGGGTCAGTTGGCTGCCCTGATCCAGCATCTCCTCGTCGTTCATGCTGTTGTCTAGCTCGCCCTTGTGGCTTTGCATGACTTGCTTTACTGCCGCTATTGCTTCGGCGGTTGTGGGAACCGGCCCAAGTTGGCTGTCATCACAGGCTATTATGGTGGAAAAGGGCATCAGCAGGCAGGCGCAAAGGCCGAGGGAGTTGAGGTTAAACATCTTCACTTCTTTGTTTTTTCGCCTCTCAGGCACGGCTCAAATTGCGGTAGCGCTCCAGTAAAATCTTCACCCGTTTCACATAGGCGCGAGTTTCCGGGTAGGGTGGCACGCCGCGATATTGGCTCACTGTGGTCGGTCCTGCATTGTAGGCAGCCAGCGCCTGGGTCATGTCGCCATCGAAACGGGCCAGCATCTGCGCCAGATAGCGACTACCGGCGTCGATATTCTGTGATACCACAAAGGCATTGCTGACACCGAGCTCTTTGGCGGTATCCGGCATCAACTGCATCAGCCCCATGGCGCCGGTACGGGACAAGGCCTTGGCGTTGAAGGCCGACTCGGCGTGGATCACCGCCCGGATCAGCGCAGGATCCAGATTGTAGGTTTGGGCGGCGAGGGTGATTTCGGCGGCATAGTCACTGCCAAACAGGGGGATTGCTTGCCAGTTCACCTTGGAGTCAGGTCGGCAGGCGAAGCAATCATAGAGAATGATCTGATATTCCTGACTGCCGGGGGGCTTGTCACTGAACGCCATCACGCCGTTGGCCTGGCGGTACTGATAGATTTTTCGCTTCGGCAGACTGCTGTCACTGATGCCGTGTTCGGAGTAACGCGCCACTATACGGGGTTTGGTCGAAGGCTCTTTAGCTATAGCTGAAGGGTTTTCACTCATGACGAAGGGCTTTTTACCCATAATAGCTGAAGGCTTTTTTCCTACGGCTGAATGCTCT
This sequence comes from Shewanella chilikensis, assembly GCF_002836945.1. Lineage (GTDB taxonomy): Bacteria > Pseudomonadota > Gammaproteobacteria > Enterobacterales > Shewanellaceae > Shewanella > Shewanella chilikensis. The sequence goes on from NZ_NIJM01000061.1 coordinate 14,354, forward strand.
TTATCCATAGCTGAGGGCTCTTCACCCATGGTGGCCTTTTCCGAAGGCATAGGTATCTCGGTGCCGGCAAGCGCAGCAAAGGGCAGCGCCGAGCTCAGCAGCCAGAGTAGCAAAGAGATGAGTCCTTGGCCGGAAGTGTGCTTCACGCCTGATAACCCGTCCGTGTTTCCAGTTTCAATATGTCAATGATAGCAAAGAGTTGCTGCATTTCACTGTGGATCTGGCTGAACTCCTTTTCGAAGGTGGCTCCCTCAAAGATGGATGCGGTCTCGAATCTATCCTTGTTACTGGGAAACAGGATCAACAGCTGCCTGCCGTGGAAGGCGCAGCGCAGATCCCGGCCGAACTTCTTGCTCAAATCCAGCAAACGCTCCATAAACAAGGGGTTCATCAACACCCGGCCATTGATCTGATTGTCGGCAAAGACATCGAACTCTTTCTCGAACACAGGATCTTCCAGCTTCATCTGCTTCAGCCCCGAATAGCTGGAAGAGAGTTTCCCCAGCAGGCCGCGGTCGCGGATCAATACCGCATGACAGCCGAAGTTTTGTGGCACGGTAAAGGTCATGGCCAGTCCCTTGAATACCTCGCTGGTACGCTTCTTATTCTTGCTATCCCGATATTCTGACTTCAGCACTAATTCACTGATCCCCAGTTCGACCTGTTTATAGCTACCGGTAATAAAATCGCTGGAATGCGCTATGTCATGCTTGGGCAAAATGCCGGCATCGCGAAAAGGGCGCAGTGGCAAACCATCGTTGGGACTAAAGGTAAAGTCGTCGCCGAAATAGCGGAAGATCAGCGGGAACAGATTTTTTTTGACTTGCTTTTGAAACGCCTTGATGGGTTTCTGACACCAGAAAAACATCAGCAAAACTGGGGTAAGGGCGAGGGCAAACGAAGCTTCCGGGCCAAGGGAACTGTAGTACATAAGGTCATACCAATAGTGCCAAACCAGTAGCAGAGTCACCACAAGTGTCAGTACAAATAGGGCTACCCGGGTTCGGCACTGCTTGAGGCTCTTGATCCTCAGTCTTTCATATTGACTGGCCTTGGGCTGTATATGCTGGCGATAGTATTGCTGCAGCTTGGGCAGGTCTTCGCTGGGGGCCTGTAAGCCTTTTCCCGGGCGTACCGGGGAAATCTTGGCCCCCATCAGGAAGGTGATAATATTCACGGGTCAATCTTTTACTCTGTCTCAGTTCAAATAGTCGCCGGCATTGACCGGACTTTTGGCGCTTTCATCCGCCTCATAGAAGGGCAGAGCCTGTACCTTGGCCATGGAAGCTATGATTGAACCCGGGAAAATTTCCACCGCATTGTTGAGTTCAGTGACCGCCGAGTTGTAGAAGCGCCGCGCCGCAGAGATATGGGCCTCCACTTCGTTATAGGTCTGCATCGCCTGCAACATGGTGTTGTCTGACTTGAGTTCAGGGTAGTTTTCTACCGACACCATCAACTGGCCGACACGGCTGTTGAGCTGGTTGGCCAAATCCAGATGTTGTTTTACCGCATCTGTGTCGGCCGGATTGTAGCTTTGGGTCAGTTGAGTGCGTAATTCGGTGATCTCGGTCAGCAGCTGTTTTTCATGGTCCATGAAGCGCTTGGCTATGGTGAGAATATTGGGCAGCAGATTGGCCCTTTTCTTGAGCTGGACATCTATGCCGGAGAGGGCTTCACGGGCCGTGTTGCGTTTTTTTATCAGGCTGACATACCAGAGATAAATCAGTATCACGGCGATCGCCAGTATCAACAAAAATCCATCCATATTTGCTAAAGTTCCCTGCAGTTTTTTCTGAACTGCGCCAGCTAATCATAAAATGGCCGCAAATGCATCTTTGTTGTGATTTTGAACCTGTGCTGACCCCTTGACGGCGAGTCTTGCCAAGTCAATGAAAACCATCACTTATATGCCTTTAAAGGTGGATTTAAGTAAAAGCCTTTGAATTGGAGGTTTTTACTGTATGTTTTTAGCGCGTAAAAACGTTATCACAATGATTTTTATTGAGTATTTATCTGTTTTTGAGTGGTAAAAAAGCAGCAGTTTTTGACTCATGTTGAGCGAATTCTGTTAAGGATGGCAGGAAAATTGTTTGGCATCGGTCAAAGCGAACAATCGGATTCATCCTATTTACAAATAGCTTTTATTGTGTTCAGGCCGGGTTCAGACAGCGTGTTGTAAATTGTAACGACACAACGTTGGGGCAAAGCGATTAGTTCAGCGAATTTGCCTTTATGGACCCGCCCTGGGTCCTTTTTTTTTACCTCAATTTCCCAGCAATTCTTTCAGGTTAAGTTTCAGTTAAAAGTGTCGCGGCAAAATGGCGGGCCGCTTGTCGTAGATGTTACGGCCATGAAAATAGAACCGGCAGCCGAGCCGGCAGACAGGGAAATCAGATGCAGTCCAATCATTCTCAGCAACCGCTCGAAACCGCCAAGAGTGGCTGGTTTATCCGCTTCCTTAATGTGGTGGAGCGCCTGGGCAACCTTTTGCCCCATCCCATCACGCTATTTGCGCTGTTTTGTGCAGCCGTCATCCTGATCTCCGGCGTTGCCGGTTATTTTGAAGTCACAGTAGTGGATCCTCGCCCCGAAGGCGCCAGTGGCCGTAGTGCCGATGGCCTGATCCATGTGGTCAGCCTGATGAATGCTGAAGGTCTGCGGATGATAGTCTCCAACCTGGTAACCAACTTTACCGGTTTTACGCCGCTGGGCACTGTACTGGTGGCTTTGCTCGGGGTGGGGATTGCCGAACGCTCAGGACTCTTGTCGGCCGGCATGCGGGCGCTGGTAATGGGAGCCTCCAAGCGTCTGGTTACCCTGACCATAGTCTTTGCCGGAATCGTTTCCAATACTGCCGCCGAACTGGGTTATGTAGTGCTGATCCCCATGGCGGCGATGATTTTCCACTCCCTTGGCAGGCATCCCTTGGCGGGTTTGGCGGCGGCCTTTGCCGGGGTATCCGGTGGCTACAGTGCCAACCTCCTGCTGGGAACCGTGGATCCCCTGTTATCCGGGATCACCGAAGCGGCGGCGCAGATGATAGACCCGGACTACACTGTGGGCCCCGAGGTCAACTGGTACTTCATGTTTGTCTCCACCTTTTTGATCTCATTCCTCGGTGCCTTGGTGACGGAGAAAATCGTTGAACCCAAACTGGGTCGTTATGATGTCTCTGAAGCCAGTGTCGATTTGGAAGATCAGCGGATGGAAACTGTCACCGAACAGGAGAAAAAAGGGCTGAAAATGGCCGGTTTGGCGGCGCTGCTGCTCGGCGCCGTGTTGGCCTTGACCGTGGTACCCGAGTGGGGCCCACTGCGTCACCCCGAGACGGGAGAAGTGGCCGGCTCGCCGTTTCTCAAGGGAATCGTGGTGTTTATCTTTGTCTGCTTTGCCATTCCCGGCCTGGTATACGGCAAGGTGGTGGGCACCATGAAAAAAGATACCGATGTGATCAACGCCATGTCCCACAGTATGAGCACCATGGGCATGTATATCGTATTGGTGTTTTTCGCTTCGCAGTTTGTGGCCTTCTTCAAGTGGACCAATCTGGGCGCCGTGCTGGCGGTGACCGGCGCCGATGCCCTCAGCGCCCTGGGGCTGACCGGGCCGATAGTTTTCCTGCTGTTTATCATGATGTGTGGCTTTATCAACTTGATGCTCGGCAGTGCCTCGGCCCAGTGGGCAGTGACGGCGCCGATATTTGTGCCCATGTTGATGTTGGTGGGTTATGCGCCGGAAACCATTCAGGCGGCCTATCGAATAGGTGACTCTGTGACTAACCTTATCACGCCCATGATGAGTTACTTTGGCCTGATCCTGGCGGTCGCCGCGCGCTACAAGAAGGACCTGGGGATAGGTACTCTGGTGGCTACCATGTTGCCATACACGCTGGTGTTTTTCGTCGGTTGGACCCTGTTCTTCTTCCTCTGGGTATTCGGCCTGGGGCTGCCGGTTGGCCCAGGTGCGGCTACCTACTATTCACCGGCGGGCTGATAGTCTGTAACAGTGAATGACTGAGGATTTTAGTGGGAAGGGGCTTAGGTTATATACAGTAACTAAAAGTGTGTATAACGTTTACTAAGGCAGAGAAATCTGCCTTTTTATCACCAAATAATCAAAACGGATAACTCTCAACTTTTCAAGAAGCTGTGTCAGACCTGGTCGGAACTAATTCAGCATAACCAGATCAAGTCTGAACTAGTACACTTAAAGACTTCTGGCATGCTCTTATCAAGTTTCATTCCACTCGCTAGTCCTTCACTCCGACCATGCCGTTTTCTCTAACCCGCACGCCTTTGAGCAGCCCTACTATCATCTCGGTGGCATTCAAGGGCGCCATCGCCGGAAAATCTTCTATCTCTATCTTGCCGCTGATCTCCATATGGGCATAACGGACACTGTTGATTTTGCTGTCGGTGCTGACCCAGGTGAACTCCCGCTGGGTATCCGAGTATTTGCCATCACTGATAAACAGCCGGCCTTCCCGCCCGGCCACCTTGGTCTTGCTGCTGGCGAAAAAGGCCATCATCCCGCTGTAGCGGCTCAGCTCCTCTTTCAAGCCCTTTTCCTCGCCTTTGCCATACACGTTCACGATGATCTCAAACAGTGAATCCTTTCCGTTAAAAAACTCCGCCTGATAGTTTTCGTGATAAGAGCCTTCCTTATACGCAG
>NZ_NIJM01000061.1:19950-24841 GCF_002836945.1 Shewanella chilikensis
CCATCACTGATAAACAGCCGTCCTTCCCGCCCGGCCACCTTGGTCTTGCTGCTGGCGAAAAAGGCCATCATGCCGCTGTAGCGGCTCAGCTCCTCTTTCAAGGCTTTTTCTTCACCTTTGCCGTACACATTCACTAACACCTTAAACATTGAGCCTTTGTCTGCACCATTAAAAAACTCTGCCCCATAGTTTTCGTGATAATCTCCGAGTTCGTCTTTGAGTGGCTGAAGATTGGCAACTAATAAATTTCTTTGCAAACAGACGCCCGCTTGCTTATGCGGCCAGGGCTGATATTCAATCTTATCTATCGCCTGACGCATCCAGTGCAGCCGCTGCTGCAATATCTCATCCACATTGGGCGCATTGCGGGCTATAAACTTATTGGCGCTGCCTTCAACACTGAGCCCCAACTGCTGCTCCGGAAAATCCTTGAAAAAAAAGCTGGCAAACTTATGTTTTGTATTTGATTCAGGACTACTACGTCTAGAGCCCTCATAAAAAACCACCGTCTTCAGTTCTCGTTCCAAGTCTTTAATAACGTATTTTGTGGGTCGATATCTGTCTGCCTTACTGCGCAATTCCTCCACATAAGCCAGCCATTGCTCAAGCCTGTGTTCACCGGTTATCACCCCTTTCTTGCGGTCGGTATTGTTCTGATGATAGATGTTGATAAAAAACTGCGGCTGACCATAACCCGAGGTGAGCAGTTGCATCTCTTGGGGTAACTCAAACTCAAAACGGCCCACGCAGTGTTTGGTAAACACCATACTCGCCGGTCCTTCTTGCATTTTTTCCGCTTGTGCCATCACAACTTCTCCCTGCCAAAAACAAACTAATGCCAGACTGCCGAGCAGCCCGCGTTTAATCCTCTTGCGATAACCTTCTGCCATCTCTACCCCTTGAATTTCTGGTGAATATCCGGCAGCCAAGACTGAAGCACACCGACCATCAGCTCCCTGACATCGGGGCAATTGTAAAACCCCTGGTGATCCTGGGTCGCCACTAAGCCGATGGTCTGCACCCCTTTGGGATACTTGCCCGCGCCTTCATGCACGGTACCATCACCCTTGGCCGTCTCGCTACCCAACCTGAAGCTGGCGCTTTGAGCCCTAGGCGGCATGTGGGCATGCTGATGGCCATAGCGGTTCTGCTCCATCCAGCTCTTTAACTTGTCTTGATGCTCCGCCAGCTCACTGCTACTCAACAGCTTGACTTCGCCCTTGACCGAGAGCCAGTCATGGTTTTCATCGCCTATGACTTGCCAGCGCTCCACCGCCGCCGTTTCCAGCCCCGGGGTCAAGCTGTTCTGCAGCTGCCACTCACAGGTATCAAACGCCTTGGTGTCCGGGTTATTGCTGTAGAGCAGTGTGGTCGTTGCGTGAAAGTTAGCCGCCAATTTATCGTGAAAGGTTTCACAGGCATCAATACGATCCAAAAATGCCTCTTTATGCTCTTCAAGCTGCTCATCGGTTGGATTGGCCAGCTCAGGTGCCAACAAGGGAGGCTGCACCAGGCTGTACCAGGTATCGAAACGGCGGTAGAAGTCATAAATGCCACTGCCATAGCCTATCTGCAACAGTTCTCGTTTGTCAGGCTGTTTCGCCGGGTCCTTATTGACAAACAGCCACTCACCCTTATTGGTCGCATCCACATAGAGCTTATTGGGCATCAGCTCCAGCCCGCCCTGACAAAAGCCCAGTATTGCCGTGGTATCGGCGGCGTTCTTGCCCAGCACCATTTTGACGACCTGCCCCACAGCACCGTGGCCGACGGCGCCGCAGCGAAACTGAAAATAGGTGGAGGGGCTGCCGTGGGTTGGCATGGCGCCATGGATAACGGCTTCGACTTGAGATTCCAGGCCGCTTAAGATAAAGCCGGCGCGGGAGGCGTATCCGCCCATGGAGTGACTGATAACCACAAACTTAATATCGTCCCTGGTCAGCCCCAGGTTATCGCCTTCTTTATCTTCTTCGAGCAACTGTGCCCTGAATTCCTCAAGTTTATCCTTGAGTCGCTCTCCGGCCACTTTATTGCTGAGCATCCAGTTGTAGCCCACGGCAAATACCGGGAATTGCAGCCCGGGATACAGGCGTTTAAATAACGGCTCCTTCGACTCAAGATATCGAAGCAGCGGGCCATAGCTGTCCCACAGCACTTCGCCCCAACCCCGACGCTTTTTGAGTTCCATCTGCGACTTGGGTACTGAGGTATAGACCCTGAAATAGTCTTCAGTACCTGGATCCACCTCTAATAAATGATCATCCCGATCGATAATCGGCCTTTTTTTATACTCCGTGTTACCATCAACCAACAAGGCCTTACGTTGCACTGGTCCGGCAAAAATCAAATCTTTGATGCGAGGCCAGGCGGCGGCTTTGGTTCGGTACTTACGGCCGGTTTCCGCTATTCCGCGCCCCTTTTCCTTTATCCCTATCCACTTTCGATTAAACCATTTACCTATCCCCTCAAAGAAACCATCATCATCGTCCGCCTGCGCCGCAGCAAGCTCGGCTTCACGTTCGGCCTTCAACTCCATGGCGGTACTGCTGGGACCACTGAACTTTCCCCCGGCAGCGGGGTCCCACACGGACTCCTCGCTTTCCCCATTCATCAAGCGGGTGCCCATAATGCCGGGGACGAACACCAGCGCCACAATACCCTTGCGGCATTTACAATCAGCGTTACAGCTCATAACCAGACTCCATGGTAGAAGATTGCTGTTCCTTGGCCCACTGCAACAAGATAGCCGCTCGTCCTGAAGGCAATCCGGTCTTGGTGACTATGGCACTCACTTCCGGGTCATCGAGTGACACTTGTGCCAAAAACAAGGCCTCGGCCACCAAGCGCAGATGACTCAGCTCGGTGAATCCATATTGATAAGCCTGACTCACTTGCAGCTCGAGCCAGTCATAGCATACCTGCTCATCTGTTGGTGGATTTTCCAGTGATAATAGGTGACGTGCGAGGGCATGGATCTGGTTTCGCCTTTGCCAGTTTGGCATCGCATCCATGATTTCCTGACTCAATTCCCAGCTCATTCGCTTCTCCTTAAGACACTGTCAAGGCAGCATCTCCCTGAATGACTTTGCCACCATGGGCCGTGGACGCACCCTGCAATACCACGGCGATGCCATTGACCGTCAAACTCGGATGTCCCTGAACCAGGGTATCTGGCCCGCCAACCTGGCAGTCACACTTGTGCCCGGTTAAGGCCACAGGAATACCGTTGACCGTTAGAGCACTTTCTCCCTGGTTTATCGGTCCACCAACATGAGGGGTATTGCCGCTGAACATAGGGCAAATATGTTGATGTCCTTTCAATGCAACCGGAGTCCCCATATTAATCCTCCTTAATCGATATCGCCTGGCAGCCGTATCCGTCCGGCTCCCTTTGCCAATTCAGCCAATGGCTATTGAAACGAAAGGGGTTAAGCGATGCATAGAGCACTGACCCCAAAGGCTCCAGAAATACATCCCTTCTGGCTTGCGTTTCTTCGGTTAAATAGTGATGTAAGACCCTGGGGTCGTAGAAACGAAAACGAGTAGTTTCACCATCAGGCTTGACGGCATACAACCTTTGCCCCAGTGCTTCTTTCAGTGGCTGCAGGGCTAGCTCACTCTTGCACCACAGCGCGCTGTGACCATGGGTGTCTTTCTCCAGCATCAGTTTTATCAGCTCGTCCTGTCCCGCAAGATGGAGTAACCAAGGGCCGTTATCCACCAATGCCTGATCCCGGTAATCAAACAGGCTATGACACTCGGCTCCGGCCCCTTTGGCAAACCACAGGGGCTCTGGGCATAGCGCTGCATCCAAGACCAAGTAGTTGGGCCCAAACGCCTTGAGGCTATTTTCCTTCACCATAGTCATACTGTTATTCTCCGCAATCGGGACAAAGATCGACTATCGGGTTGCCCTCTTCTGCGGCACTCTTCAGTGTCGCCAATTGGGGCTTGGCCCCGGTTGTCACAGCCACTGGCCCCTTGAGCTTGATATTGGGAGCTTCGAGAGTGATCCCGCCGGAATCTATGAGTATCTTGCCTCCTGGCCCCTGAATAGTGACTTTCTCCGAGCCATTGAGGGTGAGCGACTTGGTGTGCACCAGCACACTTTCACCGGCTTCCAATAACACCTTTCCCTCAACCTTCTGGGTGTAGTGGCCGCCCACTTCCAAATCGTGATTGGCTCTGGAGTACTCGTGACGACGATCCATGACTTCGAGGCGATAATGACGCTTGATCAGGGTTTGCCTGTCTCTGGTCACTTCCAGCTTTTGATCCTGACCAATCAATGCCTGCTGATCTCGACCTATTTCCAGAAACTCATCCTGCCCCACGTTCAGGCGCTGATCCCGTCCTATGTGCTTTTCTCTATCGTTACCCACCTGATAGTGCTGGTCGTGGTTGATTTCCAGCTTATGGTCTTTCTGGGCATGCAAATAGATGAGTTGATTTTCGGCGGCATCCTCAAAACTCAACTCATTGAATCCCGGCCCCTTGTGGGTTTGGGTCTTGAGCACGGTTTTGGTTTTGTTGGTCGGCAATACATAGGGCACAGGATTGGCAGCATGGTATGTGCGACCGGTAATGATAGGTTGGTCCGGGTCGCCTTCAAGAAAAGAGACTATGACCTCATGACCAATGCGTGGAACCGCCATAAAGCCGTACTGGCCACCGGCCCACCCCTGGCTGACTCGAATCCAACAGCTGCTCTGCTCATTTGCCTGGCCATATCTATCCCAAGGGAACTGCACTTTAACCCGACCATATTTATCACAGAAGATTTCTTCATTTTTAGGCCCTACCACGGTAGCCATATGAGGACCCGTTACCAAGGGTTTGGTCTTGGGCATAGCCAACCAGGGAAGGTTACCCTCTATCGCATGAAAACCGT
>NZ_NIJM01000062.1 GCF_002836945.1 Shewanella chilikensis
TTCAAGGCATCTGACTGAAGGCATGCCGGGGCCTGTCAAAGTCGGATAACGCAGAGAGCCGGTTGCTGTGTAAGCCCCGAAGGGCGTGGCTTACAGGCCTGCCTGCTGTGTTGTGCTTCTTACAAAGGACTAAGGCCATTTGCTGCGAACCACGCCTTGCATCCATGCCCGTAAGCCGACGCAGAGAACGCATGGGACTTGTTCGCACCTTCCTTATGGCCTAGCGCTCGGCAATCACAAAGCTGGCGACCATAGGATTGTGATCCGACACATCTGTTTCCGGCACATACAGCTCTTTGGGTTTCAATCCTCGATAAAAGAGATGATCCAAAGGATACCCCAGAACTCTCACCCTGTTATCCTCGCCAAAATGAGCCTCATTCAAACCCAAAGAAGAAGCGAAGTCTGCCAGCAGCATACTGCGTTCCTCACTCCAGGTATTGAAATCGCCCGCCAAAATAATAGGCCCCATGACTCTTTCCTCGGCAAGGGCTTCGGTCAAAGACTTGAGTTGCTGTCGATATTCCTCAATACCGACACTGAAGTTAATTCCATGGACATTGACCACAGTCAATAATGAGCCATCAGACAAAGGATATTTAGCGACCAAGGCCGTCTTGGGCAACCGCAGCCAGGGCTCAAGAGTACGGTAGCCGCAACTGCTCAAGGGAGCACTGCTCGACAGATTCATCACTCCGGCCGGAGTATCCAATACACTGAAAGCATTGGCGAAACGCCAAAACCACTGCGCGGCACTCAAATAGAGATACATGCCGGGATCAAGACTGGCTTCCTGCAATAGCACCAATTGCCTGCCTGTTGCAAAATCATTAAGACGAGAACGCCATAAGCCATTTTGCTGTTTCTGAATATTCCAGGTCAACACACCAAACTCGCCATTATTATCCAGCGCCTTTGCCTTTGGCGTTTGGATACAAGCCGCGCCGGTATTGGTATCACCCCTATCAGATTGCAGTTGAACATTTGCCGGTACAGTAAACAACCAATGCCATCCCCCGAGTATCACCAGCAAAGAAAGCAACGGTAGGATCAGCAACCACTTCAGTTTCATATCAGCCTCAAGCGCAGAAAGAGCCTACAACAGGATCAATGTAATAGTACTCAAACTCAGGTTACCCAAGGCTGTCTGTCACCGCAAATTGGATTAATATGGGCTTATAAAATCAAGGCGCCAGGCGCTACATACAGAGAGGATTATCATGGCGAAAGTCGAAGTATTGGTCGGAACCACCTTAGGAGGAGCCGAATATGTCGCCGAAGAACTCATCAATAAGCTTGAACAAAACGGCCATCAGACAAGCCTGTACCTAACCCCAAAATTGGAGCAACTGGATCCCAAAGCCCTTTGGTTGATCGTTTCCTCTACCCATGGAGCCGGCGATCTTCCGGATAATTTGCAGCCTTTTTATCAGGAATTACTTCAATCAAACCTCCCCCTGCAAGAGTGTCGGTTCGCTTTATGCGCGATCGGAGACTCGAGTTACGATACTTTCTGTCAAGGCCCGGAAAAGCTGTTGCAACAACTGAGCGCCCTTGGCGCCCAATCCTATGTGGATAAGATCCAGATCGATGTTCAGTACGATCCCGTACCGGAAGATCCAGCACTGGCATGGCTCGATAGCTGGTTAGGCAAGCTCTAAAACAGATTTGCAACTGAATAAAGCATCAAGTACTCACAATTTAGACCTAACTTACCCACAGATCAGCTAAAAAAAAGATAACTCTGTGGATAATACTTTATTTTGATCTGATCAATCTTTGCATGAATCGGATCCTGAATGCAGGCAAGATCCCCCTTGTGGATAAGATCGCGATCTATCCCCAGCTTTAATGGAGATAGATCGCCAAGAGATCACAGGTTGAGTTAAGCCTAACTATATGTTTTAAAAGATTTAATATTGTTACCCACAGAAAATCCCGATCCTAATAGTAAACATAGTAAGAAGATCTATATAAAGATCTTAAGATCTATAAGGCAGATCCCTTGCGATCCATCTGCATGAAATAGAGCATTCACCTGAATCCTTACAGGTGCTAAAATGATCGGCTGAAATTCCTTTTTCTTCCCTTGCTCAGCCAAAGGTAAATCTATGCGTTTTCATGAACGGTTTGATGTAATTGTTGTAGGTGGTGGTCATGCCGGAACTGAAGCCGCATTGGCAGCTGCCAGAATGGGAGTAAATACTCTGCTCTTGACCCACAATATTGACACTTTGGGTCAGATGTCCTGTAACCCGGCTATAGGGGGAATAGGTAAAGGGCACTTGGTTAAAGAGATAGATGCTTTGGGTGGCGCCATGGCAACAGCAACTGATTATGCCGGGATCCAGTTCAGAACCCTGAATTCAAGTAAGGGTCCAGCGGTAAGAGCTACCAGAGCCCAAGCAGATCGTTCCTTGTATCGACAAAAGATCCAACAGATATTGCAAAACCAGCCCAACCTAAGGATCTTCCAACAAGCTGTTGACGATCTGGTTGTTGAAAACAACAGAGTTATTGGGGTTGTCACCCAAATGGGACTAGCCTTTGAAGCTCCTGCTGTGGTGTTGACGGCAGGAACTTTCCTGGGAGGTAAGATCCATATCGGATTGGAAAACTACAGTGGTGGTCGTGCCGGTGATCCTCCTGCGATCGCGCTGGCCCACAGACTCAGAGAATTACCAATTCGGGTTGGCCGCCTCAAGACGGGGACGCCGCCTCGTATCGATGCTCGCAGCGTCGACTTCGAGCAGATGACTGAACAGCAGGGAGATAATCCTCTTCCTGTGATGTCTTTTATCGGTGATGTGAGTCAGCATCCACAGCAGATCTCTTGCTATATCACCCATACCAATGAAAAAACTCACGAGATAATTCGTGGCGGTTTGGACAGAAGCCCCATGTATTCAGGGGTTATAGAAGGGATAGGCCCTAGGTACTGTCCATCTATTGAAGACAAGATCCATCGCTTTGCCGATAAGAGTTCGCATCAGATCTTTATTGAACCTGAGGGACTCAATACCAATGAGCTATACCCCAACGGTATCTCCACTAGTTTGCCATTCGATGTGCAAATTGCTTTGGTCCGCTCGATCAAGGGGATGGAAAATGCCGAGATCATGCGCCCTGGCTATGCCATTGAATATGATTACTTTGATCCCAGAGATCTGAAAAATTCGCTGGAAACCAAAACCATAAATGGGTTGTTCTTTGCAGGTCAAATCAACGGCACCACAGGTTATGAAGAAGCAGGAGCTCAAGGCCTGTTGGCCGGTATGAACGCGGCTTTACAGGTGCAAGGTAAAGACGCTTGGGCACCTAGACGGGATCAGGCTTATCTTGGCGTGCTGGTGGATGATCTATCGACTTTGGGCACCAAGGAGCCCTATCGCATGTTCACCAGTCGTGCCGAATACCGCTTGCTGCTGCGTGAAGACAATGCCGATCTGCGTCTGACCGAGAAAGGCCGTGAGCTAGGACTGGTTGACGATCAGCGCTGGGCCAAGTTCTCGGCCAAAGTTGAAGCTATTGAATCTGAACTGCAACGCCTGCGCAGTCAATGGATCCATGTTAATTCACCTTTGGTTGAAGCGCTGAATCCGCATCTCAATACGCCAATATCTCGCGAAGCTTCGTTTGAAGAGCTGCTGCGTCGTCCTGAGTTGGACTATGACAAGCTTATGGGGATTGAAGGTTTTGGGCCGGGGCTAGAGGATCGTCAAGCGGCTGAACAGGTGCAGATCCAGGTTAAATATGCCGGTTATATTCAGCGCCAACAGGAAGAGATCGCCAAAGCACAGCGCAACGAAAATACCGGCCTGCCGCTGGAGCTCGATTACAACGAAGTGCCAGGCTTATCCAACGAAGTGATCGCCAAGCTCAATGCCCATAAACCGGAGACTATAGGCCAGGCTTCCAGGATCTCGGGGGTAACTCCGGCAGCCATCTCCATTTTGCTGGTACATCTGAAAAAACGGGGATTACTGCGCCGCACGGCCTGATACAGTAAACCATTCCAGAGCCGGGGAAGCTGTAGATGCTTCCCTTGGCCGTTTTGGGGCCGCATAATAGCCCCGCAGTATTTTTCTGGGGAGAATACCCGTGCTTGCAGCACAGTTAAAAACATATCTGGCTGAGACAGGCCTCAATGCATCGGATGAGCAGCAGCTACAGTTGCTGGGATTTGTCGCCATGCTCAACAAATGGAATAAGGCCTATAACCTGACCTCGGTGCGCGAACCTGAGCAGATGCTCATCCGTCATATCATGGATAGCCTGGTCGTCTCTCCTCATATCAAGGGACAGCGTTTTATCGACGTGGGCACAGGACCTGGGTTGCCCGGCATCCCGCTGGCGATTTTGAATCCGGATAAAGAATTTGTGCTGCTCGATAGTTTGGGTAAGCGGATCCGTTTTCAAAAACAGGTTCAGATTGAACTCAAATTGAAAAATATACAGTCGGTTGAGAGCCGGGTGGAAGCCTTTCAGGATCCGCAAGGGTTTGACGGTGTGCTAAGCCGTGCCTTTGCCTCAGTGGCAGACATGTTAAGCTGGTGTCAGCATTTGCCGGCGCAAAATGGAGTATTCTATGCCCTTAAAGGGCAACTGAACCCTGATGAGTTAACCGGGATCCCTGAGGGGTACAGCATCAGGGAATCCATTGAACTCAAGGTTCCAAAATTGGATGAACAGAGACATCTGCTGATCATAGCTCCCCAGGTTTGAATGCCTTGCAATTGGCTGGCGTATCAAGCAACTTGATGCAAACGGAACCGGGCATCAATAACAAAATTGACAGACAAGGTGACAGTGTGGCGAGAATTATTGCCGTAGCCAACCAGAAAGGTGGCGTTGGAAAAACAACAACTTGTGTTAATTTGGCTGCCTCTTTGGCGGCAACCAAGCGGCGGGTGCTATTGATCGATCTGGATCCCCAGGGCAATGCCACCATGGGGAGTGGCGTCGACAAATACGAAGTTGAAAACACCGCCTATGAGTTGCTGGTGGAAGAAAAGAGTTTTGACGAAGTCGTCGTGCGTAACACTGCCGGAAAATACGATCTCATTGCCGCCAATGGTGATGTGACAGCCGCCGAAATCAAATTGATGGAGTTCTTTGCCAGGGAGATTCGCCTGCGCAACGCCTTGGCAAAGGTGCAGGATGAGTACGACTTTATCTTTATCGACTGCCCTCCTTCGCTGAATATGTTAACAGTGAACGCCATGTCGGCGGCCGACTCAGTATTGGTTCCCATGCAGTGTGAGTATTATGCCCTGGAAGGCTTGACCGCCCTGATGGATACCATTTCCAAATTGGCGGCCATGGTTAACCCCAAGCTCGGGATCGAGGGAATACTCAGAACCATGTACGATCCCCGCAACCGTCTGGCCAACGATGTTTCCGATCAGTTGAAACAGCATTTCGGTGACAAGGTTTACCGCACTGTGATCCCAAGAAATATTCGCTTGGCCGAAGCGCCGAGTTTTGGCGCTCCGGCTATGTACTATGACAAGAGTAGCGCTGGGGCCAAGGCCTATCTGGCTTTAGCTGGCGAAATAATTCGTCGCTCAGAGCAGAATCAGCAAGCGAAACAGGCATAAAGGAATGAGCATGACACTGAAGAAACGGGGTCTGGGCAAGGGCCTGGACGCACTTTTGAGTACCAGCCATGCGGCGAGTAAGAAGCGTGATGATGCCGAGCAATCCAAGGTTGATGCCGGCGAAACCCTGCTGACTTTGGATGTGGATCTGCTGCAGCCCGGTAAGTATCAACCCCGTAAAGATATGTCGCCGGAGGCGCTGGAAGAGCTGGCTGAATCTATCAAGGCTCAGGGCGTTATTCAGCCCATAGTGGTGCGTAAGATCAGTGATGACAAATATGAAATAATCGCCGGTGAACGTCGCTGGCGTGCGGCGCAGCTGGCCAAGTTGGACAAGGTGCCCTGTATAGTTAAGCAGGTTGCCGATGAGGCTGCTGTGGCTATCGCCCTGATAGAAAACATTCAGCGGGAAGATCTCAATGCCATGGAAGAGGCTATTGCGCTTAACCGTTTGATCGAAGAATTTGATCTTACTCACCAACAAATAGCTGATGCTGTGGGAAAATCACGGGCTACCGTTTCGAACTTGCTGCGACTCAATGGATTGAATGAACCGGTAAAGCGGTTACTGGAGTACGGTGATATTGAGATGGGTCATGCCCGAGCCTTGCTTGCCTTGCAAGGTGAGGAGCAAACTTCTGTTGCCCGATTGGTGGTAGCGAAGGAATTGACCGTTCGTGAAACAGAACGATTGGTTAATAAAGTCTTAAATCCTGCCAAAGAGGCCGAAAAGCCTGTAAAAGATACCGATGTTGCTCGTCTGGAGAGTCAGTTAATTGAAAGGTTAGGTGCAAAAGTTTCCATTTCCCACGGTAGTAAGGGAAAGGGAAAAATTGTAATTAACTATCAAAATCTGGCTGAATTAGACGGCATTCTTGCCAAAATCCATTAAAAAAACGTCGTTAACGCTATTTAGTGTAAATTTGTGACGTTTGTTAATATTGCATTTATGCGAATTTGGGGCTGTATCACGTTAAAAGGTGAGGTTTTTACTTATCTCAAAGTTGCAAACAAGACTTGAAAAGGTATACTTTCGCAAGCTTTTTGTACCTCGACTCTATACGGATATTTGTAGTCCGGTCATCGAAACAAAAAGTAGGAATGCGGAGAAGAATAATTGAGTAAGGTTTTAGCGCGTCGTGGCCGTTGGTCAGCCTATAAATTGGTGATGATGCAGGCGGCGATAGCTGGGGGTGCTTCAATTATCTTCTTTGCCGTGTGGGGAGCCCAGTTTGGCTATTCTGCTCTGGCAGGAACTGCCATAGCTGTGCTCCCTAATTTTGTATTCGCGACCCTGGCTTTTTCCCATATGGGAGCAAGCTCTGCCGGTAAGGTTCTCAAAGGCTTTTACTGGGGGGAAGCGGTAAAGTTGCTGTTGACAATAGCGTTGTTTTCGCTGGTATTTATCAATTTAAAGGTCGCATTCATGCCCCTTTTTATTTGCTATGTACTGGCGTTGATTGTGCATTGGGCAGCTCCTTTGTACTTCAAGCAAAGTTAAGTGGGATGAATCATGGCTGCACCTGGTGAAACATTAACACCGCAGGGCTATATCCAGCATCACCTTACCAACCTTACCGTTGGTGAAGGTTTCTGGACATGGCACATTGATTCATTGCTCTTTTCGGTTGGTCTTGGCGTGCTGTTTCTGTGGTTGTTCCGCAGCGTTGGTAAAAAAGCAACCTCTGGCGTTCCCGGTAAGCTTCAATGCTTTATCGAAATGATCGTCGAGTTTGTCGACAACAGCGTTAAAGATACATTCCACGGTCGCAATGCTTTGATTGCACCTCTTGCTCTGACTATTTTTATGTGGGTATTCATGATGAACCTCATGGATATGGTGCCAGTTGACTGGATACCACATACTGCCGCTTTGGCTGGTGTGCCTTATCTGAAGATAGTACCGACTACTGACCTTAACATCACTTTCAGCCTCGCGTTGGGCGTGTTTGTGCTGATTATTTACTACAGCATCAAGGTCAAAGGTGTGTCAGGATTTGCGAAAGAACTGACGCTACAGCCCTTCAACCATTGGGCAATGATACCCGTCAACTTCCTGCTCGAAACTGTTACCTTGATAGCTAAACCTATTTCATTGGGGCTACGTCTTTTTGGTAACTTGTATGCAGGTGAGTTGATCTTCATCCTTATTGCGCTGATGTATGGTACCAACTTGGCGATTGCTGCTCTGGGTGTGACTCTGCAACTGGGCTGGCTGATCTTCCATATTCTGGTTATCACGCTGCAAGCGTTTATTTTCATGATGCTGACTATCGTTTACCTAAGCATGGCTCATGAAGATCATTAAGGACTGCTGAAGAAATTTTTTAAACTAAATCATCAACCAACACAGATTTAGATACTGGAGATACAGATGGAAACGATTCTGGGCTTTACTGCAATTGCTGTTGCTCTGCTCATTGGTTTGGGTGCACTGGGTACCGCTATCGGTTTCGGCCTTTTGGGTGGTAAGTTCCTGGAAGGCGCTGCGCGTCAGCCAGAAATGGCCCCTATGCTGCAAGTTAAGATGTTCATTGTAGCGGGTCTGCTCGATGCCGTGACCATGATCGGTGTAGGTATTGCACTTTACATGCTGTTTACTAACCCACTGGGTGCAATGCTGTAATAAACGCTTCTGTCTTAACTCTAAATAGGAGGCTGTTGTGAATATCAACGCTACCCTAATCGGTCAGACGGTCGCCTTTATTATCTTCGTGTGGTTCTGCATGAAGTTTGTATGGCCCCCTTTGATGAATGCCATCGAAGCGCGCCAGAAAAGGATTGCTGATGGTCTTGCTGACGCTGACCGTGCAGCAAAAGACCTGGAGTTGGCTCAAGCGAAAGCGACTGACCAACTGAAAGACGCCAAGGCTACAGCCAACGAAATCATTGAGTCTGCCAACAAGCGCAAGGCTCAGATTATTGATGAAGCCAAAGCTGAAGCAGACGCTGAGCGTGCGAAAATCATTGCTCAGGGTAAAGCAGAAATTGAAGCTGAACGTAATCGCGTGAAAGAGGAACTGCGTAAGCAGGTTGCGACTCTTGCCATCACTGGTGCAGAGAAGATCCTCGAGCGTTCGATTGATGAAGCCGCCCAAAGCGACATAGTTAATAAACTAGTTGCTGAAATTTGATAAGGGAGTTGAGTTATGGCTGAGTTAACCACCATTGCTCGCCCTTACGCTAAGGCAGCTTTTGACTTTGCTGTTGAACATCAAGCAGTAGAAAACTGGGCAGAAATGCTCGATTTCGCGGCAATGGTGAGTGAAAACGAATCCATGAAGCCACTGCTGGCTGGATCTATGTCCAGCAATAAGCTAGCTGCACTCTTTATCAATATCTGTGGCGAGCAAATTGATGAGCACGGTCAAAATCTGATCAAGGTAATGGCTGAAAACGGTCGCTTGGAGGTACTGTCTGCTGTATCTCAGCTCTATGCTGAGTTTCGCCACGAATGGGCTAAGGAAATCGAAGCCAACGTGGTCTCTGCTACTGAGCTTAGCTCTGAGCAGCAACAGCAGATCAGTGTTTCTTTAGAGAAACGTCTCGCACGCAAAGTTAAGCTGAATTGCAGCGTCGATGCCGAGCTTATCGCCGGTATTATTATCAAGGCAGGGGATCTGGTGATAGATGGATCCGTCCGCGGTAAATTAAACCGCCTGTCTGATAAGCTGCAGTCGTAATTGGGAGTTTGAGCATGCAACTGAATTCCACTGAAATCAGCGATCTGATTAAGCAGCGGATCGAGCAGTTCGAAGTCGTCAGTGAAGCCCGCAACGAAGGTACTATCGTTTCGGTCAGTGACGGCATCATCCGCATTCACGGCCTGGCCGATGTAATGCAGGGTGAGATGATCGAACTGCCTGGCAACCGTTATGCAATCGCGTTGAACCTTGAACGTGATTCTGTAGGTGCCGTAGTTATGGGTCCTTATGCCGGTTTGGCTGAGGGCGTAAAAGTTAAAACCACTGGCCGTATTCTGGAAGTTCCAGTGGGTCGTGGTCTGCTGGGACGTGTTGTTAACACTCTGGGTGAGCCAATCGACGGTAAAGGACCAATCGACAACGATGGTTTTGCGCCTGTTGAAATGATTGCTCCTGGTGTTATTGAGCGTCAATCCGTATCTCAACCGGTACAAACCGGTTATAAGGCGGTTGATGCCATGATCCCTATCGGTCGCGGTCAGCGTGAGCTGATCATCGGTGACCGTCAAACTGGTAAAACTGCGATGGCTATCGACGCCATCATCAACCAGAAAGATTCCGGCATCAAGTGTGTGTACGTTGCAGTAGGCCAGAAGGCTTCTACTATTGCCAACGTAGTACGCAAGCTGGAAGAGCACGGTGCTCTGGCCAACACTATTGTTGTGGTTGCTACTGCTTCTGAAGCGGCTGCCCTGCAATACCTGGCACCATACTCTGGTTGTACCATGGGTGAATATTTCCGTGACCGCGGTGAAGATGCACTGATAGTTTATGATGACCTGTCCAAGCAGGCCGTTGCTTACCGTCAGATCTCACTGCTGCTGAAGCGTCCACCAGGCCGTGAAGCTTACCCAGGTGACGTATTCTATCTACACTCTCGTCTGCTGGAACGTGCTTCCCGCGTGAACGAAGAGTACGTTGAGAAGTTCACCAATGGCGAAGTAAAAGGCAAGACCGGTTCTTTGACCGCTCTGCCAATTATTGAAACCCAGGCAGGTGACGTATCTGCGTTCGTACCGACCAACGTAATTTCTATTACCGATGGTCAGATCTTCCTTGAAACTGACCTGTTCAACTCTGGCCTGCGTCCAGCGGTTAACCCAGGTATCTCTGTTTCTCGTGTAGGTGGTGCGGCTCAGACCAAGATCATCAAGAAACTGTCCGGCGGTATCCGTACTGCTCTGGCACAGTATCGAGAGCTTGCTGCGTTCTCACAGTTTGCGTCTGACCTTGACGATGCAACTCGTGCCCAGCTGGAGCACGGTGAGCGTGTAACCGAACTGATGAAGCAAAAGCAATACGCTCCTATGAGCGTAGCTGACCAAGCTGTATCTATTTTTGCAGCTGAAAAAGGCTACCTGAAAGGTATTGAGCTGAAGAAGATCGGTGACTTCGAAGCCGCTCTGCTCTCTTTCATGAACGGCGAGCATGCTGAGCTGATGAAGCTGATCAACGATAGCGGTGATTACAATGCCGAAATCGAAGCTGAGCTGAAGGCTGGTCTCGACAAGTTCGTGGCAACCCAAACCTGGTAAATACATGCGAGGTGTCATAAGGCACCTCAGGTCCAGATTGGAGAGTAGAGATGGCCGGCGCTAAAGAGATTAAAACCAAGATCGCGAGTGTGAAAAACACTCAGAAGATCACGTCCGCCATGGAAATGGTGGCAGCCAGCAAAATGCGCAAGGCGCAGGACCGCATGGCTGCAAGCCGTCCATATGCGGAGAGCATGCGTAAGGTGATCGGTCACGTCGCTCAGGGTTCTCTGGAGTACAAACACCCCTACCTGGAGGTGAGAGAACCCAAGCGGGTTGGTTACATAGTAGTGGCAACCGACCGTGGCCTTTGTGGTGGTCTGAACGTCAACCTGTTCAAGAAGGTTGTCGCAGACGTGAAAAGCTGGAAAGAGCAAGGTGCGGAAGTTGAATTCTGCCCTATCGGTGCTCGCAGTGTTCAGTTTTTCAAAAGCTTTGGTGGCAAGGTGCAGGCCCATGCTTCAGGTTTAGGTGATGCTCCCAAGCTCGCTGACCTGATTGGTACTGTGCGAGTAATGCTCCAGGCTTACAACGAAGGCAAGCTGGATCGTCTGTATGTGGTATTCAACAAGTTTGTTAATACCATGACGCAGACTCCTGTGATCGAGCAGCTGCTACCTTTGCCTAAATCAGACGAAGATGACGTAGCGCATCGCTGGGACTACATCTATGAGCCAGATCCAAAGGTCTTGTTGGACAAGCTTTTGGTTCGTTATGTGGAGTCTCAGGTGTATCAGGGTGTCGTTGAAAACATTGCTTCCGAGCAGGCTGCCCGTATGGTGGCCATGAAGGCAGCAACAGACAACGCCGGCACGCTGATCGATGATCTGCAACTGGTATACAACAAGGCCCGTCAGGCGGCGATTACGCAAGAACTGTCGGAAATTGTGTCAGGTGCAGCCGCGGTTTAGGCTGGGTAACGAATACAAGTTTTAGAGGATTAATCATGAGCACAGGTACTGTTGTCCAAGTGATTGGCGCGGTTGTGGACGTTGAGTTTCCACAAGATACCGTACCTCAGGTATATGACGCTCTGAAGATCACAGGCGAAGGCGCCTGTAAAGGCTTGGTGCTGGAAGTTCAGCAACAGCTGGGTGGTGGTGTAGTTCGTACCATCGCCATGGGTTCTTCCGATGGTCTGCGTCGTGGTATCGAGGTAGAAAACTCTGGTTCACCAATTTCCGTTCCGGTTGGGGCTGCGACCCTTGGCCGTATCATGAACGTTCTGGGTGAGCCTGTGGATGAAGCGGGCGCTATCGGTGAAGATGAGCGTTATATCATCCACCGTGATGCTCCTTCTTATGAAGAGCAATCTAACACCACTGAATTGCTGGAGACCGGCATCAAGGTTATTGACCTGGTATGTCCGTTCGCCAAGGGTGGTAAAGTAGGTCTGTTCGGTGGTGCGGGTGTTGGTAAGACAGTTAACATGATGGAACTGATCAACAACATCGCTAAAGCCCACTCAGGTCTGTCCGTATTCGCCGGTGTAGGTGAGCGTACCCGTGAAGGTAACGACTTCTACTACGAGATGAAAGACTCAGGCGTACTGGACAAGGTAGCCATGGTGTACGGTCAGATGAACGAGCCACCAGGTAACCGTCTGCGTGTTGCTCTGACCGGTCTGACTATGGCCGAGAAGTTCCGTGACGAAGGTCGTGACGTACTGTTGTTCGTTGACAACATCTACCGTTACACCCTGGCTGGTACCGAAGTATCGGCACTGCTGGGTCGTATGCCTTCTGCTGTGGGTTATCAGCCAACACTGGCTGAAGAGATGGGTGTTCTGCAAGAACGTATTACTTCTACCAAAGTGGGTTCTATCACTTCGGTACAAGCGGTATACGTACCTGCGGATGACTTGACTGACCCAAGCCCGGCAACCACCTTCGCCCACTTGGATGCGACTGTGGTACTGTCTCGTCAAATCGCTTCTCTGGGTATCTACCCAGCGGTTGACCCACTGGATTCCACCTCTCGTCAGCTGGATCCACAGGTTGTTGGCCAAGAGCACTATGACGTGGCAAACGGTGTACAGACAGTTCTGCAGCGTTACAAAGAGCTGAAAGACATCATCGCTATTCTGGGTATGGACGAGTTGTCAGATGACGACAAGATGACAGTATCCCGCGCCCGTAAGATCGAGCGTTTCCTGTCTCAGCCATTCCACGTAGCTGAAGTCTTTACCGGTTCTCCAGGTAAGTACGTGCCCCTGAAAGACACCATCCGTGGCTTCAAGGGAATTCTGGACGGTGAGTTCGATCACCTGCCAGAGCAAGCGTTCTACATGGTTGGTTCTATCGACGAAGCCGTTGAGAAAGCCAACAAGAAATAACTAGGCAATATTGCATAGTTTGGTAAGGAGAACGGGATGGCAGCCATGACAGTACAGCTTGATATCGTCAGTGCAGAGAGCAAAATCTTTTCAGGCCTTGTTGCCCATTTACAGGTAACAGGTTCTGAGGGTGAACTGGGTATTATGCCCGGCCACACTCCGCTGCTGACCAATATCAAACCTGGCATGGCGCGCATCGTCAAACAAAATGGTCAGGAAGAGGTGTTTTACCTTTCAGGTGGTTTACTGGAAGTTCAACCCAACTCCGTGTCCGTATTGGCTGATGTTGTAATGCGTGCCGATGAGATTGACGAGCAGGCCGCAGTAGAAGCCAAGCGTCGTGCAGAAGCCCATATGGCCGATGCCGGTGCTGACTTCGATTATGCTGCGGCAGCAATTGAACTGGCTAAGGCCGTGGCTCAGTTGCGGGTCGTTGAGACCATCAAGAAGAACATTGCCAGATAACAGCACTGCTGAAAAAAGGCGCCTCAGGGCGCCTTTTTTGTGTCTGTTATTCCTATTGCCCAAGCAGATTTGCAAGCTTCCAAGCTGCGTGAGCGCTGCATTTTTACCGTGATTCCGGTACACTTGCGCCAGCCCAAAGAAAAGGAATCTCTCATGTCATTGAATGTTGTAATTCTCGCTGCCGGGAAAGGGACCCGGATGCGTTCAGATCTGCCTAAAGTTCTGCATAAGGTTGCCCACAAGCCCATGGTGCAGCATGTGATTGATACGGCTCATTCACTTAATGCCGACAAGATCAATCTGGTTTACGGTTATGGCGGCGACAAGCTGATGACGGAGCTGGGCGAGCAACCGCTTAACTTTGTACTGCAGGCTGAACAACTGGGCACAGGCCACGCGGTAGCCCAGGCGATTCCCCATATAGATGACAATGACACTGTATTGGTGCTCTATGGCGACGTTCCCCTCACCCGTAAGGAAACACTGGAAGCCCTGCTTGCTGCCAGGCAAAACGATGGCGTAGCCGTACTGACGGTACATCTGGATGATCCAAGTGGCTATGGCCGTATGGTGCGCGAGCATGGCAAGGTGGTTGGCATAGTCGAGCAGAAAGATGCTACTCCCGAGCAACTCAAGATTAATGAGATCAACAGCGGCATCATGGCATTGCCGGGCAAACAATTGAAAAACTGGCTCGGGCGCTTGGAAAACAATAATGCTCAGGGCGAGTACTATCTTACCGATGTGATCGCCATGGCTCATACCGATGGGGTGGCCATAGATACGGCTCATCCAGTTAATTCCATAGAGACCGAAGGCGCCAACAACAGGGTGCAGCTAGCGGCGTTGGAACGTGCTTATCAGCAACGCTGTGCTGAAGCCTTGATGTTGGATGGTGCCAATCTCAGAGATCCGGCACGTATCGATGTTCGCGGTGAAGTGACTGTCGGCATGGATGTGATGATCGATATCAATGTGATCTTCGAAGGTAAAGTGGTGCTGGGTAATAACGTGACTGTAGGCGCCGGGGCTATCCTTATCGATTGTGAGATTGCCGACAACGCCGAGATTAAGCCTTACAGCATAGTCGAGGGCGCCAAGTTGGGTGATGGCGCCAGTGCCGGCCCGTTTGCTCGTCTACGTCCGGGTGCTGAACTTAAGCAGGATGCCCACATAGGCAATTTTGTTGAGATGAAGAAAGCCGTACTTGGCGTTGGCTCCAAGGCCGGACACCTGGCTTACCTCGGGGATGCACAAATTGGTCAAGGGGTAAACATAGGTGCCGGTACCATTACCTGTAACTATGATGGCGCCAACAAACATCTGACCGTTATTGAAGATGAGGTGTTTGTCGGTAGTGACACCCAGTTGGTTGCTCCTGTCACCATAGGTAAGGGAGCCACTCTGGGAGCTGGTTCCACTGTAACCCGTGATGTCGGCGTCGATGAACTGGTTATCACCAGGGTCAAGCAGAAACATATCAAGGGCTGGAAGCGTCCACAAAAGCACAAGAAATAATTCCTCTAAATGAAAGCACCCACTCGGGTGCTTTCTATCTCACAAACCCGTTTAAGGGTTTGAAGTCAATCATATTTAATTGTAAATATCTGTAAAGAAACTCAAATACTAATCCTTCTCATTTATATTTGCTGGCAAAATAAAACTGATTGCCGGTCCGGCATAGAGAATGAGGTGATTATGAGGTTTAAGTTTTCCTGTGTAGGTATGGCTGTGGTGGCTGCTATCTCTTCAATGCCACTGGCGGCAGAGCAAGTACCAGAAGATATTGAACGTATCAGTGTTACCGGCCGTAGCTTCAATGATTATAAGACCGGCGTCGCCTCAGGCGCGATGCGTGGTGATATCAATCTGATGGATACACCTCAATCCGTTACCGTTATCCCCGACTTTGTTACCGATGAACAGCTGGCAACCAACCTGGCTGAAGTATTGGTGAATGACTCAAGCGTGACCAGTGGCAGTGAAAAATGGAATCGCCAGGTATTTAATATTCGTGGTTTTGAGTTGGACTCAGGTTCTGGGTACCTGATCAATGGTCAGCAGCAGTGGTCGCACTATGTGCAACCTATTGAAACCCTGCAGCAGGTAGAAGTGCTTAAGGGCCCCTCCAGTATGCTCTACGGCCAGTCAGGCCCTGGAGGCTTGATCAATATGGTAACCAAGAAGCCGACCTACGACACACTGTTTAACCTGGGGTTTGATACCGATGACAACGGCTCTACCCGTTTTCAGCTGGACGCCGGTGGTAGTCTCAATGAAGCTCAAACTATCCGTTATCGCACTGTGTTGGTTAAGCAGGATACCCAGTATTGGCGCGAATATCAGAATGGTGAAAATCAGGAAAGAGATCGTTGGCTGGGCTACCTGAATCTGGAGTTTGATATTACCGATGATCTTTTGCTGTCACTGAAATATGACCGCACCCAAGATAAAACCGGAATAGATCGTGGTGGTTGGTTGAACAGCAAGGGAGAGCTCATTGGTGGCCGGGATATTATCTGGGATATGCCATGGGCGTTTACTGACAATACCATCGAAAATTTAGGGGCCGAACTCACTTACTTTATCAGCGATAACTGGAAAGTGAAGGCCGGCTACAATGATCAGCAGTTCAACCGCCAACGGTTGGACTCTCTTCCAAGCTTGATCAAAGGTTCTGAGGACCCGTTTACAGATGGCTACACTGTGAGTCCATTCGATCGTTATGATGATTGGCAACATAAAACAGGGTTCATTGATATTACCGGTAACTTCAGTACCGGCTTTCTGGAACATCAGTTCCTGATCGGTGCCAATATGTTGGATTATTACTATGGGCAGTTGCGCGAAAAAGGCACGAGTGTTTCTGTCATGCCTGGCCAGCCCATCGCAAATCCAGGCTTGGACTATCATAACGATACTTCACTCAGTGAAAGCGACTATAAGCATTATGGTTTTTATATTCAGGACCTGGTTACTATCAATGAACAGTGGAAACTGTTGGCCGGTGTTCGTTATGACGAACAAAAGAAGGATGGTGCCGGGAACAACAGCTATGCCGTTTCACCTAAATTTGGGGTGATCTATTCGCCTATGGATAACGGCAGTATCTATGTGAATTACTCAAAGAGCTTCAGTCCCCAAGGGAGCGTTAATGATCCTAATGATGTCAATGACAAGATGAATCTGGATCCTGAATATGGGGAACAGTACGAAATTGGCACCAAGTGGGAACTGTTCGATGGTGGATTATTACTGACAGGTGCCGTGTTTGATATAACCGTATCCAATGTTACCGTGACTCAAGACTTGGGAGCTGGTGAGTCAATAACCACTCAGAGTGGTGAACAGCATCATAAAGGGTTTGAGATGGGTGCTCAGGGACGACTCAGTGATAAGTGGTTTATGACAGGTTCCATGATGTACCTGGATGCAGAGTATGATCGCCCTGCAGAAGATAGCCTCAATGGTAAAACGCCGATAGATGCGCCTGAATGGTCGGCCAATATTTGGACCCGTTATGAGATGACAGAAGCATTGGCTCTGAATTTTGGTGCCGTCTATGTCGGTGAACGATTTGCTGATAAAGAGAATATGATCACCAAAGATGGTTATGTACGTTTTGACCTGGGCGCCGCCTATACCATGGATGTGATGGGAACAGATGTCAGCGTAAGGGTTAACATGAAGAATCTGTTTGATAAAGAATATCTTGCCGGCGGTTCCAATACTGACGTGACTGTGGGTGAAGGTCGTCATGTGAGCCTGGCGCTGGAAGCCAAGTTTTAATCGCCAATAGATGTCATGCTAACAGCAATGCCGGCCACTCCGTGACCGGCATTTTTTTATGGATGAAATCTAATGCTTCTTGCGATGCGCCCAGGCTCGGGCTGGCTTTAAGGCATGCCTGTATATCGGCTGAATTACTAACGGCTTTTTTCACTCAGTAATTGCGTTTAGGTTTCGAAGTTATATAATTCGCCTTTCGAATCGAAACTTATTCAGTCTGGAATGACCAAACGCAACACTCAACAAAGGCGTCACGCCATAGTTACCCTGCTGCAGCAGCAGGGTGAAGTCAGTGTCGATGCCTTGGCGCTGAAGTTTGAAACTTCGGAAGTGACCATACGTAAAGACTTGGCAGCCCTGGAGAAAACCGGTTTGCTGCTGCGTCGTTATGGTGGCGCCGTCGTCGTTCCTCAAGAGATAACCCAGACCTTGTCTGAACCACCTTCCCGCAACAAGTTGGCCATAGCTCAGGCCGCTGCCGGACTTATCAAAGATCATAACCGCATCATCATAGATTGTGGCAGCACCACTTTGGGGCTTATTCCTGAGCTCAATGATAAGCGCGGGCTGGTGGTCATGACCAATTCCCTGCAGTTGGCCAATGCGATACATGAATTGGAAAACGAGCCCACACTCTTGATGACGGGGGGCACCTGGGACCCCCACTCCGAATCTTTTCAAGGACAGGTGGCTGAGCAAGTATTGCGATCCTACAACTTTGACCAGCTTTTTATCGGCGCCGATGGCATTGACTTGCAGCGAGGCACCACCACTTTCAATGAATTGATTGGACTCAGCCGGGTGATGGCGGATGTTTCTCGGGATGTAGTGGTGTTGCTCGAATCGGAAAAGGTGGGTCGCAGAATTCCTAATCTTGAGTTGCCCTGGGAGTTAGTCACTACCCTGGTGACAGATAATAGGCTGCCTGATGCAGCCGCTGAAAGTATTTCAAATCAAGGGGTAAAGCTGATCTTGGCCCCTTTTACAGCATAAACTTTAAATTAAGCGGATATTGATATGTGTGGAATTGTTGGCGCAGTAGCGCAAAGGGATGTTGCTGAAATCTTGATCGAGGGACTGAAACGCCTGGAATATCGTGGCTATGATTCGGCCGGTGTGGCTGTCATTCACCAAGGTGAACTGACCCGTACCCGCAGAGTTGGCAAGGTGCAGGAGTTGGCCGATGCTTTGCAAACTGCTCCTTTGGCCGGTGGTACCGGCATAGCCCATACCCGCTGGGCGACCCATGGTGAGCCCAGTGAGCGCAACGCGCATCCACATCAATCCGGCAGTGACATAGCCGTGGTGCACAACGGGATTATTGAAAATCACGCTAAATTGCGGGAGATGCTCAAGGGCTTGGGTTATCAGTTCAACTCAGATACAGATACAGAAGTCATTTGTCATCTGGTTGACCATGAGCTCAAGTCTGCCCCCGGCTTGCTGGCGGCGGTACAAGCCACAGTCAAACAACTGGAAGGTGCCTATGGCACTGTGGTCATCGACCGCCGTGACCCTGAGCGGCTGGTGGTCGCCCGCAGTGGCAGCCCATTGGTAATAGGCTTTGGCCTGGGAGAAAACTTCGTTGCTTCGGATCAGTTGGCGCTGCTGCCGGTGACCCGTACTTTTGCCTTCCTGGAAGAGGGTGATGTTGCCGAAGTGACTCGCCGTGAGGTCCATATCTATGATCTGGACGGTAACCCGGTTGTACGTGAAAAGAAAGAATCTGAAATCACCCATGATGCCGGTGACAAGGGCGAGTATCGTCACTATATGCTTAAAGAGATCTATGAGCAGCCAATGGCGCTGGCCCGTACTCTCGAAGGCCGAATTGCCCAGCAGCGGGTGCTGGATAGTGCCTTTGGTGATAATGCAGCCGAGCTTCTCAAAGATATCAAACACGTACAGATCATTGCCTGTGGTACCAGTTACCATGCCGGTATGGCAGCACGTTATTGGCTGGAAGATTGGGCCGGCGTTTCCTGTAATGTGGAAATCGCCTCTGAATTCCGCTACCGCAAGTCGCATCTGTTCCCCAACAGCCTGTTGGTCACTATTTCTCAATCCGGTGAAACGGCCGATACCCTGGCGGCTATGCGTTTGGCCAAAGAGATGGGGTACAAGGCAACCCTGACCATATGTAACGCCCCCGGATCCTCGCTGGTTCGCGAGTCCGACATGGCATATATGATGAAAGCCGGTGCCGAGATAGGTGTGGCTTCCACCAAGGCCTTTACCGTACAGTTGGCCGGTTTGTTGATGCTGACGGCGGCACTGGGACGTTATAACAGCATGAGTGTGGAAATGCAGGCGGCAATCGCCCAGAGTCTGCAGTCTATGCCGGCTAAAGTGGAGCAGGCTCTGGGGTTGGATGATGCCATTGCCGAGCTGGCAGAAGACTTTGCCGACAAGAGTCATGCCCTGTTCCTGGGACGTGGCGATCAGTACCCCATAGCGATGGAAGGTGCGCTGAAGCTGAAGGAGATTTCCTATATTCATGCCGAAGCTTATGCATCCGGAGAGCTGAAACATGGACCATTGGCGCTGATCGATGCCGACATGCCTGTGATAGTGGTGGCACCTAATAATGAACTGCTTGAAAAGCTTAAGTCCAATGTGGAAGAAGTGCGTGCCCGTGGTGGCTTGATGTATGTGTTTGCCGATGTTGATGCTGAATTTGCATCCGATGACACCATGAAGGTAATTCCTGTGCCACATTGTGATGAGTTTATGGCACCGCTTATTTACACCATTCCGCTGCAGTTGCTGTCATACCATGTTGCCCTGATCAAAGGGACTGATGTGGATCAGCCAAGAAACTTGGCCAAGTCGGTTACTGTTGAGTAATTGGGCTCAAGCCTGAAAGTGTTGCCACTAATCGCCTGAGTGTATGCTCAGGCGGTTAATTGTGTCAGCCGCTGCTGCTTTTTTGCTTCGTACCTCTTCCAGACCTTTTCGTGGAAGTAGAAAACAACTGTGTTGATACTGGGTTCTATCAGGGCCACTGCACCACCTATAAGCGCACTTCCGGTAAGCAGATAAGTGATGGTAAAGGCTACGCTGAAGTGCAGTATGGCAAAGGTCATTGTCTTAATCATGGCGGTTCTCCTCTCTTGATAATTTAATGATAATAATTCTCATTAATAATTGAAAGAGAGTTTAACAGATTAATTTGACCGTTTTTATCTATTAAAAAGGCCGCTTATGCGGCCTTTAGTCGTCTAAGACTATCAGTAGTGCCAAGGGAAGCTGGAAAAGTCCTGATCGCGTTTTTCAAGAAACGCGTCTCGGCCTTCCTGGGCCTCGGCTGTGCCATAGGCCAAACGGGTCGCTTCACCGGCAAATAGTTGCTGGCCAACCAAACCATCATCAGGCAGGTTAAAGCCATATTTGAGCATGCGCATTGCGGTTGGGGACTTGGAGTTGATCTCCTTGGCCCAGCGCAGAGCTTCGGTTTCAAGTTCTGCATGAGGAACCGAACGGTTAACCATGCCCATGGCAAAAGCTTCATCGGCACTGTAGTTAAAGCCACAGAAAAATATTTCTCTTGCCCGCTTCTGGCCTATCATCTTCGCCAGATAAGCACTGCCATAGCCGGAATCAAAGCTGGCTACATCCGGGTCTGTCTGTTTGAAAACGGCATGTTCTTTCGATGCCAGTGTCAGATCGCACACCACATGCAAGCTGTGACCGCCACCGACCGCCCAACCGGGAACAACGGCTATGACGACCTTGGGCATAAAGCGGATCAAGCGCTGCACTTCGAGAATATGCAGGCGGCCCATGCGAGCCAAATCGGCCTTACCGGCTTCCTCACCTTCATATTTGTAGCCGTCCTTGCCGCGAATACGCTGATCGCCACCGGAGGAGAAGGAATATTGCCCCTTGGCCGATGGACCATTACCCGTTAACAGCACACAACCTACATCAGACCATTGCCGGGCGTGATCCAGGGCTATGTAAAGTTCATCAACCGTTTTGGGACGAAAAGCGTTCAGGCAGTCGGGACGGTTAATGGCAATTCGCACCGTACCTTGAGATTTGGCTCTGTGGTAAGTGATGTCTTCAAAAGTGAACCCAGCAACCTCTTCCCACAATTCAGGTTCAAAAGTATCGGAAACAAAAGATGTCATAACAAACAGCCCCTATATTGATAATGGCTCAAAGGCTAGGTGGATTGGCATGGGAGGTCAATGATTTCAGGTGCGGGTTTTGCGACTGTCGACAAAACCCGCGGCTTTATTCAGAGGTTATCGCAGATGAATAACAGATTATCTTTGCTGAAAACCGGATGAGATATGACATTGCCGCGACAATACTCGTCTTTGAAGTCCATCAGGGTATCTGGCGTGGTCAGTATGCCGTCCAGCTCCTGTAGCTCATAAGCCGACAAGCGCTCGGCAATATCTGCCTTGAGGCGGGCCTTTCTCTGATCGAGACGAATGATCTGCGTGCCCGTCATGGCATCCAGCTTGCGTTCAATTTTCTTTACTAATGCTTCGGTTTGGGCAATAGGCTCATCGAGCTTATCCGTCTGAGTGACCAGGTAATAAAGCACTCCGGCCAATATTGCCAAAATAATCCAGCCTTTCATCATTTAGTCCAACTAAGGTTAATAACCCTTGTGTTACAAGGTATAATACGCCAGTTTTTATACAATAAGCAGTAAAAGGCTGTAAAGATGAGTGAAGAGTCGAGCAATAAGGATTATTCGAAAGCCAATCGAATCAAGATTCACCAGCCTGATGCGAGTAAAGCAGACCGCTTTAATCCTCGCAACCGAATTTACGTTCGTGCGGTTGATGGTCTCTGGAGTACGTTAAGGCGGCGGATGGGATGGATAGCTATGCTGTTTTTCCTCATCTTGCCCTGGCTTCCCTGGGGGGATAGGCAGGCAGTCTGGTTTAACCTGGCGGAGCAGAAGTTTCATGTATTCGGCTTGACTATCTGGCCTCAGGATCTGACGTTGCTGGCGGCCTTGTTTATGATTGCCGCCTTTGCACTGTTTTTTGTCACTACCTACCTGGGAAGGGTCTGGTGCGGCTACACCTGCCCGCAGACGGTGTGGACCTTCATTTTTATCTGGTTTGAAGAAAAGCTCGAAGGGGCACGCAACAAAAGGATGAAGTTGGATCAGATGCCCTGGAGTTTTGACAAGCTCTGGCGCAAAACGGCCAAGCATACTGCCTGGTTGCTGATCTCCTTGCTGACGGCCATGACATTTGTGTCTTATTTTGTGCCCTCCAGAGAAGTATACCTCGAGGTATTTACCTTACAGGCCAGCGGCGCCGTGTACTTCTGGGTCATTCTCTTCACTCTGGCAACCTATGGTAATGCCGGCTGGATGCGGGAAATTATGTGTATTCACATGTGTCCCTATGCGCGTTTCCAGGCTGCCATGTTCGATAAGAACACTTATATTGTTGGCTATGACACCAAGCGTGGTGAAACTCGCGGTCCCCGCTCCCGTAAGGCTGATCCCAAAGCTCTGGGGCTGGGCGACTGTATCGATTGTGATCTCTGTGTTCAGGTCTGTCCGACAGGGATTGATATCCGTAATGGCCTGCAGTACGAATGTATCAACTGTGGCGCCTGTATCGATGCCTGTGACTCCACCATGGAACGTATGGGATATGCCAAAGGCCTTATCAGTTACACCACGGAAAACAAACTGGAAGGGATCAAGGAAAAAGTGCTGCGTCCCAAGCTGGTGGGTTATGGTGTTGTGCTTACCGCGATGATTTTGGTGTTTATCTACGCCAGTGCCAATATCGCCCCTGTGCGCATCGATATCATTCGTGACCGGAATCAGCTCTATACTGAGAACACTCAGGGGATGACAGAGAATACCTTCACTTTGAAGATATTGAACAAAACGGAAACGGCCCACGAGTACCAGATGCACATTGATGGGTTGAACAACTATAAGTGGCATGGCCCACAAACAGTGCAGATTGCGGCCGGTGAAGTATTGACGCTGCCTATCAGTGTGGCGGTCGACCCTGTTGAGCTGAAACGTCCTATTACCAAGATAGACTTTATTGTCACTACTGAAGTTGATGGTGAGACGGTTGAAGCCAAACAGGAGTCACGTTTCTTCGGGCCTTAAGTTTTAAGAAACAACTCTTAGATGGATAAAAAGGGGCGAGAGCCCCTTTTTTCATCAAAAAATATCGCTTTTTTGGCCGTTTGGCTGCTTTTGTGAGCGAACGATAAATTAATCCTGTTTTTCTAAGATTTAGCCCTTGCACAAAAGTTTTGGCTCCCTATAATGCGCTCCCACTGACACGGCACAGCGGCAACGCGAAAGACGTGACAGGGTCGAAGAAATGAGGCTCTTGAGTCCTTTCAACGGCAGGCGAAAAAAAGATGGTAAATACCTCTTGACGCCGCAGCAGGAAAGCGTAGAATACGCAGCCCTGACCCGATGGCCACAGCGCCTAAGGGATTGCTCTTTAACAAGATAAACAAGCAAATCTGTGTGGACACTCACAGGCATTGAGAAATCGACAAAACGATTTAACTCGATGAAGAGTGTTCATACGTCGGAGGCCAAGCGGTCTTAGGAAGACAATTCGTATCCGCAACTCCTTGGCTCACAGAACGACATGGCTACGATCCGACTTCT
>NZ_NIJM01000063.1 GCF_002836945.1 Shewanella chilikensis
AGGACTAGGGCATTTGCTGCGAACCACGCCTTGCATCCAGGCCCGTAAGCCGACGCAGAGCACACATGGGACTTGTTCGCGCCTTCCTTAGCCAATCCCCCTGAGTCGTTTCTTTACATTACTGACAAAGGAAGATGGAAAGGTGGGGCGTGAGAATATTTTATTTCGCCCTGGATGACTTCCTGGCATAAGCTCACTACATTATCCACTCAGGACAGTATGCGCTTAAATTGATGGAGTTGAGTGCTGAATATGAGAGTTAATTTTCCACAATGGAACACCAGGGAGTTGCTGACTCAATCACTTCCCGGGCTGGCAGGATTGCTGCATTACCAAAAAGAATGGTTGCGGGATGATCTGCGTGCCGCCTTGTCGGTAACCGCAGTGGCCTTGCCTGTGGCCATCGCTTATGCCCAGCTTACCGGGGTAAGCGCCGTTGCCGGGCTATACTCCTGTATTTTACCTATGTTGATTTATGCCTTGTTTGGTACATCGAGGCAACTGATAGTGGGTCCGGATGCCGCAACCTGCGCCGTGATAGCTGCTGTGGTGACGCCACTGGCCGCCGGAGATGCCAAGGTGCACTGGCAGTTGGTGATGACCATGACCCTGATGACGGGCATTTGGTGCCTGCTGGCCAGTCGCTTTCGGCTCGGGGTGCTTGCCGAGTTTCTCTCGCGGCCGATTTTGATGGGGCTGCTCAACGGGGTGGCGATAACCATTATCGTCGGCCAGTTCTCGAAGATTTTTGGCTTTAGCTTCGACTCCCGCTATTTGCTGGAGCGCCTGGCAGGCGGCGCCGAGTATCTGTCGCGCACCCACTGGCCAACATTGGGCATGAGTCTGGCCACCTTGCTGGTGTTCCTGCTGGTCAAGCGTCTGCGGCCGCAACTGCCTGCCTCCATGGTAGCGATTGCGGTGGCCGGATTATTGGTATGGCTGTTTGATTTGCAGCAGTATCAACTGGCGGTGGTCGGCACTATTGAAGGGGGGCTGCCGGAGTTTCAGGCACCGGTATTTGATTTGGGGCTCAGCCGTGAACTGGTGATGCCGGCGCTTAACCTTGCCATGGTGAGCTTTGTCTCCATGATGCTGACGGCGCGCAGCTTTGCCGCCAAAAACGGCTACGATATAGATCCTGATAAGGAGTTTCGCGCGCTTGGATTTGCCAATATCGCCTCGGCGCTGTCTCAGGGGTTTGCCATCAGCGGCGCTGATTCGCGCACCGCGGTTAATGATGCCAATGGCGGCAAGTCGCAGTTGGTGTCTGTGATAGCGGCGCTGCTGATAGCCCTGGTGGCCCTGTTCCTGACTGCGCCGCTGCAATATATCCCTTCGGCGGCGCTCGGGGTGGTGCTGGTTATCGCATCGCTCTCTTTGATTGATATCAAGGGGATCTGGAAGCTGAGAAAGCGTGACAACGGCGCCTTTACCCTGGCGTTGATCACCCTGTTGGCCGTGCTCTTTATCGGGGTGATCCCGGGGATCACCCTGGCAGTGCTGCTGGGCTTGTTCCAATTTATCCGGGTAGTGATGAAACCCTCGGAGCAGCTGCTCGGTGTCGATCGCAAAGGGGTGCTGCGCAGTATCGACCGCAGTGACAAGGCTACGGCGATCCCGGGGATCATGATCTACCGTTTCAACTCACCCTTGACCTATTTCAACGCAGGTTATTTCAAACGCCAGTTGCTGCTCAGGTTAAAAGATCAGCCCGAGCCGGTGGACTGTGTGATAGTCGATGCGGTGGCCTGTTTCAGTCATCTGGATATCAGTGTGATGGCCATGATTGCCGATTTGGCGCACCTGTTGAAGCGCCGCGGTGTCAGCCTGGTACTGGCGGGCCGTAAACGTCAACTGCTCAGCTGGTGTGAAGCCAGTGGCATAGATGTGGCGGAGGATGGTTTGATCATCAGGCCTGATTTGGCCTTGGCGGTGCGTATGCATCAAAACTACAAACAAGCGGTCGCTGAGGGCCAGGCCCCCGAAGTGCGGCGTTTGGCCGGCGATGATACCAGCGCCCCCAGACCGTCACACCTGTAAAACCTGGCGGGCTCCCGATAGCACGCAAACGCCTGCCAAGATTGCTCGGCAGGCGCTAAAGCGGCTGTTGCTCGCCGCTTTCCAGCCACAGTGGCTTGGGTTTCATGGCGCGGATAAACCAGGGGTGCTCGAGCCAGGCCTGCAGCCATTGAGTCAGACAGGGCAGGGGGGCTGCATTGAACCTGGCTCTATCCACATGGGCAAATTGGCGCACAAAAGGGAAGATGGCGAGATCCGCCGCGCTCATACGCCCGAGCAACATGACCTGCTGTTGTTGCTCTTTTTGCCCCTGTAGCTTTTGCTGCCCGAGATGTTCTTGAGCCTCAGCCAGTCTCTGCTCCAGTGGCAGCAAGTATAGGAGCGCTTGCTCGAAATAGCTTTGCTGGCTGAATTCAGGGTAACGGTCAAAGTATTTGTATCTGTCCAGCAAAGGCTTGAATGCCCTGTCATTGGTTGCAATCAGGGCTGAGATAAGGTTTTCTTCCTCAGGATTTTGCGGCAGCAATGAGTGGGGATCGGCTTGCGCCAATGCCCAGAAGAGGATATCCAGACTCTCGTCAAGCACCCTTCCACCGGCGAGTTGCATCACAGGCACTGTGCCCTTCGGCGATAGGGCCAGCATCTCCTGCGGCTTATTTTTCAGCAGAATTTCCCGCACCACAACAGACTGGTCGGCGGCAATCAAGCCCAGTCTGGCGCGCATGGCATAGGGGCAGCGGCGAAAGCTGTACAGCATAGTTTGACTGCTTACTTGAGTCACAAGAGTCCCTTGGCATTTCAATAAAACAGCCATTGTAGGAATGACTCGGGTGACAGGCAAGGTTGCTGTCCATAACGGCATATAGAGGATTAAGTCGTTACGATACGGCTACTTGATTCAGAAATCGCCTAATAACCCTACTTTTGCTGTCTATTTGCGCTACTGTGATTGGGATAGAATGGCGCCCCCATTTGGGGAGGCCGATCACCTAAGGAAGGTTCCAGAAGGTGAGGCTGTTATGCACTGGAAATTAGGTTCCAGCCAGCAGAAGTTGAGGTAATGATGTCCAAAATAGTTGTATGCGCTTTATATAAGTTTGTTTCCCTGCCGGATTATGAGGCTTTGCGTCAGCCGTTGCTCGAGACCATGGAAGACAATGGCATTCGCGGCACCTTGCTGCTGGCTGCCGAAGGCATTAATGGCACAGTGGCCGGCTCGGAAAGCGGCATCAATACCCTGATGGCCTGGTTGGATGCCCAGAATGGCCTGGATAATATCGTCTCCAAGCGCTCATTTGATGATGAGATGCCGTTTTACCGCACCAAGGTCAAACTCAAGAAAGAGATAGTCACCATGGGTGTGGAAGGCATAGATCCCAGAGAAGTGGTCGGCACCTATGTCAAACCCAAAGACTGGAATGCGCTGATCTCCGATCCCGATGTGCTGCTGGTTGATACCCGCAACGACTATGAAGTGCAAATTGGTACCTTCAAGAATGCCGTCAATCCCGAGACCGAGACTTTCCGCGAGTTCCCAGAATATGTGAAGCAGCAGCTGGATCCGGCCAAGCACAAGAAGGTAGCCATGTTTTGCACCGGCGGGATCCGCTGTGAAAAGTCCACCGCCTACCTTAAGCAACAAGGCTTTGATGAGGTGTATCACCTTGAAGGTGGGATCCTCAAATATCTGGAAGAAGTGCCCGAAGAGCAGAGTCTGTGGCAGGGAGAATGCTTTGTCTTCGACAACCGGGTTTCAGTGGATCATCAGTTGCAAAAAGGTCAGTACGATCAGTGTAATGCCTGCCGGATGCCGATAACCGAGGCCGATATGCAGAGCCCGGCCTATGAGCAGGGTGTCAGCTGTCCCCATTGCATAGATAAGCTGGATGAAAAGCAGCGCCGGCGATTTATCGAGCGTGAGCGGCAGATGCAACTGGCCAAGCGCCGCGGTGAGGCTCACATAGGCGCCGATGTCAAAGAAGTGATCCATAAGCGCCGTGAGCAGAAACAGCGTCAGAAAGAGCAGGCCAAGCAAACCTCCTGATAGCGCTAAGAAATCTAATCATCGAAGGAGCCCATTGGCTCCTTTTTTGATATACAGATGATTTAGGTTCCTCCAGTCACTATGGTTTTTCGAGCCGGAACAAACAGCAGCCTTCCCCCCACTCAATCCCCATTCAGGGGTCTTGAGCCCCAAGCCGGTTTTTCCTTTGATTTGTGCTGCCCAGCCAAAGCCCTTCACATAACTGCAATCTTGATTAACCAAATTTGTCATCTGGATCTTCGACAATCAGGCCGCACTACCTTTACTTGTGACCAATTTACTTCAACCCAATACGGATGATGAAAGTGATGAAAAATAGATTAGCTGCGTTGATCTCTTGCAGCCTGGTAACCATGGCGGCCAACAGCGCCGTGTTACCCAGTGTTCAAACTGACAGCCATTGGTATAAGGAAAGCGCCCAGCGGGTGTCAGACAAGGCTAGATTAGAATCAAAAGCAAAAGCCAAAAACGTCATTTTGTTTGTCGGTGACGGTATGGGGATCTCCACCTTGACTGCTGCGCGTATCTACCAAGGGCAGCAGCTGGCCGGTAACCAGGGTGGTGAAGAGAATTTCCTGAGTTTTGAGAAGTTTGACCATACCGCATTGATCAAGACCTATAACACCAACCAGCAAACACCGGACAGTGCAGGCACCATGACGGCCATTGCGACCGGGATAAAGTCCAAAGCGGGGGTGATTTCGGTATCCGAACAGAGCCTTCGTGGCAACTGCCTGTCATCCAAAGGTAATGAGCTGGTGACTCTGGTGGATCTGGCCAATGCCAAAGGCTTATCTACCGGTGTGGTGAGCACTGCACGTATCACCCACGCCACTCCGGCAGCAACCTATGCCCATAGCCCGGAGCGTGACTGGGAATCTGACGCCAACTTGCCTGCCGAGGCGGTAGCCAACGAGTGTAAAGATATCGCCTACCAGATGGTGATGCGCGATAAAGACAATGCCCTGTCAGTTGCCCTGGGCGGCGGTCGCCGCGCCTTTATCCCTGAAACCGTGACAGATGGCGAGAACAAGAAAGGCCAGCGTAAGGATGGCCTGGACTTGACCAAGGCTTGGGTCGACAACCTGGACAACGCCGCCTATGTGTGGAACAGCACAGAGTTTGACGCCATAGATGCCGGCACTACAGATCACCTGCTGGGCTTGTTCAACTCCTCCCACATGGAATATGAAGCGGACCGCGCCGATGATGTGGGCGGCGAACCTTCATTGACCGAGATGACAGCGAAATCTCTCGAGATTTTGCAGAAGAATGACAAGGGCTATCTGCTGATCGTCGAGTCGGGTCGTATCGACCATGGTCACCACGCCGGTAACGCCAAGCGCGCCCTGGCCGATGCGGTGGAACTCTCCAACGCCGTTAAGGCGGCGGTCGAAAACACCAACCCGGAAGAGACGCTCATTCTGGTCACCGCCGACCACAGCCACGTGTTCACCATCGCAGGTTATCCGAAGCGGGGTAACCCTATTCTGGGTCTGGTGCACGGCGTGGATGGAAACCTTTCTACTGCCCTCGATGGTAAGCCATACACTACCTTGGGTTACACCAATGGCCCGGGCGCCGTTGTGGGGAACCGTGACGACCTGACCTCAGTGGACACTCAAGACAAAGACTTTATGCAACAAGCTCTTATTCCTATGGGAAGTGAAACCCACGCCGGTGAAGACATTAGTTTGCATGCCACAGGCCCCGGCGCCAACCTGGTGCAGGGTGTGATGGAGCAGAACGTGATTTTCCACATTATCAATCAAGCCCAAGAGCTTGGCGGTACTAAGTATTAATTGGGAGCAAGGAAATGAATAAGAAATTACTGGTACTGTCTTTGGCCGCGATTCTCGGCTTGGCGGCCTGTGGAAGTGACGGTGACAACGGCAAGGACGGCAACGCAGGCACTCCGGGCACGGATGGAAGCAACGGCAGTGACGGAAAAGACTGGACCGCCGTTAATCAATGGTATGTCGATGGTCAAAACCGCGTCACCAAGGCGTCCAATATGAGCAATAACACCCAGGCGGGTGCGGCGAAAAACATCATCTTGTTTGTCGGCGATGGCATGGGCGTTTCAACTGTGACGGCGGCGCGGATCCTCGATGGTCAGCTTAAGGGGCAGACCGGAGAGGAAAACTCACTCTCCTTTGAGACTCTGCCTTATCTTGGCCTGGCCAAGACATATAATGTCGATGGTCAAACCCCGGATTCGGCCGGCACCATGACGGCCATGGTCACCGGGGTAAAGACGGACGTTGGCGTGATCTCACAGGCTGAAGGTGTCGAGCGCGGTGTTTGTTCCTCCGCCAGCGGTCAAAACCTGGTGACTTCGCTGGAGCTGGCCGCCATGGCGGGTATGGCTACCGGTGTGGTTTCAACGGCACGTATCACTCACGCGACCCCGGCGGCCACTTATGCCCATGTGCCGGATCGCGACTGGGAAGCGGACAGCAACTTGCCAGCCGAAGCCGTCACCAACGGCTGTAAAGATATTGCCGCCCAGATGCTGGACTTCAATAACGGCAAAGGGATCAATGTGGTTATGGGCGGTGGTCGCCGCGCGTTTATTCCCAACACTACTATCGATCCTGAAGGCAAAGCAGGTAAGCGTAACGATGGTCGCGATCTGACCGCCGAGTGGCTGTCCCAGTACCCCAACGCCAGTTACGTTACCGACCGTGACAGCTTCCTGGCGATGGATACCGGCAGCACAGAGCATGCGCTGGGGCTGTTTAACTCCTCTCATATGGAATATGACTACGACAGAGTCGAGACCGGTGTGACCGGAGAGCCTTCTCTGGCAGAGATGACGGCCAAGAGTATCGATATTCTGAAAAAGAACGACAAAGGCTTTGTCCTGATAGTTGAAGCCGGTCGTATCGACCATGCTCACCATGCCGGTAATGCGGCCCGCGCCCTGCACGACACCATAGCCTTGTCTGAGGCGGTACGTGTCGCCATGGAGAAGACTTCGGCCAATGACACCTTGCTGATGGTTACCGCCGACCACAGCCATGTGTTCACCATCGCCGGCTATCCGACCCGAGGTAATCCTATCCTGGGCCTGGTGAAGAGTAACGATGCCAACGGTCAGCCGTCGGTCACCAACTCTACCGATGCCAACGGCATGCCTTATACCACGGTTGGTTATGCCAATGGTCTGGGCTTTGGCTCGCTGGCGACCGGTGGCGATGAGCGTTACAACTATGCCGCCGAGCCTGGTCGGGTGGATTTGAATTACATAGACACCCAGAGTGTGGGGTTCCATCAGGAGGCATTGGTGCCGCTGGAAAGTGAAACCCATGCGGGTGAAGATGTGGCCATCTTCGCTCGCGGCCCGGGTGCCAGCCTGGTTCAGGGTACGGTTGAGCAGAACCACATCTTCCATGTGATGAACTTTGCCGGTGACCTGGTCAATAAGGCCGAGGCCGCCGCGGCGCAATAAAGTTTAGCGTTTCGCAGCCTGATGCCCCTGCTTATCCCTAGGTTCAAGCAGGGGCATCAGGCTACTTCTTTGGTTTTGGTCTTTGGTTTTAGTCTTTTGTTTTAGAGTCATATCAGTAGGTTTATTATGTCCCGTGTAACATTCAAGCCAGCGTTTCCCTTTTTTCCCCGCGTAGCGCTTCATATCGCTCCTCGAACCGCTCATTGCACAGCCCCTCGCGTTCTTGGTCGCCCACTCACATTGTCAATCACATTGTCACTCACGCTGTCACTCACTTTGGGGATCACAGCTTCTCTGGGGCAGTTTGCCATGGCCAATACTCAGTCTGTCAGCAACCAGCCTGGCAGCCAGGAGCACGCCCATGTCAAAGCGGGCGGCTCAATTGGCGATGATGCTAATGTTTGTGCCGCCAACCCCGGTCGTTTTCAAGCCAGCTATCAGATCACTGTTGGCAGCGGTGATCAGGCCAGGCAGCAGCAACTGACCCTGACGCGCTTTGACGATACCATCATCTATCAACGCAGCCCTGTCAGCTACGAGGCTTGGCATAAAAATGGTGAGTATGTGCGTTATTTCCCCCAGGAGAAACGCTCTATCAGCTATCGCCGTGGTGACCTCTTGGCGCTGAATATTCACACCGATCTCGATAGGCAGTTTCATCTGATATCGCCTGCAGCCTTGAGTCAATTTGAAAAGGGCCAAAGCCTGCAGGATAGCTGCTTCACCCGTCAGAGCTATTCCCTTAAGAGCAAGAGTCATGAACAAAGCCATAGTCATGACGCAGGTCATGAAGAAAACCATAGTCACGCGAACAAAAGCGCCTCCGAGCCGCAGTCTTTGCAATTGAGCTGGATAAGCGAGCTGGAGCTGCCGGCCGAGATGACTATCACTCAAGGTGAGCAGCGTATTGTTTATCGGCTCAGCAAGCTGACGCCTGTGAGCCAGGAGAGTTTCAAGCGGCTTACCTCAGGTTTCCAGGACCTCGACTTTGCCGATGTGGGCGACAGTGAGTCTGACCCTTTTATTGCCAAGATGATCACCCAGGGCTTTATTCAACATGGCAGCTCAGGCTTCTACTCGGCAGATGGGCAGCAGCTTGAAGGCGGGCATCACAGCCACTGACATCATAGCCACTGATTAACCCCCAGTTACCGATATAACAAGGGCCTAGTCACAGGACGTCAGTTATCGGCATA
This sequence comes from Shewanella chilikensis, assembly GCF_002836945.1. Lineage (GTDB taxonomy): Bacteria > Pseudomonadota > Gammaproteobacteria > Enterobacterales > Shewanellaceae > Shewanella > Shewanella chilikensis. The sequence continues at coordinate 8,714 of NZ_NIJM01000063.1, forward strand.
ACTTATCTGCAGCTCAAAACCCAACGGGGCGAGCTGCTTTTGCTCCCGCTGCAGGTCTTTGGCAAACAGGCTGATGCGTTGACGCGGCTCGGGCAGGCTTATCTGCATCCCTGTTGCCGTGGGTTTTACCCGGGTGATTTTCAAGCTGCGGGCGATACGGCCGAGATTCAGCAACACGGCGAGGCGCAGCAGCGCCATTAAACGGATTAGGCGTAATTTCTGAGCGGGCTCCAGTTGTGCCAGCGCCTCCAGGTTGGGTTTTTTGCGCTGGTTGCCAATCAGCAGTGCCAGCAGCTGTTGCTGCTCTTGGCTGAAACCTGGCAGATCGCTATTGGCTATAATGTAGGCACCGTGTTTGTGGTGAGCGCGGGAGTTGATATGGATCCCTATCTCATGCAGTTTCACCGCATGTTCCAGCAGGGAGCGCCAGGGCTCGAGTTGCCAACAGTCGGCCACGGCATCAAACAGCTGTTTGGCGGAAGTGGCCACCTTGGCGGCATGGTTCAAGTCCACATGATAGAGTTTGGCCATGCTCTCGACAGTGCGACCGCTGACATCACCGAATTGGCTGATCCCGGCAAGTTCGTAAAGTACGCCTTCGCGCAGTGCCCCTTGCGCAAACTGCAACTCGGTGACCGGCAGCCTCTTGAAGAAGCTGATCAGGATAGCCAGCCCCGCCGGTAGCAAAGGCGCACGTTTGCTGTCCACCTGCGGCAGTTCAATCTGATCCACATGCCCCCAGTCGAGCAACTGCTGCTTCAACTGCTTGAGCCTGGGCAGAGTGATGGTTTCATCGTTGAAGAAGTGCTGCATCGCCTCGCAGATGGCCTTGACACTGCCTGAGCTGCCAAGAGTGAGATCCCACTGGCCACTGAAATATTCCTTGGCCAGTGAGGCAAACTGTTTATCGGCCGCTGCTTGGGCGGCGCGAAAGGTCTCCAGTGTTAGCTTGCCGTCGACAAAGTATTTCTGGTTGTAACTGACGCAGCCACAGCGCAGGCTGGAGAGTATCTGCGCCTGAGTCTTGTGGCCAAGCACCACTTCGGTGGAGCCTCCGCCGATATCTATGATGAGGTTGCGCTCTGCCAACTCCTGGCTGTGGGCTATGCCCTTGTAGATAAGGCGTGCCTCTTCATGGCCGGATACCACTTCGACCGGGTAGGGCATAATGGCCCTGGCAGCCTCGATAAAGGCCTCACGGTTACGGGCGACTCTCAGAGTGTGGGTGGCCACCAGTCTGACTCTGGCCTGATCCAGAGTGGAAAACCTGAGGTTGAAATCCTTGAGGCAGGCGAGACCGCGCGCTATAGCGTCATTATCCAGCCTGTTGTCCTGATCCAGCCCTTCGGCCAACTGTACCAGACGTTTCTCTTTATGCAGGATCTGAATGCTGCCATCCTGCTCGCGGGCTATCACCAGATGAAAGCTGTTGGAGCCCATATCCACAGCGACAAAATGCTTGGGTGTTGCAGTCAAGGTGGTCCTCATTTTGCTATTGTGTCGGTTCCTGGGGCTTGGCCAGATCCAGTTGCCGCTGTTTTTCGTAGTTGCCCAGATATTGATGTATGGCTATTTGGGATCTTACCTTACGCTTGTTGCCCCGCTTACGGTAGGGGTTGGATTGATCTTTGTTGATCACCCGCGCCTTGATGTTGTCGGCAAATTGCAGCGCCAGGGTATCGAGGATCATCTGCTTCAAACCGGGATCATATACCGGAGTGCTGACTTCAATACGGTTATCGATATTACGCCCCATCCAGTCGGCAGAGCAGAGAAAGAGTTTGTTTTCGCCGCCTGAGTGGAACAGCATCACCCGCGAGTGCTCGAGGAATCGGTCCACTATGCTGACGACCTCAATATTGTTGCTGATCCCGGGAATATTGGGAATAAGCGCGCACATACCGCGAATAAGCAGACGGATTTTGACGCCGGCGCTGGACGCTTCATATAGCTTTTGGATCATCGCCTCATCCACCAGATTGTTGAGCTTGAGGGTGATGGCGGCCTTGATGCCGCTCTGGGCATTGATGATCTCCTGCTCGATAAGGCCGGTCAGCTTCTGGCGCGCATCATAGGGTGAAACTATCAGATGCTGGAAGTTATCCCGTCTGTAAGGGTGCTCAATCAACTCAAATACCTGTTCTATCTCGGCGGCAATTTCCTGATTGGCGGTAAACAGCGAAAGGTCGGTATACACCCTGGCCGTACCCTCGTTGAAGTTGCCCGAGCCAATGTGGCCATAGAGGCGCATTGCGCCGCCTTCCTCACGGCCGATAAGGCACATTTTGGCATGGACCTTCAAGCTTGGGATCCCATGGTGCACCTTGACACCGGCTTCGGCGAGCACCCGGCTCCACTCTATATTGGCCTGCTCATCGAAACGGGCCCTGAGTTCAATCACTGTGGTGACCTGTTTGCCGTTTTTCACCGCATCTATCAGCGACTGGATGATATGGGACTTTCTCGCCACCCGATAGAGGCTGATTTTGATGAACTTGACGGCAGGATCATAGGCCGCCTGGCGCACCAGCTCGGTAAAGTGGGAAAACTTGTGATAGGGGTAATAAAGCATGATGTCGCCGCGGCGAATGGCGTCAAACTTGTTGGCACAGACACTGAATCCGGCCGAGTCCAGTGCCGGAAGCTTGTCGTTTTCCAGGTATTTGCGCCCTGGATTGGGAAAGCCGATAAAGTCCTTGAAGCTGTGGTAACGGCCGCCGGGGATCAGGCACTCGGTATTGGAGATATTCAGCTGCGCCGTAAGCATGCTCAGCATATGCTCCGGCATCTCTTTGTCATACACCAGACGTACCGGCTCGGCAGTGAGGCGCTTTTTCAGGCCCTTGGTGAGCTTTTCCAACTGGCTCTGTTCCAGCTCATCGGTGAGATCGAAGTCGGCGTCGCGGGTCAGCTTCATGGAGAAGACTTCGATCTCTTCATATTCGAAGAAAGGGGAGAATAGCTCATCGACACAGTGCCTTATTATGTTATCGAGCAAGATCAAATGCTTGCGGCGCTTTGAGGTTTCAGCCGGCAGTTGGATGAAACGCGGCACATTTTTGGTGGGCACTTCCACCAGGGCGTACTGACGCTTTTCCCGGCTGTAGAGGCACACCGCCAGATAGGTGGTGTCATCGTTGAGTTGTTTGAACAGCTCGGAGCGGTTGCTGAGGATAAGCGGAGTGATGTGGCGCTTGAGCTGATCCTTGAAGTGCTTTTTCAACCATTGGCTGTGAAAATCGCTCAGTTGTTTCTCATTGATGAGAAAGATGCTGTGTCTTGCCAGTTCCCGCATTAACTCGCCGTAAATGGCGTCGAAACGCTCTTGTAGTATCAGGACCTTGGTCTGGATCTTGGCCATCAAATGGCGACTGGAGTTGCGACCTTCCTGCAGGCTGGATAACAGAATCGAGCGGCGCACCGCAGCAACCCTGACCCGGAAGAACTCATCCATGTTGTTGGAAAATATGCCCAGAAAGCGAACCCGTTCCACCAGAGGAACCAGAGGATCGGCCGCTTCCTGCAAGACTCTTTCATTGAAAGACAACCAGGAAAGCTCCTTATCCAGAGAAAATTTTTCGACGGACGGTGACACGGTAAAGACTCCTCGTGAGCAGACGCCGGGCATAGAGAAAGCCCGGCAAATATACAATAACACTCTGATATCCGCTTGTAATCAGAGAATAAAGGCGGGGCGCAGTTTCTTGGTTTTACGCTATTTGGGCCCGGCCCAGGTTTGAATTCGGGGTTGCGCCGGCGCTTAGGAAGGTGCGAACAAGTCCCATGTGTGCTCCGCGTCTGCTTATAGCCTTGGGTACAAGGCGTGGTTCCAGCAAATGGTTTTAGTCCTTTGTCCTTTGCCAGAACGCAAGAACGCAAGAAGCGTTCCCTAAGGGTAGAGCGAATTTATGTCGAAAGAATGACAATCCCCCACTTTGGTCAAAGAGAGCGATATTGACGATTGGGTTTTCTGCCCTGCTTATGCTATGTTGCGCCCTTTTTTCTCGGCCGGTTTCCTGGCCGGGAGCGGGCGCTGAGGCTTTGTCTTCAAAGCAAAAAGCGGCGCCCGGGCCACTTAGAGCCAGCGAAAGCAGGAGGACGGAATGTTTGCAGGTTTTGACTATGGCAGTGCCAACTGCGCCATTGGCGTAATGGATGGGGGCCAGACCCGGCTCTTGCCTCTGGCCGAGGATGGCAACTATATGCCATCGACTATTTATGCCATGGAGCGCGAACTCATTTCCGAGTCTGTGCTGCAGCGCTTGCCTTTGGCGGCCCAGGCTGATTTCAAACCCAAACGTACTGCCGAGCTGAGTCGCGCCCGAATGGCGCGCCTGGAGCTGGACTTGCTTGCCAACGAGCAAGCGGTATTCATCGGCAATCAGGCGATTGAAACCTATATGGAGATGCCGGAAGAGGGCTTCTATGTTCGCTCGCCCAAGTCCTTCCTCGGCGCTTCGGGCCTGCTCAGCAATCAGATGGCGCTGTTTGAAGATATCGTCACCCTGATGATGCAGGAAATTCATACCCGGGCGCAGCAGAGCCTGAAACAGGCAATTTCCCAGGTGGTGATCGGGCGGCCGGTTAACTTTCAGGGCATTGGCGGCGAGCAGAGCAACAAGCAAGCAGAGGCTATTTTGACTCTGGGGGCCCGGCGCGCCGGGTTCACCGATGTGGCTTTTTTGTATGAGCCTATGGCGGCTGCCCTTGAGTTTGAGTCGACACTCACCCGGGAGCAGCGGGTGCTGGTGGTGGATATTGGTGGCGGTACCAGCGACTGCTCCTTTGTACGCATGGGGCCTGAGCTTAAAGACAAGAAAGATCGCAGTGACGACTGCCTGGGCCACAGTGGTCAAAGGGTAGGGGGCAACGATCTGGATATCGCCCTGGCGATGGCCGGTTTTATGCCGCACTTGGGGCTCGGCAGCGCCTTGAACACAGGCAAGCCTATGCCAAGGCAACCCTTCTGGAACGCGGTCGCCGTCAACGATGTCAGTGCCCAGCGGGAATTCTCTGCCTTGAGTAGTCGCAAGTTGATCGAAGAGCTGCAGCGGGATGCCAAAGAGCAGGCGAAACTTGCGCGCTTATTGAAGGTGCAAAAAGATCAGCTGGGTTATCGTTTGGTGCGCAGTGCCGAGCAGCTTAAAATCGCCCTGAGCGACAGTAAGCAAGCCGCTATGGATATAGGTTTTGTCGAAGCGCCCAAACCGCGGCCCTTGACTGTGAATGTCGATGCCGCCACCTTTGTGGCCGCCATCGATGAATCGCTCGAAACGGTGCACAAACTTATCACCCAGGCTTTGACGGAAGGGGGATGTCAGCCGGATGTCATTTATCTCACAGGTGGCAGCGCCAAGAGCCCGTATATTACCGAGCAGATCCGCGCGCGTTTCCCTGATGTGGCTTTGGTCAGTGGCGATCACTTCGGCTCTGTGGTGGCCGGCTTGACCCGCTGGGCCGAGCGCCTGTACCGTTAGTCGCAATTATTGCACTTTGATTGAAAGAGGACTCTTCATGGCACTGAAAAAAACGCCACTCTTGGCCGCCTTGGTCGCTACTGTGGCGACAAGCTTGCTCGCCGGCTGCGGCGATGATGTAGGCAAGGTCAGCCTGGGCGTATTTACCACCAAAGATGTGATCATAGATGCCAAGACAGATCCCAAACTGCCCGGTGTTACCTGTCATATCAGTCGCATAGAGGCCAATCTGGATTTTGCCGACCCATCGGATATGAGTATCAGCTGTCGCCAGACAGGGCCGATAACCAAGACGCAACTGGCCGGTATTGAACTGGGGAAGAAGGGCGAGATAGTGTTTACCGAGTCCTTGAGCATCTTGTTCAAGAGCCTCAAGGTGAGGCGTATCTATGACAGTGAACACCAGACACTCCTGTATCTGTCCTATTCCACCAAAGAAACCAACGGTAGCCACAAGCACGCCCTGTCCACTGTGCCGCTGTGGGGAACCGACGCCTACGAGCCAAGGCCACAGGCGTTAAACAGATAGTTCCGGGGGGCAGGTAAGAGTCACCAGGGAATAGGCTTTTGCTTCTTTTTCATTGCACTATCTTACATAGAGGCGGTGATGGCTAGAGGAGACTTGGTCTGCTCCCTGTTCAGCTAGCCTTAATTAATTTGAATGAAGGTTATCAGCCCCTTGATTCTGCTTTATGCCTCGCCATAGCAGTAGGCCACCGAGTATCAGCACCAAAGTAATCACGGGCCCACCGACCGTATAATCGTTTAAGGCGATCATCGGCGGCAACTGGGCCTTGTCTTGGTATGCTGCATCGGACACTAGGATTAGAAGCGCCAAACCTGCTGCCGCCAACAAGGCGATACCGCTGGAGCGGCACCAGTTACGGCGGCGGTTGAGAAAACCGGCGAGGGTGAGGCTGACAGCCGCCAGCAAGGCGCCGAAGATAACCATAAAGTATTTTGCCGGTTGTTGCTCCGGCAGGCTCTGGAAGGCACCAAAAATACAGACATAAGTTGAAAAAGCGCCGACCAGCAGTAACAGGTAAGCAAGCAATATACGCAGCAGTGACATACGGGTCCTTGTTGTCTTTGGGAAAGGTGGCGATTAAAACATAAAAAAAAGCCCACTTGAAACAAGTGGGCCGCAAAAATTAAATCATTGCAATCAACAAATTGAAGGAAGGAAGTCAAGCATAAGAACCAGGGAAAACTGCCATGAAAACTACACAACAGTTTTGAAGTTCTTGGTTTTCATATTTACCGGGGTAAATACTTCCTGAAAACGAGGCATATTTTAGTGACAGAATGTGTCAGCAACAAGCGAGAAAAACTACGTCATGAGATAAATAAAACTAATGCTACAAAGGTGATGTAAATCACGTAAATGCAGTTATAGCCCGCGTTTCGCTTCTTTAATCAATGTCGCTGCATAAATTTGCAATTTATATAATTAATCCTTGTTGCCGTTTTATTAACATTTGTCATTGTTCAATCCTTGCACAGATTGTCATTTGACGATTGTGTCGGTTTTTTTTGCTTGTATAGTACTTTGCAAGTCGCTGCGTTTGCATTTTTTGCTAAAACGCCGCTGTACGCCTCTTTATTTAGTCGGACAGGAAGTTTCCATGACAATAACTACAAAATTGGCTCGCCCTATGCTTTTGGCGGTTGGCTTGAGCCTGGCGCTCGGCGCCTGCCAGAGCACAGATACTCCAAATGGTCAGAATGCGCTGGCTACCGTTAAGTCCCAGTATCCGGCGACCCGCGCCGAAGTGCTGGTTGAAAACATTCACGGTGTTCAGGTTGCCGATCCTTATCGCCACCTGGAAGAAAGCACTCCGGAAACCGAAGCCTGGGTCAAGGCTCAGCAGGTTTTTGGACAGGAGTATCTGTCGGCTATCCCCAACAAGCAGGCGGTAGTCGACAGGATCACCACCCTGTGGAACTACGAAAAAATCTCTGCTCCTTTCGAAAAGGGTGACAACACCTTCTACTACCGCAACGACGGTCTGCAGGCCCAGTCAGTGCTCTATGTCAAAGACAAGCAAGGTAATGAGAAGGTGTTGCTGGACCCCAACGCTTTCTCCGACAAGGGCACAGTTGCCCTGTCCGGCGTGTCAGTGAGTGACGATGGCAAGGTGCTGGCCTATGGTGTCTCTGAGTCCGGCTCCGACTGGCAACAGTGGCAGTTTATGGATATTGCCAGCGGCAAGCTGCTCAGCGACAAACTGGAGTGGATCAAGTTTTCCTCTGCCGTGTGGGATCACGCCAATGAAGGCGTATTCTATGCCCGCTATGATGCCCCGGCCGGCGGAGACAAGATGGCCGATGTCAACTTCAACCAGAAGGTTTACTACCATAAGCTGGGCACAGATCAGAGCCAGGACAAGCTGGTTTATCAAAGGCCACAAAACAAGGACTGGGGCTTTGGTATCGGTGTTTCTGAAGACGGTGACTATCTGCTGCTGTCCATCTCTCAAGGGACCGACAGCCGCAACCGCTTCTTCTATAAGTCACTCAAAGATCCCAAAGCGGAAGTGGTCGAGCTGATTTCCGAGTTGGAAGCCGAGTACAGCTTTATCGGCAACGACAAGTCAGTGTTCTACTTCAAGACAGATCTCGATGCCCCCAACGGCAAAGTGATTGCGATAGATTTACGCCGCCCGGCCAAAAAAGACTGGAAGACAGTGATCCCTGAGACAAAGGACCCTATCGCCAGTGTTGGTATCATCAATGATCACCTGGTGGTGAGCTCACTGCATGACGTGCTGGGGCAGCTGTCCATCTACTCCATGGGCGGCGTCAAGCGCCAGGACGTGACTCTGCCTGGCAAAGGCAAGATTGCCGGCCCATACGGCAAACGCAGCAAAGACTACTTCTATTACACTTTCAACAGCTATGTGCAGCCGCAGACCACCTATAAGTTTGACTTCAAGACAGGTGAGTCCGAGCTGTACCAGAGCCCTAAAATCGCCTTCAATCCGGATGATTATGTATCCGAGCAGGTGTTCTACACCAGCAAGGACGGTACCAAGGTGCCCATGATGCTGTCCTACAAGAAAGGGCTGAAGAAAGACGGCACTAACCCGACACTCCTGTACGCCTATGGTGGTTTTGCCATCTCCATGACCCCAAGATTCAGCCCGGCCAATATCGCTTGGTTGGATATGGGCGGCATCTATGCTGTGCCCAGCCTGCGTGGCGGCGCTGAATATGGTGAGAGCTGGCACCAGGCCGGTATGTTCGACAAGAAGCAAAATGTGTTTGACGACTATTTTGCCGCTGCCGAATACCTGCTGGATCAGGGCTATACCAATAAGAGCAAGCTTGGCGCCTATGGCCGCAGTAATGGTGGTTTGTTGATGGGCGCCGCCGTGACCCAAAGACCGGATCTGTTTGCCGCCGTGCTGCCCGCCGTTGGGGTACTGGATATGCTCAGATTCCACAAGTTCACTATAGGCTGGGCCTGGACCAGTGAATACGGCAGTGCCGACAATGCAGAGCAGTTCCCGGCGTTGCTGGCTTACTCGCCATATCACAACGTCAAGTCTCAGGCTTATCCTGCGACCATGGTGATGACAGCCGATCACGACGACAGGGTGGTGCCGCTGCACAGCTTCAAGTTTGCCGCCATGATGCAGGCCAAGCAACAGGGGGATCAGCCGGTTATCATGCGTATCGAGTCCAATGCCGGTCACGGTGCAGGTAAACCCACGGCGATGAAGATAGATGAAGCGGCGGATATCTTCACCTTCCTGTGGCACAACTTTGGCTTGACCCTGCCGAGCAAAATCGACGGTTAAGCTTAAGTTAAGCCTTGAAAAAATAAACTGGGGCCTGCGGGCCCCTTTGCTTTTTCCGCCATTCACAAGCGGATTGTGGATAAGGTATAGTAGGCCTCACTTTTGGCGCATTAAAAGCAAGTGGAAGCATGTTTCGTTGGCCTATCACTGTCTATTATGAAGACACAGACGCGGGTGGGGTGGTTTACCATTCCAACTATTTGAAATTTTTTGAAAGAGCCCGAAGTGAGTGGCTCAGGTCTATGTCGGTGAGCCAAACCGCCCTGTTGCAGCAGGATATCGCCTTTGTGGTACGCCACGCCGAGCTGGATTTCTGCAAGGCGGCGCGATTTGAGCAGAACCTTTGGGTGGAAACCCGTGTCTCAGAAGTGAAGCGGGCATCTTTGGTGTTTGAACAGCGCCTGGTAGATGCCGAGGGTGAGTGTTATTGCGCGGCCAGCATTCTGGTTGCCTGTATTTCGCTCGAGCGCATGCGGCCATTGGCCATTCCCCAACACATTTTGCAGGAGTTTAAAAAAGGTGGAAGCTGAGATTTCGTTTATTGGATTATTCATGCAGGCCAGTCTGTTGGTAAAACTGGTGATGCTCACCTTATTGTCTCTGTCTATCGCGTCCTGGGCTGTGATTATCCAGAGGCGCAAACTCCTGAAAGCGGCCAGGCAAAATGCCGAACGCTTCGAAGAGAAATTTTGGTCCGGTGTGGATCTCAATCGTTTATACCAGGAGCTGTCGGCTCGCCAGGAAAGTAACTCAGGGCTTGAGTCCATGTTCGTATCCGGTTTTAAGGAATACGCCCGCCTCTCAAAACTGAACGGTCGGGTGCCAGAAGCCATTATGGATGGCAGCTATCGCGCCATGCGGATCTCCCTCTCCAAAGAGCTGGATAAGCTGGAAACCCATCTGCCACTCTTGGCAACCATAGGCTCCACCAGTCCCTATATCGGCCTGTTTGGGACAGTTTGGGGGATCATGAACTCCTTTATCGCCTTGGGCGCGGTGGAAAATGCCACCCTGGCCATGGTGGCACCGGGTATTGCCGAAGCGCTTATTGCTACCGCCATGGGCCTGTTCGCCGCCATTCCTGCGGTTATCGCCTACAACAGATTCTCTACTCAGGTGGAAAAGGTCGAGTCTTCCTACGCCAACTTTATGGAAGAGTTCTCCGGCATATTGCACCGTCAGGCATACAGCGATAAGGAAGCCGTATGATGCAGGGATATCAGCGCAAGCGGCGTCGCCCCGTCGCTGAAATCAATGTGGTGCCCTATATCGACGTGATGTTGGTGCTGCTGATCATCTTTATGGTGACGGCGCCGATTGTGACTCAAGGGGTGAAAGTAGACTTGCCTCAGGGTGAGGCCGAGCCGCTGCCCGCCGACAGCAAGCCGCCTGTGGTGGCCTCCATCAATGCCGAGGGTGAGTATTTTCTCGACTTGGGTGGCTCACCCAATAATGAGGTGCTGGATCTGGAAGAGATCAGCACCCGGGTCAGCGCCATCATCCAAATGGAGCCGGATCGCCCCGTGGTGGTTAAGGGCGATCGTGCCATTCCCTACGAGCGGGTAATTCAACTGATGGTATCGCTGCAACATGCCGGCGTGCCTTCGGTCGGTTTGATGACAGATTCGCCAGAGGAGAAGTAAGTGGCTGGGAAATCTGATTTTACTGTCCCCTTTATCATCTCAGCTGTGCTGCATATTGGGGTTATTGCGATTCTGGCCATGGGCGTGGACTTTCATGACAAGCCAAAGCCGCAGCCCACCCAGGCGCAATCTGCGCCTGTGCAGGCCGTGGTGGTCGATCAGCAGAAAGTGGATGACTATGTCCAGAAGCTGAAACAGGACAAGGCCGCCGCCGAGCGCCGCGAGCGCGAACGGCAGCAGGAGCTGGATCGCCAGGCCAATGAAGCCAAGAAGGCCCGCGAGCAGGAGCAGGAACGGATCCGCAAGCTGGAAGCCGAGCGCAAGCAAAAAGAGCTGGAGACCCAGAAAGCTGCCGACGCTGCCAAGGCTGCCAAGCTGAAAGAGCAGCAGGAGAAAGAAAAAGCCCAGAAAGCCGAGGCCGAGCGTAAGGCCAAGGAGCAACAGCGTAAAGAAGCTGAAGAGGCTGCCTTGAAGGCCGAGCAGAAACGCAAGGCTGAAGAAGCCGCCGCCAAGAAGGCGGAAGAGGAGCGCAAACGCAAAGAGGCTGAGCGTAAGGCCAAAGAGGAAGCCGAGCGTAAACGCAAGGCCGAGGAAGAGGCCCGTCGCCGTCAGGAGCAGGAGTTGGCCGAGGCGCTGGCCGCCGAGCAAGCCGCCTTGTCTGCTACCCGCAATCGTCAGGTCATGAGTGAAGTCGACCGTTACCGGGCGATGATCACCGCCACTATTCAGCGCAATCTGGTGGTGGACGAGTCGATGCGCGGCAGAGTCTGTAAGGTTAAGGTGCGTCTGGCCAAAGATGGCTTTGTCACCAACAGCCAGATCATTGAAGGGGATCCTGTGGTATGTCGCGCCGCCAAGGCCGCTATCAATAAAGCCGGGCGTTTGCCGGTTTCCCAGGAGCCCGATGTGTATCAGCTGATGAAAGAGATTAATTTAGAAGTTAGACCGGAATTCAACTAAGGGAGCCCCATGAAACGAATTGCCAAGAGTCTTATCTGTTTGCTGGCCGTGCTGGTGCTACCGGCTAAGGCGGCACTGGATATAGTGATCACCGAAGGGGTGGACGCCGCGCGTCCCATCGCCGTGGTGCCATTTGTTTGGCAGGGCGCCGGGCCTGCTCCCGAGTCGATTTCGGATGTAGTGATGTCTGATTTGACCCGCAGCGGTACCTTCAAGCCTCTGGATGAATTGTCATTGGGCCAGCGCGCCATCAGCAAGATGGACGAGTTCAATGCCGCAGCCTGGAAAAATGTCTCTGCCGAAGCTGTGGTGATGGGCTATGTGAAACCCTATGGCGCCGGTAAGTATCTGGTGAGCTTTGATTTGGTGGACTTGGTCAAGGCGCAGATGCAGTCCGGTGGCCCTCAGTCCCGCAGCGAGCTCTTGCTGGATAGCCGCGAAACCGTTATCAGCGAAGCGCAGTTTCGCCAGTATGGTCACAGGATCAGCGATATAGTTTATGAGAAACTGACCGGGATCCGCGGTGCCTTTTTGACTCGCATCGCCTATGTGGTGGTGAATCACCAGGAGAAGAATCCCTACCGCCTGATGATTGCCGACTACGACGGCTACAACGAACAGATGCTGCTGCGCTCGCCTGAGCCTTTGATGTCTCCTGCCTGGTCTCCGGACGGGCGCAAGCTGGCCTATGTCAGTTTTGAAAACAAAAAGGCTGAAGTGTTTGTTCAGGATATCTATAGCCAGAGCCGCACCAAGGTTACCAGCTTCCCCGGCATCAACGGCTCGCCAAGCTTCTCGCCCGATGGCAGCAAGTTGGCGCTGACTCTGTCCCGCGACGGTCAACCTGAGGTCTATGTAGTAGAGATTGCCACAGGTGCGCTCAAGCGGATCACCAACCACTATGCCATTGATACTGAAGCCACTTGGTTCCCCGATGGCAAGTCGCTGCTGTTCACTTCCGAGCGGGGTGGCAGGCCCCAGCTATATCAGGTAGAGTTGGCCTCAGGCAAGGTGACTCGCCTGACATTCGAAGGTGAGTGGAACCTGGGGGGAACTGTGACCCCTGATGGCCGCAGTATGATTTTCGTCAACAGAACCAACGGCAAATACAATATTGCCCGTATGGATCTGCAGACGCGTTTTATGCAGGTGTTGACTTCAACCCGGCTCGATGAATCACCCAGTGTTGCCCCTAACGGCACCATGGTGATTTATGGCACTACCTATAACGGCAAGCAGGTGCTGGCAGCGGTATCTGTCGATGGCCGTTTCAAGGCGCGGTTGCCTGTGGGGCAGGGCGAGGTGAAATCACCCGCTTGGTCACCGTTTCTATAACTTATATTTCAGAAGGATAACATGATGGATCTCAACAAGTTGTTTAAGGCAATCGTAATCGCTGCGCCATTACTGGCTCTGGGTGCCTGTAGCTCAACTTCAGAATCAGAAACGGACGCCAGCGGTTCGACAACTTCCGGCAGCGAGTACGGCAGTGGTGCCGGCGGTGTGGAAATCGGTGGTGCCAATCCGGTTTTGAGCCCGGAAGAGCAGCAGCGCCTCAAGTTCCAGGAACTGCGTAAAGAACACATCATCTACTTTGATTTTGACCGCAGTGAAGTGCAAACAGAATTTGCTGAAATTCTGGAAGCCCACGGCACTTATCTGGTTGAACATCCTAACGTACGCGTGTTAATTGAAGGCCACGCCGACGAGCGTGGTACTCCAGAGTACAACATAGCTTTGGGTGAGCGCCGCGCCAAGGCTGTAGCCAAGTACCTGCAGGGTATGGGCGTACTGCCAAGCCAGATGAGCATTGTCAGCTATGGTGAAGAGAAGCCGCTGGATATGAGCCACACAGACGAAGGTTTTGCCAAGAACCGTCGCGCTGTGCTGGTGTACTGATCCCGGCATTAGAGGGATATTGAAGAATGAAGAAAGCCGTTATTATCACGGCCATGCTTCTGGGAACTGGGGTCGCTTATGCGGCCCCTGCGCCCGTTGAAGACATTGGCGGCGGTTCCAGTGAGGATCGCATCGCCCGCCTTGAGCGGATCATCAAGGCTCGTCAGCAAGCTGAATTTGAGACCATGCGCAGAATGGATACTCTGCAACAAGAGGTGCTGGAACTCAGAGGCTTGACCGAACAACAGAACTATCAGATCAACCAGATGTTGCAGCGTCAGCGCCAGCTCTATGACGAAATCGCCAACTTGCAGAGCAAACCGGCGGCGCCCGCCATCAGTCAAACTTCATCCAATGTGGTGGCCAGCTCCTCTTTGTCCGAGACCGACAGCTATCAAAGGGCGGTCGATCTGGTACTGAAAGAGCGCCAGTACGACGCTGCAATTCCGGCATTTCGTGACTTTATCAAGCAGTATCCCAATTCGGGCTTTGCCGATAACGCCAACTATTGGCTCGGGCAACTGCTCTATAATAAGAATGAATTTGCCGACGCCAAAACTGCTTTTGCCAATGTGGTCGATAACTTCAAGGAATCGGGTAAGCGGGCCGACAGTCTGGTTAAACTTGGGCTGATCGCCGAGAAAACCGGCGATAAAACGGCGGCGAAGAACTACTATCAGCAAGTGGTGAAACAGTACGCAAACAGCGCTGCAGCAAGGATTGCACAGCAGCAACTGGCGGCAATTAAACCATGATTTAACTAAAAAACATCCGCCCAGTTTGTTTTTCATGCAAACGACAAAAAATCGGGAATTTACACTTGCATGAGAATCACAAAGCGGTATTATAGGCGCCCTCAGCACGGCACTGCCTGCTGGGGCGAAACTTGAATGGGTCGTTAGCTCAGTCGGTAGAGCAGTTGGCTTTTAACCAATTGGTCGAAGGTTCGAATCCTTCACGACCCACCATCAGGAAGGATAGACCACAACATTCAGTGGGTCGTTAGCTCAGTCGGTAGAGCAGTTGGCTTTTAACCAATTGGTCGAAGGTT
>NZ_NIJM01000064.1 GCF_002836945.1 Shewanella chilikensis
GGATGCTCACATCGATCTGTGATTTTTAACGTGACACAGAATTTTGAACACCCTCAGATAAGTCCATCAAGATCCGCGACAACCAGATGTGAAGTTTTCCAGATAAGCTTCAGATCGCCTGCAGATCCCAAATCACTGATGGACGTGATATCTGCTTCCCCCTTCAGATGGTCAACGATTCCATCCAGATCTGTGCTTTCTACGACCAACCAAATCATATTGCGATACATCGAAACACTCATTTTTATTCCCTTAAATATCTGAAGCTTTGAAAATTCAGTAGTCCACGGACTTTAGTAGCTCAACAATGGGCCGGAACAGTAACAAAACCAAGAGACAAAACAAAGGGACAAAACAAAGAGATTAAAACCGAGATATTAAAATTGAGACCCCATAACTCTTGGTAGATTGCAGGCCGGAGATCCTCGATGAATTCAAAAAAAAGTGCCTGATGTTTCCATCAGGCACTTGAGTCTCTTGTCAGAGAGTTATCTATTCAGTTAATGAATAACCACGGGAATACTGGGCAAGATGGTGGAAACTCCGTTAGGGGTGGTGATTTCAATCAACAGACTACCTGCATCGGCTTGGTCGGCACCTTTCACCATCACACTATACTCCAATGCGCTATTTTGATTGGTTGAGAGTACAGTAAAGTTCCCCTTACTTGCCAAACTACCTGCTGAGGTGCTGAAAGTGATACTCGTCCCGGATGGCAAGGGTTGATTATGGAGATCCCCGACAATAATTGATACTGCGCCAACGGATTTACCTATGATATCCAAGGTCTGGTTGTCATTGAGGCCGTCACAAACATCCACTTGGTTCTTATCATCAGTACAGCTATCCGTAATTTCAGGAGTTGAAGCAACCGGGTCACTACCCGACATCACCAATACAATAGAAGCCCTGACATTGAGCGACTTGTCGGTTGCTGAACACCCTTCGTGAGGATTATTGCTGTCATCAAGCCGGCAAAGACTACCGTTATAAACGCCATCCGACTCATCAAAGCTACCACTATTATTAAAGTCCACAAAAGTCTCTAACTCTCCACCGGTTAGCGATCTGTCATACATATAATCTTCATTATGGTCGACGAAGGCTTCCGATAAATCAAAGGAACGACCGGAGACATCAAGTTTATTCTCGAAGTCGTCCCATTCATCAAGGTCAAATCGTCCATTACCATTGAGATCCGGGAACGACTCTTCTCCAATTGCCGTAGCAAGAATGGTTACCCGGCCGCCATAGGGTTGACCAAGGTTATCCAGGGACGGTTGATCTCCGCCCCCAAGGGTGTTGCCTGTAGGACGAGGGTTTTGGCTGGTCCAGGTCACGGTACAAGCACCGGCTGTTGTTGTACATGAAGACTCAATGACGCCACCCTCTGTGGTAAAGCTAACTGCAGTGCCATCCGGAACCGGGTTGTTGAAAGCATCTGCCAACCTGGCAGTCACTTTGACTTCAACGCCATCATAATTCCAACCTTCCGGGTTATAGTTATCAGCAGAAAGAGAGAAGGAGTCCTGATCCGGAAGGCCGGTCGAAATCACCAGTTGACTGGACTGGGACGAAATCAATGGCAAGCTGCCATCCACTTCAGCGGTTACCCTGACTGAAGTCGATACGGTTCCTGAGTTAATAACAGTTTGGGCTATCCCTTGTGCATTGGTCGTCGCAAACACAGGATCTATCTCTATATCACCAACGTCTGTATTGAGGGAAAAGTTAACTCTTTGATTACTTACAGGATTATTGTTTTTATCCAGCACTTTAAATCTAACAGTTGACGATTCCGCACCGCCCGTGCCTTTCAAACGGATAGTTTGCGGAGTCGCATCCATGAAAAAGATACTGCCCACGCTCGCCGGTAACACATTGACCACGGCTTTGGCCGTCAGTGATTTGCCTCCGACATTAGCACTGATATTGATAGTATCATCACCGACACAGCCTTTGGCGAGATAAGTGCTGGTAGCGACACCATTAACTGCAATGACAGGTGAACTGATTTCCGCTTCCAAAGGCGTTTTACCGGCACAGACTGAAGTAAACTTAACTTCAGCAGGTTCGACAAAAGGATTACCGTTATCATCCTGCAATGTCACACTGACACTCGCTGTACCACCAGCAGAGACAACGGCTGGTGCCACAGCTGCCACCCCATCCTGAAATGGCGAGCCACTGCCCATAAACACATTGGTTGCACCGACTTTAAATACCAAGGAAGTCTCTTCACCGGACAGTAAAGTCGCGGTTGCAATCCCGGCTCCAGGCTGAGTACCGGCCAAGATTTGAACATAGGCCTTACCATTATCTGTGGCCGCCGTATCTATGGGGATTTCGCCCCTGTCACTGGTAAACTTGACAATGGTCTGTTTGGAAATCCCGGTGACATTGGCCACCAAGTAACCCGGCGTTAATGAGGTGATCGCTTCCAAAGGAGTTGTACTGTCAGGATCAGCAACAAGCACAAGTGAAATCTGAGCTCCCCCGGTATCGGCGCCACCGTCACCTTTGGTATTGAATGAGACTTGAGCTTCAGCACCATCGCCACTGCCAGGAATATACCGGGCTGTTACAGTCCCCGAACCCAACTTATCGCCGGGCAAGAGATCTATTTGCACCACACCTTGTGCATCCGAAACCCCACTGTCGGAAGCCAATACACCTTGACCTTCAACGGAGAAGACAATTCTTCCGCCCTGGAATGGCACTGCGTTTTTGCTCAACGTCGCAACCAGCTTTCCCGGTACGGCATTGGAGACTTCCGATAAAGGCTCACCATTGGCATCGGTTAACTTGAGACTAATAGCGTATATTCCCCCGGTATCGACGCCACCATCACCTTTGGTATTGAATGAGACTTGAGCTTCAGCACCATCGCCACTGCCAGGAGTATACCGGGCTGTTACAGTCCCCGAACCCAACTTATCGCCGGGCAAGAGATCAATTCGCACCACACCTTGTGCATCCGAAACCCCACTATCGGAAGCCAATACACCTTGACCTTCAACAGAGAAGACAATTCTTCCGCCCTGGAATGGCACTGCGTTTTTGCTCAACGTCGCAACCAGCTTTCCCGGTACGGCATTGGAGACTTCCGATAAAGGCTCACCATTGACATCGGTTAACTTGAGACTGATGGTATAAGTATCTGTAGGCAGAGTCGGCGTTGTGCCATCTCCACCGTCGGAAATACTGCCACCACCACCACAGGCAAATAAAAGAAAACTACATAATAGAGTGAAGCAAAACTTAAACGCTGACTTCATTGTCAGACTCCCTGTTACTCAATAAATGCAAATGATCTACTTGTGTATTACTTATAGAGCAACATTGTATAATTTTCATTAAACATTTCCACAACATGTGAGCGTTATTTATAATTAACAGCCTTAACATTTAACCAGCATACCATTTCCTCAAGAGAGCTTTCTTGCTAGGCTTTAGTGCGCCAAATTACAAAAGTACAAGAATTAAACAGGAAAATTTATGGCATTCACTCCAACCAAGAAAATGGGCCTGACCGGCAAGATCCTTATTGGCATGGCAGCCGGTATCATTGTCGGTCTTCTTTTGAGATCTTTTTTCCCCGCTGGTGAGTTGGATTCACCGCAAGTCCAGCAAGATCCCTATTTCATCTTTGTGCAGGATTACATCACCGAAGGCTTTCTCAATGTCGTCGGTACTATCTTCATTTCCAGCTTGAAAATGCTGGTAGTGCCCTTGGTCTTTATCTCTCTGGTGTGCGGTACCAGCTCACTCAGTGATCCCTCAAAACTGGGGCGTTTGGGTGGCAAAACTATCGCCTTCTATCTTTTCACCACTGCCATAGCTCTAACACTGTCAATTATGGCTGCAGTGATGATCCATCCCGGCCACAGTAGCATGTCTACTGCAGGTAACAGCTTTGAAGCCAAAGATGCTCCCAGCTTGGCAGAAGTATTGATTAACATAGTACCAACCAACCCGATGCAGGCGATGAGCGAAGGCAATATGCTGCAGATCATTATCTTTGCAGTGATCTTTGGTTTTGCCATCTCTCATGTGGGCGACAAGGGCAAGCGGGTTGCAGCGCTGTTTGAGGACCTCAATGAGGTGATCATGAAGGTGGTGACCCTAATCATGCATCTAGCGCCTTACGGGGTGTTTGCCCTTATGGGTAAACTGGCACTAACACTCGGCGTAGAAACTTTCGGTAGTGTGGTCGCTTACTTCTTTGTGGTACTGGGCGTACTGCTGGTGCATGCCTTTATTACCTATCCGGTACTGCTCAATCTGCTTTCAGGACTCAACCCTTTCACCTTTATTCGCAAAATGCGCGATGTGCAGCTGTTTGCCTTCAGTACCGCCAGTTCCAACGCTACTCTTCCGGTCACTATCGAGACGGCCGAGCATCGCCTGGGCGTCGATAATAAGATAGCCTCGTTCACCTTACCCTTGGGCGCTACCATCAACATGGATGGCACCGCCATCATGCAGGGTGTGGCAACGGTATTTATCGCTCAGGTTTACGGTATCGACCTGACAATTACCGACTATATCACTGTGGTTGTCACTGCCACCCTGGCCTCTATCGGCACGGCCGGCGTACCGGGCGTGGGCCTGGTGATGCTGGCAATGGTACTCAATCAGGTAGGCTTGCCGGTAGATGGTATAGCACTGATTATCGGCGTAGATAGATTGCTGGATATGGTACGCACCGCGGTGAACGTCACAGGCGATACTGTTGCAACCGTGGTGATAGCCAAGTCGGAAAATGAGTTCAATGAAGAAACCTTCAACGACCCTAAAGCCGGTAAAGCCAATGTCAACTTCCACAAGGAACACCATACTCCCATGTAAGGCTTAAGCCGGGTTCGCTGACAACGGAAATACAAAGAGGGCGCCCATTCGGACGCCCTCTTCTATTTTAACGGGTTTGATTTAACCCATTGAGATTAGCTGAGCCAAACTTAACGTTCCCAGTAGGCTTCTTCCAAGCTATCTTCCCGCTCGGGCAACCCTCTTGATAGGCGTGGGCTATGCTGCGCCAGCACTTCATAAGCGACCCGGTTGGCGTACTTACAGATTTGCGAGAATGAGGAGTAACACAAACCATCGCGCTTATGCTTACTGGAGCCCGGCACGTTGGTCTTGTGGAAGGTATTGGCCGCCAAATCATGCAAGAGCGCAGACAGGGCACCATCACCGGCGCCATTGGTATTATGAATTTTCTCCGGCCCGCCCATATAAGGCGAAATATGGGCATACACCTTGATAGGTTTATCACAATCATTTTTCAATTTCGGGCGGGAGAACTCATAACGGTTAAATTCAGGAATAGCGCCGGGCAACAGAGTATGGGCCGTCTCGCGTTTCTCGGCGTCATCGGTATAGCCTGCGGTGTAAAGTCCCGAAGCACCCGCAGTGGTCAATACCATGTCGCACCATTCAAGTGCCGCTTCGCTGGCCAGTAAAGGATCGGCAAATCCGGTCAGCGCCTCACCTTCATCTTCATTCATCGCCAACACAGTCACATATTGGCGAATAAATTGCTGCCACCACTTGGGATCTTCGGCGATCAGGAAGCGGGTTCCCAAGGTCAGTACCACTGGTACTTCTGCTTCCTGGGCGTAGCGAATCGCCGTCAACGCCGCTTCACCTATCTGATCGCCATCACTGGCCCGCATCAGATAAGCGGTCAACACCAAAGCAGAACTGCCCTGAATCACTTCTTTATCGATAAACTCCGGACTTAACTTGTCCATTGAGCCCTTGCTGATGGCAAAAGTGCGCTCACCGTCATCGGAGATCAGGGTAAAACAGCGACCTATCGGGCCTTCAACCGGCTGTAAGTAGTTGAGATCCACCTTGGATGAAGTGTTGCACAAATAGCGATAGGCGTAGCTGCCTACTTCAATATGCTTGCTCATCACGCCAAAGAGCACAGATCTGTCATCGGCAAGAATTGAGTAGTTGTGAATGGTATTACCGATAGTGCCGCCGGCAAACTCATCGCTGACCAACTCACGGCTTTTAAGCTCCTGATACAGTTGATGGGCACTGGCATCATCAATCAGAGTCGAGTTGCCTTTGGGTAAGCCGTAACGCTGCAGCAGTTCATCTTCAACCTTGGCTTCAATATCCACCAAAGTCTGGTCTATACCTGAAATCCAGGTGCTGAAAGGTTGTGGCTGCTGAGTCAACTGCGCCAGCAAAGGATCACGGGTTTTAACCGGAAAATAGTGTTTGGATTTACGCTGACCGGGAAATTTCATATTGGGCTCTCATTTTCATCGTCCCTGAGTAGTGTGCCGTTTAGACACACTTTCCTGATAATGATCTTAAGTCAGGCTGACGGAGCTGCCAGCGACCACTTTAAATGGCGGCAGATTCTATCACAAATCCACCGCCACACCAGTGCACGCTAACGGGCTTGATACCAATTTTCAGTGTGAAACTTCACCAACTCGGCCAAAAAACACATATGAGCCGATTGTGCGTTGAGACAAGGAATAAATTGATAACGCTCACCACCGGCTTCAAGGAAGCTCTCGCGGCCTCCTTGGGCTATCTCTTCCAATGTTTCCAGACAGTCGGCGGCGAAGGCGGGACTCATGATATCGACCGAGGTAACCCCTTGTCCCGGCAAGGATTCAAGCAGCTCATCGGTATAGGGCGTTAACCAAGGCTCTTTGCCGAAACGAGATTGGAAACACAGCTGCCATTCGCCTTCACCCAGGCCAAGCTCGGCGGCCAGCAACTTGGCCGTGGTTTCACATTGACTGCGATAAGGATCCCCCTCCTTAATGTAACGCTCGGGCACCCCATGAAACGACATCAGCAGCCTTTGTCCCCGCCCTTCTTGCTGCCAATGGGTTCGGACACTGCCTGCCAGGGCCTGAATATAACCAGGCTTGTCGTGGTAATCACGCACAAATCTCAGCTCAGGCAGATTACGTTCCCGTTTCAGTGCCGCAGCAACACCATCAAACACACTGGCCACAGTGGAGCAGGAGTATTGAGGATAGAGAGGCAACACCAACACCTTGTCAACGCCGGCATCTTTCAATGCTGCCAGGCCATCACTCAAGGAAGGGCTGCCATAGCTCATTCCCAGCTCAACAGGAATATGACAGCCAATTTGCTCCCGAAGCAAATCAGCCAGAGCTTGCCTCTGCTGCTTACTGACCACCATTAAAGGCGAGCCTTCCGCCTGCCAGATAGATTGATACAACTTGGCGACTTTCGCCGGGCGGGTATTGAGAATAATACCTTGTAACAGGGGTTGCCACAGCCAGGGAGACAGATCCACCACCCGTTGATCGCTGAGGAACTGCTTCAAAAAAGTACGTACTGCCGCTTTGGTTGGCGCAGCGGGAGTACCCAGGTTAACCAAAAGCACACCGAATGGAGAACGGGGATCCTGCACTGTATTATTCCTGTTTCAAGAGAGGTGGCGCCAAGTTAACATCGCTAAAACCATAAAAAAAGCCCGCAGTTGCGGGCTTTTTTCGATTATGAGAACCGGTTCTGATAATTAATCAGCCCAGCGCCTTCACAATGGCTTCGCTGACGGAAGCAACACTTTGGGTACCGTCGAATTTACTGTACTTGGTATCACCCTTGGCAGCCATGGCGCCATAGTAATCCACCAGCGGCATGGTCTGTTCGTGGTAGATGCCAAGGCGCTTGCGTACTGTGCTCTCTTCATCATCCGGACGGATAACCAGCTCTTCACCAGTAACATCATCCTTGCCTTCTTCTTTAGGCGGATTGAAGACCACATGGTAAACCCGGCCGGAACCAGGATGCACCCGGCGACCGCTCATACGTTTAACGATTTCTTCGTCCGGCACATCAATCTCAATCACGTGATCAACATGGATACCGTTGGCCACCATGGCATCAGCCTGTGGAATAGTGCGTGGGAAACCATCCAGCAGGAATCCCTTGGCGCAGTCGTCCTGAGTAATGCGCTCTTTAACCAGACCTATGATCAGCTCATCTGAAACCAATTGTCCGGCATCCATCACCTTCTTGGCTTCCTGTCCCAAAGGCGTACCGGCCTTGACGGCTGCACGCAGCATATCGCCGGTTGAGATCTGTGGAATGCCATACTTTTCCATGATGAACTGAGCCTGGGTACCTTTACCGGCACCAGGGGCGCCCAATAGGATAATGCGCATATCAAGAGTCCTCTTTTCGCATTGATATTCTTGTTAGGGCGGCGATCTTCGCACATCTGACCGCCCATGAGAAGGCCTTTGGCTTCGACTTTAGCCACAGAAACGCCAAAAAAACCTCACAACTCCGACCTGTTAAAAGCGGTAAAAAACCGCTCAGACAGAGGCTTGGCCTGCCAAGCTTAACTCTATCAGTAGAGTAAACTATAAAGCTTGCGACGATAGCTGCTCGCCAGTGTATTCCCCTGACCAAGGGCTGAAAGTATCGTCAGAAACTGCTGTTTCAACTCACCATTGCCGGCGTTGAGATCTTGCTGCAATTGAGCAAACAGCAGCTCCAGTGCCTCTTCATCCCGGTGCGCCTGATGCAATGCCGTTGCCAGCTTGCCAAGTATACTCAGATCCCCCGGGGTGGCTTCGAGCGCCTGTTGCAAAGAACGGATTTCCGGCGTATCGGCCGCCTCTTCCGCCAACTTGAGTTTAGCCTGCAAACTGGCGTAATAAGCATCCTGATCTTCAAGCTTGATGCCGGCAAGCAAGCTTTTGGCAGCGGCAATATCACCGCTTAACAGGCATGCATCAGCATAGGGCAAGGCCACCTCGGCGCCATTGTGCTCGCCATAGGCCTCCTTCAGCAATACCAGAGCTGCAGCGGCATTGCCTCCGGCGAGTAATTCTCTGGCATCAGCAAGTTTCAGCTCCCAGGCGGCAGGCAGATGTTTATCCAGCATGGTCTGTATTTGCGACTCGTCCTGCACCCCGGCAAAGCCATCAACCGGCTGGCCCTGGCTGAGCAGCAAAGTGGTCGGCAGGCTCTGGATTTGGAAATAGGAGGCGATTTCCATTTCGGTTTCGCAGTTGACGGCCGCCAGCAGCAGTTGTCCCTGATAACGGTTTGCCAATGTTTCCATGGTGCCGAGCAGCCCCAGACTCTCCGGGCTCTGCTGGGCCCAAAAGACCAACGCGACCAACTGTTGTTTCGAGGCTTCCACCACCTGTTGAATATTGTCGCGGGTCAGTTCGATACGTGTTTCCATAGCAATCCTTGTTGGATGGTCGGGCTAAGCCCGAGTAAAAAAGGGCCATAAAGGCCCTTTTTTGATTGGCTTACTTAAGGTTGGCAAGCAACATCTGGTTCATCAAGCGGATAAACTCAGATGGATCGGCCAGGCTGCCCTTTTCTGACAGCATTGCCTGTTGCAACAACAGGTTACTCCAGTCAGTAAAGCGGCTTTCATCTGTCTCTTCATTGAGCCTTGCCACCAGCGGGTGCGTCGGGTTCAGCTCAAACGTCGGTTTGACTTCCGGCACCTGTTGACCGGCTGCCTGCATCAACTTGATCATCTGGCTCGACATCTCGCCTTCACCGGCCACCACACAGGCAGGAGTGTCGGTCAAACGCGTGGTCACCCGCACATCCTTCACCTTATCACCCAGCGCTTCTTTGATACGCTTGAGCAAAGACTCGGATTCGGCCGCCAGTTTTTCCTGTTCGGCCTTTTCATTCTCATCTTCCAGCTCACCAAGATCCAACTCGCCGCGGGTCACAGAGTGCAGCGCCTTTTCCTTGTACTCGGTCAGATGGTTAATGAGCCACTCGTCGATACGGTCAGACATCAACAGCACTTCGATGCCCTTCTTGCGCAGCAGTTCCAGATGCGGGCTGTGGGCCGCCGCCTCATAGCTGTCGGCAACAATATAGTAAATCTTGCTCTGACCTTCTTTCATCCGGCCTATGTAATCGTCCAGCGATACGGTTTGCGCCGCAGTGTCATTGTGGGTCGAGGCAAAACGCAACAAGCCGGCCACACGCTCGCGGTTGCTCCAATCTTCTGCCGGGCCCTCTTTCAGTACCTGGCCAAATTCGGCCCAGAACTGCTGGTACTTATCGCTGTCGTCTTTTGCCAGTTTCTCCAGCATACCCAGCACCCGCTTGGTGATGGCTGTACGCATGGCTTGGGTCACCTTGTTATCCTGCAGTATCTCACGGGAGACGTTCAGCGGCAGATCGTTGGAATCGACCAAACCTTTTACAAAACGCAGGTAAGAAGGCATAAACTGCTCGGCGTCATCCATAATAAATACACGCTGAACAAAGAGTTGCAGGCCCTGCTTGCGATCCCGGTTCCAAAGGTCCCAAGGCGCCTTGGAAGGAATGTACAGCAAGCTGGTGTATTCCTGCTTACCTTCGACCCGGTTGTGACTCCACAGCAGAGGATCGCTGAAGTCATGGGAGATATGCTTGTAAAACTCCTGATATTCCTCATCGGAAATCTCAGACTTGTTGCGGGTCCAAAGCGCGGTGGCCTTGTTCATCACTTGCCATTGACCTTCGGTCGCCGGAATTTTTTCGCCATCCGGGCCTTCGGACTCGGGCGAACCTTCCTGCCACATCTCTACCGGAATGGAGATATGATCTGAGTACTTGGTGATGATAGAGCGCAAACGCCAGTCATCGGCAAACTCTTTTTCCTCTTCACGCAGATGCAGAATAATCTCGGTCCCGCGGCTCTCTTTGACTATGTCTTCAACGGTAAAATCGCCTTCACCGGCAGACTGCCATTGCACGCCTTCATCGGCCTTGTGACCGGCAGCGCGGGTTCTCACCGTTACCTTATCGGCCACAATAAAGGCCGAGTAGAAACCCACGCCGAACTGACCGATCAGCTGCGAGTCTTTGGCGGCATCGCCGGAGAGGTTTTTGAAGAATTCTGACGTGCCAGACTTGGCAATGGTACCCAGGTGTTCGATAACACCGTCACGGGTCATACCTATACCATTGTCTTCAATGGTAATAGTGCCCTTTTCCTTATCGGTACTGATACGTACCCTGAGCTCACCATCACCTTCATAAAGCGCATCGTTGGTAAGTGCCAGATAACGCAGTTTGTCGGCAGCATCGGCGGCATTGGATACCAATTCACGCAAGAAAATCTCTTTGTTGGAGTACAAAGAGTGGATCATCAAATGCAAAAGTTGTTTGACTTCAGTTTGAAAACCATGAGTTTCTTGATGTGACATGAATAGCTTCCCTTGTTTATCGCAATAGGTTAAACCAACTTGAGTTGCTTAACTAAATGGGGATGCGATTTTCAAATTCAAGGGCGGGATGACACAGACTGATAACAGCCGCAGAAAAAATAGCCCGTAGAGCGCTATGAAAATAGCCCAGCGCCGATTGTCGGTTTCTATCTATGTCGAAAATATTCAATCTTTGTCCGCTTTGCCCGGCTATCGTCTGGGACCCCCCTCTCAGGAGATATCATGATGAAACGACTCAACTATGTAAATACAGCGCCACAAGCCTTGGAACTTCTATACCAACAAGAGCGTTACTTCCACCACCAATTCAGCTCATCGAAGACCATGTCTATAACCATCTGGGAACTGGTCAAACTCAGAGTCTCACAAATTAATCAATGCGCCTTTTGTATTGACATGCACAGTAAAGACGCGCTGAAGTATGGCGAGAAAGCCGAACGAATTTTTGGTCTCAATGCCTGGCGGGACATGCCTATTTACAGCACTGCAGAAGGTATTGCCCTCGCTTGGGCCGAGCATCTGACCGCAGGCTTGAGCGTCAGCGATGAAGAGTACCAAAAGGTGCTGGATTGTTTCGGCCCTCAGGCGATGACAGATTTGACCATAGCCATCAATGCCATCAATAGTTGGAACCGTATCGTTAAAGTATTTAAACCCGAGGTCCGCAATTACCAGCCCAAGTGATTCAGGTTGAGTATGGACTTAAAGCTATTTTCCCCCAAAGGCAATATCGCAGCTGATATTCAAGCTATATGGTCTGTTCGCGTATCAACAGGGCATAGGGAGCCAATTGTTCGATTACTGCTGGGCGACGCCGGCAGCGGTATCCTATTCAATTTTGGCCCTGAGGTGTTTTTTGATGGGATATGGCATCCTCCAGGGATCATTTTGTTGCCTATTAGTCAGACTTCCCAAAACATCATCATGCCGCCGGGGACCCAAATGGCAGGCATCCGCTTTCATCCAGCTATGGGCTATCAATGCCTGGGAAAACGCTTCGACAGCCCTGTCCGCAGTGAGCAGGAAACGGATATCCATACCCTTCTTAACCCACTATATTTGCAGCTCCATACCTGCAGCGTTCACTATACCCGCATCCGCACCATATATCAGTTTTCTCGGCAACATATCGTCAGCCGTAGTGAAAGGCATCAAAGGGTTAAGGAAGTCCTCCGGTATACACACCACAAGCATGCCAAAGAAACCACATTGGGATTACGTCAAATAGAACGCCACTTCCAAAGCTGGATGGGTATGACCCCTAAGTATTATCAACGCGTTATTCGGGTCAAGGAGGCACTGGAACAACTCCAGCTGGCACCGTCAACATCACTGGCCGAACTGGCAGCCGACTTTGGCTTCGCCGATCAGGCACATATGACCCGGGAATTTCGCACCTTGGCCAATATCACCCCGAAACATTACGCCCGCCGCTACTTAGTCAACGCTCTGCAGGCAAAAAATAGCCCCGCATAAGCGGGGCCGGTATCTTCACAGAAGGCTCATTAAATCAAACGTCAGAGCGGCAATCGTCCATTAAACGACAATGCCAGAGTGGTACTGTCGACATATTCCAGCTCACCACCTACCGGAACCCCATGAGCGATTCGGCTCACCTTGACTTGGTAACGATGGGCGATATCGGCAATAAAATGCGCCGTAGCATCGCCTTCCACCGTCGGGTTAGTGGCCAGGATAAGCTCAGCAATCTCACCTTTGGCCAGATGCTCTTCCAGCAGCGCCAGCCCCAACTCCTCGGGTCCGACACCATCAAGCGGCGATAGATGCCCCAGCAACACAAAATAACGGCCACTGAAATGCCCCCCGGCTTCGATAGCCAAAACATCGGCCGGCGTTTCAACCACGCAGATGGTATCGGCGTTGCCGCGCCGAGGACTGGCGCAGATGGGACAAAGCGTTTCCTCGGTGAAGGTACGGCAAGACTGACAATGTCCCACCTCTTTCATGGCTCGCTCCAACGCTTCAGCCAACTTAAGCCCGGCTTTACGCTCGCGCTCAAGCAGTTGAAACGCCATCCGCTGTGCCGATTTAGGGCCAACACCGGGCAGACAGCGCAGCGACTGGATCAATTCATCAACCAGAGGGCTGAATTTCATCTGTTATTCCGACTCAGAATGGCATCTTCATGCCAGGAGGCAGTTGCATGCCACCTGTCACTTCGGCCATTTTGGACTTTTGGTTCTCTTCAACACGGCGAGCCGCATCGTTGCAGGCCGCGGCGATCAGATCTTCCAGCATCTCTTTGTCGTCTTCCAGCAGGCTGGGATCTATCTCGACTTTGCGAACATTGTGGCTGCCGGTCATGGTGACTTTCACCAAGCCTGCGCCTGACTCACCTGTGACTTCCATGCGGGCGATCTCTTCCTGCATTTTGGCCATTTTTTCTTGCATCATCTGGGCTTGCTTCATCAGGTTGCCCATACCGCCTTTTCCAAACATAGCTTTATCTCTTCAATTCAAGTTGTGAGTAACAGGTCAAAGTTGGCTAATCTTACTGAAATAAACCCGCTTGGCAATCCAAGAGTCGCTTTGAGCGGCAATCTTATGAAGCGGGTAACATCCACCGGGCCTAGGGCGCCTTGTCTGCAATCAAATTAGCCCTTTGACTGAGCAGCTCAGGGGGATAGCCGAGAGTATCCTGATCCAGTTCGGCCCCCATATGACTGACAAGCCATTGAATATTTTCATCATTCATCAATGAAGCATGAGCCCCGCTCAGGAGCTCCTGATGAAAACGATGACGAATTTCCAACGGCGTTTCCCTTTGGTCATCTACTCCTACGACAATCTCTGTGCGGCAAGGTTTCCCAAACAATTTGGAAAGTGCCTCTTCGAGCTGTTTGATGGCCGAATCTGCCGCCAAGTGCTTCTGATCCGGCTTGAGCAGCAAGGGCAGCGGTTCAGCTATCCGCTCACAGACTGAGTTCACCGCCAGTTGCCGAACCCGGCCGCCAATCTCCAGCGCCGACATCAATTTATACCAATAGAGATCCTGTGGATGACCGCTGGGCAGAGCCCCTGTGTTTACAGTATTTACTGTAGCGCTTTGGCCAGACCCCAGCCCAAGCTCATTTTTCAGCTCATGTCCTGGCTCATCTATCACCTGTGGTGCAGCTTCCTGTGCTGTCTGCTGCGCGGTATTTTGTGGTTGTGGCTTAGGTTCAGGCTCAGGCAAAAACTCAGGCACAGACTCTGGTTCGGCTTTTGGGAAAGCCGCATTTTGAAGCGTTTCACTGTCTTCCACCGCCTCGCGACCCGCTGCAACCGTACCCTCTGGGGCATCTTCCCATGGCGGGCTGTCTTCCTTGAGCGCCGCAACATGACTAGGGCCAGATCCAAAAGCCATTTTCCCGGCGACAGGAGTTTGCGTTTCTGCTCGGGAGGCCTCAGGACTATTGAACCGCTCAGGGCTTTTGCTCAACTCAGGGCTGTTTTCGGGCTCAGGGCTTTTGCTCAGCTCAAGGCTGTTTCCTGGCTCTGCCAACGCTTCAGACTGACTGGCCGCAGCAGCATCGGACTCAGGTGCTGCGGCCGCGCTGCGACGCTCCAGCAAAGGCTTTTTTTCTTCACCGTCCTTGGGGCTGGCCGCCTCTATATCACTGAGCAGCAAATCCCGGGTGGCAAGTACCTGATCGAGCAGATCATCAGCCAAGATGTCATCGCTGCCAGATTCTATGTTGGCATCGGCAGGCACAGATGGCTCGCTCGATGGCTTATTTGATAGCGATACCTCGGAAGTACTATTGTCAGCAGCGGATGGCATTTGGCCGTCCATCGACATCTGCTGCTGATAAAAATCCAGGCTACTCTCCTGCCCTTCACCTTGTTGTGAATAGCCCATGGCAGCGTAAAAATCATCCTGGGACTGCTGCTCATCGCTAACAACCGAGGTTTCAGCTTGTGAAACAGGCTTGTGAGGCTGAGCTGCCGCCGTTTGCTCTACAGGCAGAGACTCGGTCACTTTAACTGACTCAATTGCCGCATTTGCTTCAGCCACACTTGTTTTTGACGCATTCATCTGTGAAGGGGAAGCTTGCAAAGGCACTGAGGCCTTATTCCGAAACCCCATGCTACTGGCTTGGGACAACAGCAGCGCTTGTTCGGCTAATAAGGCCTGTTCATCTGCATCTTCGCCTTCACCGGCAGCCATCTGCGCGCCACCACTGCTCGCCTGCGTCTCAGCCGCCGAGCTTACCTGTGTTGGCATCTTGGCAGCTTGTATCTTTTCAGCTTGCGCTTCGACAGCCTGACTTATAACAGATTGAGCAGAGACGGCTTGAGGCTTTATCTCATCGACGTTACTGCTTGCCACTTCTTGATTCGGCGCCCTTGCAACTGCAGCTGCACTATGGCTGTTATCCAAGGCAGATAGATCGGCGACTTCGCCCCTTTGCCAGCGCTTGGGCGGCGTTTCCGGCACAAAGGCAACGGCTCTGAGTAACGCCATCTCCAATCCTGACTTGGGATCCGGTGCATAAGGCAGCTCCTTGCGACCACTGAGCAGCAACTGGTAATAGAGCTGCACCTGCTCGGGGGCGAGGTTTTCAGCATAATGGGTAATTTGAGGACCAAACAGCGACAGATTAGCCGCCGCCGGCGCAAACTGGCTCAGGGTTATCTGATGCAAGAGCTCCAGCAGGCTACGCAGCACTTCGGCAGCATCGGCGCCAAATGCCAGCACCTTGGCCACCTCCTGCATCATTTTGGCGATATCACCTGTGAGGAGCGCATCAAACAGCGCCAGCACCTGGCGCTCATCTATGGCGCCGAGCATGGTTTGTACCTGCTCCAGCATCACTTGCCCAGCCCCAAAGGCGATGGCCTGATCTGTCAAACTCAGGGCATCACGCATACTGCCATTGGCGGCTCGCGCCAGAAGCGTCAGTGCAGAGGTTTCAAACTTGAGGCCTTCGCTTTGCAAAATATGCTGCAGCTGACCGGCCATCTCGGTCTGATCCAGGCTCTTTAGGTTAAATTGCAGGCAGCGGGACAGTACAGTCACCGGCAGCTTTTGCGGATCTGTAGTGGCCAGCAGGAATTTGACGTGCTCAGGGGGTTCTTCCAGAGTCTTGAGCAGCGCATTGAAACTGCTGCGGGACAGCATGTGCACTTCGTCTATCAGGTAAACCTTGAAACGCCCCCGGGTCGGGCGATACTGAACATTATCCAGCAGTTCACGGGTATCATCTACCTTGGTACGGGAAGCGGCATCGACTTCGATAAGGTCGACAAATCGCCCCTGGGCAATTTCCTGACAGGCGCTGCATTGGCCACATGGCTTAGCGGTGATCCCGGTTTCACAGTTGAGCCCTTTGGCGAACAGGCGCGCCAAACTGGTCTTGCCGACGCCGCGGGTACCGGTAAATAAGTAGGCATGGTGCAGTCGTTGCTGACTCAGGGCATTGGTCAATGCATGCAAGACATGAGATTGGCCGACTACCTGATCAAAACTGGCAGGTCGCCATTTTCTGGCTAGTACCTGATAGGACATGAAACTCCCCAAAATCCATAAAAATATCTTTGCGGGAGCAAGCTCCGCGGATCGTAAAACAATAACATGAGGTATAACTTCATGCTACCGAGATGACCCGCAAAGCGGCAGGGCTGAGCTTTTATTCGCCTTCAAACTCGCACAGTTTGACTAACTCAAGCCCATGTTCGGTCAGACGTTGTTCACCACCCAGATCAGGCAGAGAAATGATAAACGCAGCATGTTTGGCCTCGCCGCCCAAACGACGGATAAGCTTAACCGTAGCTTCAATGGTGCCGCCGGTTGCCAGCAGGTCGTCGATAACCAATACCTTGTCACCCGGTACTATGGCATCAACATGCATTTCCAAGGTATCGTGACCATATTCCAACTCATAGCTTTCGGCTATGGTTTCTCTTGGCAATTTGCCAGGCTTACGCACAGGAACAAAGCCCAATCCCAGTTCCAACGCCAGCGGAGCGCCAAAGAGAAAACCTCGGGCTTCGGTACCGACAACCTTGGTAAAACCATGATCTTTATAATGATCCACTAGTAAGCGAATACTTAACTGGTAGGCGACCGGGTCTTCGAGCAAACTGGTCACATCACGGAACAGGATCCCGGCTTTTGGATAATCCGGAATGGTTTTAATGCTTTGCTTAATCAGGCTTAAGCTGTCGGAGTTCATTGCCATAGTCTCAATACTTCGTTTCCAGACACTGGGCCCGGCTCTTTACAACAAAAAAGTCCACACTGAGGTGGACTGCATTTCAAAAATCCGGCTAAAGCTTAAGCCGCTTTAATCCGCCATGCAACAATCTCTGTCGATAAGTGATCCAGGAGTTGTTGCTTTGTGTCACAGTTCAATGGTTTTCTCCAAAAGCCGTTAACCTGCGACATATCCATACTGGCAGCGACTTCCTCCCGAGTGTGAGTACTTAACACCACTACAGGCAGGTTGGCATAACCGTCTAGTTGTCTGAGTAACGGGATGAAGTGCGGCCCGTCAAGCAAAGGCATGAAAAATCCACTGATCACTGCATCGAAGCTTTGCCGTTCAGCACAAGCTAACCCCTGCATACCGTTGGCCGCCAGCGTACAGCGCCAACCTTGACTCTGGAACAATTCCGCCAAAGCCTGTTGGCTGATGTTATTATCATCAACAAGCAAAATATTGAAACTCATTAAAATTCCCTGGTGGTTTCAAGGCGCGCCAAGGCTACCCCAACTGAATGACAAAAGCACGACGAGCCGACATTTTTGTCTACAGGATCACTCACTGTCTTCCAGTTCAGGAATTTGCCACAGGAACAACAACAGACTAATACAACATACAGCCAGCAAGAGTTTCACCCACCAAAGCGGTACCAAGGCAATACTGAGGGCAAAACTGGCACCACTGATCAAAAAGGCTTTTCGCTTTAATCCCTTACGCATCGCTTTACGGGAATGCCAATCGGCAAGAGGCTGGGCAAACCAAGGATGGCTGTGCAGCCAATCGTGTAGCTTTTCGCTGGAGCGAGCAAAACAAAAAGCGGCCAACAAAATAAAGGGAACTGTCGGCAACACAGGTAAGACGATGCCAAGCAATCCCATGCCCAGGCTTAGGATACCGAAAATTAAAAAGAAGCCTCTTTTGATAACCATTCAATTTCCTCTGGAAAACCGGCCGCCCATAAGGAAGTGCTTCTTGCAAAGGACTAGGGCCATTTGCTACGAACCACGCCTTGCATCCAGGCCCGTAAGCCAACGCAGAGCACACATGGGACTTGTTCGCACCTTTCCTAAACAAAAGCCACCGCTGAGGGTGGCTATTGTAGCAAAAATGGTATTTTGTTGCTTCAGATCAATCCCGCGTGTTTCAGCCAAGATAGGCTGGCCGGCAATGTAGGTAACAGCATTACCAGAACAAAACCAAGAAAATACAAAATATTGAATGGGTCTTTAAACGGCTGACTCATGACAGCTCCTCTACTTCCAGGGCTAGTGTGGGAGTGACCTTGGTCACAAAACCCGGCCATTCTAGCCCTTTATCACGCCGATAAAAACCATGTTTTTTCAATGGGATTAGCCAATCCCTTGTATTAAGGTCGCTTTCAGGCATCAATGTCAGCGAAAGTGTCAGCCAAAGGCAAATACAGCTAAAATACACTCATGCCTAACAAGACGTTGTGGCCGCAATAGCGGCTGCAGGCTGTTTACGAATAATACCCAGCGCCGCCAACTCAGCCAAAGTTGTGGCCGCGCCCTGACAAAGCTGCTGCTTTGAAAATGAAGGAAATGTCTCCGCCAGCCAAGCAAGTAACCGGCTAAAGCTCAGCGGCGTTTGCTGCAATTTGGCCAGCAGCTGCGCCGTCATCGGATTGAGCCTTAAAAAGCATACCTCCTCTTCCCGATCACGATAAACGCAGAAGAATACCGGCTTGGATGATACTGTATTTGGGCGAAAATCTGCGCTAATTCGGTCAACTTCGAACTGATATTGCGCCACTTTAGCGGTGGCGGCCAACTGCAGCTTTACTGCCAGTTGCTCCAGCGCCTGGTATTCGGCCGGCTCCAGCCAAGGCGCCGAACTGTCCAGAGCCACAGATACCTGCAGTTCCAAGAGTTCATAATGTGCCAATTCCAGCATAAAAGGCATGGCATCCAACCCACTTGCCTGCTCCCGGCACAGATAGTCGAGAAACTCGGCGGCAATGTCGATAAATAGCGGGCTTTGACATTCATGACGGGCAAAAAAATCCTTTACCAACGCCAACCACTGCGCTTCAGTATGCAGCGACTTGAGAACCGGATAGGCATTGGAGACAAAGCCGTTGACATTGCTGAAAAACAGCTCGCGATATACCTGCATGTGTCGCTCGTCGGTGCCGGCCGGTAAAGGCATATCTTCCTGCCGCAAATAGGCCACAAAAGCCCGTTGTAATTGAGCCAAGGCCATTAAGCTCTCCTTTCTTGTGCAAAAACATCCAAGGCCTGCCCTTGTAGCGAGCCTATCTGCCTCAACTCCTGGCACAAGACCCGGGTTTCAGGGATATTAAAATCCCGCTCCAGCAAGGTGGGATGTACCCCGTGCAATCGATAACACTCTGCCAGCAGTTGCCAGACAGGATTGATAATATCGGCGCCATGAGTATCGATAATCAGATCTTCATCCTGCTGATAATGACCCGCGATATGCAGGTAAGCGATACGCTCACTGGGCATAGCCGCTAGAAAAGCCTTGGGATCATAACCGTGATTAACCGAGTTGACATAGATGTTATTGACATCAAGTAGCAGACGACAATCAGCCTCTTCCAGCACGGCGCAGACAAACTCTTGCTCTGTCTTCTCGGCGCCAGGCGCAGCATAAAAGGACACGTTCTCCAGAATAAGTGGCCGCTCCAGAATCGCTTCAACCTGTTTAACCCTGGCACTGACATGCCGCACTGCTTCGTAGGTAAAAGGGATTGGCATAAGATCGTACATATGCCCAGCGGCGGAGCAATAACTTAAGTGCTCTGAATAAACATCTATCTGATGCAAATCGAGGAAACGCTTAATCTCCTTGATAAACACCAGGTCCAGCGGATCCGGGCTACCGATGGAAAGACTGAGCCCATGGCAATAAAATGAATGCCTTTCGGTCAATTGTCGAAACTGCTTGCCAAACTTACCGCCAAGACGCATCCAGTTTTCCGGTGCCACTTCAAAGAAGTCGGCCTCTTTAGGAGCTGCCTGACAAAACTCAGCCAACATCTCCCGCCTAAGCCCCAAACCGACACTGTTATTCATAAATAATTACCGCCTTGTGGTTTCAGACAGGGCGCAAAGCGCCCTGCACTATTCAACTTCAGTGGTTGCTACCGCACTTACCTTCTTTGACTTTGTTGGCTTCTGCCTTGGCTTTATTCTCTTCAGCTTTGGCTTTTCCTTCCGCTGAGTGCATCATACCTTCACCGCACTTGCCTTCACCGCACTTGCCCTCGGCGGCCTTATTCACTCCCTCTCCACACTTGCCCTCGGCAGCCTTATTCATCCCTTCACCACATTTACCTTCGCCGCACTTGCCCTCACGGCTTTTTTGCTCGGCTTCTTTGGCTTTCTTATCGCCACATTTACCTTCGCCGCACTTGCCTTCATTACCAACCAATTGATAACCGGCTTCCATAGTCTGAAACCCGAACGGGTTGGCATTTGCTTCTGCCGCGACGGCGCTACCGGCGATAACCATACCCAAAGCGGCTGCTACTGTACTTGTCTTGACTGTCTTCATTGTCTTTCCTGCCTTTGCTCATAGAGTTGTTACGAGTGACCGACCTCAATTGCCGGCTTGCAATATCAGACCCGGGGACAGCAGAATCTATTTCACTTTTTCAACCACGGATCACGGTTTTTATCCAAAACCCCATGTAGGGAACCATGAGTAAAATAGCAAATGCAGATAAGATCAAGCTGTTAACAGTTACATATCTAGAATAAGCCTGTGCCTTTTAAGCTGTCGATTGGTGCCGGATGGGATTTAAGGTAGAATGCGCCACTTTCTATTTCAGCCAGGCCTTAAACACGTGCGTATTATTCTCGCCCCTATGGAGGGGGTTGTTGACAATCTGATGCGGGAACTGCTCTCTGCAATTAATCCTTATGATCTGATGGTCACAGAGTTTGTACGTGTGGTGGATCAACTTTTGCCTGAAAAAGTCTTCTATCGTCTCTGCCCCGAGCTGCTGCAAGGCGGCATGACCCTCAGCGGTACGCCGGTCAGGGTACAACTTTTGGGGCAGGAACCAGATTGGATGGCCGAAAACGCCTTACGGGCTATAGAACTCGGCTCCCAAGGGGTAGACGCCAACTTTGGTTGCCCGGCCAAGATGGTTAACCGCAGCAAGGGCGGCGCCGTATTGCTGCAGTATCCGGAGCAAATCCACAAGATAGTCAAAGCCATGCGTCAAGCAGTTCCTGAACCGCATGCGGTGACCGCTAAAATTCGCCTGGGGTTTGAAGACAAGAGCCTGTTTATGGAAAACGCACAGGCGATTTATGAAGCCGGTGCCACTGAGTTGGCCGTCCATGCCCGCAGTAAAAAAGACGGTTATCGTCCACCGGCCTATTGGGAATATATCACTGAGATCCGTAAAAAAATGGCCATTCCCGTGATCGCCAACGGCGAGATTTGGAACCGGGAAGATGCCCTGCGCTGCATGGAAGTAACGGGTTGCGACAGTATCATGGTGGGCCGCGGTGCCATCTCTTTACCCAATTTGGCGGATCACATCAAAAACAATGCCAAGCAATATAGCTGGCAGCAAACCCTGGCGCTGTTGATGAGTTATAGCCAAAAAGAACTCAGCGGTCGCAAAAGTTGCTATTACCCGGCGCGAATAAAACAGTGGTTCAGCTACCTCAATCGCCAATACCCTCAGGCCGATGCCCTGTTCAGAGAGCTCAGGGTACACAAGCAAACCGACGACATAGTGACCACGCTCAGTCAGGCTTATCGCGAAATAGATGACAAGATCTGAGCAATTCTGACAAATTAACGCCTTAACGACAGAAAATGTCACCCAGATTTGATCTTCATCATAGTGACATTGACCCGGCTGTTTAGACTAAATGACCGTAGACTCAATCTTTACAGGCTATTATCAGTGAGCAGCTCCCATATCAGACAAGCATTGTCGGCGTTAGAAATCGATCTCAGGAAAGAGATAATGGTGCTCGGACCCCACTGGGATCCCCAGATGTCACTCAGTGATCTGATTGAAACCATGACTCAAGCCGATCTTTGCAAACACCCCCTCTACCACAGACTGTTGCGATTGGATGCCGCGTTGTGCCAACTGGATTTAGGACTTTATGGTCTTTGCGCAGACTGTGAAGCAGAAATCGAGTCACATCGACTCGTGAAAGATCCGACCGAGCAGCGCTGTGAACGTTGCCATGAGCAATATAAACATGAACACAGACAAGAGTTGCGCTTGAATCACTAGTCAGTTACAGCAGTAAAGGCAACCCCAGAGGTTAATGCCGATCAGTTAAGACAGATCGCTTGACGATCTCACTGAAAGGATCAAAATCCGATGACCCCATGTCATCGGATTTTTTTATGCAACTTTCAGAAGCTTTGGCGCGGGCTCTGATGTTGTTCGGGATGTGTTTAAGCGAAGTGCCAAGACCTGGCATGAA
>NZ_NIJM01000065.1 GCF_002836945.1 Shewanella chilikensis
TTCACCTCGTTAAACGATTTTACTCGCTTAGCGTGGTGTCCAAAACTATCGGGGCAGATCAGGCAACCTGAGCAAGCCCAAGCCATGAACACTCCACTCGAGTAGAAAAGCAAAAGGCCGCCCGTGATAACACGGGCGGCCTCGTTTTATTTGGTGAGTTGGCCTATAAGCCGGGTCCTGTTCTCCCGAAGGAGCGGCAGTCATTCCTCTAGGCCTGCAATCGCTCACAGGCTCAAGCAATCTACCCGGTTCCAACGCGAGCCACGCATTAATTCCGAAGAATAGTGGAACCCTATTTGATCTTGCTCCGGGTGGAGTTTACCGTGCCGCGAACTGTTACCAGCCGCGCGGTGCGCTCTTACCGCACCCTTTCACCCTTACCGGCCCGAAGGCAGGCGGTCTACTCTCTGTTGCACTGGTCGTCGGCTCACGCCGCCCAGACGTTATCTGGCACCCTGCTCTATGGAGCCCGGACTTTCCTCCCCGTTCTTGCGAACGCAGCGACTGCCCGGCCAACTCGGCGCGGATTATAGCCCATAGCGGGCTTCACACCAAGGCATTTCCTTACCAGCCCAGCTCCAGCCCTTTTTTATAGAGAGCGTTTTTCTTCAACCCATGGATCTGTGCCGCAATGGCGGCCGCCTTCTTCAGCGGTAATTCATCACAGAGTAGTTTGAGGGTATCCAGCGCCGCGGCGGGCGTTTCGTCGGCTTCTTCACTGACAAAACCGTGCAGCATAAGCACGATTTCACCGCGCTGCTGGTTGGCATCGGCTTCTACCTGCGCCAGCACTTCGGCCGTGGTGCCG
Organism: Shewanella chilikensis; assembly: GCF_002836945.1. GTDB lineage: Bacteria > Pseudomonadota > Gammaproteobacteria > Enterobacterales > Shewanellaceae > Shewanella > Shewanella chilikensis. The sequence goes on from NZ_NIJM01000065.1 coordinate 809, forward strand.
CAGAGGAAGGTTTCAAAGGTCTTGGTCAGTTCCCGCGCCATCACCATCTGCCTATCCGGCCCCAGGACCTCCACCAGCGACTTGAGGCTGGGCAGAATTCTGTGGGGAGACTCATAGAAAATCAGGGTGCGCGGGTCTTCTCTCAGTGCCAGCAGTTTATCCTGGCGCCCTTTGTCTTTGGCCGGCAAAAAGCCTTCAAACGAAAAACGATCCGAGGGCAAGCCAGATGCCGACAGCGCGGCAATGGCGGCGCAAGGGCCGGGCAGCGGGATCACCGGATAACCGGCGGCGCGCACATGGGATACCAGGTGATAGCCGGGATCGGAAATCAGCGGCGTGCCGGCATCGCTGATCAGCGCTATGGATTCACCTTCGCCGAGGCGTTCGACAATCCACTGCGCCCGGGCACGTTCATTGTGGTCATGTAGCGCTGTCGTGCGGGTGTCTATGCCGAAGTGACTCAGCAATTTACCGCTGTGGCGAGTGTCTTCACAGGCGATCAACGCCACCCGATTCAGTACTTCCAGAGCCCTGGGGCTCAAGTCCCCCAGATTGCCTATGGGAGTGGGAACTATATACAGCGCGACCGACAGGTCCATAACTACCTCGGAGATGAAAGTGCCGAGACTTTCGTCAGGCACAATTGAAGGTTAAACTAGAGCCAGCATCTTACCAGAGTGAAGCCCTGTGTTAAAAAGCCTGAATAGAGTTAAATACATTTCTGCTGCGATTCTGCTTGCCAGCCTGTGGGGCTGTGGCAGCACACCATCGGCAGACAAAGAACAGCTGGCCGTCGTTTCTCTGGTCAGCGCCCCGCAAGCCCCGGCCGAGTATTTGGCATTTGCCGCCAAGGCGCCCAACAAGGAAAACCGCGAGCGTTATCTGCTGTTGGCCGCCAATGCTTACCTCAAGCAAGGGGATACAGATGCCGCTGCAGATATTCTGCGTTCAATGCAGGCCGGGCTGAGCCCGGTGGATGAAATCCAGGCCGAGCACCGCTTTCTCAGCGCCCGCCTGCAAGAGCTGACCGGCAAGAGTGCCGAAGCGCTGAACACCTTGAATTATCCCGGTAATTGGCAACTACCCGATTGGCAATGGGCCAGTTATCACCAGGCCCGTGCCCGGCTGTTTGCTGCCAACCAGCAACCCGTGGAGCAAGTGCGTGAGCTGAGTCAGCTCAGTCAGTATCTGCCGGTAAAGGCAACCGGCGAGGTTAACGACCAGATCTGGCAATTGCTCAAGCCACTGCAGGAAGAAACCCTGCAGAGCTTTGCCGCTCAAGAGAGCGATGCCGTATTTACTGGTTGGCTACAGCTGGCTTATCTGGCCAAGCACTACGCGGTGGATCCCTCAAGCCTGATCCGCCAGTTGAGTGATTGGCAGAAACGTAATCCTTATCATCCCGCCGCGGTGCAGTTGCCTTCGGATCTGCAACTGGCGCTCAGCGCCAAGCCTTACAGACCGAGCAATATCGCCGTGCTGCTGCCACTTTCGGGCCCAAGAGCCGGGGTCGCCAATACAGTGCGTCAGGGCATACTGGCCAGTTATCTGAGTGAACCGGACAGCAATGTCAGCCTTAACTTCTTCGACACGGCCCAAGGTGCCGATAAGGCCTATCAGCAAGCGCTGCAGAGCGGCGCCGAATTTGTGATTGGCCCACTGCTGCAAAACGAAGTGGAACAGGTGATGGCGGCCCAGCAAGCTGCCGGGGCAAACACGCCGCCACAACTGTTTCTCAACCAAATAGATAAGCTGGCGCCGCAACAGAATAAGTACTACTTTGCCCTGTCTCCCACTCAGGAAGCGAGCGATGCTGCCAGACGCATGTATCAGGATGGCATACAAGTGCCACTGCTGCTTGCCAGCAATGATGCAGTGGGGCAACGTATGGCCCAGAGCTTTAAACAAACCTGGATGGAACTGACCGACAGTGATGCCGAAGTCCACTTCTATGACAACGGCGACAAGATGCGCGAAACCGTGGAAAGCGCCCTCGGCGTAACGGACAGCAAGGCGCGGATCCAGGCCATCAAGGCACTGCTCGGCAGCAAGGTGAAGGCCGACTTCCGCTCCCGTACCGATATCGATGCCATCTATATGATCTCCGGCATTCAGGACTTGCCGCTGCTTAAACCCTTTATCGATGTCAATTTCAGTGTCTTTGCCGAGCAGGTGCCACTGTATACCAGCAGCCGCGCCCGTCAGGAAGACAATGCCAAGCAAACCGCGATTGAACTGAACAATATCACCATCAGTGATATCCCCTGGTTACTGCAGCCCAGTGAAGAAACCGAGGTGGTCAACAAGTTGTGGCCCACCTGGGGCAACGCCCAAAAACGCCTGTATGTGATGGGCTATGATGCCCTGCAGCTGGTCAATCGTCTGGCTCAGATGCATGCCTTCCCCGGATATCAGTACAATGGCCGCAGCGGCCAGTTGACGGTGAGCCCGGATGGGGTGATTGATCGTCAACTCAGTTGGGCCAAATACCAACGTGGCGTTTTACGGCCACTGTAAGCCGGCATATGGATCTTGGACAGGAAGGCGAGCGTCTGGCCCGCCGTTATCTGGAACAACAGGGCCTGACCTTTGTCGAACAGAATGTGCGCTACAGTTTCGGCGAACTGGACTTGGTGATGAAACAGGGCAGCCAATGGGTGTTTGTTGAGGTAAAATACCGCTCACCCAGCCGATTCGGTGGCGCTTTGCAGTCATTGAGCCAGGCCCAAATTGCCAGGCTTCGCAAGGCCGCCAGTCAGTATCTGCAGCAACACAGGATCAATGCTCCCTGTCGCTTCGATCTACTGGCCATTGATGGCGGCAAGGTGAAATGGCTGCAAGACGCTTTTTAGTAAACGCTTAACCCGAAACAAATTTACACTTTTATGCCTGAAAAAAGCCACCGGCCTATGGCATGATAGCAACACTTGATAGTGAAGGACTTATCCATGTTAGAACGTATCAAAGACAGCTTCACCGAGTCGATTCAGACCAAGATTGACGCCGCAGAGGCGCTGCCTGAGTCCATCTCCAAGGCCGCAGAAATGATGGTGCAATGTCTGTTGGGTGGCAATAAGATCCTTGCCTGCGGTAATGGCGGCAGTGCCGGTGATGCCCAACACTTTTCCGCCGAGCTGCTGAACCGCTACGAAGTGGAGCGTCCACCGCTGCCGGCCATAGCTCTGACAACAGACACCTCAACTCTGACGGCCATCGCCAACGATTACAGCTATGACGAAGTGTTTTCCAAGCAGATCCTGGCACTGGGCCAACCCGGTGACATACTGCTGGCCATTTCCACCAGCGGCAATTCAGGCAACGTTATCAAGGCGATGGAAGCTGCACTGAGCCGGGATATGACCATAGTGGCGCTCACGGGTAAAGATGGCGGAGCCATGGCCGGATTGCTGAGCACCAATGATGTGGAGATCCGCGTTCCTTCCAATGTCACTGCGCGCATTCAGGAAGTGCACCTGCTGGTTATCCACTGCCTGTGTGACAACATTGACCGTACCCTGTTCCCGCAGGACGAGCATCAATGAGACGTCTGCTGCCCCTGTGTCTACTGCTTACCAGTTTGACCGGCTGTGCCGGAGCCGTAATGGTGGGTGCAGTCGGCGGCGCCATGGTAGTCAACGATGAGCGCTCGCTCAAAACCCAGTTGGATGATACCAATGCCGATTTTAGTATCTCCAGCGTACTGGGCGCGGAGGAGGATCTGAAGAATCAGACCAATATCACCGGCGTCAGTATGAACGGCAATGTACTGATGATAGGTCAGGCGCCCAACTCCATGCTTAGAGACAAGGCGATTCGGCTGGTCAAAGAGCTGCAACTGGGTGGCAAGATCCACAACCAGATCCGTATTGGTAACCCGACATCCTTTACCACCCGCAGCAACGACACCTGGATCACCACCAAGGTCAAGGGACGGATGCTCAACGACAAGAATCTGGATGTCACCAAGATCAAGGTGATCACTGAGAACGGTGAAGTCTTTCTGCTGGGTTTGGTCGAGCGCGAGCAAGCCGATCTGGCAGTGGAAATTGCCCGCAATACCGCGGGGGTACGTAAGGTGATCAAGGTGTTCGACTACGTCACCCCTTAACAGCCAAATCCCTCGTCTATGCAAACAAGAGCCGGTTATACCGGCTCTTGTGCTTTCAGTTCACGGGTTTTCATCAGCTTGGCAATGGCAGGCAGGCACAAGGTTGGCAGCACCACCAATGCGGCCCCAACCCAACTCAGGGTATCCAGCCACTCATCGAACAGCAGCCAACCCAGGAAGACGATAAAGATCAGTCCACTATATTCAGCCACGGCAATTTCACTGGCCTTGGCCCTGCGATAAGCCAGAACACAGAACCAGTGATACGCCAGCAGGAAAGCATTGGATAACAGCGCCACCCCAAGTAGTTGCCAACTGAGCCCGGCCAATTGCTGCGACAGCGCCACCAACAGAGTCAGCGGTAGACTCAGCAGGTTGTAACAGAGCAAAGTCAGGCTGGCGGCCTCAGTACTGGGCAGCTTTCGCAGACTCATCTGGTTCAAGGAGAAGGTAAAGGCCGAAACCAACACAGCGATACCGGCAAGTTCCAGCTCACTGGGTTTTAGGATCAACAAGATACCGACAAATCCCAGCGCGGCAATACCCCACTGCAACGGCGTGATCTTTTCCTTCAAAAATACGGCGCCGAGCACCATTATCATCAATGGCGCCGAATAGAATAGCGAGCTGACAGTCGCCAAGGGCAGCGCCATCAGGCCAATAATCAAAAAGAGCGCGCCAACAGCTCCTGTGTTGGCACGCCAAAGGTGGAGCTTAAAATGAGAGGTGCCCGGGCGACCGGCCTTGATCCATAAAGGCAGCAACATAAGTACCGCCGTTACCTGGCGCACCAGCAGAAAGGTCGCCGCATTGGCATCATCCGGCAACCATTTGACCGACACATCATAAAATGCACTGAAGAGATTTCCTACGGTCAATAAAATCAAACCGATAGCTACGGTTCTCTGCATCTTGGTTACCCTGAACGACTCTCAATCGGCGGCATCATATCCGGGTTAAAAACCAAATTGAAATGATGTTTTTTACCTATAAATGAATTAAATTCATACTAAATATCAAAACAGAGTCGCCAATGCGAAAACTTCCCCCTTTGAGAGCGCTGCAGGTGTTCGAAGCGGCAGCACGCCAGAGCCATTTTTCCCGCGCTGCCGAAGAGCTTTGTATCACCCAGAGCGCCGTATCCCACCAGGTCAGGTTGTTAGAGGAACACTTTGACGAGCCTCTGTTTCTGCGTCAGGGGCGCAGCCTTAAACTGTCACCCAAGGGGGAGATCCTCTACGAAGAACTGGAGCGAATATTCAACGAACTGGCTGACCTTGGCCGTTTGTTCGGCGAGCCCAATCGTGAGCTGAAACTGGCGGTTTACAGCTCTTTTGCGGTTAAATGGTTGATCCCCAGACTCAGCGACTTTCGCCGCCGTCACCCCGAGGTACAGATAAGGCTGGAGATGGTGGCCCAAGATCCCGAGCTCAGCGACAGTGTAGCCGATCTCTTTATCAGCGGAGGTCTCAAACGACGGGGATACTGGCAGACTGTGCTGCACAAGGAACGGCTTATTCCGGTTTGTAGCCCACAGTTACCGCCCAGAGCCGGACAAATAACGATTCAGAGTCTGCAGCAGTATCCACTGTTGACCGTGGATGAAGGCCCACTGGGACTGGACTGGAACCGCTGGGCCGAGGCCAACGCCGTAACTCTGACCCCCAATCACAGGCAGCATATTTTCAGCCATGTGTTGATGGCCATAGAAGCGGCTATTGCCGGTCAAGGCATAGCACTGGCGTCAGACTTTATGGTGGAGGATGATATTGCCAGCGGCCGTTTGATAGAAGCTGAACTGCCGGACGTGCACACAGGGTTTGAATTCACTTTTTGCTGTAAAGAGCGGCGCCTCAAAGAGCCGGCCATTGCGGCCTTTGCCGATTGGCTGATGTTGATGGCAAGCCAGCCGCAACCGCAGTAACTCGAACGCAGCCACAAAAAAGCCGACCTTGTAGGTCGGCTCTCAAGATTGGCGGAATTACACCAGCAAACCTATCTTCTCATAGACTTTCTTCACTGTGACTTCGGCGCGGGCCTGGGCCTTTTCGGCGCCCTGCTTCATCACAGACTCCAGGAAGGCTCTGTCTTCGCGGAACTCACGGAAGCGTTGTTGCAGCGGCTCCAACATACCAACCACGGCTTCACCGGCAGCCACTTTCAAATGGCCGTACATCTTGCCTTCAAACTCGGCTTCCAGTTCGGCTATGCTCTGGCCTGTCACCCCGGACATCAGGCTCAGCAGATTGGACACCCCTGGCTTGTTGTCTATATCGAAACGCACCACAGGTGGCTCGTCACTGTCGGTCATCGCCTTTTTCAACTTCTTCATCACCGCCTTGGGATCTTCCAGCAGGCCGATGACATTGTTGCGGTTGTCATCTGACTTGGACATCTTCTTGGTGGGATCCTGCAGCGACATCACCTTGGCACCCAGCTCAGGGATAAAAGGCTCAGGCACAGTGAAGGTGTCACCATAAGCGTTATTGAAGCGGGTGGCGATATCCCGGGTCAATTCCAGATGCTGTTTCTGATCCTGACCGACAGGGATCTCATTGGCCTGGTACAGCAGGATATCGGCCGCCATCAGCACAGGATAACCGAACAACCCGACGTTGATATTATTGGCGTGCTTTTGCGACTTGTCCTTGAACTGAGTCATGCGGCTCAGTTCCCCCATCTGGGTGTAACAGTTCAGTACCCAGCCCAGTTGAGTGTGCTGCGGCACCTGTGACTGAATGAATACTGTGCTCTTCTTGGGATCGACACCACAGGCAAGGTACAGCGCCAATGTGTCCAGGCAAGCTTCACGCAAGGCATTGGGGTCCTGGCGCACTGTGATGGCGTGCAGATCCACCACACAATAGAGGCAATCATGGCTGTCCTGCATGGCTACCCACTGACGCAGGGCACCCATGTAGTTACCTATGGTCAACTCGCCTGAGGGCTGGGCACCGCTCAATACTATGGGTTTGGGACTGCTCATGAATTTCATTACTCCGATTGCTGTGGCGGCAAATGCGCCAAAATTTGCTCAAAATGATCGCATACGGCATCTGGGCCGCAAAGCCCAATATCTTCACCGTAGTTGTAGCCATAGGTCAAGCCGATTGAGGCAATACCTGCAGCTTTCGCCGCCAGAACGTCGTTACGGGAATCACCCACCATCAACATCTGCTGAGGCTGCAACTGCCATTTCTCCAGCAGATGAGTCAATGGCAAGGGATCCGGCTTCATCTTGGTGAGAGAATCTCCGCCGAGAATTTCACTGAAAAACGACTCAATACCAAAAGCCTGCAATAAGGGGATGGTAAAGCGATAAGGCTTGTTGGTGACCACAGCCAGCCTGAAACCTCTTTGCTGCAGAGTTCTGAGCACAGACTCAACCCCGGGATACAGCTTGCTGTAACGCTCAAGGCAGGCTTCATAATGCTTCATAAATACCGGCATGGCATCGGCCATGACAGAGGCATCCGGTTCAGCTCCCAGGCTCGAGGTCAGCGCGCGGCGCATCAACATCTCTGTGCCATTGCCAACCCAGCTGCGTACCTGATCTTCAGTGCAACCACGCAGTCCCATATCGGCAAGTGTCGCTTGGGTCGCGGCGGCCAAGTCCGGCACACTGTCAACCAGAGTGCCATCCAAATCAAAGGCGATCGCGCTGATACTGCTTGCGATCATAACTTACACTCCCGCCAGTTCGCTGCGCATTTGGTCGATAACCGCCTTATAGTCAGGCTGGCTAAAGATGGCTGAACCGGCAACAAACATGTCGGCGCCAGCAGCAGCAATTTCGGCTATATTGTCCACCTTAACACCACCGTCGACCTCCAGACGGATATCGCGGCCACTCTCATCAATACGGCGACGTACTTCGGCCAGTTTGTCCAATGTCGATGGAATGAATGACTGGCCACCAAAGCCAGGGTTAACCGACATCAGCAAAATCACATCCAGCTTATCCATCACATAGTCCAGGTAGTGCAGCGGCGTGGCAGGGTTGAATACCAAGCCAGCCTTGCAACCGTGGTCACGGATGAGTTGCACTGTGCGGTCCACATGCTCGCTGGCTTCAGGATGGAAAGTGATAATAGAAGCCCCCGCCTTGGCAAAATCAGGCACTATGCGGTCAACCGGCTTCACCATCAGGTGCACATCGATTTCGGCGGTAATGCCATAGTCACGTAACGCCTTACAGACCATGGGGCCTATGGTCAGGTTAGGTACATAATGGTTGTCCATCACATCGAAGTGAACCACGTCGGCCCCCGCATCCAATACGGCTTTAACATCATCACCCAGACGGGCGAAATCGGCAGACAGAATGGAAGGAGCAATAAGATATGGGCGCATAGCAATCTCACAGGATGTTTAAGAAGTCGCCTATTTTACCCGCCAAGGCGCTCGGGCTCTATAGCCTGGCGCCCATTTCTACCGTTGAAAAGCATCATAAGTTGGAATAAGGTTGTTACTTGGTAAAAAGCTGTTCAATTTATCAACGGCTTTGTTATAATCGACCGATGTCACATTTGGGGATGGAACAGGATGAACCAGAAACCGCAGGTTTTCACACACAGCATTAAGTCAGCAGTCATACTCGCTGCCGCCGCTGGCGTGGTGGGAGCGACTGCCGTTGGCTTCCAAAGCCTGGGTTCTTCCACGAACAATCTGGCCTGTAGCTACAGCCAGGAAAATGACTACAATCCCAGTCTGCCTTCCAGCCATCCCAATAATCGCTGTGCGACTCAGGAAGATGACTTGAGTTGGAGGGGATGGTTCAGCGGCAAGAGTCGTTCGGGTCAGTTCCATTTTGTCGACTTGATGGAGTTGCTGCACGGCCATCAACGCAAACCGGTTGACGATATCGCCCCGGCAAATTCCAACAACGGTTTTTAGATGCTTGGCCGCTACTGGCGTTACCTTTACAGTACGCTGGCAGCCTTCTTCGGGGTGCAGAGTGAGTCCAATCGTGCCAGGGACTTCAGCGCCAATTCCTCTCCGCTTCCCTACATAATCACAGGCGTGTTGCTGGCAGCATTCTTGGTGGTTGGACTATTGCTGCTGGTAAATCGAGTACTCGCCTGATTGCCGTGGGCAGCAAGCGTCAGTCGTTTTCGTTGTGATAGGTTTCGTCGTACAAAGCCATCAGTTCATTCACCTTGGTTCTGGTGCTGCCCTTCTGGCTGATGTTACGCTGCACCTGAATCGTTTCCATTCTCGAGCCATGATAAAGCTCACGGGTCAGCGGAATATCATGGTTGCTGATAAGCACTGGAATGCCACGCTCAATGGCGGTATGACGAGAGTGCCTGGCCAGCAGCGCCTGATCATCCAAAGAGAAGCCAGCCCCAACATAAGTAGTAAAGCTGGCGGTGGTTGATAGGGGGGCGTATGGCGGATCGCAATAAATTACATCACCGCTTTGGGCCAGGGCAAACGCCTGCTCGTAGCCAATACAGCGAAATTCGGCATTTTGTGCCTTGACGGCAAAGCCACGTATTTCCTTCTCGGGGAAATACGGTTTCTTGTAGGAACCGAAGGGCACATTGAATGAGCCTTTACGGTTGTAACGACATAAGCCATTAAAACCAAAACGATTGAGATAGAGAAAATAGATAGCTCTATCGAAGGGATCGCGACTACGGTTGAATTTATCTCGGATCAGATAGTATTGCTCTTTGTCGTTCATCTGCGGTACAAACAACTCGGCCGCCGCCCCTATGTATGCTTCCGGACGAGTCTGAATGATGGAGTAGAGATCGATCAGATCACGATTGATATCGCACAGCAGGTAACTGGGGTAATCTGTGTTGAGGAACACAGAACCGGCACCGACAAAGGGCTCGACCAGGCGCTCGCCCTTGGGCAAGTGCTGAGTCAGGGCATCAACCAGTTTAAATTTACCACCGGCCCACTTGAGAAAGGCTCTTTGTTTTTTCTTCATTAAAATTGATCGGTGCCCGGAAAAACGAAAGTGAGGATTGTACTCGGTTTAAGATGAAATTTCACTGTTACTTAGGCCAGCTTGTAAGCGATAGTGTTGCAGTGATTGCCAGGACTTAATCAAAGGTTGAGGCAGGTCCAAAGACAGCTGCAATACCTTCCCGGCTTCGATGGCCTCTTGCTTGCTGGCATATTCTCCTACCAATACCACCCACCAATCCTTATGTTTGGCCACTCTGACATTTTTCACTTTTTTCAGCTTAATCATAAATGCCGTCAGTGAAGACTCGCGTTTCAGACTTACCAATTGCAAGGTGTAACCTTGTGTCGGTAGCACGCCGGCACTGGGCTCTTGTTCAAGCTCAGATTGAGCTTGAGTTTCCTGCGCTTCATTATTCATAGAGGCAGAGGCAGCCTCTTTGACCTGCGGCTTTTGGGTAACAGGAGCGGTTTTTACATCCAGCGCCGCTTTGGCATCGCTGAGCAGTTCAGAACCAGTTTCCGGCTCTGGGGTCGACTGACTATCCGCTTGGGACTCTGTTTTCTGAGCTGATTTCGGGTCTTGCTGCGAGTCAATCGCTGGTGAAACAAGGCTCTGGCTTCGCGGTTGTTCAAGACGAATATATACAGGAGCCGAGCTGAGAACTTTCGAGGCCGATTCCGATTCATTATCGAGCCAGCGCTCGGCAAATTGGCTTAAGGGAGTTGTCCTATGTTCCAGTACCAAGGCAGACTTGGTCAGTTCGGGCAGAGGCTCGGTCGAACACAACAGATACCAGCAGAGCAGTGCCAAACAACTCAGCACAGCAAGGCTCGATATCAGTAAGGTCTTCCACGGGAATACCCTTGGTCTCGGCGGCTCACCGTTCAAGGCCAACTCCAGCAATGCCAAAACCTCGGCCGGTGTCCCTTGTTGCCGCTCCAATTGCTTGACCACTATGGCCCGAGGCGTAAAAGTATGCACCGCACTGCGGGTCAACAAAGTTTGATACAGCCCTTCACGCTCGGCCAGAGAAAGCGGCTCAAGCTTAACCGGCAATACCTGCGGTTTCTGTGCTTTAGGCAGTTGCAGCTGTAACTGCTCGGCAAATTCCGGAGAGACAGAACAGGTCAGCGTGATAGCTTCACCTCTGGCTTGCAACTGAGTCAATAGCAAACACTCGGCCCAGAGCACCAGCGGCATGTTGTCGGCATCGTCGATCAAAATGTGGATAGGCTTGCGCATCTCACCCAGATAACGCAGCAGGGTATCGGCCAGGGGTTGTTCGTCGTCAAACAGAGGATCGGGCAGTAGTTGGATCAGCAACTTGCGCCTTATTTCGGCGGCATCCGCATGTTGAGGACAACTGACCAACGCCAGATTATGCTCATCGAGCACATTGGCCAAGGCGGTCAACAGCCGTGTCTTACCGGCTCCAACCTGCCCCTGCAACAAAACCAGCTGCTGACCGTAACAGGCCAGATGCTGTAATCTTTGTAACAGTGCCTCTTGCGAGGGCAGGAGAAGTTCTTCGGTTGCCACCATTGTCACCCATCAAGGTTCAAGCGCGGCAGATCACCTGTTCAAGTAGGGATTCCGGCACTTGAGCAAAAATACCGGCCTGCCCCATATCAGTGGGCAAAACCAAGCGAATTTGCCCAGCCAAAACTTTTTTGTCACGCCGCATATGTTTGATAAAGCTTTCAAAATCCATGGACTCTGGTGCAGTTATCGGTAAGTCGAACGCCTGTAGCAGCGCCCTGATGCGACAGAGAATTGACTCGTCAATCAGTTCCATGGCTTTTGCCGTTTGTGCAGCAAGGACTGTGCCAGCGGCAACCGCTTCACCATGAAGCCAATTACCATAGCCCATTTCGGCCTCAATGGCATGACCAAAGGTATGCCCCAGATTCAACAGGGCACGAACCCCTTGCTCTGTCTCATCTTCGGCAACCACTTCGGCTTTTATCTCACAGCAGCGACGGATAGCATAAGCCAGCGCCTCTGGCTGCTGCGACTTGAGTGACTCGACATTGTTTTCGAGCCACAGGAAAAAATCAGCATCCCAAATGATGCCGTATTTGATCACTTCGGCCATACCGGCGGCAAATTCACGTGCCGGCAGAGTCTTCAGGCACAGGGTATCTATCAGCACAAGTTGTGGCTGATAAAAAGCGCCTATCATATTCTTGCCCAGCGGATGATTGACCGCTGTTTTGCCGCCCACAGAGGAATCGACCTGAGACAGAAGCGTAGTGGGGATCTGGATAAAGTCCACGCCCCGCTGATAACAGGCGGCAGCGAAGCCGACCATATCACCAATAACTCCACCACCGAGTGCCACCAGCACCACATCACGACCGCAGTTGTGCTCAAGCAAAGCCGTAAATACGCTTTCGAGCTGTGCCAATGTCTTGAACTGCTCACCATCGGGCAAAATATGAGCAAAAACCTGAGCCGCGGGCAGCAGAAGACGCTGCAAGGGTTGCAGATACATAGGAGCTACTGTGTCATTGGAGACAATGAGGACCTTTTTCCCCGAGATGCTCGCCGTAAGACAATCGCTCTGGGCCAACAGACCCTGGCCAATGAAGATAGGATAACTACGTTCACCTAAATCAACCCGGATCTGTTGCATCTTGCGTCCTAGAAACCTAATTGTTCAATGATTTGATTGGCCACCACTTTGGCGCTTTGTTCGTCTGTCTTGACGATAACATCGGCGATTTCCTCATAGAGAGGATTACGCACGTCTGCCAGTGCTTCCAACACTTCACGAGGGTTATCGACCTGCAGCAAGGGGCGACGCTTGTCGCGCTGAGTGCGGGCCACTTGTTTATCGATAGTGGTTTCCAAATACACCACAATACCGCGGGCAGAGAGGAAGTTGCGGATATCTTTGCTTTGAACTGAGCCACCACCGGTTGCCAGAACTATGCCTTGTTTCTCGGTCAGATCGGAAATCACCTGAGCCTCGCGGCGACGGAAACCTTCTTCGCCTTCAACGTCAAATACCCAGGCAATGTCAGCGCCGGTGCGATTTTCAATCTCTTGATCTGAATCGTGGAATTCCAAGTGCAGCATTTGTGCCAGATGACGACCTATGGTGCTCTTGCCTGCGCCCATAGGGCCTACCAGAAAAATATTACGTTTTTCAGCCATTTCTTGTACGTCTGAATCTTATGAAAAGTTTGCCGAATGTCGACTTACTATCAAATCGACGGGATTTGTTACCTTGCTCTTATGAGACTTGACCGGGGATTATCTCAGCTTAAGGACATTCAAGGCAAGTAATGCCGACTATTAAAGCCAAATTTCCCCGCGCCCAAACATCAAAGCCAGCGACTGGCACTGGCTTTGGTTGAGGTTTTACAGGTTTGGAAAAAACTTAGGCAGACCCCGGCATGGCCTCAATCAGATGCCTTGAACGCCAATTGCAGTCCAAACCACGCTCTACAAAAGAGAACGTCACGAGGACTTCGCACCTTCCCTAAATTTCTTCAGTTACTATCTTGGGCGTTACGAAGATCAACAGCTCCTGGCGCTCATTCTTGTCCGAAGTATTACGGAACAGGAAACCGACCAGGGGAATATCCCCCAATACAGGCACCTTGCTAACCCGGCTGATCAAGTTCTGTTGATAAATCCCCCCCAGCACTATGGTTTCACCATTGTCCACCAACACTTGGGTACCAATGCGCTGGGTATCGATGGAAACAGCTTCTCCCAGCGGAGTCTGTACTATCTTACCTTGGGAATCCTGAGTGATTTCCAGATCCAGTATCACACGATTATCCGGGGTAATTTGTGGTGTTACCCGTAGCGACAATACCGCTTTCTTGAACTGTACTGTAGCCGCGCCACTGGAAGCCGATTCCACATAAGGGATCTCGACACCCTGCTCAATATAAGCGGCTTTCTGATTTGAGGTGGTAATTCTGGGGCTGGCGATAATTTCACCCTTGTTTTCCTGCTCCAGCGCACTCAATTCCAAATCCAAAACAGTACCGTCGGCCAGTTTGGCAACATGGAAAGCTATGCTGGCAGCATTGCTAGGAGCCGCCGGCAGGTTCACATTGAGACGATCGCCTATGGATGGAATGGTGCCGTTGGTAATGTCCTGAGCGCCTTCCAAACTACCCGAGGTACCTTTATTGCCTTGCTGATCTGTAATCCCCCACCGGATACCCAAATCCTCAGCAACATCATCCTTAACCGTGACCATACGACTTTCAATCAACACCTGACGAATAGGCACGTCCAGCACTTCAATCAATTTGTGCACATTTTCCAGAATATCGGCTGTGTCTTTAACCAGCAGAGTGTTGGTTCTTTCGTCCACGGCAACTGTGCCACGTTTGGACAATAGGCTTGAACCTTCTCCCCTCAACAAGCTGGCAATCTCGGTGGCCTTGGCATAGTTCACCTGCAAATATTCCGAGTAAAGTGGCGCCAACTCTTCAGAGACTTTTTTCTTGTTCTTGAGCTGGTTTTCTTCACGTATGGCAAGCTCCTCAGCCGGCGCTACCATAAGAATGTTACCTTCGATTCGCTTATCCAACCCCTTGGTCTGCAGGATAAGATCCAGCGCCTGATCCCAAGGTACGTCATCCAGTCTCAGGGTGATACTACCTTCGACTGTATCACTGGTCACCAGGTTGAAGTCGTTGTAATCGGCAATAATCTGTAGCACGGTTCTGACAGAAATATTCTGGAAATTGAGCGACAGAGTCTTGCCCGAGTATTTCTTCTCTTCTTCCAACTGAACTGCACGCTCGACCTCGGTCATCGCCAAGGTGAACATATTACCGTCTTGTTTGTAGTTGTATTCGTAGTCGCCCTTGATATCGATCAGGATTCGACTGGTCAGATCCTCTTTGAAGGTCTCAAAACTCTTCACCGGGGTGGCAAAGTCTTGTACATCCATAACATAAAGCATGTCAGATGGAATATCTGTGTTGTACAGCTTCAGTTCCAGCCTGGAACCGACCTGCTCCACATTGGCGGCAACCGATGAGTTACGCAGCTCAACCAGCAGTTCGCCACCCTTATCCCCCAAGCGACGGAAATCGATATTTTTTATGCTATTAACAAACGGACTACTGGCCTTGCTCTGGGGCTCCATGACTTCATCATTGACAGTCAAACGATAGACGTTACCCACGGCCTTACCCTGATAAGGTTTCACTTTTTTCAGTGCCAAAACCAGTTGCAACTTGTCGCCGTCCTGCATGCTGGACAGCTGCTCAACCCCGGCAGTGTTAATAGGGATCTGTGCTTTTTCCAGCGCAGAAATACTGTCGCTGAAGTCCAATTGGATACTGGCAGGATCAGCATTCAAATTGATTTCCGGCTCAGATATCGGCTTGTCAAACACCAACTCCAATTCCAGTTGATGATCCACAATGGCATGGTACTTAACATCCACCAGCTTGTTGGAAGCATCAGCATAGGGACTGAGCCCCAGGATGAGTAAGCTGCCCAGGACATACTGCATCCATTTGGCTGCATTTTTTAGGGTGATATTCGCGGCAGAAGATTCCATTATTCCCTCATCCTTCGCTTGTTATTCTCCGGTCAATTCCAGGCTGCTGTTGCGCTCTGTCCAGCAGCCGGAACCGTCCGGTACTAATTCAATGATATCGATATACTGTGCTGACACTTTAGCTATCCGGCCATGATAGAGTCCCAAATACTCACCGACTCCCATGCGATAGACATTGCCATCGGTCGTTTCCACCAAGGCCCAAACCACCTTGTCTTCACTCAAGGTGCCTCGCATCTTGAGATTATCCAGAGCATAGGTTTCGAGACGGCCCTTGCGACGCTTGAGATCCGGTTGCAGGCAGTCCTTGGTGGTGTCTATCACCTCTTCCGTCAGCTCTCGGGAAGGCGGTACAAAGGGGCTACGCATCATATCGGCCTGATAATCAAAGTGCTCAAACTGAGGCGGCTCTTTCAGCGGCGGGATTGGAGCAACCGGCTGGGCCTTGGTGCTGGTAACAAAGTCCTCAAGATCCGCTCTGTCACCGATACAGCCACTCAGCAATAGCACCGCAGCGGTCAGGGTAATGAGTCGTTTCATTTACCTTTCCCCTTAGCCTTCTCCGGCGGTAATTCCGTTCCTTCTTTAAATCTGTAGGTCTTGGCAAGGATCTCCATCGCCAAGATGCCCGATGGGTCACGCTTAATAACAAAATCATGCAGACTGACAATCCGCGGCAGCTTGGCAACTCCGCCGACCATGTGGCCCAGTTGGTGATAATCGCCGGTCACGGCCATACGTATCGGGAATTCAATGTAGAAGTCCCGCTGGATCTCAGCGTCCCAATCCAGACTTTGGATCTTCAACCCGGCATCTGTAGCCACATAGGTCAAGTCATCGAGTAAACCCGGCATTTCGTTTTCAGATGGCAGCATCTTCAGCAATTCGGCAAATTGCGCTTCCATCTGCACCAACTGCTCCCGATATAATTTCAGGTTAGCGGCCAAAAGATACTTTTGCTTGAAATCATCACGCAGTTGTTGCTCTTTAACTTGTTCAGACTGATAAATATCTATGGCATCTGAAACAAACAGATAATAGCCACCAACGAACACCAGAATTGCCAGCAAGCCGGCAAACACAGCTTTGACCTGAGTCGGCCAAGCGCCGATATTCTCCATGTCCAGGTCATTGAACTGGCTCAAATCGAAACTCATTTGCCCGCTCCTTTCGCCATCTGTGCCGTCCCCTCAAGCCGGTTTGCTCCCTTAATACTGACCTTGAGACTGAAGCGTTGCAGCTCTCTGAGTTCTTCCTGCTGAGAAACTATCGACTGCATACTCGGGTCCTGAAGCCACTCTGATGCTTTAATTTTTCGCATCATGTTGGCGACATTGTTATTGGACTCACTGCGGCCTTCGATCCAGATCAGGCTGCCTTTCTTTTCTATGCTGGAAAGATAGATGCCTGGCGGAATAACCCGTACCAGCTCATCCAATACGTGGGTTGGCAAATTACGCGCCTGTTGCAGGTTAAGAATAATCTCGGTGCGACGTTCAATATCCTTTTTGCGCTGTTTGATCTTGGTAATCTCAGCTATCTGCTTGTCTAGCAAACTAATTTCTGATTGAAGATAAGCATTTCGCTGACGTTGGTCCTCTGTCATCAAACCGATAAAGTTCAGTGCCATGTAAACCAACAACGCGGCGCCAATAAAAACAGCAGCCAAAATCCCTATATAGTCACGTTTCTGTTTTTCCCTGGCTTCTTCGCGCCATGGTAATAAATTTATGTTCGCCATTGACCATAACTCCTCAGCGCCAGGCCGCAGGCCACCATGTATTTACTGATATGGGGTTGCAGGGCATTTTTTACTGAATCGTCTGCATGCAAACTTCCCTGAAAGGGGTCAGCAATTATAGTATGAACACCTAATTCATTGGTCAGAAGATTAGCCATACCTTCTAATTTGGAAGTGCCGCCACAAAGCACCAAATGATCGACTTTATCTTTACCACTGGAAGTGCAATATATTTGCAGCGTGCGTTTTATTTGTTGCAATAATTGCGTTTGGAATGGCGATAACACCTCAAACATATAATTGCGAGGTAGATCACCTTCTATCTTGGCCTTTTCCGCCTGTTCATAGGACATGCCGTAAAAAGACAATATAGATTGAGTGAAGAGTTCACCACCAAATGCTTGCTCGCGGATAAAGGCCGTTTCCCCTTTTTCCACTACCGCGAAGGTAGTCATATTGGCACCGATATCAACCAAAGCGACCACCTGATCTGCCGCGCCGTCCGGCAGCTGTCCCAAGACCAATTCAAGGGAACGGCCTAAAGCATAACCTTCTACATCAACGACTTTGGGCTCAAGGTCAACACTGTCCAGCGCATCGATTCTGGCATCGATATTTTCGGTTCGGCAAGCACTGAGCAAAACATCAACCTTACTGGGATCTGTCTTGTTAACGCTCAGCGTCTCAAAATCAATACTGACTTCATCAAGTGAATAGGGAATAAGGTTATCCGCTTCAATCTCAATCTGTGCCTCCATTTCCACCTCACTCAGAGAGGCATCCATGTAGATGACTTTAGTCATTACGGCTGATCCGGATACAGCTACGGAAGCAAATTTAGTTGCTTTGGGCAATTGCTTCTTGAGCTGTTTCATTGCTTCAATGACAGCTTCAGGATCGCGAATATCATGATCATTGATGGCCCCTTTTTTAACAGGAGCTACGGCATAAGCCTGGATTTTATAACCATCACCTGTCTTGCCCAGCAGGATTGCCTTGACCTCGTGAGAACCGATGTCAATACCCACCATTTGCGGAGCCTGACGCTTCCATAGATTCGAAAGCATAGTCCTTTGTCACTTTGTTATTGTTAGGTTTTAGAGTAGCACATTTTCAAATTGTTACGCCTCTTTGTATAAAATGTTTGAGCACATTACAACGGCTAATTTTTTGACGCTGCCTTTTTGCTTCACCCTGCACAAAACGCCTTATATACTATTGTGCCCGCAGCAAGTTTTGGAATAATCTCGTGAAGTGGTTAAAACGTATACTCATAGCTCTATTCAGTCTGGCCCTTTTGGGGGTTGCAGCTATCGTTGGAGCCTACTTCTACGTCCTCCCCGAACTCCCGGATGTCGCCACACTCAAGACAGTGCAACTGCAAACGCCACTAAGGGTTTATTCCAGTGACGGCAAGCTGATCTCACAATTCGGTGAAAAGCGCAGGATCCCGTTGGAATTGGCCGATGTGCCAAAACCGTTATTGCAGGCCTTCCTGGCAACCGAAGATTCACGTTTTTATGAACACAAAGGCGTCGATCCCATAGGGGTAGCGCGGGCCGCACTGGTTATGCTGGCCACCGGCGAAAAAAAGCAGGGCGCCAGTACCATTACCATGCAGGTGGCCAGGAACTTCTTCCTGACCCGAGACAAGACAATTATTCGTAAAGTCAAAGAGATATTTATCTCTATCCACATAGAGCAGCTGCTGACTAAAGATGAGATTCTGGAGCTCTATGTCAACCGTATCTATCTTGGACAGCGGGCCTACGGGGTTGGCGCCGCGGCTCAAGTTTATTATGGCAAGGAAGTCAAAGACTTGACGCTTGCTGAAATGGCAGTTATCGCCGGCTTGCCAAAAGCCCCTTCAACACTCAACCCTATCACCTCCCCCAGCCGAGCTTTGACCCGTCGTAACCTGGTGCTCAACCGTATGCTGGAGGTCGGCTATATCACCCAGAGTGAATATAACGAAGCCAGTGCTCAACCTATTACCGCCAAATACCATGGCGCCGAAATCGATCTCTACGCCCCCTATATTTCAGAGATGGCCAGAGATTATATGGTGCAAAAATACGGTGAAGAGGAAGCCTATACCGGTGGGTACGATGTTTACACCAGCATAGACTCATCACTGCAGTTAAAAGCCCAGAAGGCACTGCGCAACAATGTCTACGCCTATGATGAACGCCATGGCTATCGAGGTCCTGAAGCGGTTCTATGGACAGACAAACAACCTGATGAGAGCGAGTTGATTGCTACTCTGAAGAAAACCATGCCCATTCAAGAGCTCAGGCCTGCCGCCGTATTGCAAGTAGAGGAACAGCAGGCACAGGTCCTGCTCGCGTCGGGAGAAAAGCTCACTCTGCCTTGGGATGGCCTCAAATGGGCCCGCAAATTTATCAGTGACAAACGCCAGAGCGCACCACCGAAGAAAGCCGAACAGTTCCTGAAAGTAGGCGAGCAGATTTGGGTACGTCATAACGGCGATATCTGGCAATTGGCTCAGGTGCCTCAGGTTGCCAGCGCCATAGTCTCGATAGATCCTAAAGATGGTGCAATTCAGGCACTGGTCGGTGGTTATAGCTTCAGTCAGAGCCAGTACAACCGGGTAACTCAGGCCAAGCGTCAGTTGGGCTCCAACATAAAACCTTTCCTATATGCCGCAGCGCTGGAGAAAGGCTATACCCTGGCGACACTGATCAACAACGCGCCTATCAACAAACCGGATCTCAGCCAAGGTACGGCTTGGCGTCCCAAGAACTCACCCGACGTATACGGCGGCCCCACCAGGCTGCGTCTGGGGCTGGCCCAGTCTATCAACGTGATGTCGGTGAGAACCCTACGCTATGTTGGACTGGATGCCGCCATCGACAAACTGGTGCAATTTGGTTTCGATGCCAAAGAGCTCAACCGCAACGAGTCTCTGGCGCTGGGTTCGCCATCGGCAACACCTTTGCAGGTGGTCACAGCCTTCTCGACCTTCGCCAACGGGGGTTATCTGGTTGAGCCTTACTTCATCAAACGGATCCAGAATGCTCAGGGCGAAATCCTTGAGCTGGCTCATCCTGCCCTGGCCTGCGACGCGCCACTTAAGCCTGAAGAAGATATGGCGGATAACGCGATAACCAATTTGACTATGCAAGAGCCGCAGCAGCCCCTGGTTCAGGAAGATCCTTTCAGCTGTGACAGCCCAAGTGCCCGTCACGCCAAGCAAGTGATCAGCGAGCAGACCGCATTCCTGATCACCGATGCCCTCAAGAGTGTTATCTGGGGTGGCGGTAACTGGAGCAAGGGCACTGGCTGGAACGGTACCGCCTGGCGCGCCGCCAGAGTGGTCAAACGCCATGACATAGCCGGTAAAACGGGAACAACCAACGAATCGCGGGACACCTGGTTCAGTGGCTACAATCCTAAGCTTGCCACCACTGTCTGGGTCGGCTTCGATGACCATGGCCGTGAGCTGGGACGTACCGCCTGGAATGCCAGCGGCGCCAAAGATCAGATTTCAGGGGCCGAATCCGGTGCCAAGACCGCGGGCCCAGGCTGGAACGAGTTTATGCGCGATGCCCTGGAAGGAACGCCGGAAGAACCCAGCATTCCTCCGGCTGGAATCGTTTCGGTGCGTATTGATTTGGATAGCGGCAAGCTGTCACGTAAGACAGACTACACCAGCGACTTCGAGTACTTTATTCAGGGTACAGAACCCAAGGAATACGCCACTGGCGCCGAAGATGACAGCGACATCTTTATCGAAACACCGCCAGAAGAGCTGTTCCAGTAACAGTCTGTTTAACACCGTCTGCTAAACATTAAAAAACGCGCCGATTGGCGTAATGCCGTTCACTTAGTGTGAACGGCATTTTTCTTAGGCTTAATGGGATACTTGTTTTTACTCATTTTTAACGCACGTGGATAGGCTCTATCCCGTTTCCCATCA
>NZ_NIJM01000066.1 GCF_002836945.1 Shewanella chilikensis
TGCGGATACGAATTGTCTTCCTAAGACCGCTTGGCCTCCGACTTCGTTGCTGTCGCTGCGTTTACTCACCAGCAGCTGCGCCTGGCTGCTGTCTTGCTCCTGGGTCAAAAGCTGCACCATAAGACCCAGTTGGGGCAGCACCAGACCGGCCTGAGGCTTGAGCGGCGCACTGTAGTCGTCGCTGTCATCAAACAGGCTATTGTTGCCAAGATGGGGGTCACCGAAAAACGCCGACTGCGGATAGAGGCTGAAGCTGGCATCACGAACCTGCACATCGGTATCACGGTTGCCGATCAGGTTTTGATCCGCATCCACCACCCCAATGAGCCCGTATCCCGGATGCTCGGCCACCTTGTTGTCGCTGTAGGCTAAGTTTTCAAACCACACCAAGAGTCCCGGCTCATAACTGTCTTGTTGCAGTCCGCTATCCACGCCCTGATAGTTGCGCAGTTGCAGCAGATAACGCCGCGGCGCGCCTGGGCGAGTATCATCGGTGCGAACAAAACCCGAAAGATTTACCGCCTCGAGAGCCGTCTCGGCATTATCGCTGTAGACTAGGTTGCCGTCACTCTCTATACGTATGTCATCCACCACAAAGCCATAGCCACCGACAGCTTCATCGGTACGATACACCAGGCTTATCTGCTTGTTCATTCCGGCGTAGGCGCTAAGGTCGAAGCTCAATTCTTGCCAGCCTTGCTCTCCCTCACCGCCGGATAAGGCCGCCGAGTCACCACTGATAATATTGGCGGCATTGTTGATACTGTTGCTGCTCTTGGTATGGCTTCCCGCCAATGGCACCCCATCCACCAGCAGCTGCACATAGTCGTAGTCCTGTTCTATCTGCCAATGGGCCTTCATTTTCAGCGTCAGACTGGTACTCATGGGTAGTTGCAGTTCGAACGACATGGCGTTGTTGAGCTGATCGCCCTGATTCGAATAGTACTGGTATTGCCCCTGGTAAGCCTGAGTAAAGGCGATGGAGTCGGACGGCAGCTTGATGGCCAACTGGTTTACGCCACTGCTATTGGCATGCGTAAGCGACACCTGAGTGCCGTTGCTATCCAGCGCCTGATAATCCAGGGATTGTTCGTTGACCCAGCGGCCCTTGTATCTGTCCTGCAGAAACGAGCGGGCATAGGGGCTGAAACCACTGGGCTGTGAGCCTCTCGGAGAACCTGCCCAGCTGCCGCCGGACATCAGAGACCAGAGACCTACAGGCGAGCCATCGCTGGCTTCGGCACTGGTGTCATACTCATCCGGTAAACCGAGATCGTGACCAAACTCATGGGTACAGACACCGGTTCCGGCATCCAGCGGCTGAATGGTATAACCGAACAGACGCATATTACTGCCAGGGATAGCCTGGCCGTATTGACCTGGCGCCGAGGGAACAAAGAATCTGTGTGACCAGATGGCATCATCACCGAGCACGCCGCCACCGGCCTCTTCGCCTATGCTGGAATGGAAGATCATCACATGATCCAAAATCCCATCGGCTTCATTCAGGTTGCCGTCAGCGTCGATATCATAAGGATCTTCAATATCATACAGTGCCAGCTCAGCGGTACTCATGCTGGCTACTGCAGCTGCCACCGCTTCTTCTACCAATTCGGTGGCGGCTGTGTCGTCATTGTTGTTATTCGGGTCGTTGGCACCATAGTAGGCAGCATTTTGGCTGGCTCTGAACCAGCCTTTCACATCACCATTGAAGAAAAAGCTCTGACCGGAAACTGCTTGATAGTACTGATAGGCTGAGGGCAGTACTTGCCCCTGGGGCCCAGGGAAACCTGCATCGGAAAACAGCAGATCACGGTAGTGGGCTACCGAGTAGTTGGCGTAATACATTTCGGTATCGCCGGGACTCAGGCGATTGTTGTTATAGGGCAAGTCGGGAAAATCCACCAGCACGGCCAACACCTTGACCCGCTTGGTCACATCGGTATCGGCTACCCGCGACTGTGCCCGCATTAACTTGCTTTGACGCAGGCTATTACTTCGTGCCTGTTGCAGCAGTTGCTGTTCTCTGGCCTTGAGCACTTGTGCGGCCTTGCTGCCCGCTCCGGTAGCTTTGGCCGTATAAGCCGCCAGCGCTTGCTGCCGCTCCTCTTCTGAGGCGTCGGCATCAAGTTCACCGCGTTTCTCCAGCCAGTAGAGGATCTGCTCTTTGTTGATCACCCCGGGATCCGCCGGAGCCGTGGCGGCCAGAGCATTGGATATGCCAAAGAGACAAGCCGCCCCCAGGGCAAATACCGGCTTTAAACTCATGACTTGGGCTCCTTGATACACTTTTCAAACTTCTGATTGCGTTGCTGAATATACTCAGAGACCTTGGCTTCGGCCTCTTGTTCGCTCATTTGCGGAGTGATGATGTTGCGCTCGATAAGATTGGTTTTAATTTTAGCTCGATTTACCACAGGTGCCCCATTACCACAGGGCAATAAGGGTTTAACCGCGCGGTTTTTATCCGTAATGGTATCGACTCCGCCATCGCTCCCTGCCTGACAGGCACCAAGAAGCAAGCAGATAGCAAGAGTTGAGGGCAGTCGCACAGGCAACACCTTGTTGTTAACAGAGATGGTACAGAAGATTAACAGCAGCACATGAGATTGCACAGCAGAAAATCGCGGCCAATTCGCCTCATTCAGCGATTATTCAGCCTCAGACAACAAACCTTCACTATAAAGTAACAATAAGACCGAGGCCGACCAGCTGAAGTTGGTGCCATGCTGTCCTTCACCGCTGAGTGGATGGTAGTTTTCCCGTATCGGCAGATCCCGGCTATCGGCGGCGATGGCCGTCAGCAAGCGCCGCGACATTGCACTTGCCTGTTGCCGGTAACCGTAATGCTGCAATCCCTTAATGGCGAAGAAAGCCTGATCCAACCATACCGGCCCGCGCCAGTATCTGTCGGGGGCAAACGCTGGGCTGTCGCCGCTCACGCTCGGAAATGGCACCTGGGTACCGAAGCTTTCTGGTTTAAGTTGTTGTGTTACCAACGCTTCTGCCTGTTCAGGCGAAGCGACACTGGCCCACAGCGGGATCCAACCTTCGGTACCCTTATTGTCGCTGAGCAATCGCCGCTTGCCCTCGGCATCGAAACGTACATCGTAGAAGAAACCGCTGGCAGGGTCGTAAAAGTCCTGCCGAATCGCTTGTCCCAACCGCTGGGCCTGTTGCCGCAGTTGCATTGCCTCGGCTTCCCGCCCCAGCAGACTGGCCATCTGCGCCAGATACTGCTTATCGGCATAGAGAAATGCATTGAGATCGACACTCTCCTGATTGAGTGAGTAGCCGAGCAAACGTCCCTTGGCGTCGCGATTTTCCAGTACTTGCAGGCTGTTATCGGCATCGAATCTGGGCGCATTGTCCATGCCGGACTCCCAGGCCGCCGCCTGAATGATGGCATCACGATTAAGTGCCCCTGGCTCACCGTGCAACGGATGCAGATTAGCACCATATTCCGCCAAACCATTGCCGTCATGATCCCGGTTGCGATACCACCAGGCATGCAGAGCCATCAAGCGTGGATAGAGCTCGGCGACAAATGCCTTGTCAGCGTCTTGAAGGTAGATCTCCCATACGGCCCAGGCCGCCAGCGGCGGTTTGCCATTCCGCTCATTCCAGTTGCCGCCGTCACCGCCGCGGGCCGCATCTTGGTTGTAAAACACCGCATCCGGCATGCTGCCGGCATCCTGGGGTCTGACGGGATCCTGCGCATCAAATTGATAGTCAAACATCGCCCGTACATTGGACTTGGCAAGCCAAGGCTCGACACGCGCCAGGGCCACCGCCTGTTTCCAGCTATCCCAGGCCCAGATGCCATTGAACCATTGATAGGTGACCGAAGGTGTTACCCCGTGGTGACGCAATGCCCCGGCCGGGCTGCGCCAGTTGTGTGTCAGGGTGCTGATGGCCCGGGCAGCCATACGCTTTTGCCCCAAGTCGCCATCGGCCAACTTGGCCAGACGCCAACCCCAGCGACTATGGTTGTGCTCGGCGCTCTGCAACAACTTAGGCCACTGCAGCGGCTTGGCCTCTGCTGCGGTGTGAAAATATTGCTGGGCACTGAGAAAACTGCGCCGCTCAGAGGGAGCCAGGTTCAGCACTTCAGAACTGGCTCGGTAGCCCCGAGCGCCCCGTTCTTCCAGGAAGGTGGGTTCACGGAAGCTTATGCGGAATTTGGCATCATCGAGCATTAGCGACCAAGTTTTTCTCAGTGGCCGAAACTGCCACTCCAGTTGATTGGTCGCAAACTGTCTGCCGGCAATCCAGGGTTTGCCTACCGCCTTATCGAAGGGTTCTCCTTGCCATTGCAACTGCCACTGGCCGGCTTGGGAGCCGGTATTTTCCAGCACAGTCTCAATCAGTGAGCTGCGCTCATCGGCAAAATAGAGTTTGGTGCTGAGGCTGAGATCTTGCCAGCGATATTCCTGATACAGGCCATCCGGGCGACTGAACAGACGTCTTTCCGCCTCGGCAAAATTCTTAGCCTGGCCTGTGCTCAACTCCAATATGCTGAGGTGCTGCAAGCTGGGCGCCAAATGCAAGCTGTATTCTTGGGCGATGATCATAGGACCGGTGAAGCTGCCATAAAATGCAGGCTCATCCGGCAGGTGATACCCATGCCAGGCGCCCATATCCATGTACACCGCGGGGATCGTCATATTCCCGGCGACGTCCCGCTCCTGCGCTTGCTGCGGCGTGCCTTGATAGGGCAAGAGATTGTCATAATCTCCGGCGGCCAGACTCAAAACACAGATCAGGGCACAACTAAGCACTTTTACCTCGACTCAACATAACGATTAACAACTCAAGGATTCAAATATCGAGAGACACCATCGAGGAACATCTGCACCGAGATCATCACCAGCACCATGCCCATCAGACGCTCGACCGCGGTGAGCCCTTTATCACCCAGCACTCTGGTAAATAACTTATAAAACATTAGTATAGCAACGCTGGCGCCCCAGGCTGCCACCAGGGCTATGGTCCAGTCGGCCATACGGCTGCTATCCGTATGGGCCAGCAGTATCAGTGCCGCCAAAATTGAAGGACCGGCCATCAAGGGAATCGCCATCGGCACAATGAAAGGCTCTTCACCGGCAGCCAGGCCCACCACCCCACCGGGTTGGGGGAAGATCATCCTGATGGCGATCAGGAACAGAATAATGCCGCCGGCAATGCTGACCGATTCTGACTTGAGGTTGAGGAAACTCAGGATAGCTTCACCGGCATATAGAAATAACAGCATGATCAACAAGGCAAAAATCAGCTCTCGGATCAATACTCGACGGCGTTTCTTGGGCTCGATATGACGCAATATAGAGGCAAAGATAGGCAAGTTGCCCAAGGGATCCATAATAAGAAACAGCATTACGGCAGCCGACAGAGTATCCATAAATATCCATTCACCAATACAACAACATAGAGTCGACTATTGTATAACTTTTTAGTCACCGGCTGTGGACTTTTATCCGTGGCCTCGGGTGGAAAATCCTTCAAGGTAAATTCCAGGTAACGGCACTGCTCATTTGCCCGGCTACTGGTATACTATGGCGTTCTCTAAACTTCAGCCGTGAAATACATGCTCTATCTCGTCGCCAGTTTTATCGCCCTGCTCCTGGGCCCGCTGTTTTACCGCTATTTCTCATCAGGTAGCGGTTTGCAGAAGGGCTTGGACGGCTTTATTTTTGTTTCCCTCGGCGGCCTGGTACTGATCCATATCCTGCCGGAACTGCTGGAACACGGCGGCATACTGGCGATCATCTTCGTAATCCTCGGCCTTTGGGGACCCAGTGCCAGCGAGAAGCTGTTTCATCGCTACTCAGAGATCACCCATAATTTGACCCTCACGCTGGGGATCGGCGGCTTGTTGTTGCACACCATCACAGATGGCGGCGCCATGGTGCTGGCACAACAGGAAGGCAACTCCAGCCTGCTGGCGCTTGGGGTGATCATGCACAGGCTACCCGTGGGCCTGGCGATTTGGTGGTTGCTCAAACCCCAGGTCGGCACCCGTTGGGCCAGTCTGGTGTTGCTGGCCATGATGGCGCTGACATCTGTGGGCTACTTCGCCGGAGAGCAGCTGCTCAGCCATCTGAGCCTGGATAATACCGTGTACCTGCAAGCCTTTGTCACAGGCTCTATTTTGCATGTGGTGCTGCATCAGCCCCATGGCCATGGGCAGCAGACCCCAAGCAGCAAATATGAATACCAGGCCGGCATAGGCAGCCTGCTGGGGATAGGCCTGCTGGCATTGCTGCTGATGATGGATTCCGGCGGCCACCAACACGCTCACCATGACCACAGCACAGATCAACTGCTGCACTGGTTGCTGTTACTGGCTCCGGTATTGCTGGCGGCCTACGCTCTGGCCAGCATACGTTTTGCCGCAGGTTTGTCTCCCACTCAAGCCTCGCTGCCGGGACGCTGGTTGCAACGGCTCGCCGGCCCTGAAGCCTTATTACTGACCTTGGTGCTGCTGGGCTGGCAGTTTGCTCTGCTGCAGACCCTCGCACTCGCCGCACTGGGATTGTTTTTGAGTTATGCCCGCATCGAATTGACCGATCCCCACGCCAAGGTGCCGCAGTCCGCCTGGCATTTTGGCTTCACTCATCTGGTGGATAGAAGCGCGCCCTGGATCTTGCTCAGTTTGATCCTCGCCAATCTGATAGGCCATCCGTCAGTGCCGCTGTCGCACCCGGTGGCACAAGTGCTGGTGCTGGCCTTACTGTTTCTGCCGTTGCGTTTCTGTAATCTGGGCGCCGCCGTGTTGGCGATGTCGCTGGCCTACAGCGGCTGGAGCCCCTTGGCGGTGGCATTGACCCTGATTGCCGCACCTGTGCTTAATCTGTCACAACTCAAGTTGATGAGCTGGAGTCAAAGGCTCGGCATGTTGCTGCTGCTATCCATTCTGCTTGGCGGCATTGCCTGGTGGCAACCACAGTGGCGTGAGCTGGGAGAGCTACCGAAAGAGATAAGCTACCCGGCGCTGACGCTGCTGTGTCTGCTCTACTCCAGCAGCTTGCTGCGTCAGGGGCCACGCAAGTTTTTACGGGGGATGTGGCTGGCCAAAGGCCATAGCCATGACCACGGCTCGGGGCAGCACAATGACTCAGGCCACAACCATGGTTCACATAGTCACGGTTCGAGCAGCCATGACTCACACGGCCATGCTCACCATAATGGCCATGAGCATCAAGACAAAGGCTCTCACTGATTTAACCCTGTCAATGGGTGCCTTTGTTGGCTAACTTGTGGGATAAGCCTAAATTTAGACCCGGCATAAGGACAGCCCATGTGCATTCTGTTTCTGGCGCTGGATCAGCATCCGGATTATCCGTTGATCCTTTGCGCCAACCGCGATGAGTTTCATCACAGGCCCACGGCTCCGGCACACTTTTGGCCACCACAGCAGCAACTGCTGGCGGGTAAGGATCTGCAGGCAGGTGGTACCTGGCTTGGCTGTAATCGCCTGGGAATGGTGGCCGGTCTCACCAATATCCGCCAGCTAATCACGCAGCCGGAAGGTATGCGCAGCCGCGGAGAGTTGGTGCTCAAGGCGCTCGATAGCCAAACGCCAATAGAGCCACAATGGCTCAGCGAGCACAGCGACAACTATAATCCTTTCAATCTGGTTTTCGGCCAGGGCAAGCACTTTTGGTGTTATCACAGTCCGGATAAGTCATTGCGGTGCTTGAACAAAGGCTTTCACGCCATCAGCAATGGTGCCTTGGATGATATCTGGCCCAAGATGGCCCGCGGCGAGCAGGCGTTGGAGCGATTGATTAGTCAATCGGCCAAGCCGGATATAGATAAGCTGCTGGCAATAATGCGTGATGAGACTCCTGCGCCGGACACCAGCTTGCCAACCACAGGAGTCAGTCTGGAATGGGAGCGGCGCCTGTCATCCATTTATATTCGCCACCCGGAATACGGCACCCGGGCCACCAGCCTGATATTCATCTCCCGCGAAGGTCAGCTGAACTTTTACGAAGCCAGGTATGATGGCAAGGGGCGGCAACTGGGATTGGAGCAGTTCAGTTTTGCGCTGACAAACGCGGAGCCACTATGCTGATAGCGCCGCGGATCTGCCCCGGCTGATAACCTTTGGCGCTGTCATCCGGGTAGTGCTCATCCAATGCGGTTTTGACCTCGGGCGCCAATTGGCTACCGTGGCAGGTGAGGCAAAGTGGTGCTACACCCTGGGCCTTCATAAAGCGCAGCTGTGATTCAGTCTCATCAATATGACTCAAACTCTGCGGGTCTTCACCGGCTGCGGCCCGCTCATCGAATGACAACAAAACCTGTCGCTGCCAAACTTCTGGCTCGGCCTCCGGATTACGGGGTTTCAAGCTGACACGTTTTACCTGCCAACCACTCTCGGCGGAGAGTTGGTGGGCGATTTCCGGCGCCTTCTGGGAACAAACCTCGATAGCTGCCACAGGGCCACCTTCGGCCAGGGCTTGCTGCAGTTGCGGCTTGAGTGTTTGGGCAAAGCGCTTGGCCAGCGTGGCCGCTTCGGTTTTGAATTCTGCCGCTGTTGGCTCTGCCGTGGCTTGATTCGCCAGCGCAAAAGCCAGCAAGGCGGTCAGTGTGGGTTTTAACATAGGGTGCTCCATTAGATTTTTTTAATGGATTGATATTAGATAAATCTAATTCCCTATGCAAGTCAGGATGAGTGATCGTGAGTGATTACCCAGTGGTCGTCTTTCTTCTCCAGCAATAGGGTAAAGACCCCGGATGGACTATCCTTTTGCCTGAGCAAGACCCAGCGACCGGCCACCAAGGCAGAATAGTTACTCAACATCTGCACATCCTTGAGCTCCAGCTTGAGCTGGCCCATTGCCGCGCGATCCGGATAGCTGCGTTTATAGGCGGCCAGCATCTTGTCCCAGCCATATTTGAACTCGCCTTTGGAGACAAACCTCAGCTTGGGATCGTGCCAGTAACCCAACATATAGGCATCGATATTTCCCTGATTCCAGGCTTGTTGCTGACGATTGATCAGCTCGGTGATTTCATCTGTCGGTACCGCTTTAGCCGGAGCGATTGCAAGTAGCAGTACAGACAGGAGTCCAAAGATTAACTTTTTCATATTCCCTCCTTGCACTCTCCCGGAACCAGGCCAGGAAACCGTGCCGACACAGGCGTTGAGCTTCTATACTGATACTAACCTATTTGGCTCTAGATAAGGAAAGATCTGGGTAAACATTGTCTTAGTAGATTGTAAGCAAATCCACCGCGCGTTTTGAACAAACTTACGCTACAGGGATTCATAGCTAATGACGACTCCTTGGCAAGATGTAGAACCCAGGCTTGCACAAACGAGATATTACTGAAATTATATTTTCCTTAAGGCCTCTGCTTGAGGAAGTGCTGCCTATGTTCAGACTCCTAAGCTAATCAAGGTTGGACTGTCGGCCCACCCCAAACACTTTTGAACTATACCTTTAATCAACTCAAGGTTTGGCAACTCTCTATGTTTAAAAAAATCTGCCAATGGCTGCTGGCTCTGTTTGGTTGGCAAATTCGCGGACAACTGCCCGATTCCCCGCAATACCTGGTGATAGTGGCGCCCCATACCAGTAACTGGGACTTTATTATCGGCGTGCTCGCCCGTGGGGCTCTGGCGGTCAAGATCCACTTTCTCGGTAAGCATCAACTCTTTATTCCACCCTGGGGCTGGTTTTTCAGGGCCATAGGCGGCAGGCCGGTAGACAGACGCAAGAACAATAATCTGGTCGATGCGGTAAGCGAGTTGTATCGTCAGGATCCCAACTTCAAGTTGGCACTGGCGCCTGAGGGCACCCGCAGCCCGGTAAAACGCTGGAAGACAGGCTTCTACCATATCGCCTCCAAGGCAGGGGTACCGATTGTGGCAGTGGGGTTGGACTTCAGCCAGAAGGCGGTGGTGATCAATCAACCCTTGATGCCGAGTGCGGACATGCAACAAGACATGGATCAGCTTATCGCCTTCTATCGTGGCATTCGTGGTCGCTTCCCCAAGGCTATTCCGGACTATTCAGCGGACAAGTGAGTCTTGTCCGGCAGGTGTCACAGGACTATAGTGACGCTTACCCGGAAACTTTGTATACAAAATTATGGATCACCAGACCTTCCTGCTGTACCTGTTTGCGATCTTACTGATAGCCATCTCCCCCGGCCCGATCGCCATGTTGTCTATCTCTCACGGGATCCATTTTGGTAAACGCCGCAGTCTGGCCACGGCCTTGGGGAGTGTCAGTGCGGCTCTGCTGTTGATGTTGGCTTCCATCGCCGGGCTGAGCGCCCTGCTGCATGCCAGCGAATACGGCTTTACCTTGCTCAAATGGTGCGGTGCCGCCTACCTTATGTATCTGGGGATTAAATTGCTGCTTACCAAGCCCCATGCGCCTGAGCAGAGTGTCGGCCCCAAGGGACACGGCCATCCTCTCAGTCTGTTTAGGCAGGCGTTTCTGGTGGGGATCAGCAATCCCAAGGATCTGCTGTTTTTCGCCGCTCTATTTCCGCAGTTTATCGATGTGACTGCGCCGCAGGGGCCACAACTGGCGGTATTGGCTTCCACCTGGGCCTTGGTAGACTTCAGCTTTGTGATGATTTACGCCTCTATGGCCAGTGTGCTGGCCTCATGGCTTAAGCGCAGCCAACGGCTACATTGGTTGGACCGTGTCAGTGGCGGGGTGTTTGTCACCCTCGCCACTGTATTGGCCGTTAAAGATTAAGGAAGGGCTTTAAGGAAGGTGCAAATAAGCCTACGTGGGTTTATTTGCACCGGCTCCATTATCTTTTAAGCTGCGAATATCATTGCCGGTTGGGCCCTGGAAGGCACGCAGATCGAATTGTGGCAAGATGGCAAAGATATGATCGAAGATATCTGACTGAATATCTTCATAATATGCCCAGCG
Organism: Shewanella chilikensis; assembly: GCF_002836945.1. Lineage (GTDB taxonomy): Bacteria > Pseudomonadota > Gammaproteobacteria > Enterobacterales > Shewanellaceae > Shewanella > Shewanella chilikensis. The sequence continues at coordinate 10,911 of NZ_NIJM01000066.1, forward strand.
GGTATCATTGGTGAATATATACAGTTCTATCGGCAGCCCTTCGGTAGTGGGCGCCAACTGCCGCACCATCAGGGTCATCTCCTTATGCACCTTGTCGTGGTGCTTGAGATACTCCAGCAGATAGGCTCTGAAAGTCCCCACATTGGTCAGCCTGCGGCCATTGACCGGCATTTCGATATCCGACACCTTGGCATTGGACTCGGTAATCTCATGGATCTTCTTCGGCAGGTACTCTTTCAACAGGTTAATCTTTTCCAGTTTCTTCCTGTCCTCTTCGGTCAGGAAACGTATGCTGTTGATATCTATGTTGACCGAGCGCTTGATTCGGCGGCCGCCGGACTCAGACATACCACGCCAGTTGCGGAAGGCATCTGATACCAGCGCATAGGCCGGGATCATGGTGATGGTTTTGTCCCAGTTGCGAACCTTGACCGTTGTCAGAGATACCTCTTCCACCGCGCCATCGGCACCGTATTTATCCATCTGGATCCAGTCACCTGTGCTGACCATGCGGTTAGCCGCTAGCTGAATACCGGCGACAAACCCCAGTATGGTGTCCTTGAACACCAACATCACCAAACCTGTGGCGACACCCAGGCCGCTGAGGAAGTAGACAGGAGACTGGTTGGCGAGCACAGAAATGGAAATAATGATGGCAACAAAGAACAGGAACAGCTTGATCAGCTGCACAAAGCTCTTCACCGGTAGACGACGGCTAATCAGCTTAACGTCTGCTACCTCGTTGACCGCATCCAATGCCGAATAGGCGGCGCGGATCAATAAGACGACCAGCCAGATACTGAGTAGCCTATCGACCAGTCCGGCCAACAGTTTATGTTCTGTCAGTGCTATGGGGATAAGCAGGTTGAGCACCAGAGCCGGCACCAGCATGGCCAGCTTTTCCAGCACTCTGTGGCGCATAAAGATATCGTCCCAGGTGACTTTGGAACGTTGAATCACCAGGTTCATCGCCCGCACCACACCGCGACGAACAATGAAATATGCCAGCCCTGCCAGCAGCAGGCAGGCGAGCACCATGAGCGACGTGGACAAACCATCGGCTGGTTGGCTGTTGATCCCCAGCTGTGACAACCAGTGTGACAGTTCGAATCTCAAGTCTTTGTCCAAGTTATCCAAAATTAACCTCTCAGAGAAAATCACTCATCCCGACCTACAACCTAGGCCAGGTTGCAGAGTAACATACAGGTGTTAACTTTGGCTGAACAGTCGATCTCATCCTTGTTGGAAAGTGTGCGTTCAATCACCTTTCAAGGTGAGGACTATTTCGGTTCCCAGCGGCTGTTGGAAGTGTTCAAGGTGATCTATGGGAAGCCCGGAAATGGATAATTGTCTGTGATTGTACCAGTCGAGTTTCAACTCATCGTGGCGACCGGATACCACCAGCAGACCGGGGAATTGACGTCCCGATTCCAGATCGGTCAAGCTTAAGTGGCTCTGCCAGTGCCTACGTCCATGCAGACTGCAGTTGGAAAAGCTGACGTCGGCCTGCCAATCTTTATTCGGCGACCAGCTGCTGAGCAGTATCGATTCCTGACAGTGCTCACTATGATCAGGTAGTGTGCCCACCCAACCTGCCACATGGAATAGACTCCATGAGGCCAGCAACAGGTAAAAGCATCCTCCGCCAAATTGCAGAGCCTTCGACAACCAGGCCTTGGTATTCGACGGCATACCCTCTCCAAACTATCAGATAGACTAAGAGCGGGATCATATAGTGGGCTATGTTGTAAGTAAACGCTGACCAATGAGTTACAAACTCGGCGATTGTTTCATTGAATGGTTTAATTCGACGAAAAGCTGGGTGGCGGTGTCATAGAATGCTCTACCGTAGTTAAAGTATAAGAGAGCATTACTTTTGTGCTGCAACTGAACGCGGACCGGTTCTGACCCTCTTTGTCGCCAAGGCTTACACTATGCCGGGCAACATCCTCATCTGAGGTAAAGGCATCTGAATATACCGGCTTGCTGCATGCCGGGCTAAGTTTGTGTTTTTCGTCATTGCCAGCCCAGGTTAGCCCGGTTATTGTTGACGCAGGATTCAGCCAAGCGAATTTTTTCATGTCGAAACAAAATCTTTTCAAACCCAGCTTTGCCGTCAGCGCCCTGGCACTGATACTGAGCTCAAGCTTTGCCATCGCCGAGCCGGCCCAGGTGGCTGAAGTCACTCTGGAAAATGGCGCCAGAGTCATACTCAAAGATGATTTTACCTGGGAATATGTGCTCACAGAGGCGGTGATCAGCGCCGCCGAACCCGAAACTGTGACTGAAGATGTGGTGGCCGAGCTATCGAATACCGCAGCCAATACCGGCACCCATACTGTCGCAGTGGCGCCCAAGTCTGAGGTAAACCAAGCCGCCACGGCTGAGCAGTTGACCCAGAGCGCCATGACCACTCCCGGACTGCTTGGCAAGACAGCCAGGGAAGGGGTCAGTGTTTCATTGCTGCAGACGCAGTGGCAAGGTGACAAACTGGGCCTGATCTTCGAACTCGGCAGCAACAGCAGTGAAGATATGGTCGAAGTTCTGATCAGCGTCAGCTTTTATAACGATCAGGGTCGCAAGATGAAAGAAGAGGAGCTACAGGTCTGGCGTGCCATCAAACGTATGCCGGAAACCTATCTGCGCAAGGGCCAGCAGCGGCAATCTTCGGTAATCTGGGTTGAAGGAGTCGATAAAAACCAGTGGCAGAAACAGCTGCTGAACCTAAAGATCACAGAACTGGATGCCTGGTAACACCAGCCTCTAGGCATTGTGTTAATTTGATAAACAAAGAGCGCCAACTGGCGCTCTTTGTATTTCATATGCGAACTGTTTTGCCGTCCAGATGCCAAAGGGCCTGCAGGCGCTTTGTGGTTTAGAGACTGCTTGGCAGTAGCTCCTTTGGCAGATAGGCGTTATAGCTCCCACTCGCCAGCAGCTCGGTGGCCTTGGCGATATCCGGACCGAAGTACCTGTCCTTGTCATAGAAGGCAACCCGTTCGCGCAGTTCAGCCTTGGCCTTGGCTACTGCCTGGCTTGGCTGCAGCGGCGCGCGGAAATCCAGCCCCTGAGCCGCAGCCAGCAGTTCCACTGCCAGCACGCCGCGGGTGTTTTCCGCCATATCCTTGAGCCTGCGGGCGGCAAAGGTCGCCATGGAAACATGATCTTCCTGGTTGGCCGAGGTCGGCAAGCTGTCGACAGAGGCCGGATGAGCAAAGGTCTTGTTTTCACTGGCCAGTGCCGCGGCTGTCACCTGGGCAATCATAAAGCCCGAGTTAACCCCACCGTTTTCCACCAAGAATGGCGGCAGCTTGGAAAGATTGGAGTCGATCAGCAGCGCAATGCGGCGCTCACTGATGGCCCCCAGCTCGGCAATCGCCAGTGCCAGATTATCCGCCGCCATGGCCACAGGTTCGGCATGGAAGTTACCGCCTGAGATGATCTCGCCGGTATCTTCAAACACCAGTGGGTTATCTGTTACGCCGTTGGCTTCAATTTCCAGCACTTCGGCCGCCTGACGGATCTGCGTCAGGCAAGCGCCCATAACCTGTGGCTGACAGCGCAGAGAGTAAGGGTCCTGCACCTTTTCACAATTGGCGTGTGACTCGGCAATCTCGGAGCCGCTCCCCAGCAGATGACGGAATACTGCCGCCGAGTCTATTTGGCCCTTTTGACCGCGCACCGCATGAATTCTCGGGTCGAACGGGCTGCGACTGCCCATGGCCGCCTCGACACTCATGGCGCCGACCACAGAGCCGGCGGCAAACAGATCCTCGGCGTGGAACAAGCCTTCCAGTGCCAACGCCGTCGATGCCTGGGTGCCGTTGAGCAGGGCCAAGCCCTCTTTGGCAGCCAATTCAATCGGTTTCAGTCCGGCGATGCTCAAGCCCTCGATGGCGGGCATGATGCGCCCCTGATAACGCACTTCGCCCTCGCCTATGATGGGCAGACACATGTGAGACAGCGGCGCCAAGTCGCCCGAGGCCCCCACTGAGCCCTTCTCGGGAACACAAGGGTAGACACCGGCATTGACCAGGGCGATCAGGAAGTTGATCACCTCGAGACGGATCCCGGAAAAACCGCGGGACAGTGAGTTGATCTTCAACACCATCATCAGCCGCACGGTTTCATCCCGCATCAATTGGCCGGTACCGGCGGCGTGGGACAACACGATAGAGCGCTGCAGCAGTTCCAGATCCGCCGGGGCAATCTTGGTGTTGGCCAACAGGCCAAAGCCGGTGTTGATGCCGTAAACCGTTCGGCCCTCATCCAATACTTTTTGCACCACGGCGGCGCTGCTGTTGATGGCCGCCAGCGATTCCGGGTGCAATTGCAGCTGGGTTGGCGCGCGACTGATGCTGCGCAGTTCAGACAGTGTCAGGCTTCCCGGTGTCAGAGTGATTTGAGTGGTCATCATCAGTCCTCCAACATAGGCAGATCCAGGCCCTGCTCTTTGGCGCAGCGCTTGGCAATCTCATAGCCGGCATCGGCGTGACGCATCACGCCCGTGGCCGGATCGTTCCACAATACCCGGGATACCCGCTTGGCGGCAGCGTCGCTGCCGTCACAGAGAAGTCGGAGGCCAAGCGGTCTTAGGAAGACAATTCGTATCCGCAAANCCTTAAGTTGCGGATACGAATTGTCTTCCTAAGACCGCTTGGCCTCCGACTTGAGCAGCGCATTGAGCAGCGGCCAGTCGGAGACGGCATCCGAGCCGTCGAGCATGGATTCGGTTTCCCGGTTGGGACTGGCCACAGAGCCGGAATCCAGGTGATCCCTGCCTATGACCACAGGCGCCGACAGCTCGCCGTTTTTCACCATTTCGTTGAAGGCCAGCGCCAGACGGGCGCGGTCTTTGAGGCCAACCCAGCAAATACGGGCCGGCAGCCCCTGGAAGGCGATACGTTCACGGGCCATATCCAGCCAGTTGTGCAGGTGTGGGTCGTCCGGGATCAGCTCTTTCACCTTCTGATCTGTCTTGTAGATATCCTCAGGGTCACCACTGAGCGCCGCCCAGCGGAACGGGCCAATGCCTTCACAGAACAGCGGCCTGATATAGGCGGGAACAAAACCGGGGAAATCGAAGGCGTTGGCCACGCCTTCGTCAAACGCCATCTGACGGATGTTATTGCCATAGTCCAGGGTCGCGGCGCCGCGGCTTTGCAGCGCCAACATGGCCTGAACCTGCACCGCCATAGAAGCCTTGGCGGCCTTGACCACAGCGGCCTCGTCTTTGAGGCGCATCTCCTTGGCCTGCTCCAGCGTCCAACCCTGAGGCAGATAGCCATTCAGCGGATCGTGCGCCGAAGTTTGGTCTGTCACTACATCCGGAGTAATACCGCGCTCAACCAGCTCGCTGAAGATATCGGCGGCATTGCCCAGCAAACCCACGGAAACCGGCTTGCCCTCGGCCTTGGCGGCTTCCAGCATCGCCAGAGCTTCGTCCAGGCTGTGGGCCTTCTTGTCCAGATAACGGGTACGCAGACGAAAATCGATTCGGGTCTCATCCACTTCACAGGCCAGCACAGAGAAACCGGCCATGGTACCGGCCAGAGGCTGGGCACCACCCATACCGCCCAGGCCACCGGTCAGGATCCAGCGGCCCTTGGCTTCACCGTCGAAATGCTGCTTGGCCACGGCCACAAAGGTTTCATAAGTGCCCTGGACTATGCCTTGGGTGCCTATGTAGATCCAGGAGCCGGCGGTCATCTGGCCGTACATAGCCAACCCTTGCTTATCCAGCTCGTTGAAGTGTTCCCAGTTGGCCCAGTGGGGTACCAGGTTGGAGTTGGCGATCAGTACCCTGGGGGCATCGCTGTGGGTCTTGAATACTCCCACCGGCTTGCCGGATTGCACCAGCAAGGTTTCATCCTCTTCCAGACGCTTGAGCACCTCGACAATTTTGTCGAAACACTGCCAATCGCGGGCGGCGCGGCCAATACCGCCGTAAACCACCAGATCCTCGGGGCGCTCGGCCACATCCGGATGCAGGTTGTTCATCAGCATTCTGAGCGGCGCCTCGGTCTGCCAGCTCTTGCAGTTCAGAGTGGTGCCGGTCGGCGCAATGATTTTGCGCGCCGGATCATGTCTCTTATCCATAAACTTCCATTCCTCTGTTGCTTGTCTTGTGGTTTATTTTGTTGTTTTTATTTAGCTTTATGTTCGCCTCTGAAGGTCAGATGTCCTCCGAGACGGAAGCGGCTGCCGGGATGGATCAGCCGGGCAAAACTCACCACCCCCTGGCGTGACCAGGTGCGGCGCAGTATCTGTAAACAGGGCTCGCTGGCGGGAATCGCCAAGCGGGCGCGTATCTGTTCATTGGCGACTATCGCTTCTATGGTGTGGCGTGCTTCGGTCAAAGGCGCCACCTGCGACAGATATTCATGAGGGGTCTGCAAATTGAAATCTTGTTGCAGATAGTCGGGGATTAACTGAGGGTTCACGAAGCGCTCCTCGAGCTGTAGCGGCAACCCCTCTTCACAGTGCACCAGCACCGAGTAAAACACCCGGCTGCCGGTCTCCAACCCCAGAGCGATGGCGATAGGCGCCAGGGCCTCTATGGCGGTCAGCTCCAATACCTGCACGCTGTAACCATGGCCACGGGCCTTGATCTCATCGGCGATATTACGGATAGACAACATGGATGACTGCGACTTGAATTCGGCCACAAAGGTACCCAGCCCCTGACTGCGCTCCAGCACGCCGTTGTCCACCAGCTCGGTCAAGGCCCTTCTGGCCGTCATCCGGCTGCACTCAAACAGCTCTGCCAGTTGGTTTTCGGAAGGCACCCTGGAGTGCTCCACCCATTCGCCTGACTCAATGCGGTCTGAGATGTACTGTTTAATGCGGGCGAACTTGGCTGTGCTCATCGAATCGACTCTGTGTTGGTTTCAATCTGCTGAAAAACTCGGCTATAATCCTAGCTTGTATATACAAGTAAATACAAGTTAGCTCACAAAATCACGGCGGTTGCCGCCACCGCGGCCGGCTTTAAGGCAAACAACAAGGAGCAAGCATGTCCTGGGATCAGGTTTGGATAGATATCAATATTGCCACTATGGACCCTTCTTTATCAGAGGCTTATGGCGCCATCACCGACGCAGCCCTGGCAGTAAAAGATGGCAAAATAGCCTGGATTGGCAAGCGCAGCGACCTGCCTGCCTTCGACGTGCTGGCAACTCCGGTTTACAAAGGCAAAGGCGGCTGGCTGACCCCCGGGTTGATAGATGCCCATACCCATCTGGTGTTTGCCGGTAACCGCGCCAACGAGTTCGAGCTGCGTCTCAAGGGCGCCAGCTATGAAGAAATCGCCCGTGCTGGTGGCGGCATTATCAGCACGGTCAAGGCCTGCCGTGAGGCCAGCGAGGCCGAACTGTTCGACGAGGCTCGTCGCCGCCTCAACGCCCTGGCCAAGGAAGGGGTTACTACGGTGGAGATAAAGTCGGGCTACGGGCTGGAAACCGCCACCGAACTCAAGTTGCTCAGGGTCGCCCGCGAGCTGGGCAAACATCACCATGTGGATGTGGTCACCACCTTCCTGGGCGCCCACGCCTTCCCGGCCGAATATCAAGGCCGGGAGCAGGAATATGTGCAACTGGTAATCGAGGAGATGCTGCCTCAGGTATTGGCGGAAGATCTCGCCGATGCCGTCGATGTGTTTTGTGAAAATATCGCCTTCGACCTGCAGCAGACAGAAGCCATTCTCAGCGCCGCCAAGGCCAAAGGGCTGGATATCAAGCTGCATGCCGAGCAGCTCTCCAACATGGGCGGCTCGATACTGGCCGCCCGTCTGGGGGCCAAGTCTGTGGATCATATCGAGTATCTGGATGAAGCCGGGGTCAAGGCTCTGGCCGAGAGCGGCACTTGCGCCACCCTGTTACCCGGCGCCTTTTACTTCCTGCGGGAAACCCGGATGCCACCGATAGCCTTGCTGCGCCAATATCAGGTGCCCATGGTGCTGGCCAGCGACTTCAACCCGGGGACTTCCCCCATCTGCTCAACCCTGTTGATGCTCAACCTGGGCTGCACCCTGTTCCGCCTGACGCCGGAAGAAGCCTTGGCCGGTGTCACCCGCAATGCCGCCAAAGCCTTGGGCCGCGAACAGCACATAGGCATGCTGCGCCAGGGAATGGATGCCGACTTCTGCCTGTGGCGGATCTCAACCCCAGCGGAACTCGCCTACAGCTACGGCGTGAATCCGTTGGTGGATGTCATCAAGGGGGGCAAACTTATTCATCAATAAGTTTGCCAAGTGATTGGATAGCAGGTCACCGACCTGCTATCGGCTTGCGCGCAAGCTTCCCAGCGCCAGGGAATAGCTGCACAGCTTAGACTCATCGGTTTTAACTGGATTAGCCTGAATCCAGCCTGTCAGGTTTACTTGACGTGACAATAGCTGACAGATTGGCCTAAGTTGGTTCGCATGATCAAATGACTCTGTTTACCGAGCAGCCAGAAAAGTATGATCTAGTAGTTGGAGGGCTTAGAGATTGGCAATCTGATATGCATGCTAACTGTGGCCCTTAAATCGCATAACAAGACTCAGTGTTAGCCCGCAAAGCATCGCGGACAGGGACGGTTTCTCCAGTGTGCGTCGATAGAGTATAAAATAATGCAATCAACAGACGATAATTATGTTAATCACCAAATATTCGAAGAACTGAACTATTACGCACAGTTTTACGAAAATCTTTCTGATGCAGTGATGGGGTTCATCACTATTGGAACAACTTCAATAATTAATATGGACACATATGTTTTCATGTCGATGAAAGGCACAATTGAGTCAATAAGATTAGTATTAAAAGAAGGAAAGATGAATGATGCTTATGCTCTTCTAAGAAAATACTATGACTCAGTTATGGTTAATGCATATACCAATTTATATATAAATGATAATGTGGGGCGTTCCGGTTACTACATTACAGAAATAAATGACTGGCTACATGGTAGAAAACCATTACCGAGAATGCCTAAGATGTCTAAATACATTGATAGCTCGGCGTCTTTATCTGATCTAAATTCATTACTCAAAATTGATAAACGATATGACGGTATCAGAGAGCGTTGTAATGATAATATGCATTATAATTTTTTTGCATTGCTGATGCTCAATGACGGTGAAGTTTATATGGATGAGCGTCTCCATCATTTAGACCAACTCAGGGTAGATGTCCGTGACGTGTTTATTTTAAATATGTCATACATACTGACAATAAATGAGAGCTATATGATGTCATCAGATTATGTGGATCACTTAGAAGTAGGTATGACCCCGCCTGAAGGTTCACAATATTGGGTTGCTCCATTTATACAAGACATGGCGTCCGATGTTCTTTTACAGGAACGTCCAGATATATTTAAGTTACTAAAAAGCCAGACATGCATGGAGCTAGATTGAGAAATCACCTAGCAAAGAGCCCCATTGCGAGCCGCGAATTCAACTCCGAAGTGCACCACTCGCTAAATTAGGCTGCCTTGCGTAATTCATAAATATACAGGACATCCTAAACACTTTCTGAGCTGCAAGGAAGCTCGTTGCAGGGGGCAGTCTCTGATAAATAACGACGGATTTTTGGAAGTAGGCTCTCTGAGACGAGTAATCTGCGTGCTTCATACAAAAGCTGCGGTTGCCAGGCATGCCAACGGCAGGCTTAAGCCTGTTGCTGCAATATCACCAAGGGTTTAAGGTTAAAAAAACATACAGGACATCCAAAACACTTTCTGAACTGCAAAAAATATACAGGACATCCAAAACACTTTCTGAGCCGCAAGGAAGCACCTTGCAGGGGTCAGTCTCTGATAAATAACGACGGATTTTTGGAAATAGGCTCTCTGAGATGAGTAATTTGCATGCTTCATACAAAAACTGCAGTTACCAGGCAGGCCAACGGCAGGCTTAAGCCTGTTTCTGCGGTAGTGTTCATAAATCTGTGTCATTTGAGTAATATACACCCAAAAGGATATTCA
>NZ_NIJM01000067.1 GCF_002836945.1 Shewanella chilikensis
CCGATTGTCTCTCATCAGAAGGATCGGTCAACCGATCCTTATCTGATCTACATTGGGCCGATATGCCGGGCTTTTTGTTGCCTGTTGCAAATCACTTCTACATGCAGCTTCAACCACTTAATACCTGTTAGGTTCGCATCCGGCCTTAGGGCTTGTCATGCCGCCCAAAATGTAAAATTGGTGGGCAACAAAGGGTTAAAGAAGCTGGTCAAGCGCGCCAATAAAGCTTAGGATCTGCACAGAAAACAGCACTTTTTGGAGTAATTCACCTTATGGGTATCAGAGCCATAGTCGTCGACACCGCCGGCACTACGACAGATCTTAACTTTATTCAGGATGTGCTTTTCCCCTATTCGGCCAAGGCATTGCCGGAATTTTTGGAACGCTATCAAGATAATATTCTGGTAGAGAACTGTATCAGCGACACCAAGGAGATGGCATTGGAACCGGATGCCGATCTGCCGCGGGTAATAGAAATACTCCAGCAATGGGTTGCCGAAGATCGCAAGGCCACGCCGCTGAAGACACTGCAGGGCCTGATCTGGAAACAGGGCTATGCGAAGAACGAATTTACCGGCCACATCTATCCTGACTTCATTGAAGCCATCAAGGAATACAAGGCTCAGGGACTCAGGATATACAGCTTCTCTTCCGGCTCGGTGGAAGCCCAGAAACTGCTGTTCAGCCACAGTGATGGCGGCGATCTGACCGAGCTGTTCAACGGTCATTTTGATACCCGCACCGGCGGCAAACTGGACAAGCAAGCCTACTGCAACATTATTAACACCATAAGCCTCAGCCCGAAGCAGATACTGTTTGTCTCAGACATGTTGGAAGAGCTTAAGGCCGCAGCTGCAGCCGGACTGCTCACCTGCCAGATGGTGCGTGAAGACGGGCAACGCACAGGTGGTTTCCGTCAGGTGAAGAGTTTCGCCGAGCTGAAGATTGACTGATAACCGCCCGAGTTAACTGATAAATCAAGGGGAGCCAATGGCTCCCCTTATTGTTTACAACACCTATTTCTTATCCCGGAAAATAAACGCCTGTACGGAATGTTGTTCCCCTCTTGAGACAGAGAGCCGCTGTTGTTATCCTGAGCCAACAAAAATAAAACGGTCGTTTAAATATGGAAGATTTTACTCAGCGTTACCCACAACACTCGCAAATCCCGGTGGCCTGGGGCGAAATGGATGCCCTGCAACACGTCAACAATGTGGTCTATTTCCGCTATTTTGAGAGCACCAGAATCGACTTCTTCAATCGCCATTTTCCCTTGGGTGAGATGTACAAACAGGGGATGGGGCCGGTGATTAGCGAAAACCAAGCCAGGTACAAACGTCCAGTCACCTACCCGGATACCCTGCTGATAGGGGTCAAAATCAGCGATATAGGTGAAGACAGGTTTACCATGCATTACGAGGCGTACAGCAAGGCACAGCGAGCCATTACCACTACAGGTAGCTCTGTCGCCGTCATGTACGATTTTAACAAAGGTACCAAGGCCAAATTACCGCAAGAATTGCTGGCAATTCTCAAGGAATACCAAGAATAAAGTTGGTGTTCGAGTGAGTCTCTATTACACTTTTTTCCTATTAATAAACACAATAATAAGAGAAAAGCCCCTCAATGAGACTCTTTCTGCTGTTCTTCATGACTTGCTTCATGTGCTTCCAGGTCAAATCTGCACCCGGAGCCACTTCTTCTCCTGAACAGCAACTGGCCTCGGCCAGCGCTATCTTGGTAGACATGAAAACCGGTGAAGTCCTCTATGAGGACAACCCGCAGCAGGTGCAACCTATCGCCTCAATAACCAAGTTGATGACGGCGCTGGTGACGCTGGATGCCAAGTTGCCGCTCAACGAGCGAATTGCCGTGGATGTCAGCCAAACCCAAGTCATGCAAAATGTGGTATCTCGTATCCGTATCGGCAGTGAGTTAAAACGCAAAGAGGCGCTGGCACTGGCATTGATGTCTTCGGAAAATCGCGCCGCCGCAACCTTGGCACATCACTATCCCGGCGGTTACCAAGCCTTTATCCAGGCGATGAATGCCAAGGCGGCAGAGTTGGGGATGACGGACAGCCACTTTGTCGAACCCACAGGACTGTCGGAACAGAATGTCTCCAGCGCCAGAGACTTGGTCAAACTGCTGCAGGAGACTAAAAAGTATCCTTTGATAGGCGAGCTGAGCTCGGCGCCCAACCTCAGCGTCATGTTTCGTAAACCCAGATATAATCTGGCGTTTTACAACACCAATCGCCTGGTGAACAAGAAAAACTGGCAAATTTCGCTTTCCAAGACGGGTTATACCGATGACGCCGGTCGCTGTCTGGTAATGCTGACCCAAATGGCCAAGCGGGAAGTCGCCTTTGTGGTACTGGACGCCTTCGGCAAGCTGAGCCATCTGGCCGATGCAAACCGCTTAAAAAAGTGGCTGGAAACCGGTAAAGTCAGTCAGGTTCCCCAAGAAGCACTGGACTATAAACAGCAAAAGCAAACAGAGCGTCAATCATTGCTCTCTGCCCGTTAATATTCAACACCACCGGCGACCCAGCGCAGGTTTTTGCTCTTGCGCGGTCGTCCCCATATCGGTATTTGTTATCATCCCGCCACCTTTTAAAGGCCTTTGGCCTTCGCAGTTACTGAGTCAGGAAGATGCAGTCATTTAAAAAGCACACCCTTATCCCGCTGGATCCCCGGGATCCCCTCTCCATCAGCCTGGCGCTGGCGCAATACCGGCAACAACTGCAGCAAGGTACTATTCTGCGCCAGGGCATGTTCGATATCGAATTTGTCGCCGTGACAGACAGCGGCAACCGCCGCCTGCAAATCGATGACCTGCAAGACCCAGGACTGCGCAGCCTGCTGCAGGAAGCCCTGAGTCTGGGCCCGGATGGCGAAGTATTCACGCTGCCGCCACTCATCAGTGACGAGTGTGACCTCTACCTCTCTGAACCTTTGCTGTTCGCCATTGCCATGCAACACTCTCACCTTACCCCCGAACTGCTGGCCACCGCCGATGCCATGATAGACTTCGCCCGCAGGCACAATGATCTACAGCGCATGTGGCTGGACGACAGCCGCATTTTCGGGGTCGAGGCCCTGTTTCTGCTGGCCCGGCGCATGCCCGAACTGGCCTGGCTATTGGCACGCTTTCTTATCCCCGCCTGGGACAATGTCTACAGCAATGGCTATGAGCAATATATGGCACGGCTGCTCGAACTCAATGGCTGGAGCCCGGATATGCTGCGGGCCTTTGTCTGGTGCGACAGCGACCACTTGCGCCAGGGCTTCTTCTACAGCGGCGAAACCGGCATTCAGAGTCATCAGCCACTGGCCGACTTCCTCAAGCAAAATCCGCAGCGATATCCTCTATTCAAACAGCTGTTGAGCGAGCGTTTACTCAATAGCCCGAAACTGCTCGCCGCCGAAGACCGCCCACTTGGCAGAGTCGATGCCGTGCTGCATGTCTTTGTCAGCATGTACCCGATTGAGTTTGCCTGGTTTGAAGTTGAACAGAGCGAGGGGCTGGATACCCTGCTTGAAAGCCAGTTTATTCGCGTCAGTCTCGAAGAGGAGATAAGCGACCTGCGCGCCGCCATAGAGAGCCAGGCCAGTGGCGCCCTGGCCTGTTACAGATGCGGCAAAACCGAGATCGCCGAAACCGACGCAGATGAACAAGAGGGCAGCTATCAGGATGAGGACGATGAGCGGCCGGGCAGGCTGCTGCGTTTGTTAAAGCCATTGATACTGGCGCAACCTCAAGGCGCGGCATTGTGGCAATATCTGCGTGATGGCAGCCAATCCCAGGCGCTGGCGGCTCAGCAACCAATAGCATTAATTCCCGCCTGTAAGGCCAAAGCCTTGGGGCTCTATCACTACATAGTCGACTACTGCGTTACGGCAGAATCCAATCGGCATATTGCCGAAGAGCTGAGCAGCATTCTCAGCGATAGCCGTTATGAACTGCTCTATGGTGATGAAGAAGATGTCGAAGCCTTTGCCGATATTTTGCCATCAAAGAGTCTGCAGCAAAGGCAACAGCAGTATTTACGCCTACTGGATATCTGGTTCGCTTGGCTTGGCAAACCCGAACTGGAAGAGATCCGCGAAAACCTGGTCGACGATGAAGGACTGCTCGATGATGTCCAATATCTGCAGCGCTACGGCAACCTCAGTGACACGAGTGAGCAGGCGCTGCTCGAGGCGCAACTGGTTAAACTGTTGCAGCAGTGGAACGACAAGCGCCAGGTCTACAACCGCCCCTTGTTGAACAAGACCCAAGCCTTGTTCCGGCAACACCGGCAGCTTGCCAACCCGGATAACTGGCCGCTGAGCCAAATGGAGCTCGGCCACTATGTGTTGCTGGCCTTCCTTTGGCAACAGGATAGTCTGGCCGGGTGCCATGACGCCACCAGCCGGGCGCTGAGCGAGAGATTAAACGCTAATAGCCCTTGGGAACTGCTTGCCGGGCAAGTGCTCCAGCAAGCCGCAGATGATGCCAAGCCGCTCAAGACGTTTATCTGTCGGCCCGAGTCCTCTCTTTGTGAGCTTGAGGCGCTGCAGCTGGCACAAGACCAGCTCTATCGAAGAGGGCGTGATAGTGTTGGCCGCCAATTGACCCTGGAGCCCATCAGTGACTTCCAGCCCAAATACCTATTGTTCGACAAACAAGACGGTTTTCGCCGCAGTGCCATGCTGTGCTATTTCCTGCTGGCCTCGCAGCACGCTTTCACTCACTCCTCGGCTCAGCCAAATGAGCCGCAAGCACCGGCTCTCATACTGGCCCGGCGCCTGTGGCAATGGCTGCTGGAACTGGCGCCACTCAAGCTCTTGCATTATGCCGCCATGCCTTACAGTGACGATAATTTCGCCCCTGAGTTTGACTCTGATACCGAGCGCCAGGGCTTTGTCGGTAGCATGCAATCACTCGGCGTCAGTGAAGCCCTGCTGACAGTGTTTGACTTCCAACTGTCGCTGAGCAGCGGCGATGGCGCCAACACCCTGCGCGCGCTAGCGCAGCTGAGCCCATTGACCCAGGCCTCATCGAGCCAGGCAGATCCACTGCTACAGGCACTGAGACGACTGCCGGATAGAGAGAAGCTCAATGCCTTCGAACTGCTGGAGCTGCAATTCCCCGGACAAGGCTTTATCCAACACCCTGAGCTGCAGCGGGAGTGGTCACTCTGCCTCGAGTATTTTATTCGCGACAACCTCAAGAGTTGGCAGCGGGTACTGGCTCAAGACTTTGATGGCCGCTGCCAGTTGTTGGAGCAGGGCATAAAGCAGCCTGTGGTTGCCGCACCGCAACTTGTGGTTTGCGAGCAGGCCCAAGATGACAGATGGGACTGGCTCAACGTCAGCCTGCTTCGGCGTCAGGGTGAAGAGTTGCAGGCATTATTACTGACCCAAGCGATACCGCCGGAGGGCTTACCCCAAGGTGTTCCGGGCGAGGTGCTGCTGTTTGACGAGAGTGTCAGCGCCGAGGAGATCTTGGCGACATTCAAGGCCCTGTACTCGGTCGATGCCAGGGTCGCCTTGGTCAATGCTCGACTGCAAACATACCTGAGTGGTGAATTGCCGCTGGCAGCCATGCAAGCCTGCCTGCAACGCCTGTTCGTCCTTGATGAGCTGAGTATCTACTCATCCTTCGAGCGTTATGACCTCAAGCAGTGCCTGTGGCTACTACCCACCCCAATCCGGCAGCGACTGCTGCAGCTCCTGCTTGGCTACCCATTGGGATTTGAACTGTTTGATAAGCAGCTATTGCGGGCCTTTATGGCCGACAAGGTGCGCCGCGGCGACTGGCCAGCGGCGCGATACATAGACAGGAGATACCAGGACAGCGATGAGCTGCAGGAAGCCGCGCTGAGCTGGCTGCTGCAAACCTTGGAGCCGCTGCGGCTTGAGCCGATGAGACTGCTGCGTTTTTGCCTCGGCAAGGGGGAATATGAAGCTCCCTGTGACTGGGTTGTCGCTCAACTGAGAAACGGCACGCTAACGCCCCTTATTACTCAGTTGACTGTCAATGAGAAAATCGAGCTGATCGATTGCCTGGAAGGCGACTATCCCGATGCTGCCGAGTTGCTCTCGGCGCTAGCCAACGATGGCTCCCGTCGGGTCAGAGATGCCATGGCAGAGCTTGCCTAACCGTCACCCATAGTGAACAGTTAAGGGCGCGCAGAGACTCTGCCTGGAATGGTCTCTGCCGCTCCCCTTCAAACTTCTGAATATGAGAGCATGTATCCGGCAAACAGGCTTGTTATCATCGCCGCCACTATTTCAAGGGCCTAGCCCGCACAGTAACTGAGTCAGGAAGATGCAGTCATTTAAAAAGCACACTCTTATCCCGCTGGATCCCCAAGTTCCCCTCTCCATAGCTCAAGCCCTGACTCAATACCGACATCAATTGCAGCAAAGCACTATTCTGCGTGAAGGGATGTTCGATATCGAATTTGTCGCCGTGACCGACAGCGGCAACCGCCGTCTGCAGATCGATGATCTGCAAGATTCAGGACTGCGCAGCCTGCTGCAGGAAGCCCTGAGTCTGGGCCCGGATGGCGAAGTATTCACGCTGCCGTCACTCATCAGTGACGAGTGTGACCTCTACCTTTCTGAACCTTTGCTGTTCGCTATTGCCATGCAACACCCTCACCTGACCCCCGAACTGCTGGCCACCGCCGATGCCATGATAGCCTTCGCCCGTTGGCACAACGATGTGTACAACATGTGGTTGGATGAAACCCGGATCTTTGGCGTTGAGGCCCTATTCCTGCTGGCTCGGCGAGCCCCTGAACAGGCCTGGCGGTTGGCGCACTTTCTGGTTGCCAACTGGGATAATGAAGACAGCAATGGTTATGAGCAATTCATGGCGAGGCTGCTCAACCTCAATGGCTGGAGTGAGGAGATGTTGCGAGCCTTTGTCTGGTGTGACAGTGACCGTTTGCGCCAGGGCTTTTTCTACTCGGATGAAACCGGCATACAAAGCCATCAGGCTCTGGCCGACTTCCTCAAGCAAAATCCGCAGCGATATCTCCAATTCAAACAACTGCTGAGTGAACGTTTACTGAGTTGTCCCAAACTGCTGGCAACCGAGTGGCGCACAACGGAGACTGACGATCCGGTGCAACTCTTTTTTATCAGCATGTTCCCTGCCGCTATCGACTGGTTTGACGTCCAGGAGAGTGAAGGTCTGGAGACGCTATTACAGAGCCACTTTATTCAGGCTCGGCTCAAAGATGAAATAGATACGCTACGCGCATCACTTGAACGCCAGGCAGATGGCCCTCTGGCTTGCCCGGCCGAGGGCTGGCAGCAAGATGCCGACGACAATGAGGATTATCGCCCCGGACAGATGCTACGCCAATTCAAGCCTCTGGTATTAGCGCAACCCCAGGGAGAAGCCTTGTGGCAATATCTGCAAGATGGCAGTCACCCTCAGGCTCTGGAGGCACAACGGCCGCTGGAGATACTCGCCGCCAGTCAGGCCCATGCCCCTCTGTTACATCAGCATATAGTGGATTACTGCGTTTGGGTTGAATCCAACCAACAGATAATCCATGACTTTTGGTTACTGACTTATGAAATGACCAACGAGCTACTCGACAGTGATGACAAAGACGCCGCCGACTTTGCCGATATATTGCCATCAGCGACCCCACAGCAAAGACAACAGCAGTACTTACGCTGGTTGGATATCTGGTTTACTTGGCTTGGCAAACCAGAGCTGGAGGATATACGTGAGCAAGTGGTCGATAAACTGCAACTGCTCGACCAACAGCAGTATCTCCAACGCTTCGGCAATCATTCTTAGCAAAGCGCTTGAGCGTTCCCCTTGAGGGACGCTGAGCTTAAAACTAACTCCCGGTGATAGCGGCGCCGGGCTCACTCCCGCAGCAAAGGCAGCAGACGCTGACGGATCTCATCAGGAATAGGTCGACTCTGCTCACAACTGTAGTCGTAGTGCACCAGAGTGGTCTTGGCTTCGGCGGTCAACAGCTCTCCCTGCCAACTCTGCTGCAATACTTCGAACGAACTGTTGCCTATGCGGCTGACCGAGGTCAACACCCTGACTGTCTTGCCGTAATAGGTGGGCGCCTTAAAGGCGATGGTGAATCCGGCCACTATCAGGTTCCAGTTAGTCAGATCCAGACCTGGGTTGAAGATTTCGAACACAGGCTCTCTGGCGGCTTCAAACCACACGGGCAGCACAGTGTTATTGATATGGCCCAGGCCATCGGTTTCATTGAATCTGGGTTGAATATCCAGGCTTAACGCTTCCATAGGGTATCCTATTGTTATTATTGTTGATTAAAACTCGCACTTGTCTTTGCAGACCTCAGCTTACCATTCATGGAACATAGCTCAACCATCTTGCCTGCCGCCGTAATCCAGCTGAGGTGTCTCCTGGATCGTAAGTCTTCGGGGGCAAGAGAAAACGATAAAAAAATCAGGAGAAACAAGCCTGTAAGCCTGCTCGACTGGAATAGCCCTTCCATATACTACTTGCTTGAGAAATAACCTTGGCAACAAGGCCAAGCTTGGGCGCCAATACTACAACAGCCAAGATTGAACCTAAAAGAATCGTGATATTAAAAAGGCTGCCTAAGCAGCCTTCTTCGGACTTAACCACCATACATGGCGTTAATTTCGCGGGAATACTTGTGATAGATCATCTTGCGTCTGAGCTTGAGCGTCGGGGTGATTAAACCCGCCTCCATAGAGAAGGCCTCAGGTAACAGGGTAAACTTCTTGATCTGTTCAAAACCCGCCAGCTCCTGTTGCAGGTGTTTGAGCCTTTCTTCAAAATGCTCCACCACATGGCTATGACGTATCAACTCCAGCGGCGACTCATAACGGATCCCCTTCTGTCTGGCCCAAACCTCCAGAGCTTCAAAGGCAGGAACGATTAGCGCCGTCACATAGTTACGGGCATCGGCAATCACCGCCACCTGTTCGATGAAAGGGCAGCAGCCTACTTTGCCCTCGACCCGCTGCGGCGCAATATACTTGCCATTGGAGGTCTTCATCAGCTCTTTGATCCTGTCGGTGATAAACAGATTGCCCTGTTCATCCAGGTAGCCGGCATCCCCTGTTTTGAGCCAACCATCTTCGAAGGCCTCGGCAGTATCTTCGGGGCGGTTAAAATAACCACGCATCACGGTATCGCCGCGAACCAAAATCTCATTCTCGGCCCCGAGACGAATTTCCACTTCGGGCATACAGCGGCCATTGGAGCCTGTCACTATGCTCTCCAATGTATTACAGGTAACAGTTGCCGTGGTTTCTGTCATGCCGTAGCCACACAGCACCGGCAGATTGATAGCTGAGAAAAACGCCGCGACCTTGGCATCCAGGGCTGCACCACCGCAAGGCATCAACCGCAGACGACCGCCGAGAGCCGCTCTGAGCTTGCCATAAACCAGCTTGTCAGCCAGATACCACTGCAATGACAATTTTTTACTGGGTTGAGCCCGGCCCTGCATCACTTCAAACTGGCGCTCGCCTACAGCCAGTGCCCAGGCAAATAACTTGCGACTGCCATTTCCGGCCCGGGTCACTTTATCCTGTACCGCGCTGTAAACCTTCTCCAGGAATCTGGGCACCACACACAAGGTATGAGGACGAACGGCGGCAATAGCTTCTTTCACCCTGTGAGTGTCAGTGAGATAGACATTTCTGCCACCACGACTGAGTACATAGAAGGTCCAACCACGCTCATAAACATGACTCAGAGGCAGAAAGACCAAGGAGACCTGATCCGCTTCAAAGGGGATCAGCTGAAAATGTTGGCGCATGGCTGAAGCGAAGTTACGCTGATCCAGCATTACCCCCTTGGGATCGCCTGTAGTGCCTGAGGTGTAGATCAGAGTCAGCAGATCATCCAGAGTGGCATTCTGTTCGCGGGCGACCAATTCAGTGCGTGCTTCTTCGGTCACAACTTGGTTCAGCAATACATCCAAATGATGATGATGCAGTTTTTCCAAAGTAACATGTTTGTCAAACACCACCACTAGTTCCAATGTCGGACACAATGCTTCTAGCTGACAGGCCAGCAGATACTGAGCCTTATTGGCCACAAACAAGACTTTGGCGCCGGCATCATTGATGATATAGGCAGCTTGCTTCAGGGTGGAGGTAGGGTAAACCGGCACCACAACGCCACGGGCACGAACGACGCCGACATCGGCGCAAGTCCACTGCGGGCAGTTATGGGACAGGATCACGGCGCGATCCTGAACTTCAAAGCCGTTGGCAATCAGGATTCCGGCGATAGCAGCACTGATGCGGTTAAATTCATTCCAGCTGACCTTATCCCAAGGCGCAGCCACTTCGAAGCCTTCCAGGGCGATATCCTCTGCACGCGCTTCAAGCTGCTGACGCAAGAGATGGGTGATTCTGTACTGCTCTAGAGACATAACTCAGTTTACCTTTTTAGCTTACAGCTGTTCCGCTTTTTGCGATTCTACCCCATGGTTCAAGTAAACATAAGAGCTTTTGCTCTAGTTTCGTACAGTATCACGCTCCACTCATAGAGATCAGACCAGTTGTGGTATCAAGGTTCAACGACTCCTGTACGCCATAATCTATGGCTACAACGATGAAACACTACTAGCGCCAATACCAGCATAATCAGGTCAAAGCTCAGCCAAACAACGCTGCCCGAACCTTGTTGTAACCCCCGTGCCAGGCCGGAACTCCAAGTAGAATTGACAATAAACAGCAGCATGGCGCCAGCCAGATAGCCTTTCTGGTGGCTGATACTTCCCAGCGCCAGGAGCAGCGCCGAGCCCCAGAGAGCCGCCAGCAATTGGTGCACTCCAGCTAAGCCATGGGTTTCGCCGACGAACCAATCCAACATCAGGATCAAGGTTAACATCAGCCCCAACAACGCCAGCAATCGGGTTTGACCGCGGGCAAATGCGGTCGTCAACCCAGCAAGACCAGTATGCCCAGGCAGCAACAGCAATAACTCAGCCCCTCGCCAGCGTTGCAGCCGACTCCAGTGCACCAGGGAGCAGATGAGCATGGCTAACTGGCCGGCGATATAAATCACCGGCAATTGTTTATGCCAACCTAAATTAACAAGTATTAACAGCAGACTGCTGCCCGGCAGCAGGATCAGCAACCAGCTCAAGGTGGGGCCGATGAAAAAATTGACCGGATGCAGCCAGGCTTCCAACCTCAGCAGCGGCTGCCATATCCCCAGCCTTGGGCCTAAAACCCAACCCGCCTCCAGCCCATTGAGATAGATGCTACGCGCCTGTGGGTGCCAGCAAAGCAAGCGTAACTGTCTGGCGAGCATGACCAATAACACTGTCGTTGCCAACCACCAGCTCCAGGCGGGTAACAGACGGGCAATAGACTCGCTGATTGGCAAACCCAAGAACAGCAGTACCGACCAGTAAAAACACTTCGGATAGCGCAAACATGCCAGTACAAACGCCAGCCCCAGACTCCAGGCAACACCTTGAATAGCCAAATTCGCAGGTGAAATCGCCAAACAAATAAGCTGAACCAGTATCGCCAGCACTGTGGCCTGCAGCAGTAGCGCCTTTTTAAAACCCGGCACCAATACCAGCCATTCACAGGCGGCCAGACGATTGGATTGCCAGGCAAAGGCGGCACATCCAGAGAGAATTGCCATTGCCTGGAACATCCCGGTCTTGTCGCTATCCCCACTCAACTGTATCACCAGGGCCAAAAACAAGCCCAGTCCGGCCGTTATCAGGAAGCTGACACTGCCGATATCTTTAAGCCATAAGGCAGGGAAAAAAGCCAGCCTCATGGATGCAGCTCCATAAACAGCTGCTCCAGATTCAGGCGGCGGGCATCTATCATGCCGGGCAAGGCCTGCCCCCGATAACCATCCACCACACAGCCGGCACGGGTTGTCGCCAACAGCCGCATGGATTCAGGCAACTGGATGTCACTGTCTGCAGCGAACTTCAGCAAACGCACCTCCTCCCTGAGCGCATCTATCTCCTTAAACAGCAGTAATTCCCCTGCTTTCAACAACGCCAGATGACTGGCGACCCGTTCCAGATCTGAAGTGATATGTGATGAAAACAGTACAGCGGAACCTGATTCCAACGCCAGCTCGAACAGATCAGCCATAAAACGACGTCTGGCAACGGGATCCAGACTGGCCACTGGCTCATCCAACACCAGCAACTGGGGTCGATAGGCCATTGCCATAATGAGCGCCAGAGACTGACGTTGTCCCCCTGAAAGCCGTTGCACCTGAGCTTTGAGATCCAGACCGAAACGCTGCAACCATTGTTGCTGCAACTCCATGTCCCACTGAGGATAGAAACTGCTGTGCATGGCCAGCGCCCGCTCGACACTGAACCCCTCATAACCGAAGGGCTGCTGCGGCACATAGCCCAAACGCTGCTTATGGCCTGAATCCAGCTGCTGCGGCGCCTGTCCCAGAGTCGTCACCAGGCCACTGTCACAGGGAATGATCCCAAGCGCAATACGCATCAGGGTCGATTTACCGGCGCCATTGGCACCAAGCAGCCCTACCACCATCCCTGGCTCCAACTGCAGATCTACCGCGGTTAACACAGATTTGCCGTCGAAGCTCTTGTCGACCTTAGTGAAACACAATAATGACCCGGCTGGCTGTTCCATACTTTTCCCTGTTATTCCTTGGTTTGGGGCCAATATTTGACTATCAGCTGCTGCAGCCCCTGCTGCGACAACCCCAACTGCTGCGCCGTTGCCAACAAGTCTTCAAGCTGCGGCGTTATTATGGCCTCGGCCGATAGACCCTGATGAGCCTGGCGCTGGGCTACCCGGGTTGCCTGGCCGCGTCGCCGCTCCAGCCATCCATGCTCCACCAACTGCTGCACCGCCCTGGAAACTGTCATGGGGTTTACAGCCAGATGCTCAGCCATCTGCCGCACCGAGGGCAATACGGTTTCCTCGGGCAACTGACCGCCGACGATCAGATGAATAATCTGCTCGCTCAATTGGCGGTAGATGGGGTCGCCGCTGCTGGGGTTGACATGCAATAGTTCTAACATTAGCCTTGAAACACTGTATTAATACATTGATACAGTAATTAAACTAACACAATCCGGCAGGAATACCAAAAAGGGACACAAGCATGAAGCAAAGGAACTTTGGCCAACAATACTGGCCTGCCGTAACCAGCATGCTGTTGTTGGCACTGGGGCTCTGTTGGACGCCTCTGAGTCAGGCACAGACAGCTTCCGACAGCACAGGCTGTTATATCGACGGTCTATCTGAACGTCTGCGTTGTGGCACAATTCGAGTCGCGGAGGATCCGCAACAGCCCGATGGCCGCCAGTTGGCAATCCACTATGCCGTCTTGCCGGCCATCAAGAATACCGCCCCCGATGAAGCCGTACTGGCCATCGCCGGCGGGCCGGGACAGTCGGCCATCGAAAATGCCGCCACCTTCAACCTGATCTTAAGCAAAGTGCGTCAAAACCGGGACATATTGCTGATAGATCAGCGTGGCACCGGCCAGTCCAACGCCCTTGAATGTACGGCGTTGGATCTGGAACAAACCTTAGCCTATAACGACGAAGCGCTCGATGTCGAACAGGAAACCCGTAACTGCCTGAGCAAGTTGGATGCCGATATCAGCCAATACGGCAGCGAGCAAGCATTGCACGACTTCGAAGCGGTTCGCCGGCATCTGGGTTATCAGAAACTGCACCTTTATGGCATCTCCTACGGCAGCCGCATGGCCCAGCTCTATATGCGCCACTATCCCGAGGCACTCAAGACAGTGACCCTGGATGGCGTCGTGCCTATGCAGCAGAGCGTGCTGGCCATAGGTGCCGCCATTGGTCGGGCCCAGGATCTGCTGCTGAGCGATTGTGAGCAGGACGCTTTGTGCGCTCAAACCTACCCACAGCTGCGTCAGGAACTGAACCAGCTGGCCGAGCGCCTGGGGCAACATGCGGTGATGAAGAAGGTGCCTCATCCGGTAACCGGCGATATCGCCATGCTGACCCTGACCCGTAGCAAGTTGCTCGGCAGCCTGAGAATGGCGCTCTACAGCCCCTCGGTCAGAGCCTTGCTGCCCTACGCCATCCACCGGGCGGCCATGGAGGAATACCAACCCCTGCTGGGATTAATGGCTCTCAGTGTCGATAGCACAGGTATCGCCATGGGCATGCACGCCGCCGTGGTTTGCGGTGAAGACTGGCCCAGATTGACCGCCGCCGAGCGCCAGCAGGCCGAGGCCAGCGTCATAGGCAAAGAGATGCTCAGCAGCCTGGACAGAAGCTGCCCTATCTGGAATGTCCCGGCCGCGGCGGCCACCTTTGCCGAGCCGATAACCAGCGATATCCCCACCCTGCTGCTTTCCGGAGCCAAGGACCCCGCCACGCCGCCTTCCTGGGGCGAGCTGGCCATGGCCCAGTTGAGCAACGCCAGGCACTTGATCTCCCCCTATGCCACCCATGGTGTTGCCGCCCAGTCCTGCGCCAATGAGCTAATCGCCGAGCTGGTCAAGGGCACGGCGCCGGACAAGTTGGATGGCGAGTGTCTCAACAAAGATGTGCGTCGCAGTTTCTATCTCAACGCCAGCACAGTGGAAGCCATTCCAGGAGGAACAAAATGATCAAGGTGACCAATCTGAGTAAGCGCATCGGCAAGGTTCAAGCCCTGGATGGCCTGAGTTTCAGCGCCGAAGATGGCATGATTACCGGCCTGCTCGGCCCCAACGGCGCCGGCAAGACCACCTGCCTGCGCACTGTATTTGGCCTGCTGAAACCGGACGAAGGCATAGCCGAAGTCGACGGCATAGATGTCGGCCGCAATCCTCTGGCGGCCAAGCAGCAACTGGGGTTGTTTCCGGATCCCTTCGGCCTCTATGAACGCCTGAGCCCGAGGGAATATATTCGTTTCTTCGCTGAACTCAGCGGCATGCCAAGTAAGGCCGCCAAGCAGGCAACCGCCGATGTGCTCGGCAAACTCAAGATGGACGATATTGCCGACCGCCACTGCAAGGGCTTTTCCCAGGGGCAGCGGATGAAGACGGCACTGGCTCAGGCCATAGTGCATCAACCGACCAATATTATTCTCGACGAACCCACCCGCGGGCTGGATGTAATGAGTACCCGGGTACTGCGGGAGCTGCTGTTGGATCTCAAACGCCAGGGCCACTGTGTGCTGTTCTCCAGCCATGTGATGCAGGAGGTCGCAGCCCTCTGTGACAAGGTGATTGTCATGACCCAGGGACGCGTGGTAGCCGTTGGCAGCCCGGCCGATCTATGCCGTCAAACCGGTAAGGAGTCATTGGAAGATGCCTTTATACAACTGATAGGCACGGATGAGGGGATAGCCGCATGATGAGTCGACTCTTGACACTGGTTCGCAAGGAACTGCTGGATGCCGCCCGCGACAAGCGTTCTGTAATGGCAGGTCTCTACTATGCCATAGGCACGCCGTTGATCATGTGCGGTCTGTTTGTGGTGCTGATTGGTCAGCTCTCCAGCCCGGATGATCTGCAAATTCGCATAGACAACGCCGAACAGGCGCCGGATCTGGTGCGCTATCTCGGCCAGAAGGGGATCAATCAGGACAGCGGCGAGCAGGCAGGCGCTCTGATACTGCAGATAAGCGAGCAATATCGGGCGCAGATGGCCAAAGGCGAAAGGGCCGAGGTGATCCTGATAGCCGACAACTCGGATGAAAAGCTGCAGAAATCGATTCGCCGTCTGGAGCGGGCACTGCAAGGTTATTCCTCCGAAATGGGCAGCCTGCGCCTACTGGCCCGCGGCATAGACCCCAGGATAATGCAGCCGATTAAGGTGCAATTGCAGGATCAGGCCACGCCAGACTCCAAGGGCGGAATGATCCTCGGAATCGCCATCTTCACCATGATCTACTCGGTATTTATTTCCGGGATGAATCTGGCGATAGATACCAGTGCCGGCGAACGTGAACGCAACTCATTGGCGCTACTGCTGAGTCACCCTGTCACCCCGGGGCAATTGGTTATCTCCAAACTGCTGGCGGTAACTGTGTTTGCCATGCTGGGCTTGATGCTGATTTTGCTGATCTCCAAGTTTGCCTATCCCATGGTGCCCTGGCAGGAGCTCGGCTTCAGCATCAGTATCAGCGCCGAGTTTATTGCCCTGATGCTGTTGATAGGCTTGCCGGTCGCCCTGCTGGCCGCCAGCATGCAACTGTTTGTGTCCTTCCTGGCCAAGACCTTCAAGGAAGCCCAGTCCTATCTGACCATAGTGCTGTTCGTGCCCTTGGCCCTGGCAATGACCGCCAGTTACGACATAGCGCCGGACACCTTGCAGTGGTTGCCGGTTTCGGGGCAGCAACAGGCATTGATGGCCTTTATCAAGGGTAAGGAGTTGCCGCTGCTGCAGCTGTTGGTATCCAGCTTGCTGACGTTGGCTATAGCCGCAGCCCTGGTGCTGGGGCTGGAGCGCTCCCTCAAGAGCGAAAAGGTGGTGTTCGGCCTCTGATCCAAACCCCAAGGCCGCAAAAGAAAAGGCAAGCCGAGATTCAATGTTGGCTTGCCTTTCGATTGACGAAACCCCGAAACCCGCCCCCCGAAACCCAAGGGTATCGGCAGGATAAAAACCTGGGTGGCGCTTATTTCGCCTTGGGACGAAACGGCTTGATCACTGTCTCGTCGCATTCGAGGAAGGGGCCTTCCATCAAATCGATGCAGTAAGGAATCGCCGGGAATACCGCATCCAGGCACTCACGAATCGACTTGGGCTTACCCGGTAAGTTGACTATCAGGGTGTCGTCTCTCAGCCCGGCGGTTTGCCGTGACAGAATCGCCGTTGGAACAAACTTGAGTGACTCGGCGCGCATCAGCTCGCCAAAGCCAGGCATCATACGGTCGCACACGGCTTCGGTCGCCTCGGGCGTAACATCGCGCTTGGCCGGCCCTGTTCCCCCAGTGGTCACCACCAGACAACAGCCGTCTTCATCGGCCATCCGCTTGAGGGTGGCTTCAATCACCGCCCTCTCGTCCGGGATCACTTCATAAACACTTTCCCACTCACTGGTGAGATAAGCATTGAGAGTCTCTATGATCGCCTTACCGGAAATGTCTTCATAGACTCCGGCGCTGGCACGGTCACTAACGGTTACTATCCCGATTTTGGCTTTGGCCATGCTGTTCCCCTTGGCAAAAATGCTTGTGTTGCAGTGGCGCCTAACATACCACAATTAGGCTTTCCTGCCCCCATCAGCGGGAGCATTTTGTCGTCTCGGGGGCGGGAGTCTCAAGAGGCTTGGTTCTCAGCCTATGCCAGGCGCTCAATACCAGCAGATACAGGGTCGCCACCACAAACGCCAGCACAGTTCCCCAGGCAATGCCGAGCCGCGGATAGAGCCAGCTCACCGCAATCACATAACACATGAGTGACCCCAGGCCTCTGGGATAATGCTTGATAATGGTTTGCGCCTGCGGCGCACCATAGGCCAGATGAATGATCAACAAAAACGGATAAAGCGTAATGGGGAAAGCGGCCAGAATACCGGCCTGAGCCGGCGTCAGCAGTTTGGCCGCCGCCGTGACCAACAGCACTATTATGGCGGCTGCCGCAGCCCTAAGCAGCAATACCAGTGGGCTGAGGCGAACGGGCTTGGCTACTGTGGCATCCGGTATTTTGGCAAGCACCAAACCCACAAGCACAATCGCCAGCAGCAGCGCCAGGCTTCCGCCGAGGAGATTAAGATTCAACAGACTCAGAAGATAGCCACTGAGGCCAAAGGCCAGCAATCCCAGCCCTGATCCCAGCAGTGCCACTAACGGCAGTGGCCGCTCGCCGCCGAGACGAATACCCAGGGCATAACCACAAATCAGCAGCAACGAAGCGATAAAACCGGACAAGGCCGCGGTGGCACTGGCGGCAGCAAAGGGCTCACCCAATTCAATGCCGATAAAAAACAGCGCGATAGCCGTACCAAGCGGATAGCCGGACAAAATACCCGCCACTCTGGGGCTGACCCGCTCGGCCACCAGCGACAGGCCCACCACGGCTATGATGGCGGTCGCTATTTTGGCGAGTAACAGGCTATCCATTTCCCTTCTCCCGACACTAGAGCAGGCGCCTGGCCTGCCAATACTTTTGCTTCCAGTAGCTGTTATCCAGCGATGAGATCATCACCCCCTGACTGGTAGAGGCGTGCATAAACTCATTGTTGCCTATATAGATCCCCACATGGCGGCTACTCCAGCCAGTCTTGAAGAACAGAAGATCGCCCACCTTGAGCTGGCTTTTCTTGACCGCGAACCCCAGCTTGCGCTGTTCCTCCACTGTGCGCGGCAGCATGATGTCGCTCAATCGCCGGTAAGTCAGGCTGACAAAGCCCGAACAGTCGACACCTCGCTTGCTCATGCCTCCCAAACGATAGGGAACCCCATGCCATTCTCGCTGCATCGTCAGCAGCCGCTGCTGTGACAGGGGCGCTTGCTCAGAGCGCTTGGCTTCAGACTCAGTGCCGTCTTGGGGCCTAGCCACAGTAGCCGGAGCGGAAACAGGATCGGGACGACCAGAACAGCCACTCAGGGCGCCCAACAACAGGAATGTCGCCAATATCTGCCACAGCTGCATGCTCTTTCCAACTCAGATGCCATTGAAGAACCCCTAATGTGCAATAAGCCGCCGCTATTTGCAAAAATCTGTGGTTAACATTGAGTTTTCCTCGGCCAATAAAGCAGATATTTCAATTGAGCTAAGAGGTTTTCATTTAAACCGGCATGCCAAAGAGTCACAGCGACCAGAGCTCTAACCAAGCGGAAGAGCTTCCCTTCAGGAACTATACTCAGCAAGATCCCGTAAGGAGGTTGTTATGCCTAAATTCATCATTGAAAGAGACTTACCCGGAGCCGGAGGTTTATCCACGGCAGAGTTTCGTGAAATCTCACAAAAGTCCTGTGCCGTGTTGGAAGATATGGGGCCGAAGGTCCAGTGGGTAGAGAGCTTTGTGACCCCAGATAAGATCTACTGCGTTTACATAGCCCCCAATGAGACACTGGTGCGTGAACATGCGGAAAGGGGCGGTTTTCCTATCAATGCCGTCAATGAGGTGAAACGTTCAATCGACCCAACGACGGCGGAGTAACTCAAAAGGGACTTTGCTTGTCCAAAGTCCCTTGTATCCTCAAGGACACCCCAACGTAGCCGAAATCCCCGCTGGCTTATCGCAAAAGACAGGACAGAACAAAAAGACAGGACAGCCATATCTTTTGAGGACGAAAAGACAGGACAGCCATATCTTTTGAGGACGAAAAGACAGGACAGCCAAATCTTTTTGATGTTTCGCCCAGCCTTGACTAGGCTTTGAAATACCCATCAAAGCTCAGTCGAGGTTGGTTATGACCACCGCCCGTCGCCAGTTGATAGATGCTGAAAGTACACCCTTTTACCACGTGATTAACCGTTGCGTGAGAAGGGCATTTTTGTGTGGTGAAGATGCACTGTCGGGGCGCAGTTACCAGCATAGACGTGGCTGGATAGTGGATAAAATCAGAAAAGACAGGACAGCCATATCTTTTTGATGTTTAGCACAGCTTTGACTAGGCTTTGAAATACTCATCAAAGCTCAGTCGAGGTTGGTTATGACCACCAGAGAAAAGACAGGACAGCCATATCTTTTTGATGTTTAGCACAGCTTTGACTAGGCTTTGAAATACTCATCAAAGCTCAGTCGAGGTTGGTTATGACCACCAGAGAAAAGACAGGACAGCCATATCTTTTTGATGTTTAGCACAGCTTTGACTAGGCTTTGAAATACCCATCAAAGCTCAGTCGAGGTTGGTTATGACCACCGCCCGTCGTCAGTTGATAGACGCTGAAAGTACACCCTTTTACCACGTGATTAACCGTTGCGTTAGAAGGGCATTTTTGTGTGGTGAAGATGCACTGTCGGGGCGCAGTTACGAGCATA
>NZ_NIJM01000068.1 GCF_002836945.1 Shewanella chilikensis
CTTGCCAAGGTACAGGTCATCGGTTCGAACCCGATATGTCGCTCCAAATTCCAGATGCCCACTGTCTTTAAATGTGGACTTAAGCGATGCGACATTAGCTCAGTTGATAAAACAGAAGGTTGGTACCTTTGTTGATTGTCAGCTCGGATGATGAAGCGATTAAGCAATGCGACATTAGCTCAGTTGATAAAACAGAAGGTTGGTACCTTTGTTGATTGTCAGCTCGGATGATGAAGCGATTAAGCAATGCGACATTAGCTCAGTTGATAAAACAGAAGGTTGGTACCTTTGTTGATTGTCAGCTCGGATGATGAAGCAAATAAGCGATGCGACATTAGCTCAGTTGGTAGAGCGGTACCTTGCCAAGGTACAGGTCATCGGTTCGAACCCGATATGTCGCTCCAATCTTTATTTCCCCCTCAAAATCCTTAAAAAGTGCTTTTCGTGATCTGCCGCAGGTTTCTTGCGTTTTGTCTAATGTAGCGACATTTGTAAGCACTGATTTATGACCTTGTTCAAATATTCCCACCTTTTTTACTTCCATAATGTCTTCATACCGAATTGAATTGTGCCGTTGACGGCAGAAGAATGGAGATAGGCAGATGCGTATTCAACAGTTACGTGAACTCCTTGAATTTATAGCGAAATGTCGTCTTGATATGGCTCAGCTCTATCATAGATTACACACTCAGGCCGACTCATCCAGGGTCAAACTAATGCTGGAATATTTTGAACAGCATCAGAAACATATTGCTGAAACTCTTGAAAACTATATCGATGATGCGCCAAACAAGATCCTCGATACCTGGTACAAAGACATTGTCTTTGAGGACTTCGGCAAGCGCTGCCGCGATACCATGCTGGCGGCCAATATGACAGAAGATGATGTGCTGAATCTGCATCTGGATCTGGAAAACCGCTTGATTGCCTTGCTGGAAAAAACTGCCGGTTCGTCGGCTTCGGCCGAGGTGAAAGGGGCATTGGAAGACTTGGTGCGGGTCGAGAAGATCCAGCAGCAACGACTGGTGCACAGTACTATACGTATGGACGATATTTAACTTCTCCCAGACTTGGCGGATCTGCTTGGGTCTGCCGTTAGTTCTGCCCGGCCCAGACCGGGCTTTTTCATTTTTATCAACTTGTTCTGATTCAAGTCATAAATACTCACTGACTTTACTGCTAGTGTGTTATCAATCATCACAGTCTTTATGCTGATTTTTTATCGGTAGCGTCAGCGCCCGAAAGATGCCGATGGCGACCAATAAGGCGCAGAGAGCCAGGAGCCAGAACCAGGGAAATACCCAGTTAAAGGGTAATCCCAACAGTAATACGCAGAGTATTAAAATAAGCAGTGTCAGTAGCATCATTCCTGTGCTTCCTTCCGGCATCCTTTGCCACAGCATAAGTTTAGTGAACGAGCGGATTTTTTCGAGTTAACAAGTCATCAGTATCTGTCAGTCAGGAGATAGGAGAATCGATATGGCCCAGGATTTGTCAGATATGCCCCGTCAGCTGTATAGCGCCAAGGCTGTACGCCAGGCCGAGTTGGACTGGGTGGCGGCTGAGCAGGGCAGTCTCTATGAGTTGGTCGAGCGGGCCGGAAAAGCTGCTTTTGAGGCATTGGCGGTCAAACTGGCCCCGGACAGCCGGGTGCTGGTCATTGCCGGGCAGGGAAACAACGGTGCCGATGCCTTGGTTTGTTTGCGTTGGTTATTGAACTCGGGTTTCAACGCCAGCTTGTTTATCTTCCCCGCCAGTCAGCCCAGCACTGAGTGGGGGCAAGCCTGGAATAAGTTACAGCAATCCGCGCCGGAACTGGCTCAGGTATCAGAGATAACCGCCGCTGAATACGATTGGATAGTGGACGGTCTGTTGGGAACCGGCCTCAAGGGTGATGTGCGGCCGGAAGCCGCTGGCATGATAGCCCAGATAAATACGGCAAGGGCCAGGGTGCTGAGTCTGGATTTGCCTTCCGGCATAGATGCCGATACCGGCGCAGCTCTTGGGGCGGCAGTCGAAGCCGAGCAGACACTCTGCTTTGCGGCTTTGAAGCAAGGACTCTTGACCGGCAGGGCCAGGCATTGCTGCGGCGAACTGCATTTTGTTGACTTGGGACTAAGTGATTACTTGCCGCCTTCAGATGTAGTCAGAGTCGGCACTGAGTACCTCAAAGGGCTTTTCGATGCCCGCCCCAGGGACAGTCACAAGGGTAAATCGGGCAAGGTTACCGTCATAGGCGGCGATTATGGCATGGGTGGGGCTGTCAGGTTGGCGGGCGAAGCTTGTCTCAGGGCTGGCGCCGGTTTGGTGACTGTGGTGAGCCGGCCGGAGCATCAGCTCACGGTCAATGCCAACAGGCCGGAACTTATGTTCTGGGGCTGTGAATTGGTGGATATGGAAGTTTATCTGCGCCTTGGCTGGGCACAGGTACTGGTGTTGGGGCCAGGGCTTGGCCGCGCCGACTGGGGATATAATCTGTTCAAGGCGGTCAGTCTGAGCGATAAGCCCTGTGTGCTGGATGCCGATGCGCTCAATCTCTTGAGCCAGGAAAAACGCTCCCAGGAGAATCGGGTTCTGACCCCCCATCCGGGGGAAGCCGCCAGGTTGCTGGCAACGGATATTGCTGATGTCGAAGCCAACAGGTTTGCAGCGGTCAGAAAACTGCAAGCTCAATATGGCGGTGTGGTACTGCTCAAGGGTGCAGGCACTCTCATTTATGACGGTAAACAGCTATTTGTTGCCCCTGTGGGGAATCCCGGGCTCGCCAGCGGTGGGTGCGGCGACGTGTTATCTGGTATAATCGGCGCGCTGATGGCTCAGGGACTGGACAACACCCGCGCGACTGTGGCAGGGGTGATAGTTCACGGCGGCGCAGCCGACCTTGCTGCCCGTAACGGGGAGAGAGGCATGCTTGCCAGCGATCTTATGCCCTGGATCCGCCATCTGGTAAACACTGACTTGTAAGCTTAACGGGCCAATGTAAGGCGTGGATCCACACTTAAATGACTATCGAACACAGCTTGACTCTGCAATTGGCAGATGAGACTCAAACTGTCGCCTTCGGGCGACAATTGGCGGCCTTGATCAGTGCGCCGTTGACCATTTATCTGACCGGAGAACTTGGTGCCGGCAAAACGACTTTCAGCCGTGGCTTAATTCAGGCCTTGGGTCATCAAGGTGCGGTTAAGAGTCCGACCTATACACTCGTGGAACCTTATGAGCTTGAAGGAATCGAAGTATATCATTTCGACCTTTATCGACTCAGCGATCCTGAAGAGCTGGAGTTTATGGGGATCCGGGATTACTTCAACGACCGCAGCCTTTGCATTATTGAATGGCCGGAACAGGGAATGGGATGCTTGCCTGCTGCCGATATACATCTGCATATCAAATATGCTAATACTGGTCGCGAAATTTCTCTGCAAGCCGATTCCGACAAGGGTAAGGTGCTATTAAGAAAAATAACAAACAATGGTAAAGACTAATAACATCTTATTTAAACTGACTTTTTTTGTTATCTGTTGGGTGGTGGCGGCGCCGATTTGGGCGGCCAATAAACTCGACGGAGTGCGTATTTGGGCGGCGCCCGAGTCGACCCGGGTGGTTTTTGACTTAAGCCAAGCTCCTGACTACAGCTATTTCACGCTGAGCAACCCTGACAGACTTGTGGTGGATCTGAAAAAGAGCACCAATGGCGTCAAGCTGGAAAAAGTTGAAAACAACAGCCCCTTGGTCAAAAAGGTGCGTTTGAGCCAACCGCCGGAGAAAGGCACGCTGCGGGTGGTCATAGATCTCAAACGGGCCGCTAAGGCCAATCTGTTCTCTCTGCCGCCAACTGCACCATACGGCAACCGTTTGGTGGTGGACCTTGATGACAAGAGCACTTCGGCCAAAGCCAGGGTGACCCCGACAGCCACTGAAGCGGTGCGGGATGTGATTATTGCTATCGATGCCGGCCATGGTGGTGATGACCCTGGATCTATCGGGCCTTCCGGTTTGTACGAGAAGAAGGTGTCATTGGCGATTGCCAAGCGAGTGGAAAAGAAAATTAATGCGACTCCCGGACTTAAAGCCGTGATGATCCGTACCGGCGACTATTTTGTTAACCTGAACCGTCGCTCGGAACTGGCGCGTCAGAGTAAGGCCGATTTGCTGATCTCTATCCACGCCGATGCCTTTACTTCACCTCAGCCCAGAGGCGCCTCTGTGTGGGTGCTCTCCATGCGACGGGCCAATACCGAAATTGGCCGCTGGCTGGAGCAGAAAGAGAAACACTCAGAGCTGCTCGGTGGTGCCGGTGAGATTATTCAAAATACCGACAATGAGCAGTATCTGGCGATGACCTTGCTGGATATGTCGATGGATAGATCTATGGCGATGAGTCACACAGTGGCCAGCGATATTCTTTCTGGTTTGGGCAAGGTGACCAAACTGCACAAGCACAAGCCCGAGTCGGCGAGTCTGGCGGTGCTCAAATCGCCTGATATCCCGTCCATTTTGGTGGAGACTGGTTTTATCTCCAACCCACAGGAAGAGAGGCTGCTCAGTAATGCCAACCATCAGGACAAACTGGCCAAGGCGATTCATAAAGGTGTACTCAAGTATTTTGAAGCCAATCCGCCGGCCGGAACCATGCTGGCCAAGCAGGGCGCTATTAAACACAAGGTTGTCAGAGGTGAATCTCTGTCGGTAATCGCCAATCGTTATGAGGTGTCGGTGGCCGATATCAAGAAAGCCAATAACCTGAAATCGGATGTAGTCCGTATAGGTCAGCAACTGGTTATCCCCAGAGCCTGAGGAAGAGATGGCAATTCAGATATTACCCCCACAACTGGCCAACCAGATTGCGGCGGGCGAAGTGGTAGAGAGGCCGGCCTCCGTCGTGAAGGAGCTGGTGGAAAACAGCCTGGATGCCGGTGCAACCCGAGTCGATATCGAAATCGATAAGGGCGGCGCCAAGCTTATTCGAATTCAGGACAATGGCGGCGGTATTGGCAAGGATGAACTGGCACTGGCGCTGTCTCGTCACGCTACGTCCAAGGTGCATACACTGGACGATCTTGAAGCCATTCTCAGCTTTGGTTTTAGAGGTGAGGCGCTGGCCAGTATCAGTTCTGTTTCCCGCCTGACCCTGACATCTCGCACGGCCGAACAATCCGAGGCCTGGCTTGCTTACGCCGAAGGCGCGGATATGGGGGTCAAGATACTGCCTGCGGCTCATCCAGTGGGCACCAGTATTGAAGTGGTCGATCTCTTCTTCAATACCCCGGCGCGCAGACGTTTCCTCAAGAGTGACAAGACAGAATTCACCCATATCGATGAGTGGCTGAAACGGATTGCGCTGGCCAGGCCGGAAATCCACCTGACGCTGAAACACAATGGCAAACAGGTCCGCAATTATCGTCCGGCAGACAATGAAGCCCAATATCTGCAACGGCTGGCTCAGGTCTGTGGTCGGCCGTTTGCTGAGCAAGCATTGAAGGTGGAATGTCAGCATGACGATATGCGCCTCAGTGGCTACCTGCAGTCCCCCTGGCAAGTTGATCCTTGTGATACTCACTATTTTTATGTCAATGGTCGTTTGATCAGGGACCGTTTGGTGAATCATGCGGTCAGGCAGGCCTTTGCCGGTTTGGCCGAGTTGGAACAACCCGGCTATGTGCTGATGCTGGAGCTGGATCCCCATCAGGTAGATGTCAATGTGCACCCGGCCAAGCATGAGGTGCGTTTCCATCAGGCCAGATATGTGCACGATTATATTCTGCAGGCCTTGAGCTCAGCCCTGCAGCAAGCACAGCAACTGCCGGTCGATGACGTTAATCCGCATTTAAGCCAAACAGATTATGCTGCGCCCATTGATGTGGGTTCAGACGCCGCTGCTACAAGCTTCAACCAAGGTGGAGCGACTGATGGCAGCCGTGCCGAGCCGCGTTTTCGCGAGCCTGAGTCAAGCGGCGGCAGTGCTGGATATCAAAGCCAATATAGCGACAGAGCTCCTTTAAGCGGCAAGGCATTGGGTTCATATTCTGCTGCCGGTTCCCGTCAGGGGGTTGCAGCCCCGTCCAAGTCGGCCATCAGTAGTTATGGTGCCTTGTTGGCGACGCCGAGCGTGGTCAATGAAACCAGTCCTGAAGCCAATGTGACTGTGATGCCGCCTCTGCTGGATGGTGAACATTGGGTGTTGGTCGAAAATGAGCAGCTTAAACTGCTCAAGGTGAAAGCTGCTGCCAAGCGATTGAGATATATTGAGATTATCGCCCGCTTTCCTACCGGGTTGACCGGTCAGCCATTGCTGATGCCGGTTGCTGTGGACGCCGATCCGGAATGGCAGGCATTGCTGGAGGAAAGGGAGACTTTGCTGAGGCAATTGGGGCTGGATCTCAGTATTCGTCATTCGCAGTTGATAATCAAAAAAGTGCCCCCATATCTGAGGGACACGCAACTGGCTAGCTTGATCCCCGAGCTGCTGCAATGGCTCAGATTTGAGCAGCCACAGGAAGCGGCCTTGGCCAATTGGCTGGCGCAGAGCAGCCTTGGCAGTTTTGTCTCGGCGCCATTGATATGGCAGGGGATCTCGGCGTTGGACGAGCAAGCTCGACAAGAAATTTTACAGCTGGCTAAGGTATTGCCTTGGCAGCAATGGTTGGAAGAAGAAGGCAGTGAGTAAGGCGAAACAGCCAAGAGTGCTGACATTAATGGGGCCTACAGCCTCAGGAAAAACAGCGTTGGCGCTAGAGCTCGCCGAACATCATAACTGCGAGATTATCTCGGTAGATTCGGCACTTATCTATCGTGGAATGGATATAGGTACCGCCAAACCCAGTGCGGAAGAGCTAGCTCGCGGGCCACATAGGCTGATAGATATCCGCGATCCCAGCGAAAGTTATTCCGCTGCCGATTTTCGCAGCGATTGTCTGCGAGAGATTGAGCAGATCGTCAATATGGGAAAAACTCCGCTGTTAGTGGGTGGTACCATGTTGTATTTTAAAGCATTATTGGAAGGTTTATCGCCACTTCCCAGTGCCGATGAGGCGATAAGGGCCCAGATACAGCAAGAAGCCGAGCAATTGGGCTGGCAAGTGCTGCATCAGGAATTGGCACGGATCGATCCGGTTTCGGCCGCACGCATTCACCCCAATGACCCACAACGTCTCGGACGGGCACTGGAGGTGTATCGTATCAGCGGTAAGAGTTTGACCGAATTGACTCAGGAAAAATCGCCTGAGCTTCCCTATGATGTGGTGCAGTTTGCCATTGCGCCACAGGAGCGTAAAACGCTGCATGGGCTGATAGAGACAAGATTTATGCAGATGCTGCAGGCCGGATTCAGCGATGAAGTGGCCAAGCTGAAGCAAAGGGGGGATCTGCACCTGGATATGCCCTCGATGCGCTGTGTTGGATATCGCCAGTGTTGGCAATATCTTGAGGGTGAATTTGACCATGATACTATGGTCGAAAAAGCCGTCGCTGCTACTAGGCAATTGGCAAAGCGTCAATTAACATGGTTGCGAGGATGGCCGGAGTTGAATTGGCTGGAGAGTGGGGCGCAAGGGAATTTAGTTCAGCTTATGCGTTACTGCCGCTAGCTTAATAGCCCTAGCTGTATAATACTCAAACCGAACAAGAAAGCTTTTTGTTAGTACTATATAAATTAAAAAAAGGAAATAAAAACATGGCTAAGGGGCAATCTTTACAAGACCCATTCCTGAACGCACTACGCCGTGAGCGCGTTCCTGTTTCCATCTACCTGGTCAACGGTATCAAGTTGCAGGGACAGGTGGAATCTTTTGACCAGTTCGTTATCTTGCTGAAAAACACGGTTAGCCAGATGGTATATAAGCATGCCATTTCAACTGTTGTGCCTTCTCGTCCATTTAATGTGAGCAATCATCAGGGCGGTGGTCAGCAGAACTATAACTCGCAGCACGATGATAGCAGCGAACAGTAATAAGTTAAGGAGTTCACTTCTTGTTTGATCGCTATGAGGCGGGAGAAACTGCAGTACTTGTTCATATCGACTTTTCCGATGAAGACAGTCGGGAAGACCTTCTTGAATTGCAACTCTTGGTCGAGTCGGCCGGGGCGCGTTCGGTAGGGGTGATAACAGGAAGCCGTCGGGCGCCTAACCGCAAGTTTTTCTTGGGGACAGGAAAGGCGGAAGAACTGGCAGCTTTGGTAGCTGCGACCGAGGCAAATGTGGTGATTTTCAACCACGCATTGAGTCCTGCACAGGAAAGAAATCTTGAAATTCTGTGCCAATGCCGGGTGTTGGATAGAACCACACTTATTCTCGATATTTTTGCTCAGCGGGCCCGTACCCATGAGGGCAAGTTACAGGTGGAGCTAGCGCAGTTGCGCCACATGTCGACTCGCCTGGTGCGGGGCTGGACTCACCTTGAACGCCAAAAGGGCGGGATAGGTTTGCGCGGCCCCGGTGAAACCCAGCTGGAAACTGACCGGCGATTGCTGCGGGGGCGGATCAAGTCCATCAATCGCCGTTTGGAGAAAGTGGACAAACAGCGGGAACAAAGCCGTCGTGCCAGGAAGCGAAGCGACCTGGCTACTGTGTCACTGGTTGGTTATACCAACGCAGGTAAGTCCACTCTATTCAACGCTTTGACAACATCTGAGGTGTATGCCGCCGATCAGTTGTTTGCGACTCTGGATCCAACGCTTCGTAAGCTGGAGTTGGACAACGGCGCCGTCTTTTTAGCCGACACTGTGGGGTTTATTCGTCATTTGCCCCATGAACTGGTAGCGGCGTTTAAGGCGACATTACAGGAAACCCGTCAGGCCGATCTCCTGCTGCATGTGGTGGACTGCGCCGACGACAATATGAATGACAACTTTGAGCAGGTGCAAGAAGTGCTCAAAGAGATTGAGGCCGATGATATTCCGCAGCTTCTGGTCTGCAACAAGATAGATCTGTTGGAAGAGATAGGCCCCAAAATAGATTTCGACCCTGAAGGCCGACCATACAGAGTGTGGATCTCGGCACAACAAGGGTTGGGGTTGGATCTTCTCAAGCAGGCGGTGGATCAACTGACCGCAGCTACCATAGTTGAGCTTAGCTTGAGAATACCGGCAACAGCCGGGCATTATCTTGGCCAGTTTTATCGACTGGATGCGATACAGCAGAAAGAGTATGACGACCTGGGGAACTGTATCTTGTCTATTCGTTTACCACAGCCGGACTGGCATCGGCTGGTTAAGCAGAGTCAAGGTGAGTTGGAAACCTTTATCCTCGAACCCGAGATTGATAAAGTAGTTTGTTAATAATCTCGTTTATTCATCCACTTATGGAGAGTTAAATGGCTTGGAACGAGCCCGGTAACAAGGGTAATGATCCTTGGGGAAACAAAGGTGGCAACGACAAGGGGCCACCGGATCTGGACGATGTATTTCGCAATCTGGCCAAACGCTTTGGCGGCAAGGGCAACGGTGGTTCAGGCTTCAGCATGGGAACACTTGCCATAGTTGCAGGTATTGCCCTGGCAGTATGGGGTTTTTCCGGTTTCTACACTATCAAGGAAGCGGAGCAGGGCGTAGTGCTGCGTTTCGGTGAACACGTCGGCGAAGTTGGTCCTGGCTTACACTGGAAAGCCACCTTTATCGATACGGTTTTACCGGTAGATGTTGCATCGGTGCGCTCTATTCCCGCTTCAGGCAGCATGCTGACCGCCGATGAAAATATGGTCGTGGTCGAGCTTGATGTGCAGTATAAGGTGAAAGATGCCTACCAGTATCTGTTTAGTGCCGTTGATGCTAACTCGAGCCTGCGTGAAGCCACCGACAGTGCGTTGCGTTATGTCATAGGTCATTCAAAGATGAATGATATTTTGACAACCGGGCGTGCCAAGGTACGTGATGACACCCGCGCCGAGATTGAACGTATCATTGCACCTTACAATCTGGGATTGCAGATTGAAGACGTTAACTTCCTGCCGGCCAGACCGCCGGAAGAAGTGAAAGATGCCTTTGATGACGCAATTTCAGCACAGGAAGACGAGCACACCTATATCCGTCAGGCCGAAGCTTATCAGCTGGAAATCGAACCTAAGGCCCGTGGTCAGGTGGAACGTATCAGCCAGGATGCCCGCGCTTATAAAGAGCGTGTTGTTCAGGATGCAGAAGGTGCTGTAGCCAAGTTCAACAAGCTGCTGCCTGAATATAAGCTGGCCCCAGAGGTTACTCGTGATCGTCTCTATATCGATGCAATGCAGCAGGTGTTCAGTGATACCAACAAGGTACTGATAGATGCCAAAAATAACGGCAACCTGATGTATCTGCCGCTGGATAAGCTGATGTCTCAGGAAGATAAGCCTAAACCTAAAGCGGAGCAGGAACCCGAGCAGCATGTGGATGCCGTCAGCAGCCAAAGAAATACCAATAACAGCAGCTTCAACGGACGCATGTCCCGCGAAGAGCGTATCCGTCAGGGGAGGGAGTAAACCATGAGCAGATTTGTACTCATTATTATTGCCCTGCTGGCGATTGTTGGTGTGTCTTCATTGATGGTAGTCAATGAAGGGGAACGAGCTATAGTTTCCCGCTTTGGTGAAGTGTTGAAAGACAATGTTGACGGTAAGATGGTGCCCCGAGTTTATGGCCCGGGTCTCAACGTTAAGATCCCGCTGATCGACAAAGTCCGTTATATGGATGCCCGTATCCAGACCCTGGATGGCGCCGCCGACCGCTTTGTGACCTCTGAGAAGAAAGACCTGATGGTGGATTCTTATGTCAAGTGGCGTATCAAGGACTTTGAAAAATACTATCTGGCAACAGAAGGTGGCAACAAGTCCAAGGCAGAGTCGTTGCTGCAGCGCAAGATCAACAGTGACCTGCGTACCGAGTTCGGTAAACTGACCATCAAGCAGATTGTTTCCGGCACCAGCGAAGGCAGCACAAACTTGGCCGAGAGCAGTAGCCGTGATGACCTGATGCGTATTACTCTGGAAAATGCTGCCAAGAGTGCCGAAGGTCTGGGTATAGAAGTGGTCGATGTCAGGGTGAAACAGATAAACCTGCCATCCAACGTCAGCCACAGTATCTTCCAACGGATGCGTGCCGAGCGTCAGGCGGTAGCCAAAAAACACAGGGCTGAAGGTAAGGAAGCGGCCGAGAGAATTCGCGCCATGACCGACGCCAACGTTGTTGTGACTCTGGCCAATGCTCGTCGTGAAGCGGAAAACATTCGTGGTGAAGGTGACGCCATTGCCGCCAAGATTTACGCTGATGCTTATACCAAGGATCCTGAGTTCTTTAGTTTCCTGCGCAGCCTGGAAGCCTATAAGGCTAGTTTTGCCGGTAAATCAGACATTATGGTGCTGGAGCCGGACAGCGAATTCTTCAAATACATGAAGCAAAAAGGCAAGTAACAGTGTTGCTTGAAAGACCCGGACTGGTTCCGGGTCTTTTTTTATCTTTTTCTCAGCTTGATGCGAAAGTCACAGAATTATAAGTATTAATGTGTAAACCAAGAATATATTGTTAATAGTCAAATGGTTATGATTTAGCTTTAGTTAAATTACTTTCGAGATGCTGGTGTTTTGCAGCCTAAATCCGCTGTTTTTTTAACCCAGGCGGCTAAAAAACTGTAATCTCCTTAACCAACTTATGTCTTTTGACTATGATCTGCTTCTAATTTTTCGCTATAATGAGCCCCGCCTCAAAATTCGGCTTTTCCCTTTAGTGAGAACTAAGAGGCCTAAAGTCTTGAAAAACAAAAATTCCAACACCCTCTGGGAGATAAGTGGATGAGCAATGCGCCAGTCGATACCGGACGTCGCAGATTCCTGACAGCTGCAACCGCCGTAGTGGGCGGTGCTGGTGCCGTCGCTGTAGCGGTTCCCTTTATAAAGTCATGGAATCCGAGTGCCAAAGCGAAAGCTGCAGGTGCACCGGTAGAAGTAAATATCAGTAAGCTAGAGCCAGGTCAGCTGATCCGTGTGGAATGGCGTGGCAAGCCCGTATGGATTGTCCGCCGTACCGAGGAAGTTCTTAATGAGCTCCCCACCCACGATGACAGATTGCGGGATCCGGCTTCTGACGAACTACAGCAGCCTGATTACGCCCAAAATGGCGTACGTTCTATTAAGCCTGAGTACTTTATTGCCGTAGGTATTTGTACTCACCTGGGTTGTTCACCTACTTACCTGCCAGACTCTTTTGCAGAGCAGGTTGAAGGTGTGACTTCAGGTTTCTTCTGTCCATGTCACGGTTCCAAGTTCGATATGGCCGGTCGCGTCTTCCAGGGCGTACCTGCTCCACTGAACCTGGTGATTCCCCCACATCAATACATTGATGATGGTAACGTGCTCATCGGCGTAGACCAGGGAGCTGCATAATGGTTAAGAATATAATTGACTGGATCGATGCGCGTATCCCTATGACGGCAACTTATAACCGCCATGTTGGTCAGTACGCCACCCCCAAGAATTTTAACTTCTGGTATTTCTTCGGCTCTCTGGCACTGTTGGTTCTGGTAAACCAGCTGCTGACCGGTATCTGGCTGACCATGAACTATGTGCCTACCGCCGAAGGCGCATTTGCCTCCATCGAATACATCATGCGTGATGTCGAGTACGGTTGGTTGCTGCGTTACATGCACTCCACCGGGGCCTCGGCCTTCTTTGTGGTGGTTTACCTGCATATGTTCCGTGGCCTGCTCTACGGTTCTTACCAGAAGCCTCGTGAACTGCTGTGGCTGTTCGGTATGTTGATCTTCCTGGTGCTGATGGCCGAAGCCTTTATGGGTTATCTGCTGCCATGGGGCCAGATGTCCTACTGGGGCGCCCAGGTAATTATCTCACTGTTCGGTGCTATTCCGGTTATCGGTGATGACTTGACCCTGTGGATCCGTGGTGACTATGTGATCTCAGGTGCAACCCTGAACCGCTTCTTCGCTCTGCACGTTATCGCGTTGCCTCTGGTACTCGTGGTACTGGTATTCCTGCACCTGATTGCGCTGCATGAAGTGGGTTCCAACAACCCGGATGGTATCGAAATTAAGAAGAACAAAGATGAAAATGGCTGGCCTGTTGATGGCATCCCATTCCATCCTTACTTCACTGTAAAAGATATCATGGGTGTTGCCGGCTTCCTGATTGTCTTCTGCTACGTGCTGTTCTTTATGCCTGAAGGTGGTGGTTACTTCCTCGAGAAGCCTAACTTCGAAGCTGCTAACCCAATGAAGACGCCTGAGCATATTGCGCCTGTATGGTATTTCACTCCGTTCTACGCCATCTTGCGGGCCGTACCGGACAAGCTGGGTGGTGTAGTTATGATGGGTCTGGCGATTGCCGTACTCTTTGTGTTGCCATGGCTGGATCGCTGTAAGGTCAAGTCGGTTCGCTACCGCAGCATGATTCACAAGCTGAACATTGCTCAGTTTGCCGTGTCCTTTATCGTCCTGGGTTACCTGGGTGCGGTACCTGCGACACCAACACTGACCATTGTTGCCCGAATCTTTACTTTCACTTACTTCGGTTTCTTCCTGCTGTTGTTCATCTACAGCAAGAGTGAAAAGACCAAGCCAGTACCAGAAAGGGTGACATTCAAATGAAAAAGTTATTGATTGCTTTGGTTGCCTTTGTGCCTGGTATGGTGTCTGCCGCCAGTGGTCACAATGTGCACCTGGAAGATGCCAATATTGATCTGACAGATAAAGAGTCGCTGCGTCGTGGTGTAGAGTTGTTTCAAGACAACTGTGCCGGTTGTCACAGCACTCAATATCAGCGCTACCAGCGTGTCGCCGAAGATCTGGATATTCCTGTCGATGAGATGCGCAAGCTGATCCACACAGATGCCAAGATCGGCGAGCTGATGGAAAACTCAATTGAAACCAAAGATGCGGCCAAGTGGTTCGGTGCCGCGCCACCGGACCTGACTCTGGTAGCCCGTGTCCGGGGTGAAGATTGGGTATATTCCTACCTCAAAGGGTTCTACAAAGACCCAAGTCGTCCTTTCGGCGTGAACAACACAGTGTTCCCGTCAGTCGGTATGCCGCATGTGCTGGAAGGCCTGCAAGGCATCGCAACTCCAGTTATTGAAACTGAAGTTGTTGATGGCAAAGAAGTTACTAAGGTTAAAGGTGTGAATCCAGCTGAAGGTGGCAGTCTGTCTGCGGAAGAGTACGATCAGGTTGTTCGCGACCTTACCGGTTTTCTGGTTTACTCGGCTGAGCCGGTTAAACTGGAGCGCGAAAACCTGGGTAAATGGGTACTCGGCTTCCTGTTCATATTCTTTGTGATCGCATACCTGCTCAAGAA
This sequence comes from Shewanella chilikensis, assembly GCF_002836945.1. Taxonomy (GTDB): domain Bacteria; phylum Pseudomonadota; class Gammaproteobacteria; order Enterobacterales; family Shewanellaceae; genus Shewanella; species Shewanella chilikensis. Next base: position 14,271 of record NZ_NIJM01000068.1, read on the forward strand.
AGAATATTGGAAGGATGTACACTAACCCTTAGAAAGGGGTAGAATATATTATCCGCATAATGTAAACGGGGGGCATTGCCCCTCGTTTACATTTGTTTTTTTCAATTCCGGAGGGTATCAATGGCTGTTGCTGCCAATAAACGCTCTATCATGACCCTGTTCTCAGGTGCCGATGATCTCTATAGCCATCAGGTTCGCATCGTATTGGCTGAAAAAGGGGTAACTGTTGATGTGTTGCAGGTAGATCCCAATGATATGCCAGAGGATCTGCTGGAACTCAACCCTTACAACTCAGTGCCAACGCTGGTAGACCGTGAACTGGTGTTATACGAAAGCCGTATTATCATGGAGTATCTGGACGAGCGCTTCCCGCACCCGCCGCTGATGCCCGTTTACCCAGTTTCCCGTGGTCAAAGCCGTTTGATGATGCATCGCATCGATACAGACTGGTATTGCCTGGTTGATCGCATTCGTAAGGGTGACCGCGCCGATGCGGCCCGTAAAGAGTTGCAGGAAAGCCTGCTGTCTATCGCGCCTGTGTTTGCCGAAATGCCTTACTTCATGAGTGAAGAGTTCGGTTTGGCCGATTGTTATCTTGGCCCCTTGTTGTGGCGCCTGCCGGTGCTGGGTATCGAATTGGATAACCGCACGGGTAAAGATATCAAAGCCTATATGAACCGTATTTTCGAGCGTGAGTCCTTTAAGGCCTCTCTGACCGAAGCCGAGCGCGAAATGCGCATGGGTATCTGATGAAAGATTTGACCCCAAGTCGTCCATATTTGCTTAGAGCTTACTATGAGTGGTTGATGGATAATCAGCTGACTCCACATCTGGTAGTGGATGCCACTATGCCAGATACTCAGGTACCGCTGCAGTATGTTAAGGATGGTCAAATTGTACTGAATGTCGCCGGCAGTGCTGTCGGTGGCCTGAAGCTCGGTAACGAGTTTGTCGAGTTCAATGCCCGTTTCGGTGGAGTGCCACAGCAAGTGCTGTTGCCTATGGCTTCTATTGTTGCCATCTATGCCCGTGAAAATGGTGCCGGTACAGTATTCGATATGGAAGACGCCTATCTGCTTGAAGAGGGTGAAGAGTCACTGCTGAATGTGGTTGAAGAGGTTGAACAGCCACGTACTGAAGCCGAGACTGAACCTGCAGCAGACAAGCCCAAGCGACGTGGCCACCTGACTTTGGTTAAATAGCCGGGTGTCAGCTAAAGCATTGCAAAAAGCCAGTTACAATGACTGGCTTTTTCTTTTCAGTGGCTGCAATACCGCACCGGCCAGCTCCACCCGGTTACGACCATTTATCTTGGCCTGATACAGGGCTTTGTCAGCCCGTTTGAGTGCCTCGCTTGCACTATCTCCAGGTTCGAGAGTTGCCAGGCCTACAGAAGCTGTCAGTTGTAGATAATGGCTTTGATATTCCAGGCCTTGTTGTCTGAGGGACTCAAGGAGTTGCTCACCTCTTTGCTGTAGGGCCTGAGTCCCGGTTTCATCCAGCCTCAGCAGCAAGGCAAACTCTTCCCCGCCTATTCTGGCCAGTCGCTCCTGAGGCTTGAGCGCTTGCTTGAGCAGCTTACTGACATGAATAAGGGCGACATCGCCGGCATCATGGCCAAAGTTATCGTTTATCTTCTTGAAGAAATCAAGATCCAACAGGGCAAGTACCCAGCAGCCCGGCTGCTCTCTTTGCAGTGCGACTTGGCGCATGAATGCGCGGCGGTTAAGCAATCCGGTCAAGGTGTCTGTGTCGGCCTGATGTTGCAGCACTAACTCGGCGCGCTCGGCGTACATTTCGCTGATCAGTAGTATGGCGCAGGAGCTGATAATACATGAGCAGATCACCAAGGCCTGTAAAATGGCCAGAGTGTGTGTAGAAAGCAGGGTGATATCAGGGTGGGATGGCCAGCCGTGCAGCTCAAAGAAGCTGAACAACCCCAGATTGGCTACCATCAGGATCAGGATAGAACGCCATTCACGGATCTCAAACAGTACAACCAACATGATGGCAAACAGCAGGTAATAGCTGTGGATCTTGATACTGGTACCTTGGGCCGTCATTAAAGCTGTGGCGGCATCGGCCATCAACAGCAACATTAAACACCATCTGGCGGCAAAGAACTTGCCTTTGTAGTTGAGCAGTAATACCAGAGGCAGCAGGGCAACAAAGGGCAGTTGATTCAAGCCGGAAAGGAGAAAACCGTGATTTCCGCTGATATAAAAGCCGAAAGTAAATAATAATATAATCGCTATGGAAACCAGTACGCCTAAGTTGACTTGAATGACTTTACGCTCCCGGGTCTTGATAGCACATCTATCACACCCCAGCATCAGCAAAAAATTCAGCAACCTGGTCATATTGGGCATAGGCAAAGCACTTTTATAAGCCACTCGAAATATCAGCTTAATTCAAACCCCGTTGTTGAACCAGTCTTGGCGCCAGATAGCAGCGGATTGCCGGTGAAGTTTGGCGGAACGGCCAATGTCTTTCAGCGGTAAGCGGCAGGCATCTCCCCCTCTGTGCCACTTTGGCTTATTCCCAGATTACAGCGGCTATAAAGGTTAGGATTCTTGGCCAAAATGGCAATAAATCTACCCAAGCTGGCGCGGGAAGTTTCGGTCCCCAGAAAGCACTCGCCTTTTTGAGTAAGTTGAAACTCTTCTATCGGTTTATCGGTTAACCAGACGGGGCGCAGTATGGTGTAGTCGAGTGATGAAGCTTCGATAACATTGGCACTTCTGAGGTTAACAGGCCGGGTGAAACCCACCATACTCTTGTCCCAGCTATTGAAGGGTTCAGGAAGCTCTTCATAGATACCGCCGGCATTGAGTGCAACGAGGCGCTGCACCTGAGCATTTTCCATGGCGTGCACCAGATTTCGGGTCTTGCGGTCCAAATCCATTCCACCCATGGTGTTTATCACCAGATCGATTCCGGGCAATGCCGAGACCAGGTCATCGACTTTGTTGGCATCCCCCTCTACCAGCCGAACTCTGTCATTGTAAAGGTGTTGCAGTCGTTCAGATCTTCGAAGAAAAAGCGTCAGTTGCACTTCCTTTATCTCCAACAAACGCGGCAAGATGGCTTGAGCCGAACGGCCATTGGCACCGATTAACAAAATGTGCATCAACAAACTCCATTAAAGATGAAGGCTGGACAGAGGAGAGCCTCTGTCCGCTTGAAAGTTATAAATACTCACCGAAGAATGCGTTCAACTTATCGAAGGGGATCCGCTCCAATTGGTCATAGAGGTCAACATGGTTGGCGTCTTCGATAATCAGCAGTTCCTTGGGAGAGGCGGCTTCAGCGAAAGCGGTTTCACTGAAATAGCGGGAATGTGCCTTCTCACCGTGGATCAACAAAATGGGCCTGGGAGAGATTTCGGCGATATGAGTCAGCAGAGGTTGATTCATAAATGACATAGGGTTGGTGATGGTCCAGGAAGCATTGGAGTTGATGGCCCTTGGGTGAAAACCACGCGAGGTCTTGTAGTAATCGGCGTATTCCTGCACAAACCGGGGTTCACCTCCCTTAAGTTCCAGAGAGATAGGGCCATAGCCGGGTGAGCCATTTTCGGCATCCAACCAGCGCTGTTGGCTCAACTGGCCCAGAATTTCTTTGCGCTGCTCATGAGTCATGCTGTCGTTGTAGCCCTTGGACATGACCCGGGACATGTCATACATGGTGCTGGTTACCACGGCCTTGATGCGTTGATCCACTGCGGCAGCGTTCAGTGCCATGCCTCCCCAGCCACATATGCCGATAATGCCAATTCGTTGGCGATCCACCTGGCTTTGCAAGCCGAGAAAATCCACGGCGGCACTGAAATCTTCGGTATTGATATCCGGGGATGCGACGTTCCTGGGTTCTCCACCACTTTCACCTGTATAGGAGGGGTCAAACGCCAATGTGGCAAAGCCGTATTCGGCCATCTTTTGGGCGTATAGGCCTGATGATTGTTCTTTCACCGCGCCGAAGGGGCCACTTATTGCGATTGCGGCCAGCTTGCCCTGCCTTGCTTTTGGCAGGTAGAAGTCGGCGGCCAGGGTGATGCCGTAGCGATTTTTAAAGGTGACTTTTTGATGTTCGACCTTGTCACTCTTGCTGAAGGTCTTGTCCCAACTGTCACTGAGCTTCAATTCAGACTCGGCCAATGCCGGAGTGGGGATGGTGGTTGCAATGGTCATGGCGATACCGGCTCCTGTCATTTTCAATAGTTCACGACGCCCATTATCGAGCGTCTCAGAGGGGGATTTTGCTGTGTCTAGGTTGTTCATGCTGGTGTTACTCTTGGTTGTAGGGCTGGTGCTCCAGGTGCTGGTTCAGCGCGGTTTGCGCGCGCTCGGCGCTGGCTTGATTCACCAGTTGCTTCAAGCCGGTGATCACAGATGTGAGTTGCTCAGGTGTTAGTCCCAGATTCATGGCAATGGCTATGTGGGCCTGAAGTTGGGGTTCAGCGCCAGGCAAAACCGCCAACATGGCCAGCGTTGCGATTTCCCTGTCATGCCAGCTCAGGTTATCGCGGCTGAAAATATCACCGAATAAATGGGTCTTGAGAAACTCATCAATGGCCGGTGCAAAGTCAAACAGAGGGCCTTGGACAACGCCTCCAGCCAGTTGTGTCTGGTTGGCTGTACCCGTTGAGAGTAACGCATCACCTTTGGGGAGCGGATGACTGGGCAACTTGCCAATTTCATCTGTCACGCCGCGAGCCTTGCGTGTCTCTACTACTGACATAAGAGTTCCCAGCGCATTGAGGCTACGGGGAAAGCCGGCGTAGGCATAAACCTGTACCAGTATTTCCTTGGTATCGTTGATGGTGAGTCCGGCATCCAGTCCCTGTTCCAGGGCGGTATCCAGCTTGGCCAAGTTACCTTCGGCGGCAAAAGCCGCAATAGGTACTATCGCTTGCTGTCTTGAGGTTAAAGGCTCTGGTTCTGTCATAGTGGGTGTCCTCGATTGGAACGTATGGGGTGTTTGTCCGGCAGTCTGAAATATTGGGATGCAAAGACACAGTATCAGCGGCCAATAACTAATCCCGGGTTTCATGGGTGCTTCCCTGTCTTGTCTGCTTGATCCTGTCCCAGATACTGTTCATCGCTGACCTTTTCCAGCCAACTGACATTACGGCCTTCATTGTCTTGACCCGTGACCACAAGATGTGTCATCGCAGTCTTGGGAGCTGCGCCATGCCAGTGCTTTATGCCTGCAGGGCACCAGATCACATCGCCTGGCTTTATCTGTTGTCGAGGTTTGCCCCATTCCTGTGTGTAGCCTACGCCCTGAGTCACAATAATTTGTTGGCCTTTGGGATGGATATGCCAGGCTGTGCGGGTACCAGGCTCAAAGGTGACATAGGCTGCAGATGCATTGATTTCATCGGTCGCAGGAAACAGTGGGTCGATACGTGCTGCACCAGTGAAAAATTGCTCTGGCCCGGCAATTGAAGGCCGGGAACCTGATTCTGAGATACTTTGCTTTGGCTGAGCAGCCACATTTGGCAGCGAAATAAGCAATAATGTGCAAGTGAATATGAAGTTGAGTTTCATTGCTTTACCGCGAATTCAACTCCGAAGTGCACCACTCGCTAAATTAGGCTGCCTTGCGTAATT
>NZ_NIJM01000069.1 GCF_002836945.1 Shewanella chilikensis
GTCTGCGCTTCGCAATCCGTGAAGGTGGCCGTACAGTTGGTGCTGGTGTTGTAGCTAAGATCATCGCTTAATTGCGGATCTCGGCTATCATAAAAAGGCGACCTTAGGGTCGCCTTTTTACTGGCCGTTTGTCAGTCGTTCAAAAATGGTTGGCAATGAGTGTTGAAGTCAGTATAATTTGCGCCACTTTTTGACAGCGTTAATGCTGTTGATAATTCCGACAGTAGGCTTGTAATCCGTAACTGGATGAGTATAATAGCCTCCTCGCTTAACTTGAGTAAGCGACAAAAGTTGATTTAGCCCTCGGGGCTAAACACAAATACAGCGACTCCGATTGGGAGTCGAACGGTTAAATCATCTCGCTCTGTCTTTCCAAGAAAGGAAATGGCTAGAGGGTGATTTTTTATGTGTCCATTTTAGGAGCTCTGGTCAATGCAGAACCAAAGAATCCGTATCCGCTTGAAAGGATTTGATCATCGTTTGATTGATCAGTCTACCGCGGAAATCGTTGAAACTGCTAAGCGTACTGGCGCCCAGGTACGTGGTCCTATCCCACTGCCTACGCGCAAAGAGCGTTATACCGTTTTGATCTCTCCGCACGTTAATAAAGATGCTCGTGACCAATACGAAATCCGTACTCACAAGCGTTTGGTTGACATCGTAGAGCCAACTGAGAAGACAGTCGACGCGCTGATGCGTCTGGATCTTGCGGCTGGTGTCGACGTACAGATTAGCTTGGGTTAATTGAGATCCTTAGAAGAGGTTTGAGAGATGGCTATCGGTCTTATTGGTCGTAAAGTGGGTATGACCCGCATCTTCACCGAAGATGGCGTGTCTATCCCTGTTACTGTAATTGAAGTAAATGCAAACCGCGTTACTCAGGTGAAAACTCTGGAAAACGACGGCTACCGTGCACTTCAAGTTACTACTGGTGCCAAAAAAGCCAACCGCATCACTAAGCCAGAAGCAGGTCACTTTGCCAAAGCGGGCGTTGACGCCGGCCGTGGTTTGTGGGAAATGCGTCTGGCAGACGGTGAAGGCGAAGGCATTGAAGTTGGTGCTGAGCTGAACGTAGATATCTTCGCTGACGTAGCGAAAGTAGATGTTACCGGTCAATCAAAAGGTAAAGGTTTCCAAGGCGGCGTTAAGCGCTGGAACTTCCGTACCCAGGATATGACTCACGGTAACTCATTGGCGCACCGTGCTAACGGTTCTATCGGTCAGAACCAGACGCCAGGTCGCGTATTCAAAGGCAAAAAAATGTCAGGCCACATGGGTGCTGAGCGTGTTACCACTCAAAATCTGGACGTAGTACGTGTAGATGCTGAGCGTAACCTGCTGCTGGTTAAAGGTGCTGTTCCAGGCGCTACCAATGGCGACCTGATCATCAAGCCTGCCGTTAAAGCCTAAGGTCTGAGGAGATAGTAATGGAATTGGTATTGAAAGACGCGCAAAGCGCTCTTGAAGTTTCCGAAACTACCTTCGGCCGTGACTTTAATGAAGCACTGGTTCATCAGGTAGTTGTAGCTTACGCTGCAAACGCGCGTCAGGGCACTCGTGCTCAGAAAACTCGCGCTGAAGTGACTGGCTCTGGCAAGAAGCCATGGCGCCAAAAAGGTACTGGCCGCGCTCGTGCGGGTGGTGTCAAGGGTCCAATCTGGCGTGGCGGTGGCGTAACTTTCGCTGCTAAAACCCAAGATCACAGCCAGAAAGTCAACAAGAAAATGTACCGCGGCGCTCTGAAGAGCATCCTGTCCGAGCTGGTACGTCAAGAACGTCTGATCGTTGTTGAAAAGTTTGCTGTTGAAGCTCCTAAAACTAAAGAGCTGAAGGCCAAGCTGAAAGACATGGGTCTGGAAGACGTATTGATTGTGACTTCCGAAGTTGACGAGAATCTGTTCTTGGCAGCTCGCAACCTGTACAAGGTTGATGTTCGTGATGTTGCTGGTATTGACCCAGTAAGCCTGATCGCGTTCGACAAAGTGCTGGTAACTGCTGATGCTGTTAAGCAAATCGAGGAGATGCTGGCATGATCCGCGAAGAACGTTTACTGAAAGTTATTCTGGCGCCTCACATCTCTGAAAAGAGCACTGTGGTTGCTGAGAAGAACAACACTGTAGTTTTCCGTGTAGCTATCGACGCCACTAAAGCTGAGATCAAAGCTGCAGTTGAAAAACTGTTTGAAGTTGAAGTTGATTCAGTTCGCACTCTGGTGAACAAAGGCAAAACCAAGCGTCACGGTGCCCGTGTTGGTCGTCGCAGCGATTGGAAAAAAGCCTATGTTACTCTGGCTGAGGGTGCTGACATCGATTTCGTCGGCGCTGAAGCGTAAGGAGATTACTCATGGCAGTTATTAAGTGTAAGCCAACCTCTCCAGGTCGTCGCCACGTCGTTAAAGTGGTTAACTCTGACCTGCACAAGGGTAAACCTTTTGCTGGCCTGTTGGCGAAAAAATCTAAGAGTGGTGGCCGTAACAACACTGGTCGTATCACTGTTCGTCACGTTGGTGGTGGTCATAAGCAACACTACCGTCTGATTGACTTCAAACGTGATAAAGATGGTATCCCAGCGAAGATTGAGCGTCTGGAATACGATCCAAACCGTACCGCGCACATTGCGCTGGTACTGTACGCAGACGGTGAGCGTCGCTACATCCTGGCTGCCAAAGGCATGCAGGCTGGTGACAAAATCGTTTCTGGCGTAGAAGCTGAAATCAAGACAGGTAACGCCCTGCCACTGCGTAACATCCCAGTTGGTAGCGTAGTTCACGCTGTTGAAATGAAACCTGGCAAAGGTGCTCAGATTGCACGTTCTGCCGGTGCTTATGTACAAGTTGTAGCTCGTGATGGCGCTTATGCCACTCTGCGTCTTCGCTCTGGCGAAATGCGCAAAGTGCCAGTTGATTGCCGCGCGACTCTGGGTGAAGTTGGTAACGCCGAGCACATGCTGCGTCAGCTGGGTAAAGCTGGTGCCAAGCGCTGGAGAGGCGTACGCCCAACAGTTCGTGGTGTTGCAATGAACCCAGTAGACCACCCACATGGTGGTGGTGAAGGCCGTACTTCTGGTGGTCGTCACCCAGTGACTCCATGGGGTGTGCCAACTAAGGGTTACAAGACCCGTAGTAACAAGCGCACTGACAAGTACATCGTACGTCGTCGTAATAAATAGTAAGAGGATTCGCCATGCCACGTTCTCTCAAGAAAGGTCCATTCATTGACCTGCACTTGCTGAAGAAGGTAGAGAAAGCGGTGGAAGCAGGTGACAAGAAGCCTATTAAGACTTGGTCACGTCGCTCAATGATCATTCCAAACATGATTGGTTTGACCATCGCTGTCCATAATGGTCGTCAGCACGTTCCTGTGTTCGTAACTGACGAAATGATCGGCCACAAACTTGGTGAATTCTCACCAACTCGCACTTATCGCGGCCATGCTGCTGATAAGAAAGCGAAGAAGCGCTAATACGGGAGGAATGAGATGGAAGTTTTAGCTAAACATCGTTTTGCCCGTACGTCGCCTCAAAAGGCTCGTCTGGTAGCTGATCAGATCCGCGGTTTGCCTGTTTCCAAGGCCCTCGAGATCCTGACCTTCAGCCCCAAGAAAGCCGCCGTACTGGTCAAAAAAGTACTGGATTCAGCCATTGCTAATGCTGAGCATAACGAAGGTGCTGACATTGATGAACTGAAAGTTGGAAAAGTCTTCGTTGATGAAGGTCCAACTATGAAGCGCATCATGCCACGTGCTAAAGGCCGCGCCGACCGTATCATGAAGCGTACCAGCCACATTACTGTGGTTGTATCAGATCGCTAGGAGAGAGCAATGGGACAGAAAGTACATCCTAATGGTATCCGTCTGGGTATCACTAAGCCTTGGATCTCTACCTGGTACGCTGATAAAGCAGACTACGCTGCTAATCTGCACGGCGACTGGGAAGTGCGTAAGTTTCTCGAAGAGAAGCTGAAAGCCGCATCAGTATCTAAGATCGTTATCGAACGCCCAGCGAAAAGCATCCGCGTTACCATTCACACTGCCCGTCCAGGTGTTGTGATCGGTAAGAAAGGTGAAGACGTTGAGGTTCTGCGTGCTGAAGTTGCCAAAATTACTGGCACTCCTGCGCAAATTAACATCGCTGAGATCCGTAAGCCTGAACTGGACGCCAAGCTGGTAGCTGATTCTATCGCTCAACAGCTGGAACGTCGTGTTATGTTCCGTCGCGCTATGAAGCGTGCGGTACAGAACGCTATGCGTCTGGGCGCTAAAGGTATCAAAGTTGAAGTTAGTGGCCGTTTAGGCGGCGCTGAGATTGCGCGCACTGAGTGGTATCGCGAAGGCCGTGTGCCTCTGCATACACTGCGTGCTGACATCGACTATTCAACCTCTGAAAGTCACACTCAATACGGTGTGATCGGCATTAAAGTTTGGGTCTTCAAAGGTGAAGTCCTGGACGGTATCGTGCCTCAGATCGAAGAGCCGAAGCAGCAACCTAAGCGCAAGCCTCGTGGTAAATAGGAGAGCCGGCAATGCTGCAACCTAAACGTATGAAGTTTCGCAAAATGTTCAAAGGCCGCAACCGCGGTCTGGCGAACGGTACTGAAGTTAGCTTCGGTACATTTGGTCTGAAAGCAGTTGGCCGCGGCCGTTTGACTGCCCGTCAGATCGAATCTGCACGTCGTGCCATGACACGTCACATTAAGCGTCAAGGTCAAATCTGGATTCGGGTTTTTCCTGACAAGCCAATTACCTCTAAGCCTCTTGAAGTGCGTATGGGTAAAGGTAAAGGTAACGTTGAATACTGGGTATGTCAGATTCAACCAGGCAAGGTACTCTATGAAATGAATGGCGTTTCAGAAGAGCTGGCTCGCGAAGCATTCGCACTGGCCGCTGCTAAACTGCCTATCAAGACTACCTTCGTAACTAAGACGGTGATGTAATGAAAGCGAGCGAACTGAGAGAAAAGAGCGTTGAGGAATTGAACGCTGAACTGCTTGGTCTGCTGCGTGAGCAGTTTAACCTGCGTATGCAACACGCCACTGGTCAGCTGGCACAAACTCACCAGCTGAAACAAGTGCGCCGTAACATTGCGCGCGTTAAGACCATTATTACTTCTAAGGCAGGTGCATAATGTCTGAGAAAATCCGTACTTTGCAGGGTAAAGTCATCAGCGACAAGATGGACAAGTCCATCACTGTAGCTGTTGAGCGTCAAGTTAAGCACCCAATCTACGGTAAGTACATCAAACGTACTACTAAGATCCATGCACATGACGAACAAAACCAGTGTAAAGAAGGTGATTTCGTGTCTATTCGCGAATGTCGCCCTCTGTCTAAGACCAAGTCTTGGACTCTGGTTGAAGTAGTAAGCAAGGCCTAATTTTTATTAGGTAAACTGGTAAACGGCTCCTTTTCGGGGCCGTTTGTTTTTTAATACTATCCATCCTCTATTTATGGTGTTATACTTGCGCGCCATTTTTGACCGATTTGAACGGCAAGAATGGTGTTTATTTAGCCCCATGGTGGGGATTGTGTAGTAACGATAGCGGAGCACTTAAAATGATCCAAATGCAATCGACTCTCGATGTCGCATGTAACAGCGGCGCGCGCAGAGTTCAGTGTATTAAGGTCTTGGGTGGCTCTCATCGTCGTTATGCCGGTATCGGCGACATCATCAAGGTTTCTGTTAAAGAAGCCATTCCTCGCGCTAAAGCGAAGAAAGGTGATGTGTATAACGCGGTGGTAGTCCGTACTAAGAAAGGCGTACGTCGTCCAGACGGTTCTGTCATTCGCTTCGATCGGAATGCAGCGGTATTGCTTAACGCAAACCTTGCCCCGATTGGTACTCGTATCTTTGGACCTGTGACACGTGAACTGCGTACTGAGCAATTCATGAAGATTGTGTCGCTGGCACCAGAAGTACTGTAAGGAGCTTCAAAATGGCAGCAAAAATCCGTCGTGAAGACGAAGTAATTGTACTGGCCGGTAAGGATAAGGGTAAGCGCGGTAAGGTTACTCGTGTACTTACTACCGGTAAGTTAATTGTTGAAGGCATCAATCTCGTTAAGAAGCACCAGAAGCCTAACCCACAACTGGGTGTGACTGGTGGTATCGTTGAGAAAGAAGCACCGATTCAAGCATCTAATGTTGCGATCTTTAACCCTGTCACTGGCAAGGCGGATCGTGTTGGTTTCCGATTCGAAGACGGTAAGAAAGTCCGTTTCTTCAAATCGAACAGTGAACTCGTTAAGTAACTGGAGTAAACGATGGCGAAACTGCATGATAGATACAAAGAGACTGTTGTTGCTGAACTAACTAAAAAGTTCGGTTATACCAGTGTCATGCAAGTCCCTCGGATTGAGAAAATCACCCTGAATATGGGTGTTGGCGAAGCCGTAGCTGACAAGAAAATCATGGAAAATGCTGTCCGTGATATGACTGCTATTGCCGGCCAAAAACCAGTTGTGACTGTAGCTCGTAAGTCAGTTGCTGGTTTTAAAATCCGTGAAGGCTACCCTATTGGCTGTAAAGTAACCCTGCGCGGTGAGCGCATGTGGGAATTCTTTGAGCGTTTGGTTGACATCGCAATCCCTCGTATCCGTGACTTCCGTGGTCTGAGCGCTAAGTCGTTCGACGGCCGTGGTAACTACGCGATGGGCGTGCGCGAGCAGATCATCTTCCCAGAAATCGACTACGATAAAGTCGATAAGATTCGTGGTATGGATATTGTTATCACTACCTCTGCGAATACTGACGAAGAAGGTCGCGCTTTGCTTGATGCTTTCAACTTCCCATTCAAGAAATAAGGGGTAGCGAAATGGCAAAATTGTCAATGAAGGCACGTGAAGCAAAACGTGCAAAGCTCGTGGCCAAGTATGCTGAAAAGCGTGCAGCTCTTAAGGCTATCATCAGCAGCCCAGAGTCTTCTGACGAAGCTCGTTGGGATGCGGTTCTTAAGCTGCAAGCTCTACCACGTGATTCAAGCGCATCGCGTCAACGCAATCGCTGTAATCAAACTGGCCGCCCTCATGGTTTCCTGCGCAAATTCGGTCTGAGCCGTATCAAGCTGCGTGAAGCAACCATGCGTGGTGAAGTTCCTGGTCTGCGTAAGGCCAGCTGGTAAGCACTTGTCACGGAGTAAGCTAATATGAGCATGCAAGATCCTATTGCGGATATGTTGACCCGTATTCGTAACGGCCAAGCTGCTAACAAAGTATCTGTGAAGATGCCTTCTGCCAAACTGAAAGTTGCTATCGCAAAGCTGCTGAAAGATGAAGGTTATATCACTGACTACGCCGTAGCAGAAGAAGGCGCTAAGCCTGAACTGGAAATCACTCTGAAGTATTTCCAGGGCCAACCTGTTGTTGAGACTATCCAGCGCGTAAGCCGTCCTGGTCTTCGTATTTACAAAGGTAAAGACGAGCTGCCAAAGGTTATGGGCGGACTGGGTGTCGCAATTGTGTCCACTTCTAAAGGCCTGATGACTGATCGTGCCGCCCGCCTTGCAGGCATGGGTGGTGAGGTTATCTGCTACGTAGCGTAAGGAGCTAGGAATGTCTCGTGTAGCAAAAGCACCAGTATCTATTCCAGCCGGCGTAGAGGTGACTTTAAACGACCAAACTATTACCGTTAAAGGCGGTAAAGGTAGTCTGACTCGAGTAATCAACAGCGCAGTTAACGTTGTTGTTGAAGGTGCAGAAATCAAGTTCTCTCCTGTTGAAGGCGTTGTTAACGCTTGGGCACAGGCAGGTACTGCTCGCGCACTGATCAACAACATGGTTGTTGGTGTTTCTCAGGGTTTCGAAAAGAAGCTGAAGCTGGTTGGTGTGGGTTACCGTGCCAAAGTTAGCGGCAGCGCTCTGGACCTGACCTTGGGTTTCTCTCACCCTCTGGTTCATCAATTGCCAGAAGGCGTTACAGCTGAATGTCCAAGCCAAACAGACATCGTACTGAAAAGTATCGATAAAGAGCTGGTTGGTCAGGTTGCGGCTGAAATTCGTGGCTATCGTCCACCAGAGCCTTATAAGGGCAAGGGTGTTCGCTATGAAGACGAACAAGTACGCCGTAAAGAGGCTAAGAAGAAGTAGGTAACGCGATATGGATAAGAAAACATCTCGCTTGCGCCGCGCCACTCGCGCTCGCAAGAAGATCCAAGAGCTGGGCGTCAACCGTCTGGTTGTACATCGTACACCGCGTCACATTTACGCTCAGGTAATCAACCCTGAAGCTCAGGTGCTGGCTGTTGCCTCTACTGCTGAGAAAGCAGTAAAGGAACAACTGAAGTACACCGGTAACGTAGATGCGGCCAAGGCAGTAGGTAAAGCTATTGCTGAGCGCGCGATCGAAAAAGGCGTAACTGTTGTTGCTTTCGATCGTTCTGGGTTCAAGTATCACGGTCGTGTTGCTGCTCTTGCAGAAGCCGCTCGTGAAGCTGGCCTCCAGTTCTAAGGGGTAAAACAATGGCTAAATTAGAAGCTCAGCAAAAAGACGATCTGCAAGAAAAGCTGATTGCAGTTAATCGTGTTTCTAAAGTAGTTAAAGGTGGTCGTATCTTTAGCTTCACCGCTCTGACTGTAGTGGGTGATGGTAACGGTAAGATCGGCTACGGCTATGGTAAAGCGCGTGAAGTTCCAGCTGCTATTCAAAAAGCAATGGAAAAAGCCCGTCGTAACATGGTTACAGTAAACCTGAACGAAGGCACTCTGCACCATCCGGTGAAGGGTCGCCACTCTGGTTCACGTGTTTACATGCAACCTGCTTCAGAGGGTACCGGTATTATCGCCGGTGGCGCAATGCGTGCCGTATTGGAAGTAGCAGGCGTTCATAACGTACTGTCGAAAGCATACGGTTCTACTAACCCGATCAACATCGTTCGTGCAACTGTTGACGCACTGGTACATATGAAGTCACCAGCGCAGATTGCAGCCAAGCGTGGCCTGAATGTTGACGAAATTCGGGGGTAATGCACCATGGCTACTAAAACTATCAAAGTAACCCAGACCAAAAGTGCTATCGGCCGCCTGCCTAAGCACAAGGCCACTCTGACAGGTCTTGGTCTGCGTCGTATTGGTCACACCGTTGAGTTGGAAGATACTCCTGCTATTCGCGGTATGATCAATAAGGTCTACTACATGGTAAAGGTGGAGGACTAATCAATGCGTCTGAATACTTTATCTCCAGCTGCAGGCGCTAAGTCTGCACCTAAGCGTGTAGGCCGTGGTATTGGTTCTGGCTTGGGTAAGACCGCTGGTCGCGGTCACAAGGGTCAAAAATCTCGTAGCGGTGGCGGTGTACGCCCTGGCTTCGAGGGTGGTCAAATGCCACTTAAGATCCGTCTGCCTAAGTTCGGCTTTACCTCGCGTATCGCTATGGTAACTGCTGAAGTTCGCTTGAGCGAACTGGCAAAAGTTAATGGTGACGTTATCGACCTGAACGCACTGAAAGATGCGAACGTAATAACTCGCAACATCCAGTTTGCGAAAATCGTTCTTTCAGGTACCATTGAGCGCCCAGTGACCGTAAAAGGTCTGAAGGTAACCAAAGGTGCACGCGCAGCTATTGAAGCTGCCGGCGGTAAGATCGAGGAATAATACGTCGATGGCAAAACCAGGACTTGATTTAAAAAGCGCGAAAGGTGGACTTTCCGAATTGAAAGTTCGCCTCCTGTTCGTGATTGGCGCAATTATCGTGTTTCGTGCCGGTTCATTTGTGCCAATTCCTGGTATTGACGCTGCTGTATTGGCAGAGCTGTTTGCTCAGCAAAAGGGAACCATCCTGGGCATGTTTAACATGTTCTCGGGTGGCGCCCTTGAGCGCGCCTCTATTTTTGCATTGGGGATCATGCCGTACATTTCGGCCTCGATCATCATGCAGTTGCTGACTGTTGTGCATCCTGCCCTCGCTGAACTGAAGAAGGAAGGTGAGTCAGGACGTAAGAAAATCAGCCAGTATACAAGATGGGGCACGTTGGTGCTGGGTACATTCCAGTCGATCGGTATTGCAACAGGGTTACCTAATCTGGTGAACGGCCTGGTGGTCGATCCCGGTTTCGGATTCTATTTTGTTGCAGTCGTCAGTTTAGTCACAGGAACCATGTTCCTGATGTGGCTTGGCGAGCAAATTACCGAGCGCGGTATAGGTAACGGTATCTCGATCCTGATTTTCGCAGGTATCGTAGCCGGTCTGCCTTCTGCTATCGGTCAAACGGCCGAGCAAGCGCGTCAAGGCGACTTGAACGTATTGGTATTGTTGTTGATTGCGGTGATTGTGTTTGCCGTAACCTATTTCGTGGTATTTGTGGAGCGTGGTCAGCGTCGTATCGTCGTTAACTATGCTAAGCGTCAGCAGGGCCGAAAGGTATTTGCTGCGCAGTCAACCCATTTGCCGCTGAAGGTTAATATGGCCGGCGTAATTCCGCCAATCTTTGCGTCCAGCATAATTCTGTTCCCAGGCACACTGGCTCAGTGGTTTGGTCAGAATCCGTCTATGGAATGGCTGACTGAGGTTTCCCTCGCAGTTTCTCCTGGACAGCCGCTGTACTCTCTGTTGTATGCAGCAGCAATTATTTTCTTCTGTTTCTTCTATACTGCGTTGGTGTTTAACCCTCGTGAGACAGCAGATAACCTGAAGAAGAGTGGTGCGTTCATTCCCGGGATCCGTCCCGGCGAACAGACTTCGCGTTACATTGATAAAGTGATGACCCGTTTGACTCTGGCAGGCGCGTTGTATATTACCTTTATCTGTTTAATTCCGGAGTTCATGTTAATCGCATGGAAAGTACAGTTCTATTTTGGCGGTACTTCACTACTGATTATGGTAGTTGTGATCATGGACTTCATGGCTCAGGTTCAGACCCATATGATGTCTCATCAATATGAGTCTGTGATGAAGAAAGCTAATCTGGTGAACAAAGCGAATCTCGATCGCTTTGGTCGATAAGATAGCTTTACGGAGTGATGAAATGAAAGTTCGAGCTTCCGTGAAGAAGATCTGCCGTAACTGCAAGATCGTCAAGCGTAGTGGCGTTGTACGCGTTATCTGTGTTGAACCAAAACACAAACAGCGTCAAGGCTAAAAATCTTGGCCAGCTCTTAACTGGGCTGGCCAAAAATATTGTTTGCAAACTAGTCATCTGTCGAGTATCCTTTCGGGCTTTTCACAGATGGCCTTTAACTTAAGGAGTGCATAGTGGCCCGTATCGCTGGCATTAACATTCCTGATCAAAAGCACACAGTCATTGCACTGACTGCTATCTACGGTATCGGTCGTACTCGCGCTAAAGCTATCTGCGCGGCTACAGCCATTGCCGAAGACGCTAAGATCAAGGAATTGAGCGAAGCTCAAATCGATACTCTACGCGAAGAAGTTGCCAAATACTCAGTAGAAGGTGACTTACGCCGTGAGGTTTCAATGAACATCAAGCGTCTTATGGACCTTGGTTGTTATCGTGGCCTCCGCCATCGCCGTAGCCTGCCTCTCCGTGGGCAACGTACTAAGACCAATGCGCGTACTCGCAAAGGTCCACGTAAACCAATCAAGAAGTAACGGGAAGGTAGACAATGGCTAAAGTTCCGTCACGTTCTCCGCGTAAGCGCGTACGTAAACAGGTTGCTGATGGCATGGCTCATATCCATGCGTCTTTCAACAATACAATTGTTACTATCACAGATCGTCAAGGTAACGCTCTGTCATGGGCGACTGCAGGTGGTTCAGGTTTCCGTGGTTCACGTAAATCTACTCCATTTGCTGCGCAGGTGGCAGCTGAGCGCGCAGGTACTGCCGCTCAGGATTATGGTGTTAAAAACCTTGAAGTTTTCGTGAAGGGTCCAGGTCCAGGTCGTGAGTCAGCCATTCGTGCGCTGAACGCTGTTGGTTACAAAATTACCAACATCACTGATGTGACGCCGATCCCTCATAACGGTTGTCGTCCTCCTAAAAAACGCCGCGTGTAATTGGCAGTTTCGTTAGGATAGTTGGAGAAAGATCATGGCAAGATACTTGGGTCCCAAGCTCAAGCTCAGCCGCCGGGAAGGTACTGACCTTTTCCTGAAAAGCGGTGTGAGAGCAATCGATTCGAAGTGTAAGCTGGAAGCTGCACCTGGACAGCATGGCGCTCGTAAGCCACGTTTGTCTGATTACGGCTTGCAGTTACGCGAGAAACAAAAAGTTCGTCGTATTTACGGTGTGCTGGAAAAGCAGTTCCGTAACTACTACAAAGAGGCTGCACGTCTGAAAGGCAACACAGGTGAAAACCTGCTGCAACTTTTGGAAACCCGTTTGGATAACGTAGTTTATCGTATGGGCTTTGGTGCGACTCGTGCAGAAGCACGTCAGCTGGTTAGCCATAAGTCAATTATGGTCAACGGTCGTGTTGTTAACATTCCGTCATTCAAAGTGTCTGCGAATGATGTTGTAAGCATTCGCGAGAAGTCACAGAAGCAAGCCCGTATCAAGGCTGCTCTGGAAGTGGCTGCTCAACGCGAGAAGCCTACATGGGTTGAAGTCGACAGCGCAAAAATGGAAGGTGCTTTCAAGCGTCTGCCAGAACGTAGCGATTTGTCTGCGGAAATTAACGAACAGCTGATCGTCGAGCTTTACTCTAAGTAAGGCTAACAAACAAGAGAGGACACAATGCAGGGTTCTGTTACAGAATTTCTTAAACCGCGTCTCGTTGATATCGAGCAGGTTAACCCAACTCGTGCCAAGGTGACTCTGGAGCCACTCGAGCGTGGTTTTGGTCATACTTTGGGTAACGCGTTGCGTCGCATCCTATTGTCGTCTATGCCCGGCTGCGCGGTTACCGAAGTCGAGATCGACGGCGTACTGCATGAATACAGCAGTAAGGAAGGCGTACAAGAAGATATCCTTGAAATATTGCTGAACCTGAAAGGGCTGGCAGTTATGATCGAGGGTAAAGACGAGGCTATGCTCACTCTGAGCAAGTCCGGCGCAGGCCCTGTTACCGCAGCCGACATCACCCACGACGGCGATGTCACAATCGTGAACCCGGATCATGTTATCTGTCACCTGACCGGTAACAATGACATCAGTATGCGTATCCGCGTTGAGCGTGGTCGTGGTTATGTACCGGCTTCTGCCCGTGCACAAACCGAAGACGATGATCGCCCAATCGGTCGTCTGCTGGTCGATGCTTCATTCTCGCCTGTTGCTCGCATTGCTTATAATGTTGAGGCGGCTCGTGTGGAACAGCGTACTGACTTGGACAAGCTGATCATCGATATGACTACTAATGGTACTATCGATCCTGAAGAAGCTATCCGTCGTTCTGCGACCATCTTGGCTGAACAGCTGGATGCCTTCGTTGAACTGCGTGATGTGACTGAGCCAGAGCAGAAAGAAGAGAAACCGGAGTTCGATCCGATTCTGTTGCGTCCTGTCGACGATTTAGAGCTAACTGTACGTTCGGCTAACTGTTTGAAAGCCGAAGCGATTCATTACATCGGAGATCTGGTACAACGCACTGAAGTTGAGCTGCTCAAAACTCCTAACCTGGGTAAGAAATCGCTTACCGAGATCAAGGATGTGTTGGCATCTCGCGGACTGTCGCTAGGTATGCGTCTGGAAAACTGGCCACCGGCTAGTTTGGCAGACGACCTGTAAGTCCCAGGTTTTGTACAGATTTAGGTTATAAGGATTAGGTCATGCGCCATCGTAAGAGTGGTCGTCAACTTAACCGCAACAGCAGTCACCGCCAAGCCATGTTCCGTAACATGGCAAGTTCACTGGTTCGTCATGAAATCATCAAGACAACTGTAGTGAAGGCCAAAGAACTGCGTCGCGTAGTTGAGCCTCTGATAACACTTGCTAAAAGTGACAGCGTAGCAAACCGTCGTCTGGCGTTTGCTCGTACTCGCGACCAAGAAGTCGTAGGTAAACTGTTTAACGAACTGGGTCCACGCTATCAGGAACGTCCTGGTGGTTACACCCGTATCCTGAAGTGCGGTCTGCGTGCCGGTGATAAAGCCCCTATGGCTTACATCGAGCTGGTTGGTCGCCCAGAAGCTGCTGAAGCTGTAGAAGTTGAAGCTGCTGCTGAGTAATCTCAGGTAAGTTCTGAAAAAGCCCCGCTAACAGCGGGGCTTTTTATTTTCTATATTGTCGTAATTAATCCATCAGTTCGGCCTGCTCCCTGACCCTCTCAGGCAAACTCAGTTGCCATCGCTTTAAACCACTCTCACTGAATAGATAAGCACCGCTGGTATCCATCTTGGGGAATATCTCTGCCGGCTTTTTGCCCGTCAGGATCTGTTTGGCTATGGTTCCTGCTATGCGGCCATGTTTGTAACCATCAAGAATATACCCTCCGATATTGCCCTTTGAACCTACACTGAAATCCCAGAACCCAAAATGAGGCACGGTGGCGTTGTCGTGAGTCCAGCGAGCGACCCGCATCTCATCTACTATCTGTTGCTTATCGTCTTGCAGTGTTTGATACAGGGCCACAAACACAGCATCATAGCCTCGCTCTCGGGCGCTTGACACAGAAGCCTGCCAACTGCTGAACTTTTGATGTTGTTCAATATCGATTTGGTTGTTGCCTATCATCAGATTCTGGTTGAGTTTTTTAATCGAGTTTATGGCGGCTTCAGACGTATAACTAAAGTCAAATAACAGTAAGAATTTATGTGGTGGTGGAGTGGGTAACATCGCCTGTGCCATCAACAGCGAGCGTTTAAACAGAGGACGCTCCAACACACCGGTAATGTTACCTGTATGCTTGATTCTATAATCACGAGGATTACCGTTGATCCCTAAATAAACTACAGGGGTTTGGGTTTGGCTGAAGCGCTCATGTAGCAGCATCAAGGCATTGTCATCGGCGAGAAATACCAAATCGGGTTTAAGTTCCAGGTATCTTTGCCAGGCTTTATCGGCCTGGATTTTAAATTGCTCTTTGGGGAGTCGCTTGGTATCAAGAGCGAAGGTATGAAATGGGTGTTCATTGCCAAGGATGGATATTATCCCGGCTTTATAGCTTTGGTCCCAGGGATATTCGGCGTGGTAGGACTCAATCAGCAAGAGATTGGCGGCACCGGTTGGCAGTGACAGCAGTAAACCCAGAAATACCAATGCGCGCATGCTAAGTCCTTGTATCCAGCCTATAGAATTTTAGCGTGGCAGAAATTTCAGACTCTGCAAGTAATAAAAAAGCCTCCGAAGAGGCTTTTTTATCTATGGGCATTTACTTGGCGCCGCCGACCTGTTGCGTGTTGTACTCAAGCTTTTCATGGGTCTGGCCCATGGCTTCGGCAACTTCAGGTGGCATATAGTTTTCATCATGTTTGGCCAGCACTTCAGAAGCTTCCAATTTGCCAGATTCAACCAGTACACCCTGGGCAACAATACCTTGTCCTTCACGGAACAGATCCGGCAACAGGTCATCATAAGTCACTATGATTTCACCGCCGGCGGCATCATGCACGGCAAACTCAACATGCAGGCTATCAGGATCACGTACCATGGAGCCTACAGTAACCATGCCCCCCACGCGGATCCGTTGTCCTACTTCCGGCTTGATGCCAGTGTCCTTTTTACCATTGACTATTTCGGTGGGAGTATAGAAGAGGTTAAGGTTGGAGTTGAGGGCATATAACAGCAAGGAAGCCACGGCAGCAACACCTGCAATCAAGGCTACAGCCAATACCAGTCTCTTTTTGCGTCTTGGGTTCACGATCTGTTACTCCGGTTTTGAGCGAGGCGTTCCTCACGTTGCACTTTGGATGCTATTTCCTGCAGCACTCGACGCTTCTTCATCGAACTGACCAGGATAAGCAGGCTAAGGGACACGAAAGTGACACCGTAGGCCAACCATACATAGAAGGCATAGCCGCCCATGTTGAAAAACTCTGCTAAAGATTGAAACTGCATTATTTGACTCCTTCGGCCTTGGCCAGTTCCCTAACCCAAGGGCGCATTCCGTTACGGGCCAGAATTTCGGCACGGAAACGCACCAGAGTGATGGCACCTATCATCAAACCAAACCCAAATATGTTAATCAATAAAGGGTAGAGCATGTCGGTGGACATGGTCGACTTTTCAGTGATTCGGATAGTGGATGGCTGGTGCAGTGAGTTCCACCATTCAACCGAATACTTAATGATAGGGATATTAATCACCCCAACTATGGCCAGAATACCGGCGGCTCTGGCTGCCAGCACCTTGTCTTCGAATGAGGCATAAAGAGAGATAACTCCTAGATACAGGAATAACAGCACCAGCTCAGAGGTCAGGCGTGCATCCCAAACCCACCAAGTACCCCACATGGGTTTACCCCAAGTGGCACCAGTGAACAGAGCGATAAAGGTCACTACAGCACCAATTGGTGCGATAGAGGCGGCTGCCCAATCGGCCAGTTTGATCTGCCACACCAGGCCTATGAAGGCCGCGGTTGCCATACCCATGTAAGCGGCCATCGACATGGATGCTGCAGGTACGTGGATAAAGATAATACGATAGCTGTCACCCTGTTGGTAATCAGTGGGAGCAAATGCCAAGCCCCACACGGTTCCGGTTGCGATAAGTGCCAGGGCAAGAAGTGCAAACCAAGGCAGTAGTTTTCCTGACAGTTGATACGCCCTTTGAGGGTCGGCGTAGGGATGTAACCATTTCCACATTTCAGTTAGTACTCACTCGCAATGAGGCACCAATAGCAAAAGGTGCCAAGACTAAAGAACCGACCAGCATGGCGCCTAAAATCGCCAGCTGACCATCATAGGGTTGTTTGGATGCTGCAAAGTCGATCGCGCCGGTCGCAAAGATCAACACTGGTATATATAGTGGCAGGATCAACAAACTCAACAGCACACCGCCTTTGCGCAATCCCACTGTCAAGGCTACACCTATGGCGCCAAGCAGACTCAACACAGGTGTCCCCAGCATCAAGGTGGCTATCAGGGCGCCGTAACTGTTGTCGTCCAGATGCAGCAGCACAGCCAACAGCGGTGCAATTATAATTAAAGGTACGCCAGTCAGTAACCAGTGAGCAAACACTTTGGCCAGTACCAACAGCGCCAGTGGCTGTGGGCTAAGCAACATCTGCTCCAGACTTCCGTCACTGAAGTCTGCCTTGAACAGCCGCTCCAGTGACAACATGGCTGCCAGCAAGGCCGCAACCCAGATAATCCCGGGAGCAATCCGGGTCAACACCTGTGGCTCAGGACCTATACCCAGCGGAAACAGGGTAACCACTATGATAAAAAACAGCAGTGGGTTAAAAATATCACCACGATGACGCACGGCAATCTGTAGATCCCGTTTCAGCAGGGTGAAAAATGCCTTGGTAAAACTAATGCCTCTGTTCATCTCTGCTAAGCCTTATACGAAGCGATAATCCAAGCGGATTTTCCGTAACCTTTCATCTGTAATGATGCCCATATCCTGGTGGGTCGTCAGAATGACGCAGCCACCGGCTTCGGCATGGCGAATATAGAGTTGTTCCAATTCAGCGACCCCTTTCTTATCGATCGCGGTAAAGGGTTCATCCAGAATCCAGATTTTACAGGCGGTATGCCAGAGCCTGGCGAGTGCGGTTCGTCTGTGTTGGCCTGCAGACAGGTGACCTGCAAGCGCTTCTTCAAAACCGGTCAGGTTGACTTTGGCAAGGATTTCCCGAGCATCAAAGTCATCATACCCACTGATTCTTAAATTGAAGTTAAGGTTTTCCTCGGCGGTTAATTCGCTTTTCACGCCCGCGAGATGGCCCAGATAAAGCAGGTTTTCATTGAACTCATCGCGGCAACGAGTAATAGCTTCTCCCTGGAACAGGACTTCCCCCCCGTATGGACGTGACAGGCCGGCGAGGATCCTTAGCAGGCTGGTTTTACCGGCACCGTTAGGACCTTCAATCTGGACTATATCGCCAGGATGGATATCGAAGCTGAGTTCATCGAATAGTATTCGCTCTTCTCGAATACAAGTGAGGCTGCTTGCCGACAGCAGTGATGTAGGTTTTGGTTCTGCCACTGAGCCCTCTATAACAAGCGATAAGGAAACACAAGAGATACTAACACATGCTCTAGCTGGGGTTTACCACTGGTTTGCACTAAGTTTCAGCAATTTGATGTGCTTCCAATAAAAGTGAATTTTTTGGAACTTTTTTATCTGTTACTAATATATTAATGAATTCGCGACCTTTGTCCTTTTTTACGGAACAAGCTGCGATTTTAATCACAAAAAGGTGAGATTTATTGAAGTTTGTTGTACTCTTAGCGAGCTAAAATGAGTCTGCCTGCTTAACCAAGGGCAGCGTTGAGCTTTGTAAGTATTTGCATTAGGAACATTGAACATGAAAAAACTGTTAGCAATGACCGCAGTAGCTGCATTGACTATGTCTGCGAACGTGTCAGCCCAAGAAGGTGAGGCCGTTTACAATAAAGCCTGCCAAGTCTGCCATAGCATGGGTGTTGCCGGTGCACCTAAAGCACACGATGCTGCTGCTTGGGAGCCTCGCCTGGCCAAAGGTATCGACACCCTGCTTAACAGCGTTAAGTCTGGTTTGAACGCTATGCCTCCTGGTGGCATGTGTACAGATTGTACTGATGAAGATTACAAGAACGCTATTGGATTCATGTCCAAGTAATCAGGTATCATCATAAAAAAACCGGCATCAGCCTAATGCCGTTCACTTAGTGTGAACGGCATTTTTCTTAGGCTTAATGGGATACTTGTTTTTACTCATTTTTAACGCACGTGGATAGGCTCTATCCCGTTTCCCATCA
>NZ_NIJM01000006.1 GCF_002836945.1 Shewanella chilikensis
TGAATATCCTTTTGGGTGTATATTACTCAAATGACACAGATTTATGAACACTACCGTTATTCCAGGCTCTGGCATAGTTTCAATCAAATGCTTTTAACGCCAGTTACAGTGCAATTGCTACGGATAAGTACTCTGATAGCAACTTTTCATGAAACCATGCCCGCCACCAGGGAATGGGGTAGTGTTAAATTCCCTGTTAGCGCACAAGGCAATTGAAAATTGCTACGGATAAGTACTCTGATAGCAACTTTGCCACTTAAAATTTAGCCCTTAATAGGCTGTTTTTTTATGACTGATTGCCTTGTTTTGGTTTAACCCCGAACACTTCAATGGAGTGTTGTTTACCCTTTAACTTGACCGGTCCTAAATTGGTGAGCTGATACTCGCTGTCATCATTTTCCAGCCTAGCTACCAGCGCGCCGGAGAGCAGCATCCTTTGTCCTAAGGGGTTACACTGATCCTGTAGTCGCGCTAGGGTGTTGAGCACGTCGCTGAAGAAGCTGATCTCCTGTTTTTGCACCCCGACCACAGCTGCAACCACTTGGCCACAGTGAGCCGCCGCCTTGAATTTGGGGACAAAACCATAGTGTTCTTCAAAATAGCGTCGCTGCCAATTGAGCTGCTGGCTGAATTCAAAGTAGATATTCATACATCTGTCGTTAATGATGCCGTCTTCCAGCGGCCAATGGATGAGCACGGCATCACCCATGTAACGATAGATCTCGGCATCATTGTTGGTGACTGTATCGGAAAGCAAGCTGAAACTGTCCTGTATCAGCCGGGCAAAGCGGTAATCCCCCAGAGATTCGGCATGGGTAGTGGAAGCTACCATATCGAGATAGAGAAATAGCCGCTGTTCATATCTGGGCTTGTGATACTTACCCAGACCTATGTTTAACAGGATCCTGGGGCCTACCAGTAGTCCCATCTGTTCAATAAAGGCGAGCCCGACCCTGACTACCACCAGATAAATAATTAACGCCTGGAATGAGGGACTATAGAGGATATGCACTGTCAGCATCTGCCTCAAGGTTGCCATATGGTTCTCTATGGCCCACATATTCAGGTACTGGGTCATATAAGCCAAAGTGGTGGCACCCAAGAGCAGAAACAGCCCTTTAAAGATGACGGAGAAGACATAGGGCAGGCGATTGATGGCACTGAAGTCGGCTATCAGGTTTGACATCCAGTGCAAGCTACCGAAAATAATTCCCATGTAGGCGGCCAGCGTCGCGAGATCCGCCGAGCCGACAGCCCACTGAGGTAGCTCAGTGGTTTGGGCATAGCGAAAAAATACAAAAGCTGCCATAGCTACTGTCCATGCCATTATGGCAAACAGAAGCTTTTTGGCCTGGCGACGCGCTCTCACGGGGTAACTTCTATCCTAAATTAACGGGCCTTCTCAGGATGCGCTAGTTTATAGAATATACCCCTCTGATTTCCAGTGGTAATTGTGATCTTAATCAAGGCAAGTGCCGATTAGAGGCGATATCAGCCAAAAAAGCGCTCAAGTAACCCTTTTGTGAACTGAGTTTTGAGATAAAAGCCCCTGGGGTTGGTCATCTGGATACTGCCATCCTCGGCAATACTCTCGGTTAACACCTTACTGTTGGCCGCCTTTGGCCTTAACTGTAATACTTCACCGTGCCTGGCCGTGATCTTGCTGACCTTGCCCAGGCTGATAAGCTCCATGATCTCTTCCCAATCCTGGCGCAATAGCCTGTCTTCCTCGACGCTTGGTTCCCATAAAAGCGGCGAGCCGATACGTCGGACACCCGGGGGAAGATCCCTGTCCCCCTGAACCGGGATCCACAGTACCCGCTGCAATTTGTGATACACCAGACTCTGCTCCCAGCGCAGTCCTGAAATATTGGTTAGCGGCGCGACACAGACATAGGTGGTTTCCAGCGGCATACCGCGTTCATCTATTGGAATGCTCTTCAGTTCTACCCCAAGGTGCAGAAAGTCCTGTTCGGGCTTAGAGCCTGCGGTTGCTCCCAATGCCAGCTCCAGTAGTTGTCCGGTCCAGCCTTTATCACGGCGAAAGTCTTTGGGCACGGCTACCCCTAAAGATTCGGCGAGCTGTCCCAGAGTCAGCCCGGCGATATCGTCGGCGCGCTTTAGCAGTTGTGCCAAGGAGCTTGGCGGCAAGATATTGGTTTTCATGGCGTTGATTTTACCTGAGCGGGATTGGATAACAAGTTTGTGCAAAAAATGGTCATTGCGATGTCGGGTGAAGTCATCCCCAAAATTAATTTTTCTATCATTATGTTTTTATTGACTAAAGTTTTCATCTTCAACTATAGGGGAATGGATTTCCTGAGTTACTCGCCGATTTCCCCTGTGTTGCCAACAAACTTATCCACAGCATTTTGGGATAACTGAACAATTATGGCCGCAATAAAACAAATAATGGTCGGTGTCAACCGGGTTTTGACGCTGTTTTTCAGCTTGAAAGTCGAGTTTTTGTCCGTAGGGTGTGAATAAAGTTTTGTGACATTGCCGAGAAATTGCTTCTGATCGAGTGCGGGTTAAAAAGTGTACTATTGGTGGTTTAGTTGTGGTTGTATTCGTTTTTGTGCTTTGTATGATTATGTATTTGAAGTATTTTTGTTGGGTTTGTGTCTTTGTTAATTAGGAGGGAAAGGTTGTAAAAAGCAGCGTTTCCAGAAGTTCAGCCGAGTTTCAAACAGAGATATCCACAGTTTTTGTGGATATCCACTCAAGCAGAGATGGTTAATTGTTGATAAAGTGGAAAAGCTTATTTGATTATCCAAAGAAAAAGCCGTAAATAGAGAATTGCTGCCGACGTGGGATTGTGAAACAATCGAATCATTGAAATTTATCGCTTTTTCGGAGTCCATGTGATTGACAGCGACGGTTTTCGCGCAAATGTGGGCATCATTATCTGTAACAGATTTGGCCAAGTAATGTGGGCCAGGCGTTTTGGTCAGCACTCCTGGCAGTTTCCCCAAGGGGGATTGGATGACGGTGAATCCGCCGAAGATGCCATGTATCGAGAGCTGTATGAAGAAGTCGGGCTTAGGCCGGAACATGTGCAGATATTAACATCCACCCGCTCCTGGTTGCGATACAGATTGCCAAAGCGTTTGGTGCGCCAAGACAGCAAGCCTGTCTGTATCGGCCAAAAGCAGAAATGGTTTTTGCTGCAGCTCAAGAGTCAGGATAGTGCCGTTAACTTGAATTCGTCCGGCCATCCTGAATTCGATGACTGGCGCTGGGTCAGTTATTGGTACCCTGTGCGTCAGGTCGTATCTTTTAAACGTGACGTCTACCGGAAAGTGATGAAAGAGTTCGCCACCACGGCTCTGGCATTGCAGACCCGGGAGCCTTCACGCCGAAGGGGACGACAAAGAGCAGCAGGCTGAGGTTTGATATCGAAAGGGGGAACAGGTGTTAAACACGCTCAGGGATATTACTCAGGCAGTTGCGGCCGCAAGGGATCTTGAGGCTGCCCTTGAGCTATTGGTCGGCCAGATAAAGGCCGCCATGAGCACTCAGTGTTGTTCTATCTATATTCTGGATAGAAATGAGTTGGTCCTCTCGGCCACTGATGGTCTTAAGCCCAGTGCCGTTGGCCAGGTTCGCATGCCGTTGACCGAAGGTCTGGTGGGCTTGGTTGCTGAGCGTGAAGAAGCCATCAACCTTGCCGATGCCAGAGCACATCCCAGATTCAAACTCTTTCCCGAAGTGGCTGAAGAGGAATATCGAGCTTTTCTCGCCGCGCCTATTATCTATCAGAAACAGTTGCTTGGCGTCATAGTGGTGCAGCAGCCCAGTGCCCGTCAGTTCAGCGAAGGGGAAGAAGCTTTTCTTATGACGCTGGCGGCGCAGTTGGCTATGGCTATTCGCGGCCTCAAACAAAAGGCCAGCGTCAAGGAAGATCAGCTGCAAATCCTGTTTCAGGGTACACCGGCTTCCAATGGTATCGCCATTGCCCATGCTTTGGTGCTGGGTGGTCAGATATCCCTGGAGCAGCCGGATCAAACCGCAACAGATATCCCCAATGAGCTTGAACGCCTCAAGGCAGCAATCGAGCGTTGCCGTAACACTCTGAGCACCCTGGCACAGCGTTTTGACCGCGAGCAGGATGAAGAGGTGGTGTCTATCTTCTCGGCGCTGCAGCTCTTGCTGGAAGAGGCCAGCCTTGGGGGCGAATATCGCGACGAAGTGCTTGCGGGTTGGTGCGCCGAGTCGGCGGTCAGCCGCGTGTCTTTGCGTTACATCACCCAGTTTATGGCGATGGAAGACCCCTATCTCAAGGAGCGGGCCAGCGATATCCGTGACTTGGGGCAGAAGGTGCTGCGCCAGTTGATTGAGCCGGAGCGGTTGGAGCTCAATGCCGATAAGCCGGTTATTCTGGTGACCCGTGAAGCGGACACCACCTTGCTGGCCGAGTTTCCGCGGCAAAAGTTGGCCGGGATAGTGACAGAACTTGGCGGGGTCAACTCCCATGCTGCTATTCTGGCCCGGGCCCTGGGTGTGCCTGCCATCACAGGGGTCGACCAGGTTTTGGCTGCCGACATAGACAAGAAGCTTTTGGTGCTCAATGCCACCCGTGGTCAACTGATGGTGTCGCCGTCTCCGGCCGTGGTCGGTGAGTACCGCAGTTTGTTATCCGCCGAGAGAGCGTTGCAGCGGAAATACGCCAAAGAGCTGAACCTGCCGGCCGAGACGGTCGATGGCAAACGTATTCATCTATACATGAATGCCGGCTTACTCAGTGGTTTGGCCTCGGAAATTGCCGAAGGCGCCGATGGTATTGGGCTATATCGCACCGAAATCCCTTTCATGTTGCAACAGCGTTTTCCCAGCGAGTCTGAGCAGGTCAAGGTGTATCGCCAGGTGTTGGAGGCGGCATCGGGGCGCCCCGTGGTGATGCGCACCCTCGATGTGGGCGGAGACAAACCCTTGCCTTATTTCCCCATCAAGGAGGAAAACCCATTTTTGGGCTGGCGTGGCATTCGTTTGTCGCTGGACCATCCCGAGCTGTTTCTGGTGCAAATTCGCGCCATGCTCCAGGCCAGCGGCAGCGGCGAGCAGCTGCATATTTTGCTGCCCATGGTCAGTAATCTAGATGAGATAGATCAATCGCTTGAATATATCGAACAGGCTTATTCCGAGCTTAAGTCGGATGTGAACCCTGAGCTGAAAAGACCCAAGGTGGGCATTATGCTGGAGGTGCCGGCGCTGCTGTTTCAACTGGATGAAGTCGCCAAGCGGGTCGATTTTGTTTCGGTCGGCAGTAACGACCTGACTCAATATCTGTTGGCGGTGGATCGCAACAACCCCAGGGTCAGCGCCCTGTTTGACAGTTATCATCCGGGGATATTGCGTTCGCTGAAACAGGCGCGGGAGACCTGCCGTCTATATGGCCTCGGTGCCAGTGTCTGTGGCGAGTTAGCCGGTGAACCCGGTGGTGCCTTGCTGCTGGTTGCTATGGGCTACAACCGCTTGAGTATGAACCAGGGGAGCTTGGCCAGAATAAATTATCTGCTGCGGCGAGTGCGCAGCGATGAACTCGAGCAGTTATTGGCCGAGGCGCTGACACTCAAAAGCGGCAGTGAAGTGCGGCAACTGGTGCACGATTATTTGGGGCAAAGAGAACTGGCAGCCATTCTCAACTGAACCGGCGGTGCCGGGTATGGAATAACAACAAGAATTAAGGAACCTCTGTGGACACATTTCTCTGGGTATTCGGTGTTTGTCTGGCGTTGGGGGCCTTTGTCGGCTTTATGGCCGGTTTGTTGGGAATAGGCGGTGGTCTTATTGTGGTGCCGGCGCTGCTGTATATTTTACCCAAGGTGGGGGTTCCTGCCGCGCAGTTGCCCCATGTCGCCATTGCTACTTCGTTGGCGGCCATTATTTTGACCTCTTTTTCATCCGCCCGCGCCCACCACAGCCGCGGCAATATTCCTTGGCCGCTGTTTAAATCCATGTTGCCGGGGCTGGCACTGGGGGCCTTGTGTTCGGGTTTTATTGCCGAGTTGATCCCGGCCGATGATCTGCGCCGTGCCTTTGCGGTGTTTGTTATTCTAATGGCCGCCCAGATGGCATTTCCTTTCCGTCCATCAGCGAAAGAGGGCTTGCCGCCATTTCCCGTGTTGCTTATCGTCTCGGCGATGATTGCCATTATTGCCGCCTTGATGGGGATAGGCGGTGGGGTGCTCTTGGTGCCTTTCCTCACTTGGTGTGGGTTGCAGATGCGTCAGGCGGTGGGTTTTTCATCGGCTACTGGCCTTATTATCGCCCTTTGGGGCAGTTTAGGGTATGTTATCGCAGGCTGGAACGCCCCTGATATGCCAAGCGGCACTTTGGGATATGTCTATCTGCCGGCTTTGCTGGGTATTATTGCTTCCTCAATGTTGGTTGCGCCTGTGGGGGTCAAAGCGGCCAGCACCTGGCCGACGCCTGTACTGAAGAAAATATTTGCACTTTTATTGGTTGTTGTGGGTCTTAAACTTATTCTGGCCTGATCTGCGCCTTAGTTAATTTAGGAATCGTCTTTCTGTTATGGCTTTAGAATTTCCCAATATTGATCCTGTGATCGTCTCTTTTGGCCCCTTTGAGCTGTTCGGCCAGACTTTTGAACCGGCTTTGCGTTGGTATGGTTTCATGTACCTGCTGGGCTTTTTGGCCGCTATGATACTGCTCAACCGTATGGCTGACAGATCCAAGGGGGTATGGAGCCGCGAGCAGGTCTCTGATCTGCTGTTCTATGCCTTTCTCGGGGTGATCCTGGGAGGACGCATAGGTTATGTGCTCTTCTACCATTTGGATTACTTTATTGCCGACCCCTTGTACCTATTCAAGATAAGCGAAGGCGGCATGTCTTTCCATGGTGGTTTGATGGGGGTTATTCTGGCCATGCTCTACATCGCCTGGAAACAGAAGCGCAGCTTCTTCGCGGTGGCGGATATGGTGGCTCCGGTGGTGCCTATCGGTTTGGGCGCCGGGCGTCTGGGTAACTTTATCAATGGTGAGCTTTGGGGCCGGGTGACAGATGTGCCTTGGGCCATGGTGTTTCCTTCCGGCGGCCCTGAGCCTCGTCATCCTTCGCAGCTGTATCAATTTGCCCTCGAAGGCGTTGCACTGTTTATTTTACTGCAATGGTTCAGCAGACGCAGTCCCAAGACCGGAGCCGTGTCCGGGATGTTTTTGCTCGGCTATGGTATCTTCCGCTGCATAGTGGAAACGGTCAGGCAGCCGGATGCTCAACTCGGGCTTTATTTGGGCTTTTTGACCATGGGGCAGATACTGTCAGTGCCCATGATCCTCTTTGGACTCTATCTGTTAATGCGTAAAGCGCCGCAGGCCGGCGTGGTGAAGGACAAGCAGTAATGCAGCAATATCTTGATTTAATGCAACATATTTTAGATGCCGGTACTGAAAAAACTGACCGTACCGGCACGGGAACCCGCTCTGTATTTGGTTATCAGATGCGTTTTGACCTCAGTAAGGGGTTCCCCTTGGTGACCACCAAGAAGTGCCATTTGCGCTCCATCATTCATGAGTTGCTCTGGTTCCTGAAAGGGGACACCAATGTTGCTTACCTGCATGAAAATAAAGTGACGATTTGGGATGAGTGGGCCGATGAATCCGGTAATCTGGGACCGGTTTACGGCGCTCAGTGGCGTAGCTGGCCAACGCCCGATGGCGGTCATATCGATCAGATCACTCAGGTGATAGAACAGATCAAATCACAACCTGACTCCAGACGTTTAATTGTCTCGGCCTGGAACGTCTCCGAACTCGACAAGATGGCGCTGGCGCCTTGCCATGCCTTTTTCCAGTTTTATGTGGCTGATGGCAAGTTGTCCTGTCAACTGTATCAGCGCAGCTGTGATGTGTTCCTGGGGCTGCCGTTCAATATTGCCAGCTATGCGCTGTTGACCATGATGGTAGCGCAGCAGTGTGACCTCGAGTTGGGCGATTTCGTCTGGACTGGCGGTGATACCCACCTTTACTCCAATCATATGGAGCAAACGGCGCTGCAACTCAGCCGTGAACCCAAGTCTCTGCCACAAATGACAATTATTCGCAAGCCTGAGTCTATTTTCGATTACCGATTCGAAGATTTCGAGTTGTCAGGTTACGATCCTCACCCTCATATCAAAGCACCAGTTGCCATTTAAAAACAGTTTTTTAGCGGAATACCTCGTATATTTCGAGGTGTTTCGCAGAAACTTTCGATTATTCTTACCTAAATCCATCTACTACACTCAAATCAATTATGTTTTTGGGAGTTTAGTATGGAAAAGGCACTTCGGAATTTCCTGAGTCAGGAATCTGCCGGCGGTATCCTGTTATTGATTGCTGTAGCCTTGGCTATGGTCTTGGCTAATTCACCTCTTGCCGGCGTTTATCAAGGTTTTTTGGATACCCCGATGCAGTTGCGGCTCGGGGCCCTGGATATCAACAAGCCCTTGCTGCTGTGGATCAACGATGGTCTGATGGCGCTGTTCTTTCTGTTGATTGGTCTGGAAGTTAAGCGTGAATTGCTTGAGGGAGCGCTGTCCAGCGTTTCCAAGGCATCTCTACCCACCTTTGCTGCTATAGGCGGCATGCTTGTTCCGGCCGCAGTCTATCTGCTGTTCAATGCCAATGACCCAGTGACTCAGGGGGGGTGGGCGATTCCTGCCGCGACCGATATCGCCTTTGCGCTGGGGATAATGGCACTTTTAGGCAACCGGGTTCCTGTGGCGCTCAAGGTGTTTTTATTGGCGCTGGCAATCATAGATGACCTGGGTGTAATCGTTATTATTGCGCTGTTCTATAGCAGTGATCTGTCGATGATAAGCCTGGTGATTGCTGCTGCTGCGGTTATAGGTTTGATTATTTTGAACCGTCGCGGCGTGACTGCGCTTGGCGCTTATGGCGTGCTTGGGGCCATTCTTTGGGTTGCCGTACTCAAGTCCGGGGTTCATGCCACTTTGGCCGGGGTGATCATCGCCTTCTGTATTCCGCTGCGCGACAAGCAAGGTGGTTCACCGTCCGAGCATTTGGAGCATACGCTGCACCCCTGGAGTACCTTCCTGATCCTGCCGGTCTTTGCTTTTGCCAACGCCGGGGTAGCTTTGGGCGGGATGTCGCTCGAGAGCCTGGTATCGCCTGTACCTCTGGGTATTGCTTTGGGTTTGTTGCTCGGTAAGCCGATTGGTGTGGTGCTGTTCAGTTTTATTGCGGTTAAGTTGCGTCTGGCAGAGTTGCCCGAGGGCATTGCCTGGCGCCATATCATACCTGTGGCTGTGATGTGCGGTATAGGTTTTACCATGTCGATGTTTATTGCCTCGCTGGCGTTTGAGCATGGTGGCGTTGTCTATAGCGATTTGGCCAGGTTGGGGATCCTGATCGGATCTATGTTGGCGGCAGTCGTGGGCTATTTCTGGCTGTCAAAAGTGTTACCTGAAAAAGGAGAAAAGGAATGAAAACAAGCATAATGGCAGGACTCATTCTCGTGGGCATGGCCCCTTTGGTTCAGGCGTCACAGATAGAAGCCTGTGTTGCAGACAAGGAAGCTGTCCTGTGTCAGAGTTACCTTGAGGGCGTTGTTGATGGTGCGCTTATGTATAAGCCACAGGCGGTAGGTGCCCGCCTGGACAGCAACGGCTATGAAGCCCGCGCGCTTAAATATCGGGGAGGTAAGCGTTTTCAGGAAGCAAATCGCAAGTATTGCCTG
Organism: Shewanella chilikensis; assembly: GCF_002836945.1. Lineage (GTDB taxonomy): Bacteria > Pseudomonadota > Gammaproteobacteria > Enterobacterales > Shewanellaceae > Shewanella > Shewanella chilikensis. The sequence continues at coordinate 9,701 of NZ_NIJM01000006.1, forward strand.
GAGAGGATCCCGGATAGGGATCAACTGGTTATGGGGATCAGCGAAGCCTTTGAAAGCGGTGAGGTCAAGGATATAGAGACACTGCAGCTTGCCGTAAATAATTTGCTGGACTGTCAGCGTTTGAAGTAAGGAGTCGGGGCAGCCTATGTCTCATTTGAACTACAACCACCTGTATTACTTTTGGATGGTGCATAAGCAAGGCTCAGTGACCAAGGCTGCCGAGACACTCTGTTTAACCCCACAAACCATTACCGGCCAGATACGCACTCTGGAAGAAAGGCTCAAGGGGAGTCTGTTCAAGCGGGTAGGGCGCAATCTGGCCCCTACTGAATTGGGCGAGTTGGTGTTTCGCTACGCCGATAAAATGTTCAGCCTCTCTTATGAGATGCTCGATGTGCTCAACTATCGCAAGGATGAATCCATCCTGTTTGAGGTGGGTATTGCCGATGCTCTCTCCAAGGCGTTGGCCAGTCGGGTGCTGATGTCGGTTATCCCGGCAACTAGCTCCATGCACTTGGCCTGTTATGAATCGACTCACGAGAGTCTGATGACCCGGCTCAGGGAGCATAAACTGGATATGATACTGTCGGACTGCGCCGGTGAGTCTCTCAAATATCCGGAAATTCTTTCCAAGAAGCTGGGGGAGTGCGGTATCGCCTTCTTCTCGGCGCAGGAGTTTAAAAGTGGTTTTCCTGAATGTTTGGAAGAGGGGCCCTTGCTGATCCCCAGTCGACGCACTTCCTTGGGGCAGCAGCTCTATCGCTGGTTTGATGAGAAACGCCTTAATGTCACGATTCTCGGCGAGTTTGACGATGCGGCTATGATGAAGGCTTTTGGCTATTTCCGTAAGGGGATATTTGTTGCTCCCTCCATCTACCAGCAGGATATTCTCGAACATAATATACGTTTGCTCGGTGAAACCATGGAGATCAAAGAGGAATATCATGTGATGTTCGCAGAGCGGATGATCCAGCATCCGGCGGTGCAGCGCTTGCTGGAAACGGATTTTGGTGAGTTATTTGCCGGTCGAGATCTTCAGGTGCAGCAGTTCTGATACGGGTGGATGATTAAGGTGGGTATTCGACAGCGCAGACGCCAGAATGTAAACTTGCGGCAAAATTCTTGATTGGAGCATTATAGGTGTCTGACTTGATGAGTACCCCCAGGGTAAAGTGGGCATGTCGCCGTGGCATGCTGGAGCTTGATGTATTGTTTCAACCTTTTGTGGAGCAGCATTATGAGACTCTGAGCCCTGAGGACAAGGCCTTGTTTGTTCGTCTGCTTGAGTGTGAAGACCCGGAACTGTTTGCCTGGTTTATGGGGCATGAGCAATGTCCGGATCCGCAACTGGCACAGATGGTAGTGCGCGTTCGTGGCCGGGCAGCGCCATAGGTTTCAACTCAGTTCTTCCTTCAGCCAGTATCTGAGTCTAACTGTGCTGGCTGCTGTTTGCCTGAGCAGCTTTCTTGCCTGGCCGGCGCTGGATTATCCTTTCTATTTATCGTTCAAATACTTATGTTTGCTGCTGGTACTGGTAGCTTTTGGCCTGGCTCTGTGGCGTTTGCGCCGTTGGCAACTCTGTTTCTGGCTTAATGAATTGGGTGAAGGACAGTTCGAACCCGGTTCGAGTTTCGAACTTAGTGGCAAACCTTGGGTCAGCCCCTTTGTGGTGACTTTTACCTATCAGGGGGAGGATAACTACGGGCGTTGCTGGCTGTTTGCCGATATGTTTGACGACACAGACTATCGTCATCTGTGTCGTCTATTGTTGCAGCGGTCAAAGTCCGCTAACTGACCTTATTCCAGCTAAGTTATTCAGGCTGCAAAATGGTCGGCTGCGGATTCTCCAGTTTCTGCGGATGATCGATATTACAGTGCAAGCCGCGGCTTTCCTTGCGGGACATAGCGCAGCGGATGATCAACTCGGCCACCTGCACCAGGTTGCGCAATTCCAGTAGATTGTTTGTGACGTGGAAGTTGCTGTAATATTCCTGGATCTCCTGTTGCAGCATGGCGCAGCGGCGTAGGGCCCGCTCCAAACGCTTGTCTGAGCGCACAATCCCCACATAGTCCCACATAAAAAGTCTCAGCTCATGCCAGTTGTGGGCAATTACTACTTCCTCATCCGAGTTACATACTTGGCTTTCATCCCAGGCCGGGATATTACCGGGCATGGCAATTTTACCCAATTGGCTTTGAATATCGGTCGAAGCAGCGCGGGCGAATACCAGGCACTCCAGCAAGGAGTTGCTCGCCAGGCGATTGGCACCGTGCAGTCCGGTATAAGCCACTTCACCTATGGCATAGAGACCATTGAGATCTGTCTGGCCATGAAAATCTGTCATTACCCCGCCGCAGGTATAGTGTGCTGCAGGCACCACAGGGATAGGTTCCTTGGTGATATCTATCCCTAAGTCCAGGCAGCGCTGGTAAATGGTGGGGAAATGCTTGATGACAAATTCCGGATCCTTGTGGCTGATGTCCAGATAGACACAATCGGCGCCGAGGCGTTTCATTTCATAGTCTATGGCTCTGGCTACTATGTCTCTGGGCGCCAGTTCGGCGCGTTCATCGAAGTCAGGCATAAAGCGACTGCCATCGGGACGGCGCAGATAGGCGCCTTCACCGCGCAGGGCTTCGGTCAGCAGGAAATTACGGGCATCTGAATGGTATAGACAGGTCGGATGGAACTGATTGAATTCCATGTTGGCTACCCGGCAACCGGCACGCCAGGCCATGGCAATACCATCACCACTGGCGATATCCGGGTTAGAGGTGTACTGGTAAACCTTGGAACTGCCGCCGGTCGCCAGCGCGACAAACTTAGCCTTGATGGTTTCCACCTGCTCAAGGTTACGGTTCCAGACATAGGCGCCCAATACCCGGTTGCCCGGACGGCCCAGTTTACGGGTGGTGATCAAATCTATGGCGTTGTAACGCTCAAGCACCAGAATATTGGGGTGGGCCTGGGCCATCTCCTGCAGTGTGGTCTGTACCTCTTTGCCGGTGGCATCGGCGGCGTGCAGAATACGTCTGTGGCTGTGGCCGCCTTCACGGGTCAGATGGTAGGCACTGTCATTGATGCTGCCATCGGGGTTTTCTTCCTTATCAAAGGCCACACCGCATTCAATCAGCCATTGCATGGCGGCGCGGGCATTCTCGGCCGTATAGGTTACCACGGCTTCATCACAGAGTCCGGCGCCGGCGACCAAGGTGTCGGCCACGTGGGATTCTATGGTATCCTCCTCGTCGAAAACCGAGGCTATGCCCCCTTGGGCATAATAGGTCGAGCCTTCGTTGAGAGGACCTTTGGAGAGTAAAATGACTTTGGTTTTTTCAGCCAGGTGAAGGGCGAGAGTCAAGCCCGCTGCACCACTGCCTATGACCAGGACGTCAGATTGGTGTTCAACTACTTGTTTCATCGGGTATCATGAGATGTGACTGGGGGTTCGGTTATGGTAAACCAACTCGCAAGGGATGGATACAACTCAGCTCAGGTTATTCGCAGTACATTTTTTGCAAAACATCAGAACTTTTTCGAAGCACGCTAGTCTACATAAGTGAATATGATTCGAGCGACTGAGAAATCAGCATTATAAGATTTGGGAGAAGTCGGCTCGGATGAGTGGACAAACAAGTGATCAACAACTGGTTGAGCGCGTACAACGTGGCGATAAAAACGCTTTTAACCTGCTGGTACAAAAGTACCAGAGTAAGGTCATCAATCTGATATCCCGTTATGTACGGAATCAGGCCGATGTAGCAGACGTGGCGCAAGAAGCTTTTATCAAGGCTTATCGGGCGTTACCTAATTTTCGCGGTGAGAGTGCCTTTTATACCTGGTTGTACCGAATAGCAGTAAATACGGCCAAGAATCATCTGGTGTCACAAGGGCGCAGAACGCCTGCGAACGATGTCGATGCCGATGAAGCCGAGTTCTACGATGGCAGTGATGCCCTGAAAGAGTTCGCCTCTCCTGAGCGGTTGATGCTTTCAGACGAGATAAAGAAGACTGTCTTCGACACTCTCGAATCTTTGCCGGAAGAGTTAAAGATGGCTATCTCTTTGCGTGAGCTTGATGGTATGAGCTACGAAGATATTGCCAATGTGATGGATTGCCCTGTAGGTACTGTGAGATCCCGTATCTTTCGTGCTCGGGAAGCCATAGATAAGAAGCTCCAGCCTTTGCTGGAAAGATGACCCTTTAATAGAGACAGGTGAGTAATGGATAAATTAGGTCAGGAGTGGGTTTCTGCGGCAGTGGACGGCGAAACCGACGCTCAGACGCTGGCAGAACTGGCTGGTGACACTGCTTCTCACGACAAGTGGCGTAACTACCACCTAATTGGTGATGCCATGCGTGGCGAGTTGCCTTCCGCTATCCCCTTGGATCTTTCTGCCAGTATTGCTGCCGCTATCGACAAGGAACCGACGATAGTCGCGCCTGTTACCTCGACTCAGGTATCAGAGGTCGTTGAGCCCCAACGTCAGCTTGCTTCCGGCGGTAGAGTGATCCCCATGTTCAAACAGTTTGGCCAGTATGCGATTGCGGCCACTGTTGCCATGGTTGCCATTGTTGGTGTTCAGAACTACAACCAGGCACCTGAAAGCCAGGATCCTGCATCCCCAGTGCTTATTACCCGTCCATTGGTGGGCAGTGCTTCACCTGTTAGCCTGCAAACCGGACCGGTTCAGCAGCCACAGGGATATACCAATGAGCAGTTGATTGAGCAACGTCGCAGGATTAACAGCTATATTCAGGATCATATGTTGCAACAGAGATTGAATGCCGGTGTGGTTATGGATAACAATAGTGAGGTCGTTCCTGTTCCTATGAATCGTTAAGGAAATCTCTTGCGCCTTTTCCTCTTGGCCCTCCTGGCCTTCGCAGTGCCTGCCTTCGCGCAGGATGATATGTCCGCCAAAGCCTGGCTTGAAAAAATGAGCCAGGCTTTGCGCGAAAAAGAATACAAGATTTCTCTCATCCAACTTCAGGCCGATAATATTCGGCCTTTGGTATACCTGCACGGTAAAGTCAACGGTGAGGAAGTGGCCTTCCTCGAACACCTTAATGGGCCGCCAAAAAATGCCGTTCGTGTCGGTAATACAGTGACCTTTATCGAACACGATCAGCCCGCCTATAGTATTAATGCCAAGCGTATTCAAGGAGTGATGCCAGCGGCCTTCTTCGGTGACAGCGGCAATCTTGAGGCCGGATATCAATTGGTGTTGGGGGGGCGTAGCCGTATCGCCGGCCGTCCAGGACAGATGATCCGCATTTTGCCCAATGATGAATACCGCTATGGTTTTCAGGTGTGGATGGATATGGAAACCTTCCTGCCGCTGCGCTATGACATGCTGAATCAGGACAAGCAGTTGCTGGAGCAGTTGTTGGTCATCGAATTGATAGAACTGCAGGAAACGGCGCCTCTGCTGGTGGAGGCCTACAAGCAGGAATGGCCGGCGGTGATGAACTCCTCAGAGCGTGAAGATGGCCAGAATTGGCAGTTTGATTGGCTGCCGCCCGGTTTTCAAGTGGTGGTTCGTGATCATCATCGCCTGATTGGCAGTCATGAGCCGGTGGAATACATAGCCTTGACCGATGGCTTCAGCAATATCTCTGTCTACGTTGCCCGCGCCGGTGACGCGCCTATGCCGGAAGAGCTGATGACCCGCAATGGCCTTTCCATGGCGGCCGACCGAGTCGGTAATCTGGAAGTGGTTGCTGTTGGTAAGGTGCCGACACAAACGCTTATCCGTATCGCTTCGGGTCTAAGGCTGGAGTGAGGGCTGAATTATGATGGAGCAGGTGGCTAAGGTCGTTGGCACAGACAGCGATGGTTGGGTCAAGGTGCAGGTGGAGTTGAAGAGTGCCTGTAATCACTGCTCCAGTAGCGAATCCTGCGGCACTTCTGCGGTTGCCAAGGCGTTTGGCAGTCGGCTGCAGGAGTTTTCCCTGCCCAGTACTGAAACTTATCCAGAAGGCACTTTACTGCGTTTAGGCTTGCCGGAAAGCGTAGTGCTCAAGGCGGCATTGCTGGTTTATATGCTGCCTTTGGCCGGGCTTTTTTTAGGCGGGTTGCTGGGGCGCTTTATTGCTTCGCTTGCTGGGTTCAGTACAGATGGAGGGGCTATATTCATGGCGATCATCTTTGCTTTGCTGGCTTGGCAACTGGGTAAGTCTCAGGCGCGCAGGATTGAAAACCGGGCCCAACCCGTCATACTCGCCTATCTGGGCCAAGCCATGGAGGCCGCTTCAGAAAGCAAGTGCCATTAATCCCGTCATTCCCACACAGGCTTAAAGTGTGAATCTAATTGGTATTGGCCCAGCAATCGGGTACAATTTCGCACCTTTGAGCACAGTCTCCCATTAGAATTTAGTCATTGCAGCATAATGAAACATATTAGAAACTTTTCGATTATTGCCCATATCGACCATGGCAAATCTACCCTCTCAGATCGCCTGATCCAGGTTTGTGGCGGCTTAACCGACCGTGAAATGGCTGCTCAGGTGCTGGATTCAATGGATCTGGAGCGCGAACGCGGTATCACCATCAAGGCCCAGAGCGTGACACTCGACTATAAGGCCAAAGACGGTGAAGTCTATCAGTTGAACTTCATCGATACCCCAGGGCATGTTGACTTCTCCTATGAAGTTTCCCGCTCGCTGGCGGCTTGTGAAGGAGCTTTGCTGGTAGTTGATGCCGGTCAAGGGGTTGAGGCCCAGACACTGGCGAATTGTTATACCGCGCTGGAAATGGATCTGGACGTTGTTCCTGTACTCAACAAGATTGACCTGCCACAGGCTGAACCCGAGCGGGTGGCGGCCGAGATTGAAGATATAGTTGGCATTGAAGCCAAAGATGCAGTGCGCTGCTCTGCCAAGACAGGTATCGGCATAGACGAAGTGCTGGAAACCATAGTGGCACAAATCCCACCACCGGAAGGTGACCCGGAAGGGCCGCTGCAGGCACTGATTGTTGACTCTTGGTTCGACAGCTACCAAGGGGTTGTGTCCCTGGTTCGAATCAAGAACGGTGTACTCAAGAAGGGCGATAAGTTCAAGGTCATGAGCACAGGCCAGACTTACAACGCCGACAAGGTGGGGATCTTCACTCCCAAGCAGAAAGAAAAAACTGAACTGAGAACCGGTGAAGTAGGCTTTGTTATTGCCGGTATCAAGGAGATCCACGGGGCCCCCGTGGGGGATACCCTGACCCATGCCAAACACGGCGCGGAAAAACCGCTGCCGGGCTTCAAGAAAGTGAAGCCTCAGGTATACGCTGGTGTGTTCCCCATCTCTACCGACGACTATGAAAACTTCCGTGATGCGTTGAATAAACTGAGCTTGAACGATGCTTCACTGCAGTTTGAGCCGGAAAACTCCACTGCTCTGGGATTTGGTTTCCGTATTGGTTATCTGGGACTTCTGCATATGGAGATCATCCAGGAGCGATTGGAGCGGGAATATAACCTGGATCTGATCACCACGGCACCGACTGTAGAGTATGAAGTTGAACTGACCAATGGCGATGTTGTCTATGTGGATAACCCATCCGAGTTGCCGGCACTCAACTATATCGAAGAGATGCGCGAGCCTATCGTCGAAGCCAATATTCTGGTGCCCAAGGATTACCTGGGCAACGTGATCACTCTGTGTGTTGAAAAACGCGGTGTACAGAAGAATATGGTTTACCACGGCAACCAGGTGGCACTGACCTATCATATTCCGGCGGCTGAAGTTGTGATGGACTTCTTCGACAGGCTTAAGTCCACCAGTCGTGGCTATGCTTCGCTCGAGTATAACTTTGTCTACTTCCAGGCAGCCGACATGGTGCGTTTGGATGTGTTGATCAACGGCGACAGAGTCGATGCACTGGCGATGATCATCCACAGGGGCAACATACGCCACCGTGGTATCGCCCTGGTGGAGAAGATGAAAGAGCTGATCCCGCGGCAGATGTTTGATATTGCAATCCAAGCCGCAGTGGGCAGTCAGATTGTGGCCCGTTCGACCGTGAAAGCACTGCGTAAAGACGTAACCGCCAAATGTTACGGTGGTGACGTTTCCCGGAAGAAGAAACTGCTGCAGAAGCAGAAAGAAGGTAAGAAACGGATGAAGCAGCTCGGTAACGTGGAAGTTCCACAGGAAGCCTTCCTGGCGGTATTGAAACTGAACGAGTGATCCTGTGGCGCCGTGGCGTCCAGGATAGCTACATCTCATTTGCGCCGCATTTTGCGGCGCTTTAGTTAGTTTAAGGGGAGACCTGTCCCTGGAACGGCAAATATGGGTAAACTAACTAAAGCTGACAAGACTTATTCCAATTTAATACAAGGCAGGAGTTAATTAACCAATGGCAGCCTATTTTTCCATTATTCTGGTGCTGGTGACCTTGGTCAGTGGCCTTATCTGGGCGCTCGATGCCTTTGTGTTGGCCCCCAAGCGTCAGGCTAAACTGGCTTTGGCCCAAGCGCAAAATGGCACCTTGACCGATGAAGTCACTGAAAAAATCATCCAGGAGCCAGGTTATGTGGAAACCTCCAAGTCCATTTTCCCTGTGATAGCCTTTGTGCTAATCCTGAGATCTTTTTTGTATGAACCGTTTCAGATCCCTTCCGGCTCCATGATGCCAACCCTGCTGGTGGGTGACTTCATTCTGGTGGAAAAATTCAGCTATGGCCTGAAAGATCCTGTATGGCGTAGCAAGCTGGTGGAAACCGGCGAGCCGGAGCGCGGCGACATCATAGTATTTAAATACCCTAAAGATGAGCGAGTCGATTACATCAAGCGGGTTATCGGTTTGCCAGGTGATAAGATCATCTATCGCAACAAGGAGCTCTATATTCAGGAAGCCTGTAAAGAGCAACAACCTTGTCCAGGACCTAAACTGGTATTGAGAGCACCGGTCAATAAAGGCGAGTTTCAGGATGATGGCGTGGATCTGCTGCGTTTTCGCGAGCAACTGGGTGAGGTGACTCACGATATTCTGATCAACCCGGCCCGTCCTGAGCCATCGGCTTTCTATTACCGTGAGCCAGGCTTTGCTCAAGGCGAGTTTGTCGTACCTGAAGGTCACTACTTTGCCATGGGCGATAACCGCGACAACAGTACCGACAGCCGTTTCTGGGGCTTTGTACCCGAAGCGAATCTGGTAGGTAAGGCTGTGGCAATTTGGATAAGTTTTGAGTTTGAGCGCCAGCCTCAGGATTGGTTACCTACTTGGGTGCCAAGCGGTGTGCGTTTTGAACGTGTAGGTGGTTTGAAGTGAGAGAACCTGTGAAGAATTTTGCCCGTCTGTGTCGTACTCTGGGGTATGAATTCAATAACATGGCACTGCTGGAGCAGGCCATGACTCACAGAAGTGCGGCCAACAAGCATAACGAGCGGTTGGAGTTTCTCGGAGACTCTATCCTGTCGATAGTGATTTCCGATGCCTTGTATCATCAGTTCCCCAGGGCGACCGAAGGCGATCTCAGCCGGATGCGTGCGACCTTGGTGCGGGGTGATACCCTGGCGATAATTGCCAAAGAGTTTAAGCTGGGTGATTATCTGACTCTGGGCCCGGGCGAGCTCAAGAGCGGTGGTTTTCGCCGCGAATCCATTCTCGCCGATGCGGTGGAGGCCATCATAGGTGCCATCTACCTGGACTCGGATCTGGAAACCTGTCGACCATTGCTCTTGGGCTGGTACCAGCAGCGACTGAAGGCGATTCAGCCCGGGGTCAGTCAAAAAGATGCCAAGACCCAGCTGCAGGAGTACCTGCAGGGCTATAAGAAACCTCTGCCTGAGTATACAGTGGTGGCGGTTTCCGGCGAGGCGCACGATCAGACCTTTACCGTCGAATGCCGTATCGAAGAGCTGGATCAAGCCGTATCCGGCACCGGCAGTTCACGCAGAAAAGCCGAGCAGCAAGCCGCTGCTGGGATATTGGAGCTACTGAAAAAATGAGTAAGACCCCAGAGGTACCGGCCCAGGAGCCGAGCCTGGATGAATTGTTGGCCAATATGAGCCAACCGTCACCGACACCCGCCTATGATGTTACCTACTGCGGTATGGTGGCCATAGTCGGTCGCCCCAATGTCGGCAAGTCCACCTTGCTCAACCGTTTGCTCGGCCAAAAGGTGAGTATCACCTCCCGTAAGCCGCAAACCACCCGCCACAGGATCATGGGGATCCACACCGAAGGCCCATCACAGATAGTCTTTATCGACACCCCCGGATTGCACATAGAGGAAAAGCGCGCCATCAACCGTTTGATGAACCGCGCCGCCGCCAGTTCGCTGGCCGATGTCTGCATGGTGATCTTTGTGGTCGATGGTCTCAACTGGACCGCCGATGACGAAATGGTGCTCAATAAGCTGCGTCATGGCGGCAATGAGCGCAAGACAGTGCTGGCGGTGAACAAGGTCGACTATATCAAGGATAAAGAGACGCTGTTTCCGCACCTGGAAGCCCTGGGACAGAAGTATGCCTTCGATGAAATTGTGCCTATCTCTGCCAAGTCGGGTACCAACGTTGGCCGCTTGATGTCGCTGGCGAAAGAGTCACTGCCCGAGAGCGTGCACTATTTCCCGGAAGATTATATTACCGACCGTTCACAACGCTTTATGGCTTCTGAAATCGTCCGTGAAAAACTGATGCGTTTTCTCGGTGATGAACTGCCTTATGATGCCACGGTGGAAATCGAGCAGTTCAAGATGATGGAGAATGGCGTCTATCAGATCAATGCGCTTATTCTGGTTGAACGCGACGGCCAGAAACGCATGGTGATCGGCAAGAAGGGCGAGCGGATCCGCACTATCGCCACTGAGGCCCGCAAGGACATGGAGCAGTTATTTGATAACAAAGTGTTCCTGGAAGTCTGGGTCAAGGTGAAGTCGGGTTGGGCCGATGATGAACGTGCCCTTCGCAGCCTGGGTTACGGCGAAGACTGAGGCCGACTATGCTGCGAGGCTATGTGCTGCACGCCCGGCCCTATCGGGAATCCAGCATGTTGTTGAACCTGCTGGTGGATGGCCTTGGTCGGGTCGACGCCGTTGCCAGAGTCGGCAGTGGCAAACGCTCGATAAAGAGCATAGTGCAGCCGTTTCAGCCGTTGCTGTTCCAACTGAGTGGCCGCAGCGACCTCAGAACCCTGACTCAAATTGAAAGTGCGTCCCCGGCAGTGCCCCTGACCGGGGACGCTTTATATGCGGCCATGTACCTCAATGAACTCTTGGTGCGGGTACTGGGCAACCACCAGAGTGGCGAAGCGCTGTTTTTCAGTTATCATCAGAGCCTGCTGGCGCTGGCCAAGGGCTTTGAGCAGACAACACTGCGCTATTTCGAGCTCAAACTCTTATCCGAGCTTGGCTGCATGCCCTCATTGGTGAAGGATGCTGATGGCGCCGATATCCAAGCCGATGGCTGCTACAGATTCATTCCCGAACAGGGGTTCACCCCCTTTATTGGTGATGCAAGGCGGCAAGAGGCGCTACCGGGAAGCACTCTGTTGGCATTGGCTGAAAATCGCCTTCAGCAAGAGGATTGGCAAGCCGCCAAAGTCTTGACCCGGCAATTGCTCCGGCCTCTGCTCGGCGATAAGCCACTGCTCAGCAGGCAGTTGTTTGCCCGCCGGGGGGGAAATTTGCCAAGGGAGCCACAGCCGCCCAGCCGAGGGGAGAAATGAGCTCTTCAGCCCGCTTTTTTCAAATGCTGCCGTTACAATGGGCAGAGAATAGAAACTGCTTTTATACCGCCGAACAGGCTGGTGCATTACAGGAATTATCAAGGAGTTAAAGATGAATCGAATCTTGTTAGGGGTGAACATAGATCATATCGCCACCTTGCGACAGGTGCGTGGCACCCATTACCCGGATCCTGTGCATGCAGCGGCCGTGGCCGAGCACGCCGGCGCCGAAGGGATCACTATCCATCTGCGTGAAGACAGACGCCACATAGTGGATCGCGATGTCTATCTGCTGGCCAAGACGCTCAAGACCCGGATGAATCTGGAGATGGCGGTCACCGAAGAGATGCTGGATATCGCCTGTGAGGTTAAGCCTGCCTATGTTTGTCTGGTGCCGGAAAAACGCGAGGAGCTTACTACAGAGGGCGGCTTGGACGTTGCCGGTCAGCAGCCGAAAATTGCCGCGGCGGTCAAACGTCTGACCGAGCAGGGCATTAAAGTATCACTCTTTATCGATGCCAACCGCGAGCAGATAGATGCCGCCGTAGCCGTGGGGGCGCCCGTGATAGAAATTCATACCGGCCGCTACGCCGACGCCCACAGCGCCGAAGAGGAGAGCGAGGAGTTAGCCCGTATCACGGAAATGGCGACCTATGCTCATGGCAAGGGCCTGGTGGTCAACGCAGGGCACGGGCTGCACTATCACAATGTGAAGCCGATAGCGGCCATCCCCGAGCTGCATGAGCTGAATATCGGCCACGCCATCATAGCCAGGGCGGCGATAGACGGCCTGGACAAGGCGGTCAGAGATATGAAGCAACTCATGTTGGAAGGTCGCAGAGGCGAGTAATGGCTGTGCTGGGACTGGGAACCGACATAGTGGAAATCGCCCGCATTGAGGCTCAGTTGGAGCGGGGCGGAGATAGGCTGGCCAAACGGGTGCTGACCGAGGCCGAATATGTCCGCTTTCAGACGCTGAGCGAACCGGCGCGATTTCTGGCCAAGCGCTTTGCGGCCAAGGAAGCGGCTGCCAAGGCGCTGGGAACCGGAATCGGCCGCGGAGTCTCGTTTCAGCATATTCATATCAGCAACAATGCCGATGGTGCGCCCTTGCTTGAATTCAGTGATGGCGCGTGCCAACGCCTGGAAACACTGGGCGCCAAGCGGGCACTACTGTCCATTGCCGATGAACGTCACTATGCGGTGGCGACGGTTGTTCTGAGCGACTGAGCTTCAGTCGGAACAGTAAGCTCAGTTTGATAAGTCGAACAATTCATGCTAACTGCATACTCGCTCAATTGATGGTAACTGAGGCCAGAGGTAGGTTGTTAACCTGCCTCTGGCCTTTTTGCATCAAGATTGGCTTATTATCAGTCCAGCGATTTCAGCGGCCGATAATGGCTCAGGCTGGATGGCAGGGCTATGCCCTGGCTTCGCAGCTGGTTGACCCGGTTTTGATAGGCGGCGCCTACGAGCAGTTGCAGTGCCAAGTCCACGGCGCGGCGCTGACGGTAATCATCCAGATAGCTATCCTTGGCCCAGGCGTTGAAGGCGCCCAGTGCCGGCCCGGCCCAGATCTGGTAATCCATCTCCCGACCGCTTTCCCCTGTATTGGACCAGCGGCTCGATAGCCCCAGATACCAGCGGAAAATGAGCGCCATCTTGCGCTTTGGATTGCCCTCTGCGCGGCGAATTTGTTCGGGATCCCGCGCCATAAAGTGGGCAACCGTGCCTTGCCAGATTTCATCCAGATTGGCGCGAAACACCTGAGTTTCCAGTTTTTGGCGCTCATCGGCCGGAATGGCCTCTATCGAGTCGTAGCGGCTGTAGATTTCGTAAAGCTTATTGGCTCGCATGGGGAATAGGGTGCCGCGTTTTACCACTTGCAGCTTGACGCCCATCTCAAACATATCCGCGGCCGGCGCCATGGTGACATCGGCCATTTCCACGGTCGCCAATAGCTTACGGCTGTGCTCGCTGGCGCCGGCTTCGATACAGGCCTGATTGATAGAGCCGGTAACGATAAAGGCGGCGCCCATATTGAAGGCCGCCAAAGCCGCATCCGGCGTGCCTATGCCGCCACCCGCTCCAACCCGGATAGGTTCTTGGTAGGCGTATTTTTCCTGCATTTGATCCCGCAAGGCGATAATGGTGGGCAGCAGGGTAACCAGAGGACGATTGTCGGTATGGCCGCCGGAGTCGGCCTCGGCGGTAATGTCGTCGGCCATGGGCACCTGCCTGGCAAGTTCGGCCTGCAGTTCAGTGATCCATCCCTGACTCAGCAGTTGCTGGAGGATTTTCTCCGGCGGCGGCGCCATAAAGTGGGCGGCAACTTCGGTGCGGCTCACCTTGGCTATCACCTTGTTGGCGATTAGGGTGTTGCCGTCACTGTCCCTGCTCAGTCCGGCCACCCGATATCTTACTATGTGAGGGGTCAGCGCCAGGAAGGCCGAGGCTTCGACCGTACGCACCCGGTGTTTGAGGTAGAGCTCGACCGCACCTTGTTCGAGTGCCGGTTCGCTGGGGCTGTGGATCAGGTTAAAGGCGTAGGGGCCGCTTGGCAGCGCCGCCTGAATTCGGCCGATGGCGGCTTCCACTCGGGCGGGCACCAGACCGGCGGCGCCGAATGAGCAGAGTATGCCGGCCTTGCCGAGGGCAATCACCAGCTCTTCGGAGGCGATACCGTTGGCCATGGCACCGGCATAATAGGCGTACTTGACTTTGTGGCAGGCGGCAAAGGCCGGATCGCCGAGCGCTGCTGCGCTGAGTGGCGGCACCATGGCGCAAACCGGCAGTGTATTGCCGCTAGCACTCGTCTCGGCAAGCTGCGCCTGATTGGCAAACAGGATTTCACCCTTGGTTTGTCTGGCGACAAACAGCGGCTTATTCAGCGCCTTGATTGCGTTGCTGGCACAGTTATCTGTGGCCGCAAAGACATCATCACTATTTGGGTTCAGGGCCCAGGGCCAATTGAAGCTTGTCATCTTGTTGCTCTCATTATCTGTTCGGTTGTTTTTGCCTGAGGGCTCAGGCTTCTTCAATGGCCAGAGCCAGATCTGTTATTTCATAAATTCGCAGGCCATCTTTGGCGAGCCAGGCATCGGCTGTCAGTGTGACTCTGTCCGGCGTATCGTCTATGGCTGTGATATGCAGCTCCAGCGACATCTGCCGGTTCAGGGGATTGATCTGACCGCGGTATTTCCACTGCACCTGACTCAGGCAATGGGCGAATCTAGGGTTACTGAATTGGCTCCCAAGCCCGGCGTCCAGGGCAAAGGCACTCAGGAGTTCCAGCATGGCTTCCACTCCGAGCGAGCCTGGCATTACAGGGTCCTGATGGAAATGGAAGCGGAAGAACCAGTCAGCGGCATCGATTTTGCGCTCGCCATAGATGTAGCCTAAGCCGGAATGGCCGCCTTGGCGGCAGATGCGGATAGAATCGACAAAGTTGAGTCGACCGCCCGGCAGGCGCAGGTGTTTTTGATCCCAAGAGCCATGATAGAGAGCGCAATCGGCGGCGCGAAGATCATAGCTCACATCGGCCTCAAGCCCTTGCTGTTTATCCCAGGGCTCGGTCACCTTGCCGTTATCCAGCCCCAACTGGTTTTTCAGCGCCTCGGCCTTGAAGTAACCAAATACTGCTTCGCCTTCATAGAAGGGTTCACCATCGGCGCTGAGCACAAAGCTGAAGCTCTGGATGATGTTGGTGCCCGCCTTGACAGTGCTCAGCAGACGTGAGTCGTTGCTGATGGTCTTGCCACGCAGGTCAAGCCGGCGCAGCAGTGTGCCTTTACCGTCGAGGTTACGGAAGAAAAGCTCTGTGTCGCCATAGCCCAGGGTGGTGCCCATATAGCCGGAAATAAAACCATTGGGCTGCAGCGCTATCTCCATCAAAATCGAGTAGGGCATATGCGCCGGGTGGCTGTTTTCACTGAAGTACCAAGCCTTAGGTGGCACTTCATATTCGCCGATACAGGAGGCCGGAGACTTGAAGTCGCCACGCTTGCCAATCACCTGTGTCACCCTTGTGGTGAGCTGCAGATCGCCGCAGGGGGTGCGCGGTGGGATAAGTCCGCGGTAGGCGGCAAAGTCGGGGCCGAAGCAGTTCTCAATATCGCCGGTGGCAAATTCAAACATATGCCAGGGAGTAAAGGGCGCAGTATCGGGTCTGCGATTCGGGTAGTCCGGCGTTACAGGTGCCGGAACATGCCTGACCGGGAGCACGCTGGGAATGGGCTGAGAGTCCGGGCAGCTTTCATGGCTCATCAAGGGAGCATTGATGGATGCCTGGCGCCCGGCGTTCAGCGCCTCGTTAGCATCACTTGCCGAGACGGCAGGGTGTTGCGGCTTTCCGCTGTTCTCCTGGTCACTCACAGCACTGTCATCGGCGTACCTGTGGCAATCTTCATCTTCTTTGAGCATGACGCCAAGATTCTGGAAGTCCACCACCGCCTTGCCGTCGAGCAAGATCTCAATATTGGCCTTGGCCCAGGGGCTGGGGGTCAGTCCTATTTCGGTGACTTCCATCCGATAGGTGAGACGATTGGATTGCGGCTGTACCTGTCCGCGGCAACGTACCTTCTGCGGCGCACTTTCCAGTGGTTGGAAACGGCCATTGCGGGTGTGTTTGTGCAGGCCAAGATAGAGCATATAGAACTGCAGCAACTGACCGCAGCCCTCGGCCATCAAGGAACCGGCCATCACCTGATCGTCCTTGAAATGACAGGGGAAATACCAGTGATCCGGCTCCAGTTGCTTGTGCCCTTCAACCAGACCCAGGCCCCAGGCGCCGCCGCTTGGTTCGACTCTGCTGACCTCTTCGATCATCAGGAACTTTTCCGAGGCAAAACACAGCGAGGCTTGGCGGTAACCCAAGTCATGAGATGGGCCAAAGCAGGCGCCGATATCGCCGCTCAGCAGTTGCCTCATTCGCTGGTAATCAAATATCTGTTGTTTACAGTGGATCAAGGGCTGGAATTGGCGCTTGTTCGCCATCGCCAGGTTGCGGGCCTTGATCTCCTCTTCGGTGCGGATGACTCCCTTGCCATCGGCCAGCTCGGCATCGGTGAAGAAACCGGCGCAGCCGTTGTCCATCTTGAGGATCAGACGTTCGCCGACAAAACACTCGTAGGAGAAGAAAAACAGCAGGGTATCGCCGTTGCGGGCAAAGTGATTGATGGAGATGTCGTATCTCAGGGTATCACCGCCACGGGGCAGATCGCCGAGGAAGGTGAGGGTACAGTCGAGCAAACGGTAGACCCGCTCGCCCTTGTTCTCCAGATCTATGCCGAGATAGCTTATCAGCATCAAGTCACACTGGCCCGACTCCACGGCCACCGCCCAGGGGATCTGGCCATCGACCAGATAGGGGGCGTCCACGGGAATATCATACTCTGTGGTCATGGTGCTCGGCTTGTATTCGCCAAGACGGGCATTGAGTTTAGTCACCCTGGAGACCAGCAGGTAATCTGTGGTGGGCAGTCGCACCCGGCGGCGGTAGCTGTCGATCACGGCATACTCAGGGCCGAATACCGGCGCTATGTCGCCCTCGGCGTATTGCACCAGATCCTGATAATTCCAGATGCAGGGTTTGTCCTTGGGCACTTGGGATGTCGCTTTGGGGGGAATGGTTTTGGCAACAGCTTCTGCAGCCGTTTGAACCGAGTCCTTGGGCGTGCGCGCTGGTAAAGGCGCTACTGAGGCGGAGCTCTGATCTGCCGAGTGCTTGTCTTCTGAACCGATATTTTCAGCGCTTAAGCGGTTTTCGGCCGCAGTCCCGGCGCCCAAGAGGGCGCTGGCCAGTGCCAGTCCGGTTTCACGGCTCTTGAGGAAGGCCAGGTGCGCTTCACGTGCCAGCCGTTGATTATCTGCCAGTGCCTGCAGGTGCGCTTCGGTAGCGGCTTTATGGGGAGCGGCCGCAATTTTATCGCCGGGCATGGATTGTCTGAGAGCTGATGGGGCGTGCTGATTGTTCACCGGAGTGAGCTCCTTAGTCAGTTCACTGTTAACTTGTTGGCTGCTGGTGTGCATTGCAGGCGCTGCCTGGGCTTGAGTGTTCTTTGCCTGGGCAAGCTTTTGGCGAATGCCGGTCTCGTGTTTAAGCTCGGCGGTGGCGATATGCTGCTCTATGGCGTCACCGCCAAGGGTGATGGTTTGCCACAGCTGGCGGACATTTGCGCCGGCTATCTTTTGACTGGGCTTTTCACTGGCCCCTTGACTATTCTCTTGACGGTTCTTTTTATTCTGCGTGCGGAGCGCCTGTTGCAGACGCGCCTTTTGCTCCGCCGACTGTTGCAAAGTAACCGCGGCGCAGCGGCGCTCGCCATCTATCAGCAGGGTGTGGAAATCTTTATCCCTATCCTGGGTCAGGCGCAGCAGCGAGTGCAGCAAACTGGCCATCCCGGCGGCGGCAAAGCTGTGCCCCATACGCGAGACGGCGCTGTGGCTGGTGGCCGCGAGACGACGAAAGGCCTTGAAGCTGGGGCTGTGTTCATCTACCTCAGGCTGTGCGTCCCGGCAAAATGCTTGCTCCCTTGAGTCTGCCGTAGAGAGAGGCTCTTTAGCTGTTAATTCCACTGATGAAAACGGCTTGAAACTCAGCTCTGTCAGGGCGCCGTAGCGGCCGCTTTGATGCGCAACTGACGGCGTCAGCACCAAGGCACCGGCGCCTTCACCCGGTAACAGTCCAAGTTGCTGCAGGCGCTTGCCCGAGTGCAATACCCGCTCGGCGCTGCCGGCGAGATCCACAGCGGCCACTACTACGGCGTCCAACGCCTCGGTGCGGCAGAGATTGGCGGCGACTTCCAACGCCCGGGGGACCGACAGCTCGGCGGCCGAAATACTGAAAGCCGGGCCGTTGAAATCCCATTGGGAGGCGACCCGGGAGGCCATGATGTTGCCTATATAGCTGGTGTATTGATTGAGGCTGGCGCTGGGCAGTACGCTGTCCATCGCCAAACGCTCGAGTTCGAGATACTCATCTTGGCTTAAGTTGATGCCGGCATCGTTAAGGCTCTGGCTAATCTGGCTGTGCAGATTAACTCGGCCGCGGAACTGATGCAGCTCAAGCTCGGTTTCCATGGCGACCAATACAGCCACCCGGCCACCCATGGGCAGATTGGCATCGCGAATCGCATCATCGGCCACCTTGAGCAGCAGTAATTGCTGCGCCACCAGTCTATCTCCCGGATGGGGCGGCAGGCGGAATTTGAGAAAATCCAGTTCAAACTTGTCTATGTAGCCGCCATTGGGAGCCTGTTCAAGCCCCATGCTGGAGAGCAAGGAGCGGTTTCGCTCCAGGCCTTTCCAGCGTTTGGGTGGCAGGGCTCTGGTGGCCGTTTGCCCTTTGGCTATCAGCTTGGCAAGCACCTCGAGTGAGTCGGCGGCGCCGAAATGCGCGGCGGCGCCCTCAATCGCCAGGCCGTCAGCGCCTTGGTGTGCAGCCGCTCCCGGCGAAGGTTTGGCCGGAATGAGCTCTTTGGCAGCATCGGGTCCTGTGAGCAGCAAGTGGGCGTTACAGCCTCCGAATCCGAACACAGACACCCCGGCAACCGGGCCTGTATTGTCCGCTTTGGTCGGCCAGGGGATGGCGCTGCGCATTATATTGTGCTCGCCAAACACGCCGTTGGGCGAGCTCAGCGGCGCCGATATTCTCACCGAGGCAGGTAACAGCTTGTGTTTCATCGACAGCAGCAACTTGATGATGCCTGCCATACCGGCAGCGGTCAGCAAGTGGCTGAGGTTGGACTTGACCGAGCCGATTTTAGGCGCGGCGCTGCCTTCCAGGCGTGGGCCGAAAAACTGCTCCATGGAGCTGAGTTCCACCTTGTCACCCAGAGGCGTGCCCGTGGCGTGGCACTCAATCACCTCCACCTGGGATGGCGCGATATTTGCCGCCTCGGATGCCCGTTCAAACGCCAGTACCTGGCCCTTGCTGGCGGGGCTTAAGACAAACTGGCCGCGACCATCGTTGGAAAGCCCTGTGCCTCTGATTATGCCGTGAATGGTATCGCCATCCCTTTGGGCATCGCTCAGGCGCTTGAGCACCAATACGCCGCAGCCTTCACCGGCAAACAGGCCGCCGGAATGGTTATCCAGCGGGGCGCTTTGGCCCGACTCGGGGAAGGCCTGGAAAATGGAAAAGCCCATATGGATAAAGAAGGGATCGGCACCGCTGACGGCACCGGCCAACATCACATCGGCGCTGTGGTTACTGAGATAGTCGCAGGCCAGGCGCAATGCATAGACTGAGCTGGCGCAGGCGGCATCCAGGCTTAGGCTTGGGCCGCCAAGGCCCAGGCAATCGCACAGCAGTTCAGAGCCCTGGGCGGCGATATCCGTATCCCAATGGCGAATGCTTGCATCTGCCGCCGTTTCCGCATCTATGGCTGACGCCAATGGCGGCATGCCGGGGAAACGGCGTCGCAGCGCCGTATCGACACTGTGATGATACAGCGGCAAAAAGGCCTTGTTGGAAGCTCGGGTAGGGAACGAAAGCGTGCCTATCACGGCGCCGCAGCGCGCTAAGTCGGAAGCGTTTTGTGCAGGGGTTAGCCCGGCGCTTTGCAGGGCCTTGCGGGCGCAATCGAGAGCCCACAACAGGTGCTGATCCCAGATTTGGGCACCCGTTGCCATTTCATCCGCTGATCTGGCATAGCCCTCGGGCGAGAAGTTTAGCTGGCGAATATAACCGCCCTTATCACAATAGAAACGGTCGCTCTGGCCTTTTGCGCCTTGATAATCGCTGACACTGGCGCCCAATTGGCTGTCATTCAGGGAGCTGATGGCATCCCGGCCTTCGCTGAGCAGTTGCCAGAAGGCGTCCAGATCCTCACAGCCCGGGAAGCGGGCGGCCATGCCAACTATGGCAATGGGCTCGGCTTGTTTACTTGTCACTCTGTTCTCACTTTCTCACGTCACTAAGTTATCGGGCCGGGCAAGCTGTGGATACAGCGCCGCTGTGGCCAGTGGGACCCTGTGGCTGATGAGTCGAGCCAGGGCCTTGAGTAATGCTTTGTTGTCGGCGGCGCCGCTATGTTTGCGATCGCAGCCAAAGGCCTTGATATCGCTGGAGAGCTGTTTTCCGGCCATCGCCTGAATAATGCTGCTGGTTTGGCTGTCGGCGCCGACCTCCAGAAACAGTTGCGCGCCATGTTTTCGGGCTCTTTGCAGCAGCGACTCCACATTGAGTGGCTGGCTGAAACAAGTCGCTATGGTCTCGGCTATCTGCTTGCGCTCAAGCCTGGCAGGTTTGAGCGGCTGCTCGCTGCCGGCGCTGATATAGACGGGCTGCGGCTGTTCAAGCTCGCCCGAGAGTGGCCTGTCATAAAAGGTGGTCAATTCTGGCTTTACACGCAGGGCCGCCGGTGTGTGCATGGCGGTGACCCGGTTGGCGGCAACGCCGCGTTTGCCAAGGGCCTTTATCAGTGCCCGGCACTGAGCCTCATCCCCGGCCAGCACGCAGCTAGGCCCCTGACGTATGGCGAGGTAGACCCGCGAGTAAGCCGGGTTTTGCAATAATGGCGTGATGCTGCCTGTATCAATGCGCAGCAGAAAACTGTTCCAGCAGATGGCATCTCTGGCATCGAGTTGCCACTCCTGGCGCACGGCTGTGAGCGCGCCCGAGATCTGCTCTGAGAAAATCCGGCTTTCCAGCGTAGGTTTAACCAAAGCAAAAGGCTTGTCCCAGACGCCATTGGCGGCAAACATGGCCGCTTCGCCCATGGAGTAGCCGATGGCAAAGGCTGGGCGGAGCTTGAACTCCCGCCGCAGTATCTGCGTCAGCAGCACACTGGCGCCGACCCCGGCAACGGCCTGCTCGGCGAGTGTCATTGTTGGCGCCGGACTGGGTGCGGCCTCTCCTTTATCGCTCAAGGCTGTTTCATTGGAAGCATCGCTCAAGGCTGCTGGCAGCAGAGTGGATAGGGCGACATTTTCGGCTGTTGCTGCGGCCTCAAAATCGGCATAACTCTTGGGGAAGGCCTGCTTTAAGGCGCCGAGCATGCCATGGTAAGCCGTGCCGACACCCGGGTAGACAAAGCAGAGGCGAGCAGGGCCCAGCGGCTGGGCGCAAAAAACGCTGCCATTTGGCGTAATAAGCTCAAGCTCTGGCAGTTCGGTCAAAGACGTTATTTTTTGAAGCTGACCCAGGAGCAATTCGCTCTCGGCAATAAGCTCGGTGGCATCTCGGCCAATAAGCACCAGCGAATAGTATTCGCCGCCCTCGGGCGCTGTGCCTGAAAAGCTCTGCTCCAGGGTTTTTAATTCATCCGTCAGCCAGCGCGCCAGAGCATGAGTGCTCATCGATTGGCTCAGGCGACTTTGGGCCTGCTGCAGCGCAGTTTGCGCCTCACTGAGCAGAGTCTTTGGGCTGGCAATCAAGGTCAGCGGTAAAAGCCAGGGCGCTCCTTGGGGGCAAAGGCCAGAGCTTGATTCTTTTCCAGAAGCCAAGCCGCTCACACAAAAGCTGCTCACGCAAGAGTCGCTCAGGGCTGTTTTATCATAAGAGCCGCTCAAGGCTGTTTCATCGCAAGAGTCGCTCAAGGCTGTTTCATCGCAATAACCGCTCAAGGCTGTGCCTTGGCTGAGGATCAGCGCCATAGCCGGGGAGTTACTGGCCAGCGCCAGAGACTTGCCTTGAAAAGGCAACCCCGCCATTTTCTGCGCCAGGCGCCGCTTGGCAAATGCCTCCAGTTGCAGGCATAACGGCTCAAGCTGCAATGGTTGCTCCAGAAACAGAGTGTCCCTTTCCTCAACCTCTGGGCGTTTTGCCTGCTGCCAGGCCTGCTTAAGAAGCTGCTGCGGCTTGTGAGCGCCATGGCTTAAGGCCTGCAGCAAGGCTTGCGGATGCAGTCTTGCTTGCGCCGCATCGACTGCGCTTAGCAGCAATAGCCGCTGCTTTGATGGCAGCACCAGGCTCAGGCTTGCCCCGGCCTTGACTTCGGCCACCAGCCAAGGCCAGTCGGGAACCTGATTACTATCAAACGCGATAGTGCGCAAGGCAGCCCTAAGCTTGGGCGCCAGGCTTTGCTCCTCTTCGACCAGGCACAGTGCCAGCCGCAGCGGCTTTTCGGCCGCAGACTCAGCTGGCTTTACTTCAATGTGAGGCATAGGGCCTATCGCTTTGCTCAAGGCCTTTCTCTATTACCTGTGGCGGCCTTGGCCGGTTCAAAGGCGGCATTGAGCCCCTTGCTAATGGTGACCTTGGCATTTTCCAGCCCGGTTTGCAGCAGGCCCTCGGCGTTGAACAGGGCCAGATCGGCGCTGAGCTGACGGCTGGAGTGCTTGGTCACCTGCAGGCGAATAAGGCCGGTGTCATTTTCAGGCAGCAGGGCGTTTTGCCAGAGCGCCGCCAGTGAGGAGGGCAGGCTGGCGGCATCGTATTTGAGCCGGGCCCAGATCAACATGGCCTGCAGCAGTGCGTCTTGCTGGATCAGGGCGCGATCTTCGCTCGATGCGGCATCCGGTAGCTGGTATCGGCAGCTAAGCCCTTGGTCATCAAACTGCAGTACCTCAGTAATGGCCTGCAGCTGCGGGCCATGGAACAGGGCGCCGCTGTGATAAAACTTACTGCCTTGACGCACTTGGAGCTCACCTTCGCCTATCTCAGTCAAAGAAACATGCGCCAGTGGCTGACTGGCATGCTGCGGCATTAACGGCTGCTGGATTAACGGCTGCTGTATTAACGGCAGTAAGGTCGCCTGGTACTGAGGCCGCTCATCACAGCTGATGCTCGCCTGCAGCTCGCCGTCGGTTCCCAGAGTCAGGCTGAGCTGCAATCGCTTTTCATCACTGTCAAATACCACGCCTTTGAGCAGCTTATAGTCCACGGCGCGCCAATCGCCGCCAAAGAGGCTCTGGGCACATTGCAGCATCCACTGGAGCGCGCAGACAGTCGGCCATACCGGATTGCCACCTATGCAGTGATCTTCCAGCAGCGCCAGATCCTGGCGCTTGATACTGCGACTCAGGATTTGGGGGCTAGCTTGGGTCTCCAGCGTATCAGTGTGGTTCAGGCCTTGTTTGTCCCCCGGGCCTTGCATGCTGGAGCCAATCAACAACTGCGGCTCTGAGCGGGCCAGAATCGCCTCGGCAAACAGCTTGGCACCGGCTTCCCTTGGGATCACATAAACGCCGCGGGACTCAAACATCTGCTTCAGCGCCGCGTTGACCATGCCGCCATCCCAGGGGCCCCAGTTGAAACTGATCACTCGGGTGGTCGGCAACTCATGATGTAGCCGATGAGCGGTTTTATTGAGAATTTCATTGGCCATGGCGTAGTCGCTCTGGCCTGTGTTGCCGTAGAAACCGGCGGCGGAGGAAAACAGCGCCAACAGTTTTAAGTGCTCGGCGGCCTTTTTGTTTAGTGCCAAGGCTCTGAGCAAGGCGGAGAGGCCGCCAACCTTGGTGCCTGTAACCAATTCGAGTTCGGCGAGGGTCTTGTCGGCGATGTGTTTATCGGCCAACACCCCGGCGCCGTGAATCAGCCCGCTGATAGGCGCCAATGCCTGAATGGGCGCCAGTGTGGACGCGACCGCATCCGGGTTACTGACATCCAGACTCAGGTATTCGGCGCTGGCACCTATGGCCTCAAAGCGCTTGAGCGCTGCGTGAATTTCCAGCGCGTTGACAAGAGGTTTTATCAGGGCTTCCACTTCCTTGGGCGAGGGCTTTTGCCCCTTGGCCAATAGCGCGGTGATTGCGGCCGCTTTTAGCTGACCGCTCTCAAGCCCTTGGGCCCAATCGGGGAATGCTTCCAATGCCAAGGCCTTGCTGCGACCGGCGAGAATAAAGTGACTGCCACTTTGGCGGGCCAGCGCCAGGGCACAGTCCAGGGTGACGCCTTTTGCGCCCCCGGTCACCAGTATTTTATCTGAACTATCGAGCCTGCATGGCGCCATGCCTGTATCGGCAGCAATCTGGTCATAGGCCGAAGTCGCTACCAGGGTCACTCTGCCGGCGGCGCTTTTGCCCCACTCCAATGGATCCTGACTAGGGCTGTAGAGCGCATCCATGACTTGCGAGGCCAGCGCCGAGGCATCTAGCTCAGGAGCAAGATCCAACGCGCGGCAATGCACCTGAGGCCATTCCTGCGCCAGGGTCTTGGTTAAGCCAAACAGGGCGCTCTGATTCAATTCACAGGGCTGACCGCTGAAACCCAGCTGACCATCCATGCGCGCCACAGTGATAAAGGCGCGGCGGCCTTTTGTCGGCGTTTGCCAGGCTGGGCTCAAATGCTTGGCGAACAGGAAGCTCAGTTGTACCTGAGTCTTGGCCGTGATGTTGAGCGGCATCAACTCTTCGAGTTGTTCCTGCGGCAGTTGTGGCTGCAGATGGATATAGATGGCCACTTGCTGTTTGAGCCCGGCGATGAGCGCCTTGACTCCGGCATCATCATTGCTGGCCAGAGTCAGGATTGGCAGCTTGCTGTCCAGCGCCGATTGCGAATCGGTTGCCGCCGGGCGCACCAGAGTGACACTGATGCCACTGTCTGTCAGTTTCTTGGCCAGGACACCGGCATTGTGGCCGTCATCGAGCAGCAGCGCACAGCTGTTCGCGGCAAACAGAGCCTCGGCGCTTGCGCCTGAGAATCTATCTGCCGCCGGCAGCTTTTTTAGGCTGACTCCCGAATGGGGCGGCAAGGCCACACTCGGCTGAGTGTTTGGCGTCTCATAGGTTTGGGTTAGCGGCTCGGCTGCATGCTCAGCGTTTGAGCCGGCAAAACAATCTATGATCTGCCCCAAGGTGCGGCATTCGCTTAAGCTTGCGGCGTCCAGCTGTGGCAGCTCAGGCAGTTTGTCTTGCACTGTGCCGAGAATTTCTACCCGCTTGATGGAGTCGATACCGAGGTCGGCCTCCATATCCATCCCCAGCTCGAGCATTTCGGCCGGGTAGCCGGTCTTGTCGGCCACTACCTGCAGCATGATTGCCGTGACATCACTAGCTGTGTTTGATTGAGCTGTGTTTGACTGGGCAGGGCTCGGCTGAATTGGCTCAGGCTGCACACTGGCGTTCACACCGGCGCTTTGCTGTAGATAATCGACTATCTGCCCCAGGGTGCGGCATTCGCTTAGAGTTGCGGCATCCAATTGTGGCAAGTTGGGCAGTTGATCTTGCACTGTGCCGAGAATTTCCACCCGCTTGATGGAATCGATACCGAGATCGGCTTCCATATCCATTCCCAGCTCGAGCATTTCTGTGGGGTAGCCGGTTTTGTCGGCCACCACTTGCAACATCAGCTCTTCGACACCTGTGCTTGGCTTGGCTGTGGTTATGGCTATGGTTGGGACAGGAGCTGGAGCTTGAGGCCGGCTTTGTAGCACTTGGCTGGGTTGCTGTGGCGTGCTTGCTGCTTTGACTGGCGCTGCGGCGTGAGTTAAAGGCGCTGCAGCCTGGACGGGCACTGGCACAGACACTGCTACTGCTTGGGCCTGCTCTATCTTGGGCAATACAGCATTGGTCAACACAGAATTTGGTAACACAGCACCGCCCTGAAGTTGTTGCAACAACTGCTGGGCGCCGAGATTTTGCGACTGAATAAAGTCGTTGTGGATCTTTAAAGTCTCGGCCTGGTGCTGGTGGAACATGGCCAGGGTCTGATTGAGGCTGTCAGGAATCGCTTTGCCGGCCGTCGCCAGTTTTACTTGCTCTGCGAGCAGTTGCTGCACACTGTTGCCATATTGCAGTGGGATATTCAGAAACTGCTGATGCAGCTCGGCCAACTGTTGCTGGGCGCTGAAAAACTGCTGTAATCCGCTGCCGCTGTTTGCTGGGAGGCCGTTTGCAGCTTGTGGCGCTGTAGCTTGGCTCGGTTGACTCGGGTTCTGGCTTGCGACCGCTACTGGGATCTCGACTATTTTTTCCACGACTTTCTCGACTATTTTTGTCTGTTGACTGACCCGGCCCTCTTTGAGTGAGGCCGCCATCTTCTGGGCGGTCGCCGGGCTGATATAGTTACTGGCACCGAGCTTGATAGTCATCGGTGAGGCCTTGTGTTTGGCCTGGGTTTGTACGGCGCGATAGGCATCGGGATCTGTCAGAGGCAGGCCCGCCAATGCCAGGCTGAGCAGGGCTTGCTTCAGCTCAGTGTCGGCGGCCAGGGAATCGATACAGCTTGGGCTGTCCAGCGACAGGAACAGGCATTCGGCGGCGCGATCGCCCAAGGTGGCTTGTGCCAACCTGGCCAGGGTGTTTTTCGGGCCAAACTCGACAAATATTCTGGCGCCGTCCCGGTACATGCTCTCTATCTGCTCACTGAAGCGCACCTGCTTGAGCATATGCTGCTCCAGGTTGGCTCTGAGGCTTTCGGCATCCTGTGCCAGCTTGTCACCTGTGGCATTGACATACAGAGGCGTTTTCGCATCGCTCAAGCCCTGGTGGGCAATCGCCTCGGCAAAGGGTTGCTGCGCATGGGCCACCAGCGGAGTGTGGAAGGCACCGGATACCGGCAGCGCTATGGCGCGCAAACCTGCCTCGTTCAGCTTGAGGTTGAGCCGGGTCACCGCTTCACTCGCGCCGGCAATCACAAGCTGAACCGGGCTGTTGATATTGGCTATCTGCACCTCGGGTTCAGTCTGCAGCAGCTGCTCGAGAGTATTGCGCTCAGCGGCCGAGGGCAGAATAACGGCGCTCATGGCGCCCGGGTCTTTATCTTCGGGGACGCTGGCCATGGCATCGCCACGGGCGAAGGCCAGCGCGTAATAGCTCTCACGGCTCAAGGCACCAGCGGCGCGCAGCGCCGACAGCTCACCAAAGCTGTGACCGGCCAGCATATCTGCCTGGAATCCGGCCTGACAAAGCAGAGTGAACTGTCCCATGCCGAGGGCGCCGATGGCGCTTTGGGCAAAGCGGGTATTGGCCAGTGCCAGTTCATCCTCTTTGTTGGCCTGGGGCGTGAATTTGGCTATCGGGAACACCCGCGCCGACAAGGGGCCCATGCCGTACTTATCGGCTACGCCCTGGCGGGAAAACTCTCGGTCGGCGGCGGCAAATTCGGCGCGAAGCTCGGGATAGAGCTGGGTTAGCCCAGAGCCCATCTGTAGATACTGACTGCCTTGACCGGCAAACAGGGCGGCGGTCTTGGCCTCAGTCAAAGGTGCGCTGCGGTACTCGACTCCCTGCTGTTGCCAACGGGTTTGCGGCTGTTCTTCCGCCGTGCTTTGCAGCTTGTTCAAGGCCTGTTGCAGTTTTTGCTGCAGCTCTATGGTGTCGCAGGCAAGCAGTCCCAGCCTGGGGCCTTGTACCTGTGTCTGGCTGCCGAGGCGATAGGGCGCACATAGGGTTTCAAGGTCGCCATGGGCATCTGACTCCAGCGTCTTGAGCAGAGCGGTTATCTCTTGCTCCAGCGCCGGTTTGTCCGGAGCGCAAAACAGCAGCGGCAAAGGCGTGCGTCTCAGGCGAGAGGGTTGCTTGGGTAATTCGGGGCTGTGCTCTTCCAATACCAGGTGGAAGTTGGTGCCACCAAAGCCAAAGGAGCTGACGGCGGCGCGCCTCGGTGTACCGTCGGTTCTTGGCATCCAGGGGCGGGTTTGAGTGTTGAGATAGAAGGGCGATTGCTCCACTGCCATCTTGGGATTGGGCTGCTTTACATTGATGGTGGGCGGCAACACCTTGTGGTGCAGCGCCAAAGCCGCCTTGATCACCCCGGCAGTGCCGGCGGTCGACTTGGTATGGCCCACCTGGGACTTGATTGAACCCAGCGCAATGTGCTGCAGCTCAGGATTATCCTGGCTCATTACGGCGTTGAGGCCGCTGAATTCGGCCACATCACCGGCGGCCGTACCTGTGCCGTGGGCTTCCATCAGGCCCAGAGTATGGGGCGGGAACCCGGCATCATCGTAGGCCCGCTGCAGCGCCTTGGCCTGGCCTTCGGGGCGCGGCGCGTAAATGCTCTTGAACTTGCCGTCGCTGGAGGCGCCAACCCCTTTGATCACCGCATAGATGCGGTCACCGTCGCGCTCGGCATCATCCAGGCGTTTTAGCGCCACCATGCCTATGCCTTCGCCTATCATCATGCCGCGGGAGTCGGCGTCGAACGGCTTTATCTGCTCGTCGCTGGTAAAGGCCGGGGTCTTGGAGAAGCTCATGTACATATAGGCGGAGTTGTCGGTGCAGACGCCTCCGGTGAGCATCATATCGCTGCGGCCTTCGGTCAGCTCGGTGAGCGCCATCCGCATTGCCGCCAGCGAGCCGGCACAGGCGGCATCGACCACACAGTTCATGCCGCCGAGATCGAAACGGTTGGCAATCCGACCGGCGATAACATTGCCGAGTGACCCAGGGAAGGAGTTTTCCTCCCAATGTATATATTGATCCTGGAACTTGCGGATCAGCATTTCGCTGTCCTGCTCACTGACGCCACTCTCGCGGAACACCTTTTTCAGCACAGGGTATTGCAGCCTGGCATTGAGGCTTTGGCTGATTTTCTGGCCACCGCCAATCCCCAAGGTGATGCCGATGCGGTCGCGATCATAGTCCGAGCCTTCATCGATACCTGCATCCTCCAACACCTCTTTGGCTACCACCAGCGACAGCAGCTGCGAGGTGTCGGTCAGTTCGAGGATATTGGGCGGCAGACCAAACTCCATCGGGTTGAAATCCACTTCCGGGATAAAGCCGCCGCGCTTGCAGTAACTCTTGTCGGCGGCTTTCTTGTCGGGGTCAAAATAGTCTGCCACTTGCCAGCGGTCGGCGGGCACTTGGGTGATGGCATCTATCTTGTCGCAGATCAGATCCCAAAACTGGTTCAGATAACGGCTGCCGGCAAACAGGCTCGCCATGCCGACTATGGCAATCGGTGTGTCTTTCAGCCTTTTGTTGAGGCGTTTGTCTATCTGAGAGGCTTGTTCTTGGCTCATTGAGCATCTCCATTGGTGGCTGCAAGTTGCGGCCTGGGTTTGCGCCCTGCCTTGGCGGCAGAGGGAAACCTGGACTGGAAAATATGATAGTTGCGTACCAGCAAGCGGCGCAGGGCAAACGGGGCGCGCTTGAGGACGTAGGCTATGTAGCGGTCGGCGGCGTGGGTGTCGTCATCCTGATAGATGTCGACATAGACCCAGCCGCTGACGGGATCCATCCCTATGAGTACCGAATGGGTCTGTTGGCCAATGGGAATACTCATGGCTTCGACCTGAACCACAGTGTGTTCATCGGTACTGGGCAGCATCAACGCATCGGCAAGCGTTTGGCTGTTGAGGGTGTAGGTTTGCATCTTGCTGCCGCTGTAGACCGGCAGTTTATTGAAGTGTTTCGGCGGCAGCGAGTGCGCGGCATCGATATTGTCGAGCCGGGATGCGCCGTGGCGTTTCAGACAGCGGGCCAGCCCGGAGCGCGAAACATGGGGATTGATAAATTCCTGGGTGACTTGCAACAACCTGTCCAGCGGCAGCTTGAGCTGCCAGCGCAGCCCGACAACCACATACTCCTGAATATCGCTCAGAGTGGTATTCAGATGATGCGGGGTGTGGGATTGATCCTGGGTCGACTCGCGTTTACGCCACTTGCGAACGGTTGCTTCACTGATATTCAGTAACCGTGCCAGTTGGCTGACATTGAGCTCCGACTCCTGGATAAAGCGGCGCATTTCCGGGGTGGTGGTGGCATTACGATGACGCCGTTTTCCGGTTTGAGTTTGCTTCATAATCAGCTGGGACTGGGCCCTTGGGCTTCCTTTCTCGCCTGTCTGCCATGGTTGCAAACTTCCACAATACTGAGCGTCAGGCTGTTATTTCAGTAACAGGTGAAGCAGATTACCAGTGCCTGTTGCTCGATACAATCATCTGGGACTGAAAATCCTGCTTTTGTTTTAAAGCACTTACTTGCAAATGAGTCCCGAATGGCTTGTTGTTGATTTGTTTTTAAATTGATATAAATTGGTTGTTTTGGTTTTTTGTGCTGTAAAAATGGATATCTGATACCTATTTATCCCTAATCCCCAGTGGTCTGTTGCAGCTTATATTGCAGCTTATGTTACAACCTGGGTATCTGCCTTTAGGGCAACTGGATGAACTGGCATCAGCAACAGAAATGGAGAGTGTCAGGTGTATTTAACAAAAAATAATCTACTGGGAATGGCGAGTGCGACCTTGTTTACTGTACTCGGCGCCGGTTGCAGTGGTACCAGTGCCACTACCGCCGAGTTGTCGCCTGAGGACGCGGCCCGCCAACAAAGACTCGATGAACAGGGATACCGCTGCGACCGGGTTAGGGTTACCGGCAGCAATATTCCCAACCGCCGCTGTACAACCGCCCAGCAACGGGAAAGAGAGCGGGAAGAGGCGAGAGCCTATGTCGATAAAATGAATCAGCAAAACATGAACGATTAGCACTTGAGACCGAGGGGGAGCCCAAGGCAAAATAGCCTACTCCCCCTTGGTTTTTTGGAGCCTCCCATCAACGCCGTGCAACTCTTTTTGTATCCCTTACGCCAGAGTGAGCCTTTAAAACTCAAAGATCTGGCGCTGTGCCTGACACCGGCCGAGCGGGAAAAGTTTGCCCGAATAAGCCATAAAGAGGTACAACAACGAGCAATAACAAGCCGCGCCTTGCTGAGAAAGACCCTGAGTACTCAAGCGCCGCTTGCAGCCCGCGAGTGGTGTTTCGATTATGGTCCCCAGGGTAAGCCGCGCCTTTGTGATGAGCAGTTTCAACAGACTCAGCTGCATTTTAACCTCAGTCACAGCGGTGATTGGCTGCTGTTGGCATTGCTGAAACATCCTTCTCCTGAGTTGCAACTTGGAGTCGATATAGAGCGTTTACGGATGCGCACGGCTATCGATACTGTAATGCGCCACTATTTTGCGCCTTTTGAGCTGCAGCAATTACGAAATCTGGATGATGCCACGCGGCGAGAGGCGTTTTTCGACCTCTGGGCCTTGAAAGAGTCTTATATCAAGGCGACAGGCAAAGGGTTGGCGCAGCCGCTCGATGGGTTTGCGTTTGACTTGAGCTCAGGGGAAGCCTGCTCGGCCGAGCGGCCAGCCGAGATTGTTTCGATGCGCCGTGGGCTTTTGCTAAAGCC
The DNA here is from genome assembly GCF_002836945.1 of Shewanella chilikensis. Taxonomy (GTDB): domain Bacteria; phylum Pseudomonadota; class Gammaproteobacteria; order Enterobacterales; family Shewanellaceae; genus Shewanella; species Shewanella chilikensis. The sequence continues at coordinate 41,387 of NZ_NIJM01000006.1, forward strand.
TAAGGAAAACACCCAATGGCAGAGTTGGCTTGGCCATATGGAGCCGGGTTATCGATTGGCCCTGACGCTGTGGGCCCCTGCAGCCATCAACTGGCAACTGCACTGGCACCTTGGTCAGTAGCATTCTGAAATGGGTTACCGGGCAGGAATGAAAAAGCGGCCTTAAAGCCGCTTTATGTTCGATTACTGTCTTGCCAGGCGTTGGCTTTCCGGCACGTGCTCAAAGTCACTGCGGAACGGGTTGATGTCCAATCCGCCTCTGCGGGTGTAGCGGGCGTAGACGGTCAATTTACTGCAATGGCAGAAACGCTTCAGATCGGTGAATATCCGCTCCACACACTGCTCATGGAACTCGTTATGCTGGCGGAAAGAGATCAGATAACGCAGCAGTTTTTCCTTGTCTATCTTGGGGCCCTGGTAGCGGATCATCACGCTGCCCCAATCAGGCTGTGAGGTGATCAAACAGTTGGACTTAAGCAGGTTGGAGTTCAAGGTCTCGGCAACTATCTGCTTGTCGTCTGTACTGTCCTCGAGCCATTTGGGGTTGAACTCATAGTCGCTGACTTCAATATCCAGATCGTCAATGCAGTGCCCCGGCAGCTCAACAACTCTCTGGCTGTTGAAGTGCTTGGGCTCAATCACTCTGACTTTTACCTCGCCATTGGCACAGCGGCTCAGATCTTGGGTAAGGGTCTGCTCGACGGCTTCAGTACTGTCAAAGCGAGTTTGATTGAAACTGTTCAGATAGAGCTTGAAGGATTTGGACTCAATTAAATGCTCGCTGTTGAGATCCAGCTGGAACTCGGCGATGGCCACCATGGGCTTGCCCTTGGCATTGAGCCAGGAGAGTTCATAGCCGGTCCAGATATCGGCGCCCTGAAACGGCAGAGGCGTACTCAGGTTGATTGCATCACGGTTGAGTTTGCGGGGCACACCCTGCAACAGCTCTGGGGCGTAATGCTCTTGATAATCTGTCTGCTGACCCAGTGTCAGGCCAGATAAGGCTTCGGCGTTCCGGTAAGGGTCGTGATTCTGTGTCATCAAGCGGGTTTCCGTGTCAAAATAGGCCACCATTATACCTGAATTTGGAAGTGCGATAAGTGTCTTGTGCCCAGGCGTTGGAGCAATTTCTCAGCCGTTATCATCAAAGTTACCAGTCGAGTCTGGGGGAAGGCCCCAGATGTTATGCCAGGGGAGAAGCCTCGCCCTGTGTGCTGCAGGAGGATGGTGAAGATCCGCAACTGTGGCAGACTATTCGCCGTGAGCAGCCAGGCAGTTTTGCCAATGTCAGTCATGCGCTGGAGTTGCCGCTGCATGCCGATATCGACGAGTTTTATGGGCAGTTTTTTGCCGCGCATCTGTTGTTTGAAGCCGATTTCGGCGAAGGGGAACTATTGCAGCCCTGGAGTCAGGATGATTTTGAGTTCCTGCAGCAGAATCTGATTGGGCACCTGATGATGAAACGCAAGCTCAAGCAGCCACCGACCTGGTTTATCGGCCTATTGGGGCAAGGTGATGAGATGATCTGCGTGGATAACGAAACCGGTGCTGTCTGGCGTGAGACCCCGGGTGAGCTCCCCTCAAAGAAGCTGGCAGATAGCCTGGAAGAGTTTCTTGTTATGCTGCGCCCCAGAGTGGCGCCGGCAGTTGAGCCTGTGGAGCCGACCATGGCGGATGTTGACCATCCCGGTCTCTGGGCGCGGATGAAGCTTATGTGGCAACACCTGTTTTCCCGCCGCTGATAGCCGGGGTTGCCACAATCACTATTGATTGATGATCACTGCTATTGATGAACCTAGGCTATTGATGATCCCAGGAGAGGTTGGAGACTATCCGGCAGTTGTCACAGCGGAAATGAAACAGATCCAGCAACGGGCTGGGCTGGCGCCAGTCCGGGTTGCCGCAGCGGGGACAGGGACGGGCCAATTCGGCTTGCTTACTCTCTCCCCCGACCCGGTAAAGGTAGTAATAGGTAGGAATTTGGGTCAGATATTCGATGCGGCCACGCAAATCCCAGCCGCGGCGAAACAGATCGCTATCCGGGCTGGAAAGCTCCTCAAGTGCGGCAAACTCGGCCTTGGTTGCTGCGGCCATCTGCAGTTCATCACAGGCTTGCCACTCGGTTTGCCAACGGATCACCCGCTTGTGATCGCCGTTGAAGGTCGCGGGAATGCGGTAGAGTGGAATGGGTAGCAAGTTATCGCCGCTGCGCAGCGGCGAGCACATATGCACATAGCTGGTATAAAGCAGCTGCCAACTTGGGGGCTCCAGGGTGCTGACTTCGGAATTGATATCCTGACCTATGAGCTTTTCCTTGGGGGCCAGCAGTTTGGCCTCGGTTAACTGCTGCAACGCCTGTTTGGCCCAGGGACTGTTGTGCCTGTTGGCCAGACTGGTTTCTTCAGGTAGCAGTAGCCTGACTCTGAACTCTCCGTCCCTAAAGGCCACCGCAAATTCCCGTCCTAATACCTGACCGTTGGCCCGCCAGGCTTCAAGCAGAGTATTGATGGCTTTTTCTGCGGCGCTGATCGTGGTGTTGGCAAAGCATTCAAACCTGAGTTCGCAGACAAACATTATTGCTGGCCCTCAAGCTTGGCGAGCCTTTGTTGTAAGGCCGCGAATTCTTGTTTCAGTTGCTGCTGTTCCTGGCGTAGCTGGCTGATCTCCTGCTGGAGGACTTCTACTGTGGGGACAGGTTTCTGTGGTGCAGCTTCATCCTGCCGAGGTTCGCTTTGAGTTAGTTTTTCCCGTTCACTCTCCGGAAGGGATTTGAAGCGCTGCAGACCTTCAACCAGCAGTGGCATTGGTAACTTGTTGCTGAGTCTTGCCTTAATCAGTGCCAGAGAGGGAGTATGGCCGCTTTGGGCTACTGCCGCCGCAGCGGCCATGACCTGTTCCAGTGGAGTGGACATCTTGGTAAAAAACCTCACTTTTTCGCCAATAGCTACATAGTGCAGCAGTTATTTGTTTTTATCTTTTTGATATTTATCAGTTTATTTGTTGGCCTGCATGTTGCATAGCGCTTGCTGTATTTACTTAACAAAAATTAACATTTGATAAATATAACAAGGAGTGACAATGAACAAGTTATTACTGCCACTGATGGGGATAGCAAGCTTAGGGCTTAGTGCTTGTGTGGTCAATGTCGGCGATCACGAAGCCAACTGGGATGAAAAGGAGTCCTGGCAGCTGCAGCAACAGCAAAATCAGCAACAACTGGCCAAGTTGACTCTGGGGATGGATCAGCAACAGGTGCAGCATCTCATGGGGCAGGCCGACTTCAATGAAGCCTTTCTCTCCAATGAGCAGCAAGTACAGGTACTATTTTACCGTACCCGCCACAGACACAGTGATGGCAAGACCACCAAGGATGAATGCACCCCCTTGGTGTTTCGCGATCAACAACTGATTGGCTGGGGCGATAAGGCCTACGCGCAGCTGTAATTCACACTCATCCCAATTTCAATCAACTCCTGAGCTGGGCGTCCAAATGGTCTATGGTGTCTGACCATTGGGCGTCCTCGGCCAGAGCCTCTGTTAAAAAAGTGCGCTGAGCTTCATTCCAGAATGGTGCATCCACCAGTTTGACTCCCTCGGGGATAGAATGTGTGCCGATAAAACCTTCTATCGCCTCGCTGCTGCTGGGGAGTCCCAATTGCTCAAATAAATGGGCCAAGTCTGTGTGGGTGGTATCCATATTCTGACCTCCAGAAGTCCTGGCATATCTTGCCAAGGTGATGGGTGAACAAGCCTTCATAAAACAGATAGTAAGCTTTATTCCTTCCCTTTAGCTTATACCAATCGAACCGCAGATCCATTGCTTTAAATCGGCAGAGCTTATTATCTCTATGGGAATGGTGCCCACGGCAGTAGTCGAACGGCTTGACAAGCAAAAGATTGTACTTTGATCCAAAATTGTTAAATTGGAAATTACCCTTTTGGCTGACAAGGACAACAACAAATGGAAACCCAGACTCCCGATTCCCTGCGTGCTGTTTACCTGACGGCGGAAGATTTGCGCCTGGCCGCATCAATTCTCTATAACGCCTATCACTATGATGCGTTTTTTCAGCAGACCTTGCCGGCCGCCAATGCCGCCGAATATGAACAAAAGCTCAGAGCCGCAATTCGTGAAGAGCTCAATGAGCTTTGGCAACAGGAGCAGCCCCTTATTGGGTTGTTCGATGATGAGCGCTTGATTGGGGTTGCCTGCGTGGTGACCTCATCACTTCCCCAGGGGGAGGGGCGCTATTGGCATTGGCGTTTGAAAATGCTGCTGGGGACAGGTTGGCAATCGACGCAGAAGTTGATGCAGAAGGAGAATTCAATTCTGGAGCACCTGCCGGCTACTGAATACGGCATTATACAGTTCATTGCAGTAGCTTTAACCGAGCAGCGCAAAGGTTATGGCAAGTTGCTCGTCCAGGCGGTATTGGGTTGGTGTGATGAGCAGCCGGAGCTGGAAGGGGTTGGAGTCTTTGTGACTGAGGATGGCCATTCTCATCTGTTCCGAGAGCAAGGCTTTGTACCCGTGGTTGAGCTGAATATCGGGCAGTTAACCGGAGAGTTGCTCTTTTACCACAGTCATACTGATGATGACGTCTACCAATAACAGGAGTTAAGCATGGAGCAAAAGTACAAGAGTTTTGCTGAGTTTTATCCTTTCTACCTGTCACAGCATTCCGATCCCGTATGCCGAGGTTTGCATTATCTAGGTTCGATACTGGTATTGCTTCTTCTGTTATTCAGCCTGCTTAGTGGACAATTTGTATGGCTCTTGGCTCTGCCTGTGGTGGGTTATGGCTTTGCCTGGATTGGTCACTTTGGTTTTGAACACAATAAGCCGGCGACCTTTCAATACCCAGTCTATAGCTTGATGGCTGACTGGGTCATGTTGGCCCAATTTGTCAGTGGCAAACGTCGTTTCTGAGTGTTTTTGGTTATTTACCAGTACCAATGTGAGATATGTCTCACAAAGCTGTGCGATAAACATAAGACTTATTAGCTGTTCTTACTGGCGAATAATTAAATGTTGTTAATAAACAAGTGATTAGAATTTTATTAGCGACTGCTGAATATTTGTCATTCCTAGCCTGTTCTAAAATCGACCATCTCAAAGAGGGGGCCTTGGGTACACTTAAGTTGTGGTCAGGGCAGGATGCTTTGACAGAGCTTCCAAGGAAAGGAGCTGAAGTTACAAGCTTCAAGGAAGAGGGAGCCTCAAGGAAGAGGGAGTTGCAAGGAAAGCAACGCCAAGGAGTTTAAGGAGGCAGCCAGGGCAAGTGTCAGGATGACGCGTTTTGGAAAGGCTTATGCAAGGACGAGCTGCAAGGATGAGCTGCAAGGAAGCCTGCTAAATGGATTTTAATCATGGATGACAATCAAGACAGGACGTCTTGAAACCATTGCAGGGAAGTTCAAGCCAAGGAAACGGCTCGCAGGGAAAGCGGTATCCAGGATGGATACACAAGAGATTTTTCCGGTAATAAGGAAATTGCCGCGCCAGGAAAGGCCATTTGAGACAGGAAGGTCTGCTAAGGAAAGCGTTCAGGACGAAGTAGAGGACAGGCTCAGGGATGCCAGCCTTTGGGTTAAGGGAAAACCCAACTCATGGACGACAACAAGCTCGTGGATGGGCAAACATGGAAGATGAGTGCCAGGAGGCCACAAGGAGGCTCAAGGGAATTGAGCAGATACCAGGATGGTTGTCAGCAAGGATGAAAAGATAGCTTGGAAGCTGTCATCACTGAGACAAGGTGTCCACAGGAAGAAATTCATACGCATGGAAGGTGCAGGGAGCACAACTCAGCGGGATGGCTGACAGCAGTAAATAGGGCGCGTCTTAGGACGCGCCTTTTCTTTGTGTGCCGGGCATGGCGCGCAGCCTGTTAAGTTGATGCTGGTAGGATGCCATTGTAAGCTCGCTGTAAGCCCGGTCAGGGGCGTCATTTGCTGCACAGTGAGGGCGCGCATCTTGAGGTGGGAACGGAATAATGTGGAAAATAGCTCATAGAACTGACGAACAGGAATTGAATAGATCTACCTGCAATGGTTGAAATAAGTGGATTAAAGTTCTGCATTGAATCGTCACCAATCACCCAGTCACTTCAGCCGCTCTTTCAGTGGAATGAAATGGCATTTACACCATCTTTTGTACTGTTTGAAATCCGGATGAAGGGATGAATTCTCACGCTTCGTGAGATAACAGCATTTTTTCATCTGTTTTCCCTTGACGAGAAGGTACAACAAACATTGGATAAAGAAACCTTCAAGCATGGTGGATTGTTACTTTTTGTCATCCTAACTATTTGATGATTTGGCGATTTTGCTGTTTACGACAAGTGAGCCAAGCTTGGCATTCAAACTTAGACAAAGCACACATGGAAACCGTTTGCTGTTTCCTTGGCAATAAAGATGAAAATTTTTCCGGTTTCGCCCTTGATCTCCCGCTTCAGTCTCGGCATAGTGTAATGCCGTAATGGTGCACCGCTACGATGGTGCGGTTAAGCAAGTCGCGCAAATTAATTTCAGGTGATCAGAATGCAGTCCAGTAATATAGAGAATGTGCACATCAGTGCCGAACAAGTCCTCATAACTCCCGAAGAACTCAAGCAGCAGTTGCCACTTTCTGATCACGGTTATCGCTATATTCTCAGTGCCCGCAAGACAGTTTCCGACATAGTTCACAAGCGTGACAACCGGGTGTTGGTCGTCACCGGCCCTTGCTCTATTCACGATATTGAGTCGGCCAAGGAATATGCCCTCAAACTGAAAAAGCTCCATGACGAGCTCAAGGATCAGTTTTTTATCCTGATGCGGGTCTACTTTGAAAAACCTCGAACCACAGTGGGCTGGAAAGGGATGATCAATGATCCCGATATGGATGAGTCCTTCAATATTGAAAAAGGGTTGCGGATGGCGCGGGAGTTGATGTTGTTTCTGGCCGAACTCGAGTTGCCGGTTGCCACCGAAGCGCTGGATCCCATCAGTCCGCAATATATTTCCGAACTGGTGACCTGGTCAGCCATAGGCGCCAGAACCACAGAATCACAAACCCACAGGGAGATGGCCTCCGGGCTTTCCATGCCGGTAGGGTTCAAGAATGGCACGGATGGCAATCTGGGGGTGGCCATTAACGCCCTCAAGTCGGCGGCCAGCAGTCACAGATTCATGGGGATCAATCAACAAGGGCAGGTGGCTTTGCTGCAAACCGCCGGTAACCCGGATGGGCATGTGATCCTGCGAGGTGGGGCGGGCCCCAACTATGATGCCGATTCGGTGGCCGAGTGTGAACGGCAGCTGCATGATGCCGGGCTCAATGCCAGACTGATTATCGACTGTAGTCATGGCAACTCCAACAAAGATCATCGGCGGCAACTGCCTGTGTGCCGGGATGTATTTGACCAGATAGCGGCGGGCAATCGCTCCATCATAGGTTTGATGTTGGAAAGCCATCTGTTTGCCGGTAGTCAGGCCTGTGACAAGCCGCTTGCCGAGCTTGACTATGGGGTTTCGGTCACTGATGCCTGCATAGATTGGCAGGATACGGAGCAACTGCTCAGGCAAGGGGCGGCGCAACTGAGTTCTATTTTACCCACTCGCTTTGATATGCTCAGGGTGGCAAATGGCTGACGGAAGATTTGAGATGAGTGAGAAAACCACGGCAGAGCTGGAGAAGTTACGCGGACTGATTGACGGCGTCGACCAAGAGTTACTCAAGTTGCTGCGTCAGCGGCTGGATCTGGTGGCCCAGGTCGGCGCGGTCAAACACAACGCCGGCCTGCCCATTTATGCACCGCAGCGGGAGGCCGCCATGTTGGCCAAGCGCCGCGTAGAAGCCGAAAGTCTGGGGGTATCGCCGCAGCTGATAGAAGATGTGCTCAGGCGCCTGATGCGGGAATCCTATCTCAACGAGAAGGATGTGGGTTTCAAGCAGGTGAACCCGGATATCAACAAGGTGGTGATCATTGGCGGTCGTGGCCAGCTGGGCACCCTGTTTGCCCAGATGCTGACACTCTCCGGTTATCCAGTACATCTGCTCGATAAAGATGATTGGGATAATGCCGATGCTATCCTTGCCGGAGCCGGTCTGGTATTGGTCACTGTGCCGATTGCCATTACCTGTGAGCTTATTCGCTCCCGTTTACAAGGCTTGCCCAAGGATTGCATTCTTGCGGATCTGACCTCGATAAAGTCGCAGCCGCTACAAGCCATGCTCGAGACCCACTGCGGGCCTGTGGTGGGGCTTCATCCCATGTTTGGCCCGGATGTGGGCAGCCTCGCCAAGCAGGTTGTCGTGGTGTGCCATGGTCGGCAGAGTGAGGCCTATGCCTGGCTGCTGGAGCAGATAGCTATTTGGGGAGCACGGCTGGTGGAAGCGGATGCCGGCAAGCATGATAAGGCGATGCAACTGGTGCAGGCGATGCGCCACTTCTCCAGCTTTGTCTATGGCCTGAACTTGTGCCGGGAGCAGGCCGATCTTGATAGTCTGCTGCAGTTCAGCTCGCCGATTTACCGGCTGGAGTTGGCCATGGTGGGTCGCTTGTTTGCTCAAAGCCCAGAGCTTTACGCCGATATCATCTTCGCCCAGCAAGAGAGCCTGGGGGCTATTTCCGACTATCTGAACAACTATGCCGGCGCTTTAGCCATGCTCAAGGCCGGTGACAGAGACGGCTTTGTGCGCCAGTTCCGTGAGGTGGCCGAATGGTTCGGTGACTTTGCACCACAGTTTCGCAGCGAGAGCCGCAGCATGCTGCAGTCGGTCAATGATATGAAGAGTCACTGATCTCAAGGCGGTCAACTCCGCTGGCAGTGCAACGCGATTTATCCAAGGGAGCCTTTTAGGCTCCTTTTTCATTTGTATCAGTAAGATAGAAGTCAAAAAGCCATTTATTCAGCAATTGCTTAAGGTGATCTCCTTCAAGCTTTATGACTCACGTTCTTTCGTCTGAGCGATGAAAGAGTACACTGATTTTAAACATGCAAAAATAAAGCATGATTAAAGGAGATATGCCGTGTTTTGTATTCAGTGTGAGCAAACCATTCGAACCCCGGCCGGTAATGGCTGCAGCTATGCCCAGGGGATGTGCGGTAAATTGGCCGCGACCTCGGATCTGCAGGATCTGTTGATTTACATGTTGCAGGGGCTGTCCACCTATGCCGTCAAACTCCGGGAGTTTGAGGTTATCGATCCGCAAGTCGATACCTTTGTGCCCAAGGCATTTTTCGCCACTCTGACCAATGTCAACTTCGACGATGAGCGGATTACCGAATATGCAAAGGAGGCCGCTCGCTTGCGAGACCAGCTAAAGCAGCGCTATCTGGAGCTTTGTGAACAAAGGGGCGTGACACCCGAGCCTATGTCCGCCGCGGCGACTCTGCTGCTGGGGGCGTCCAAGGCCGAGCTGTTACAACAGGCCAAAGTGGCTGCGCCCAACCGAGGTGATGACCTCAATGAAGATATTCTCGGTCTGCGACTCCTGTGCCTCTACGGCCTGAAAGGGGCGGCTGCCTATATGGAACACGCCCGGGTTCTGGATCAGACCAGCAGCGAAGTGGCCGGTCGTTTCCACGAGATCATGGCCTTTCTGGCGACCGACAGCACAGATGCTGACAAGCTGTTTGCCACTGCGATGGAGATAGGTCAGCTCAACTATTCTGTGATGGCTATGCTAGATGCCGGTGAAACCGCGGCCTTTGGTCATCCAGAGCCGACTCAGGTCAACACCAAGCCGGTGAAGGGCAAGGCAATCTTGGTCTCGGGCCACGATATGAAAGATCTCGAGCTCATCCTGCAACAGACAGAAGGCAAGGGCATCAATGTCTATACCCATGGTGAGATGTTGCCGGCGCTGGCCTATCCTGAACTGAAGAAATACCCGCATCTGGTGGGGAACTACGGCAGCGCCTGGCAAAATCAACAGAAGGAATTTGCCAACTTCCCCGGCGCCGTGGTGATGACCTCCAACTGCATTATCGATCCCAATGTCGGTCAGTATGCCGACCGCATCTTTACCCGCAGTATCGTTGGTTGGCCGGGCGTGACTCACCTGACCGGCGACGATTTCAGTGCCGTTATCGACAAGGCACTGGCGCTTGAAGGCTTTGCCTATGATGAGATCCCCCATATGATCACCATAGGTTTTGCCCGCAACGCTTTGATGAATGCGGCGCCTGCCGTGGTTGAAAACGTCAAGAACGGCAATATCCGCCACTTCTTCCTGATTGGCGGCTGTGATGGTGACAAGGCCGAGCGCAGCTACTTCACCGACCTTGCCAAGGCGGCCCCCAAAGACAGCCTGATCCTGACCCTGGGCTGTGGCAAGTACAAGTTCAACAAGCTCGAATTCGGTGATATCAACGGTATCCCCAGACTGCTGGATATCGGCCAGTGTAACGACGCCTACTCGGCGATTCAGCTGGCGCTGGCACTGTCTGAGATATTTGAGTGTGATATCAACGAATTGCCGCTAAGTCTGGTGCTGTCCTGGTTTGAGCAGAAGGCGATAGTGGTCCTGTTGACCTTGCTGTCACTGGGAGTGAAGAACATACGTACCGGCCCAACTCCGCCGGCTTTCCTGACCGCCAATTTGCTGAAGGTACTGGAAGATAAGTTCGGCCTGCGCAATGTTGGCACGGTTGAGGAAGACCTGGAGGCGATTCTCGGCGCCGCTTGATGCGTATCTCTTGAGGCCGGAATGCCTGCGGCATTCCGGCCATTTCTTTCTCTGTAGAGGGAGTTTCGATGACACTCAATCCATTACAAGTTTCGCCGGCAATCAGTCAATATCAGGCTGGTCAATGGGTTCCCGGAGAGCTGCGGCTCATTTGTGTCGCCCGCTGGCAGGAAACCCCGGATGTGGTGAGTTTTCGTTTTAAAGCGGCTCAGCCGCTGTCTTTTCATTTCAAGCCCGGGCAGTTTGTAGCATTGCAATTGGAGATTGCCGGTGAGGAGTATCGCCGCTGTTATACCATCTCCTCTTCGCCATCTCGGCCCAATTCTTTGATGCTGACCATTAAGAGGGTTGAGGGCGGCAAAATTTCCAACTACCTTATCGATAATCTTAAGCCGGGCCACAGCCTAATGGCTTCCGGGCCTTACGGCCAGTTCAACCTTATCGATATACCGGCCGAGCGCTATCTGTTTTTAAGCGCCGGTTGTGGCATTACGCCGATGTTTTCCATGAGTCGTTTTCTGACCGACAGCTATCTTGACAGCGATATCGCTTTTATTCACAGTGCCAGAAGCGAGCAGGATCTCATCTTCCGAGACAGTTTGCGGGCTATGAACAGCCGTCACGATAACTTTAAGCTGGGCTATCTGCTGGAGCAGGGAGGTGAGACTGCCTCAGTCTCCGGGGAGCTTGCCGAGTGCCCTATGTTACCGGGACGCTTGAGCTTGGCGGCACTGGAACAACTGGTGCCGGATTATCGTCAGCGCACCGTGTATGTCTGTGGCCCCGAGGCTTACATGGCGGCCACAGAGCAGATGCTGGCGCAAGCAGATTTCGATATGACGCGTTTTCACAAGGAAAGCTTTGCTGAAAATACCTCGGCGCCTGCGGGTGACGGTTTGGCCAATTACCGCTTGAGTGTTGCCGGCCTTGAGCTCAGCATCAATGGCGATCAGACCCTGCTTGAAGCGCTGGAGTCTGAAGGTTTGCCCATTATTGCCGCCTGTCGCAGCGGCGTTTGTGGCTCCTGTAAGTGCCGGGTTGTCTCCGGTGAAGTGGAAAGCAGCAGCCAGCAGACGCTCAGCCAGGATGAGATTGACTCAGGTATGGTGTTGGCGTGCTCCAGCCGGGTGAAGAGTGATATTCAACTGGAAACCGGCCCCTTCTAATTCTGTTTCCGGCATTGCAGAAGTGGCGATCTCACAGTATGGTTAAAGCAGGGCAAAAGCTTTGGGCCCTGCATTCCAGATGTTGGCCGGAGACAGACTATGACCAGCTTACCCTCAGAAGCATTTGCCAGTGAAGATCGTAGCATGGGCCATTTTTTATATGCGCTTATGTGTGCCTTTCCGTTGTTTTTCCTGCCTGTGATCCTGAGCCTGTTGATTAACTTAAGCCAAAGGCAGGTTGCACCTCTGTCGCTGCTGGGCTCTCACTTGCGCTGGCAAAGGCGCAGTATTATGGGTTTGGCACTGCTACTGGCTATGGGCTACTGGGTCAATCCGCTGTGGCTCAGCCTCAGCTTGTGCGCCCTGGGGGTTATCTGGTTCAGTTACCGAATCTTCAAGGGTTGGCTCAGCCTCACAGATGGACAAGCCATGTAGCTCTTGTCTGCTACCAGGGAAGCGGTCAGCCTGATCGCAAGGAAATATGACGGACTATCAACTCTTCTGTGTGCTGGCGGCGCTGGCACTGATTATCTCGCTGTTATCCAGCCGTTTTCACTCACTGCAAGAAACCATAGCCATCACAGGCCTGGCCATGCTCCTTAGCCTGATTATCCTGGTGGTGGGTAAGTGGTTTGAGCTGGATATCCATATCAAAACCATTTCAGTATTGCAGAGGCTCGACTTTCAGGCGTTGCTGCTGAACGGTATGTTGGGTTTTCTGCTCTTCGCCGGTGCGCTGCAGATAAGGCTCAAGGTGCTGGCCAGCCAGAAATGGGAAATTCTCTGTCTGGCTCTGCTTGGTACTGTGATTTCCACTCTGACGGTGGCGGCGCTTTGCTTCTATTTGATGCCGCTGCTGGGGCTGGCGCTACCCTGGAGTTATTGTTTGTTGTTCGGGGCCTTGATATCACCAACCGATCCGATAGCGGTTTTGGCCATCTTAAAAAAACTCGGCGCGCCTGAGGATATTGCCATTCAGGTTGAGGGGGAGTCGCTGTTCAATGATGGTATTGGCCTGGTGCTGTTTGTTGCTGTCTCGCAGCTGGCTTTTTCCGCCGAGGCTCTGAGCCTGGCCGATGTCGGCGCGCTGTTTTTCCATGAGGCCGTTGGTGGCATTGCCTATGGCCTGGCGTTGGCTTTTGCGCTGCATCAACTGATGAAACTCACGGATGAAGAAACCCAGAGACTCTTGATTACCTTGGTGGTGCCTACCGCAGGTTATGTGATGGCAGAAAAACTCTCGGTGTCCGGCCCTCTGGCCATGGTGGCCGCAGGAATCGTGCTGGGGAATTTCACAGTGCCAAAATGCTTTGGGGTCACGGGGAGAATATTGCTGCAAAGGTTCTGGAGCCTGCTTGAACACTTCTTCAATTCGCTCTTGTTCCTGCTATTGGGGCTCCTGTTGCTGTTGACCCATCTGGATATGCAACTCTGGTGGTTTGTGCTGCTGAGTATCCCTGTGGTGTTGTTGGCAAGATGTGTCAGCGTGTACTTACCTTATCTGGGGTTCCGGCGTATGCGGCAATACAGCCAAGGCGCGGAGGGGATCCTTATCTGGGGCGGGCTCAAGGGCGGCCTGGCGCTGGCTATGGCCATGAGTCTTCCGGCGGGGATAGTGCTGACCCCCGAGCTGGAGCTCAGGGATCTCTTGCTGGTAATGACCTATGCCGTGGTGGTCTTTTCTATCATGGTGCAGGGCTCAACGGTTTCCCGTTTGATCCGCCGCAGCCGCGAGGCGGCAGAGGCCGGTAAAGCCGCTGCCGAATCGACTCAGGCTGTCTGATACAGCTTGGCGATTAAGCCTGCATGTTGCTGTGGATGACGGACATCGGTTGCGATGATTAAACCATCTACGCCCAACGCCTTGATAGCCAAGACCTGAGCAGTCAGTGTTTGCTCACTGCTGCTTGGGTTGAGGCACAGACTTGGATTTACCAACAGCGGTAAGTGGCTCTGGGTTTTTAGTTCCACCAGGGCGGCGAGATCCAACATAAGCTGTTCGGGTTGATTCAATCCACTGACCCCCGCATCACAGAGGATTAACTGCTGATTCCCGCCGGCGAGCAGGGTATCTGCGCTGGTCAGCCAATCCTGTTGGCTGGCCATGGGATTACGCTCCAATATCACCGGCAGGTTCTGTCCGCCAAGCGCATTGAGCAGCTCTGTGTTGTACATCTGTTTACCGCTGAGCAGCAGCATGTCGGCCGCGGTCTGGGCCAGAGCCAGATCTTCTGCATGCTCCAAGGCAACAATGCTCTGCAGCCCGGCTTGGTTTAACAGGCTCTGCAACTTGGGCAGTTGCTGTTTGGCATCGGGTTGGCGCGTCAGCGTGCTGAGAACCACGCCCTGAAATCCCGCTTCCCTGAGGGCCTTGGCGCTTGGGGCAAAGCTGTCTGCATCTATGGGGAGGTTCAGTTGCGCCAAGGCGGCGAACTGGCCTTGCCCCAGTTTGAGCTGGCCGCAACTAATTTCTGTGCTGACCGGTTTATAGTGACGGGAATGTCTCTGGGGTGACAGTTTGGCGCTGTCCTGCCTGGAACTCTCAGGTTCAATCAGCAGTTGGCTGTGACTCAGCTGGGTTGGCTCGACCGTCTCACAAGGGTAACAGCCAAGTACTTTGATAAAGCGGGTGAGCCGTTCAAGCTCGGCAAGTGCTTGCTGCATAGCTATGGATGCCAGATTGGCATCGACATCCAGATAAAACATCTCTTCCCAAGGCGTGCCCGGGATAGGGCGTGACTCCAGCTTACTCATATTGAGGTTGTGATCTTTGAGGATCAGCAAGGCTTCCACCAAGGCGCCGGGCTTTTGGCCGGTTGCCATAATCAGAGTAGTCTTGGCCGGCAGTTGCTCCGGCACTTCTATCGCCTTGCGGGCCACTACGATAAAACGGCTCTGATTGATTTTTTGATTGGCCAGTTCCTGCTCCAGAGCTTCCAATTGGTAGAGGGCGCCGCCTTCACTGGAGCCGATAGCAGCCACAGTGTTATCGCCCTGGAGAACTTTTTCCATTGCCTCGGCGCTGCTGGCGCAATATTCCAGATGAAAGTCGGGATGGCGACTCAGGTAGCGACTGCATTGACTGATGGGTTGGGGGTGGGCATAGACGGTTTTGATATCGGCAAGCTTGCTTCCCGCTTTGGCCAGCAGACAGTGGCCCACTTCTATAGTGGTTTCACCCACTATGGCCAGGCTGGTGTGCTGCAACACATCGTAGACTTCGTTGATTGAGCCGGATGAGGTGTTTTCTATCGGCAGAAAACCATAGTCGGCATGGCCGGATTCGACGGCCTGCACTATATCATCGAAGTTCTGGCAACCCAGATCCTGCATCTCTACCTGACGACGTTGGCAGTAGCGACTGGCGGCCAGGTAGGAATATGAACCTCTGGCGCCCAAATAGGCGATGCAGTATTGCTGTTTCTGGGTTTCGGGATTGGCTCTGCCCTGGAGGTAGGCCTGTTGGTTCAGCACTGAGTCTTCAATAATGGCCTGGTAGAGACTGATGACATAATGGGCATCCAATCCCTGTTCCCGCCCTTGGCGAACCAGCCTTGCCAAGAGTTCTTTCTCTCTCTGGGTATCACGGATTGGGCGAATGTCCACCTCTTTGCTGCGGGCGACTTCCAGGCTGAGTTGCCGACGTTTGGCCAATAGCGCCAACAGATCCCTGTCCAGGGTAGTGATGTCATCCCTTATTCGCTCCAGCGACGGTACTTTATTCATTCAGACCTCTAAACCAGTAATACTCAGTGCATGATACAGACAAAAAAGCCTCCCGGGTGGGAGGCTTGGCAATTTTCATTTTCGTTTTTACACGTCAGGGCCGCCTCCGGGAATGAGGTGTAAAAAAGAAAATAAAAAATGAGCGATTGAGGTTTTTCATGACATTTAAGCTAAATCTATCCCTTAGAGCTGTCAATCAAAAAATCTTTGGGTTCAACAATGAAAAGCGCACCCGAAGGTGCGCTGGTTAGTGGGAGATTGAAATATCAAGCTGCGTAGTCCTCCTTGTAATCGTATTCGAACTCAGGTTCGGTGGCTTCGGGTTCAAAGGCACCACGCTGAGCTGCGGGTTTGTGGGTCAGGCGATTGAGTTGTTTTTCCAGCTTTTGTCCCATTGCATTTATGGCTGCGTAGAGATTTTCATGTTTCGCCTGGGCAAAAAGTTGTCCGTTGGCCAGTTTTATTGATGCTTCTATTTTAAAGAGTGGCCCTTCTTTGAGGATGATGACATGGGGATTAATCAGCTGAGTATCGTAACGGTCCAGTTTGGTAAGGCGGCTCTCAACACGTTCACGGATGGCAGCTGTGACTTCAAATTGCTTGCTGGTGATCTTTAGCATATTGTCAAACCCTCTGTTGCTTCCTTGGTTTCAGATTAACAATCCCCAGACTTAAAAATGTGATCTAAATCAATATTTGTGGCGAGTCAGAGAGCGTTTGTCACTTATTTGATCACTTAGACAAGTTTGGACAATTTTGCCCTGAAAAGTATTGAACCCAGGTTGATAAAGGGCCATATTTGATGAGATCACTGAGTATCAATCCTTTCCAATTGCCTCCTCCCGTCGCTTTAAATATCATCATGTGTATTATCTATAACTCTTTACCCTTATGCCGTTCGGGCCAAAACGGGTGATAACAGGAAGTACTTTATGAATAACAACGAAGTTAAAGTGAAGGTCTGGGATATACCTGTGCGGGTGTTTCATTGGGGCATGCTGCTGCTCTTGGGCGGGCTGTGGTGGAGTGCCGATCAGGGGGAGATGAGCTATCACCAGTTGTTCGCCTATAGTCTGATGATCTTGTTGGTGGTACGGCTTATTTGGGGCTTTATCGGTAGCGACACTGCCCGTTTCAGTCATTTTGTCCGTCATCCCCGTCAGGCATTGGATTATCTTGCCAAGATGCGGGCCAAGCAGGCTCCTCATTCTTTAGGGCATAACCCTCTTGGGGGTTATATGGTGGTACTTTTACTGGTCATAATCAGCTTGCAATTGGTGTCGGGTTTGTTTGCCACAGATGAGATATTTACCGAAGGGCCCTTGGTTTCTTATGTCAGCGGTGAAACCGCTAGTTGGTTTACCTGGTTACACAAGAAGAATTTCGATCTTTTATTGATCCTTGCCGGTATTCATGTGGCCGCCGTCTTGCTGCACCGCTTCAAAGGTGAAAAGCTGGTGGGGGCAATGTTCAGTGGCTATAAGCGCTTACCGGCTGCAGAAGCGCAGCAACCCAGGTTTGCCTCTTTGATACTGGCATTGGTGCTTTTATTGGTAGTCGCCGTGCCTGTGGTGCACTTTTTGATGATGCCAGTGATAGGCATGTTGTAAGTTTCCAAGCAATAAAAAGCCTGCTAGATGCAGGCTTTTTATTGTGATGACTAAAAGGGATTAGTCTTTTTTGTATACGTCGTGGCAGCCTTTGCAACTCTTGCCAACGGCACCGAAGGCTTTTTTCAGCTCATTCTTGTCGCCGCCTTTGGCTGCAATAGCCAGGGCGTCGGCATTGGTTTGCAGTTCTTTGAACTTGGCTTCAAAGTCAGCCTTGTCGGCCCAAATCTTGGCCAGAGCTTCAGTATCACCTTTGTCGGAACCATCGATAAAGCCTTCCAGTGGCAGTTTCGCCAGGGCGGCCACATTGGCTGCACGCATAGCTGCAACATCGGCGTTAAAGTCTTTCTTGCCTTTGAGCATGGCACCGATATCACCGAAGTTATAGGCCATCAGGCTGAAACCAGACTGACGGTACTGGATGGCATCATCGCTGCTTTCAAAGTTGTGGGCCTGAACAGCTGTAGCGCTAAGCGCCGCGGTGGCGGCTAACATCAGTAAGTATTTTTTCATTATCATTCTCACAAGTTTGTGCGTTAATGTGACATTGCTTGGCTATTGTACACATTTTGTTTGACCTAGGGAGTAGACTTTTTCAGTTTACATGTAAAGTTTTGTCAGTAACTGGCTGCTAAAACACGACTTTTTTTCGCAGGAAAACAACGCTATACTGTGTTCACGTACCATTACGTGAACACGAAAGAGTTGCTATGCGCCCTGATTGGATATCAGTACTGGAGAAAGTACTGGCTCACAATAATCCCGAAGACCTAAACTGCCTGTTTGAATTGTTGTTGACCGATGATGAAAGACATGCCATCGCCGGCCGTTTGAAGGTGTTTCAGGTATTGCTTGAAGGGGAGATGAGTCAGCGGCAGATTGCGGCCGAGTATGAGGTGAGCATAGCAACCATCACCCGTTGTTCCAACTATTTGAAGCATATGCCCGCAGCGCTGAAGGAAAAAATCCGAGCCTTGATCCTTTGAGTTACATCAGGGGTTGTCGCGGCAATTTGTGGCGGCGGTAGAGGTGGCGCTGATTCAGAATATAGCCGCTCCAGGCACAGAAGAGCAGCCCCAGTAGCTGGTAAACTTCTTGGTCGGAAAACCTTAACAGTAGCATGCCCGACAGCAGCCAGAGGAAAGGCAATCCTGCATACAGGGGTTCGGGCCAAACTCCTCCCCGCCGTAAGCGTTTGGGATCGCTGCGTCTGTGACTCGAACGCAGGTTGTAAATCCGGGCCGCGGCCAATATAAGCAAAACGGAACCCAGGATCCCAAGCAAGGATTCGAGTAAATAGAGCGCCAGGCTACCGGTCAAAAAATACAGATAGGGCAGGCTCTCGTAGACCAATCTGGACAAGATCACGGGGCATTTCTTCGCATCCGGGGTATCTATTGATTTTAGTCCAAAGAATTACGTCCAACCTTGTTTTCTAAAGTGCCATAAACAAAGAGTCCGGCATTGGCCGGACTCTCGATTGATAGCAATAATTTGCTAGGTGGTCTGTCTGCTTGGTTATTAACCGCGGCAGCCGCAACCACCGTTACCGTCACAGCCTTCTTTCTTGGCGTCTTCCTCTGCATCTGAATTACAGCAGCCGCCGTGCTCGTGATCATGACCGCCACAGCAACCGCCGTGATCCTGGCCGTGACCACCACAACCGCCATGGGCGTGGATATGGCCGTGAGCAATCTCTTCGGCTGTCGCTTCACGCACGTCCATCACTTCGACATTAAAGGTCAGTGATTGGCCTGCCAGAGGGTGGTTGCCATCAACGATAACACTGTTGTCCAGTACTTCGGTCACTTGTACCGGGCGCTGGCCCATTTCAGTTTCGGCGATGAAGCGCATACCAGGTACTATGTCCTGGATATCGCCAAAGGCTTCCAGAGGAACTTCCTGACGCAGACCATCATGGTATGGGCCATAGGCTTCTTCAGACTCTATGGTCACTTCCAGCGTATCGCCTTTGCTCTTGCCTTCCAGTGCTTTTTCAAGTCCCGGGATCAGGTTTTCCATACCGTGGAGGTAGACCATAGGATCTGCCTCAAAAGAACTTTCTATCAACTGACCCTTGGCGTCAGTCAGGCGGTAGTGAATGGTAACCGCACTGTGTTGGGTGATTTGCATATCGCCTCCCGTTCAGAATGTGGCCGCATGATAACGTGCTTTTTCCGCGCTGGCGATATCCGAGCGTTGCTTATGCCAACTGTTGCACAGAGTTTTGCCGCCAAGATGACATTTTGGGGCAGGCTGGAACTAAAAAAGCCATTATTTTTTAAACGTCTTTTCTAAAAATTCTATTTGGGTGTCTTTGATTGCACTTGCTTGGCTGAGACTCAGCTTTTTAGCCAAATACACTTTACGTTAAGGTTAATTATAATGAGGGAGTTTTGTTGATACTTATCCAGTTAAAAACAGACTTTGGTGAGACTTATTCAATGAGATTGGCATTTTATTAGAATTTTCATGAAAGCGCCCCTTGACAAATGCTACAGAAAAAAGCAATCCTGTTTGTATTGCTGTCATTCCAAGGAGCTAAACTCCTGAATGAACCGGCCTGAACACAAGAGAATAAAACGAGTATAGAAACCCAATGTATCAGCTAAGCTCAGTTGTAATTACCACCATTACAACCACCACCATTACCAGTGTGGGGGCGGGCTGACTATACCCTGAAGAATTGCAAACAAGAAGCCCGCTCCCACCAAGGAGCGGGCTTTTTTGTTTCCTGGGCGGGCGCGGTATTTAAAGGAGAGACAGATGAAAGTGATGAAGTTCGGCGGTACCTCGCTGGCAAACTGGCAAAGGTTTGAAATGGCAGCAGAAATTGTTCTGACCAGTGCCAGAGAAGAGCAAGTGGCCACAGTGCTGTCGGCTCCGGCAACCGTAACCAACAATCTATTGGCCATGGTTGATAGGGTATTGGCAAAGGGGGATGTCGACGAGGCGCTTGCCAAGGTGGCTGAGGTATTTGAAGCTTTGTATGCCGATGCATCTGTATCTTTTGCAGAGGAAGCCAGACAACAGCTGAAGAAGGTATTGGCACAACAGTTGGCGAGTTGGCGGGCAAAATTGGCTGGGGTTCAGCTTCTGGGGGAGTGTCCTGACAGTGTGCGGGCCGAGATCCTGGTGGCAGGTGAGCGACTCTCCGCAGCCTTGATGGTTGAAGTGCTCAAGGCCAAGGGAGTCAGTGCCGGTTTACTCGACCCGAGAGAATTATTCCTCGGCGTCGGCACACCATTGGAGTCTGTGGTGGATATCGCTGTCAGTAAGCCCAGATTTGCGTTGCTTAAACTCGATGAGCAGAGAGTGTGGGTCATGCCGGGGTTTACCGCTGCCGGTGCCGATGGCAAGGTGGTGACTCTGGGACGCAATGGTTCGGATTATTCGGCGGCAGTTCTGGCAGCCTGTCTGGATGCTGACAGCTGCGAAATCTGGACAGATGTCGATGGGGTATACAATACCGACCCCCGGGTGGTTGCCGATGCCAAGCTGCTCTCCCAGCTCAGTTACCAAGAGGCAATGGAACTTTCCTATTTTGGCGCCAAGGTGCTGCACCCCAAGACCATTTCGCCCATAGCCCAGTTCCAAATCCCGTGCTACATCAAAAACAGCTTTAACCCCAAAGCGCCGGGCACTCTGGTATCCAATCTGCCGGATCAGACCGGGTTGCAGGTCAAGGCGATTTCCAATCTGGATAACCAAACCATGTTCAACGTCTCAGGCCCGGGAATGAAAGGCATGGTGGGGATGGCGTCGCGTATTTTGGAGTCCATCGCCAGAGCCAAGGTTTCGGTATCGCTGATCACTCAAAGCTCCAGTGAGTACAGCATCAGTTTCTGTGTGGCCACTTTGGATGCCCCCAGAGTCAAGTGGGCGCTGGAGCAGGAGTTTGAACTAGAGCTCAAGAGTGAACTGTTGGAGCCGCTGGAGATGCGGGATCAACTGGCGATAGTGTCCCTGATAGGTGACGGTATGCGTACCCATAAGGGTGTGGCTGCGCGCTTCTTTCAGGCCCTGGCCCAGGCCAGTGTCAATATCATCGCCATTGCCCAGGGCTCGTCCGAGCGCTCCATTTCTGCCGTGGTCGAGCAGCGCAAGACGCGTCATGCGGTAGCTGCCTGCCATCAGGGCTTTTTCGATGTGCAGCAGTATCTCGATGTCTTCCTAGTTGGCGCCGGTAACATTGGCACAGGCTTGCTGGAGCAGATAAAACAGCAGGAAGCCATGCTCAAAGGGCAACATATTAGTATTCGGGTTTGCGCCATCGCCAACTCAGGCAAGATGTTGCTCGACGCCGCCGGTATCTCCCTTGCCGATTGGCAGTCAAGGCTCAACGATTCGCCCGTCGCCTTTGATCTGACACAGATGTTGGCCTGGGCCAAGGAGCAGCAGTTACTCAATCCCGTATTGCTGGATTGCACCTCTTCGGATGTCATTGCCGGCCGTTATCTGGATGTGATGAATGCCGGTTTGCACGTGGTGACACCCAACAAGAAGGCCAATACCCGTGAGTTGGCTTTTTACCGCGCGCTGCGGCAAACCGCGCTGGCCCAGCGGCGCCAGTTCCTTTATGAAACCAATGTCGGCGCCGGTTTGCCGGTTATCGATAACCTGAAAAAGTTGCTGTTTGCCGGTGATAAGCTGCTGCGTTTCCAGGGGATACTCTCGGGTTCGCTGTCGTTTATCTTCGGTATGCTGGATGAGGGGATGAGTCTGTCACAGGCCACGGCTATAGCCCGGGAAAAGTGCTTCACCGAGCCGGACCCCAGGGACGATCTCAATGGTATGGATGTAGCGCGCAAGGTGTTGATTTTGGCACGGGAAGTGGGCTTGCCGCTGGAGCTGGATGATATTCAGGTGGAGTCTGTCTTGCCGGATGACTTCGATGCATCAGGCGATGTAGCCCAGTTTATGGCGGCTCTGCCACTGCTGGATGCGGCCGTTGCCGAGCGAGTCGCTGCCGCCCATGCCAAGGGTAAACGCCTGCGTTATGTCGGCCAGATAGATGAGTCAGGTTGCAGGGTGCGTATCGCCGAAGTGGCGGCCGATGATCCCCTGTTCAGCGTCAAAGGTGGTGAGAATGCACTGGCTTTCTACAGCCGCTACTACCAGCCGATCCCCTTTGTACTCAGAGGCTATGGTGCCGGTACTGAGGTGACGGCCGCCGGGGTGTTTGCCGACTTACTCAGAACCCTCAACTGGACTCGGGAGGTCAGCGCATGAGTCAGTTTATTCCCGCCAATGCACCTGTGACTGTCTATGCGCCCGCCTCTATGGGAAATGTCGGTGTCGGCTTCGATTTGCTGGGCGCCGCACTGGCCCCCATTGATGGCAGTTTACTGGGGGATACAGTTACAGTGGGCGCCGCGTCTTGCGGCGTTTCTCTGACTCAACTTGGCCCCTGGGCTCATAAGCTGCCACAGGAGCCGCAACAGAATATTGTTTATCGCTGCGCCGAGTTTTTCCTAGGTGAGGCCGGGATCAATCAAGGCGTTTCTTTGACCCTGTCCAAGAACCTGCCGGTAGGCAGCGGCCTTGGCTCCAGTGCCAGCTCAGTGGTGGCGGCGCTCTATGGTCTCAATGAATATTTTGGTCGCCCCTATGATGAGCAGGTCTTGCTGGGGTTGATGGGGCGTTTTGAAGGGGAGATCAGTGGCTCGGTGCATTATGACAACGTGGCGCCTTGCTACTTGGGTGGATTGCAACTGATGCTGGATTTACCCGGGCGTATCTGCGAGCCCTTGCCGGCCTTTGATTCCTGGTACTGGCTGGTGGCCTATCCCGGGATTTCATTATCGACAGCGTCCATGCGCGCCTTGATGCCGAACCAATATGACAAGGGAACCTGCATAGAATTTGGTCGCAATCTCAGCGCCTTTGTTCATGCTTGTTACCGCCAGGATGAGGCGCTGGCGCTGACTGTGTTGAAAGACGTGTTGGCCGAACCCTATCGGGCCGAGGCTATCCCCGGGTATCTGGCGGCGCGGCGCGGATTGTCTGAGCTGGGTATGTTGGCCACCGGGATTTCCGGCAGCGGCCCAACCCTGTTTTCTATCAGCGGCGATCTGGCCCGCGCCGAGCAGGCCAAGCGCTACCTGGAACAACACTATTTAACCGAAGCGGGCGGCTTTGCTCACATCTGCCGCCTGGATATGCAAGGCACCCGGGTATTGTCCTGAAACGCATTTTCATCCAAAAAAGAATTTAAGGCATCAATATGGAACTCTATAACCTCAAGCACCCGGCACAGCGGGTAAGTTTTACTGAAGCGCTCAAGCTGGGTCTTGGCATGGACCGAGGGCTCTTTTTCCCAACCCGGATCCCGAAACTGGCAGATGTCGATGCCTTGTTGGCTCTGCCTTTTGTCGAGCGCAGCAAGCAGATACTCGGCGCCTGGCTCGCCGATGAACTGGGGCAGGACTGTGTCGACAAACTGGTGGAGCAAGCGTTTAATTTCCCTCTGCCGCTGGTGCAGGTGGATGCGCAGCGCAGTTGTCTGGAGCTGTTTCATGGGCCAACCTTGGCTTTCAAAGACTTCGGTGCCCGTTTTATGGCTCAGTGTCTCAACCAGCTTGGCGGCTCAGAGCCGCTGACCATTTTGACCGCGACCTCCGGGGATACAGGCGCGGCGGTGGCCGATGCCTTCTTTGGCCTGGATAAGGTGCGGGTGATGGTGCTCTATCCCAAAGGCAAGATCAGTGAGTTGCAGGAGAAGATGTTTGCCACTCTGGGCGGCAATATTCACACCGTCGCGGTCGAAGCCGACTTCGATGCCTGTCAGCATTTGGTCAAGCAGGCCTTTGAAGACAGTGATATTCGTGACGGTTTGCACCTGAACTCGGCCAACTCCATCAATATCAGCCGTTTGCTGGCGCAGATCTGTTATTACTTTGAAGCGGTCGCCCAGCATAGAAAGCTGCATCAATCGGCGCCGGTTGTCAGTGTCCCCAGTGGTAACTTCGGTAACCTGACCGCGGGTCTGCTGGCCAAAGCCATGGGATTGCCCATCAAGCGCTTTGTGGCGGCCACCAACAGCAATGATACTGTACCGCGCTATTTGAGTTTTGGTGATTGGGCGCCGCGGCAAACTGTTGCGACCATGTCCAACGCCATGGATGTGTCCGAGCCGAGCAACTGGCCCAGAGTGGAAGCGATTTTTGCCGAGATGAAATGGCCGCTGTCTGACTTGTCCGGCTTGGCGCTTTCCGAGGGGCAAACCCGTCAGGCCATGTTAGCGCTTGAGCAGACAGGTTATCTGGCAGAGCCCCATGCAGCGGTGGCCGCCGAGGCACTGCGTTTGTCACTGCAGGATGAAGAGCAGGGGATTTTTCTGGCAACCGCACATCCGGCCAAATTCAAGGATGTGGTCGACCGCGAGTTGAACACCTGTCTGCCACTGCCAGAGGCATTGCAAAGGGTGGCTGATAAGCCGCTGCTTTCGGCTGTTCTGCCGGCCGATTTTGATAGCCTTAAACAGCATATGTTTTCGGTATTGGATTAGGGATTAGAGCTTGGTTTTGGAGGTCAAATAGGCTTCCAAAATCAAGGGTTAGGTGAAACATCTACAGCTGTAGGCGAATCAATACAGATCCAATAGATAAAACAATACGTTGGATCTGTGTTTGGCTTGGCAGTATCTGCCAAGTGTATGATCAATCCAGGTGTGGATCTGAGCCGGTTTGGTAGTCGAAAGTTGGCATGGCCCAGTGATACTTAATAGCCAGCATCCTCAAACTGAACCCCAGAGTGAGACACAGGCTGAGATTTAGCCATTCTGCCAGTTGCCATTGCGACAAAAATACATAGAGCCCGGCAGTGATGATGGAGATCACTGCGTACAGCTCCTTGCGAAAGATCAGCGGCATCTGATTACAGAGAATGTCGCGAATAATACCGCCGAAAACCCCGGTAACCACACCCATTACCACAGCCACTACGGGACTGAAACCCAGCAGCAGGGTCTTTTGGGCTCCGACAATGGAAAACACAGCCAGTCCAAGGGCATCGATTGCCAGAAACAGCTTTGACAGGTAACGCATCACAGGGGCGATTATCACAGTTAGCAGTGAAGCAAAGCCGATAGCCACCAGATAATGCCAGTTTTCTACCCAGATCAGCGGGTAGTTACCCAATAGCATGTCTCTGAGCGTGCCGCCGCCTATGGCGGTAGCACAACCTATAATTACCACGCCAAAGAGATCCATCTGTTTTTTACCCGCCGCCAAGGCGCCGGTCATTGCTTCGGCCAGTACACCAATCAGCCAAAGTATGGCGATAAACTGAGCTTCTTGCATAATATTCGCATCAAAATGACAGAGGATCAGAATTCTGCCGGAAAATACCGCAGTTTAACAGTGATTTTATTTAAATATTTTGATTAGTTTTATTTATGTATTATTTGGCTTGTTTAGGTTATAAATTTTTAGTTTTATGATTTTAAATGGTTTTATTTTTTACTTTGCATGAGGATTACTGATTGATGTGTGTGATTGTCTTTCTCTCGTTTTGTTTGGACTATTTGGCTGTGTCAATTTGGTAAAAAGTCCAGTTATATAGCTTTGCCCTCCTGGCGCTGTACAGTCAAGCCGAGCGGCGCTAGAGTGTTTTGTCCCATGTATCTTAATGTGGGCAACTGGATGTGATATGGGGGATAGATGATAGATTTCAGAAGTGATACCGTGACCCAACCTACTGCGGCGATGCGCCAGGCCATGGCGGCCGCGCAGGTGGGCGATGATGTTTACGGCGATGACCCTACGGTCAATCGCCTCGAAGCCATGGCCGCCGAGATGTTCGGTTTTGACAGTGCCTTGTTTACCAGCTCGGGCACTCAGGCCAACCTGTTGGCACTCATGTCCCACTGCGAGCGGGGCGATGAATACCTGTGTGGCCAACAAGCCCATAATTATAAGTTTGAAGGAGGTGGTGCGGCCGTGCTTGGCAGTATTCAGCCTCAACCACTGAATAATCAGGCCGACGGCAGTATAGCGCTTGAAGATATTCGCGCTGCCATCAAACCCGATGATTTTCACTTTGCCCGCACCCGTCTATTAAGCCTGGAAAACACCATAGGTGGAAAGGTATTGCCACAGGAATACCTGGCCAAGGCGCAGCAGTTGGCCTTCAATCACGGTTTGAAAATCCATCTTGATGGCGCACGGGTGGCCAATGCTGCTGTGGCGCAGGGGTTGGAGATAGCCGATATAACCCAATATTTCGACTCGGTATCCATCTGTCTATCCAAGGGGTTAGCGGCACCGGTTGGCTCTTTATTACTCGGAGATGAGCGGCTTATTAATAAGGCGCGTCGCTGGCGGAAGATGCTGGGTGGCGGAATGCGCCAGGCCGGTATTCTGGCTGCGGCAGCCGAGCTGGCCTTGACTGAGCAGGTGGCGCGTTTGGCGGAAGATCACGCCAATGCCAAGGCTTTGGCCGAAGGTTTGAGTCAGTTGGAAGAATTGGCATTGGATATGAGCCAGGTACAAACCAATATGGTGTTTGCCACTTTGGCCGATGAAGTGGATATTGAAGCTCTGGTCAAAGGCTTGTTGCAGGAAGGAGTGCGTATCAGCGGCGCTCGGCAACTACGCCTGGTGACTCACAAAGATATCAGCGCTGCTGATATCGACAAGACTCTGCAGGCCTTCAAGCGGGTGCTCAGCCAGGTTTGAGCACGGTCCATTAGGGTGCAGCAGGAGTTATCCTGGTGCATCGCAATGGTATTTATGAGCATAAGTTTGGTGTAACTTATTGAATTATATTGATTGAATATTTGGCGTCCAATTTGCTTTAGTTCAAGTGCGAATTTCAATCATAGGCGAATGCGAGGACGCAAACATGAAATACTACAGTCGGCGTTTGGTTAAACACGAACATCTCAACCCGGCGGGAGCCTTGTTCGGTGGACAGTTGATGAGCTGGATTGATGAGGAAGCGGCCATCTTCGCCGCATGCCAGATGAAGAGTGTCAGCCATGTGACCAAGCTTATCTCGGAAATCAACTTTATGACCCCGGCCAAGCTTGGGGATGTGATTGAATTTGGCCTCGAGCTTATCAGCCTGGGACATACTTCCATCACTATTCGCTGCGAAGTGCGCAATAAATTGAATCTGGCACCTATTGTCAGCATTGACAAGATGGTCTTCGTTAATGTGAATGAAGCCGGTTTGCCCGTGCCTCACGGTATGAGGGCCAATGCCGCCTGATAACTCTGATGTTTGAATGTGCTTGCCAACCGGGCAGAACTTTGCCCTGTTGGCTGGCGAGAAAGGGCTTGAACTTCTTGGACGTGATGGCTCAGTCTTTCAATTCTTCCTTGACCGATTTGGCGGCATCACGGGAGGCGTGGCCGATTTCACGGGTCACATCCCGGGTGGTGTGGCCTATCTCCTTGGTCACGTCTCTGGTGGTGTGGCCTATGGTTCGGCCGGTTTCCTTGAGCTCGGCACAGGCGCCAAGACTAAGTAATGCAACAAGAAGCAGTAATGTTTTCATCATTTTATCCTTATAGCTTGCCGGTCAATTGAGCGTATTTTACCAGCAATTCGTCTTGGGTTTCCTGATGTTCGGGATCCTTGTCGATACAGTCTATAGGGCAGACAGAAACACAGGTTGGGTTGTCATAGTGGCCAACACATTCGGTGCAGCGCGCCGGATCTATTTCATAGATCTCTTCACCCATAGTGATGGCTTGGTTGGGACACTCGGGCTCACACATATCGCAGTTAATGCAGCTGTCATCAATGATTAAGGCCATTGCCTTGTCTTTCCTCGAAATTACTTATCCTGTCTTGCAGGCTTTCGTTCAATGCTTGGCGCACAAAAATAGTGGCAAGTGGCGCTCAAGCTAAGTCATAACACAGATTTTATCATAGGGGGAGCACCTGTCGGCACCACTATTATTGATAACCAGTGTGCATGGCTACAAAGGGATTGTTATAGAGCACTATGGCTTGCGTAAAACGAAAGACTGCCTGAAGGCAGCCTTTCGTGTAAAGGTTGAGAACATACTCAGGAAGACAGGATTCACTTGGTTGCGGCGTGTGGATTGCGGGTATCAGTTCCTTCCGGCAAGTTACGCAGCAAGATGGCCGAGTCCAGTTCCAAATCGGCCGGTACCGGCATATAGACAGTATGGCCCGATCCTAAACCTGCCTCAACGGCTTCGCCCTTACGGTTTTGCAAACTTTCCAATGTCAGGTTGATGTTGCCTTGCGGTGTCATCATCTCCAGGCTGTCACCCAGCAAAAACTTGTTCTTCACTTCGATTTCGGCC
Organism: Shewanella chilikensis; assembly: GCF_002836945.1. Taxonomy (GTDB): domain Bacteria; phylum Pseudomonadota; class Gammaproteobacteria; order Enterobacterales; family Shewanellaceae; genus Shewanella; species Shewanella chilikensis. The sequence continues at coordinate 69,850 of NZ_NIJM01000006.1, forward strand.
AGGCCTTCGGCGTTACGCTTACCGGTAAACTCACCGACAAACTGCTGGTTGTCACTGATAGAGTGGCCGTATTCGTAGTTCTGGTACTCATCGTGAACATGACGGCGCAAGAAGCCCTCGGTGTAGCCCCTGTGAGCCAAGCCTTCCAGGCGGTTCATCAGGCTGCGGTCGAAGTCTTTTCCGGCTGCGGCATCGTCTATGGCCTGACGGTAAAGCTGCGCCGTGCGCGCCACGTAGTAGAAGGACTTGGTGCGGCCTTCAATCTTCAATGAATCCACGCCGATACGGCTCAGGCGCTCTACGTGCTGAATGGCGCGCAGATCTTTGGAGTTCATTATGTAGGTGCCGTGCTCGTCTTCGAAGGCCGGCATATATTCGCCGGGGCGGTTGGCCTCCTGCAGCAGGAAAATCTGATCGCTGCTTGGGCCCTGGCCTAAAGTCGGCTGCTCTATCTGCACCGGATTGACTGCGACTATGTCGCCGGTTTCATTTTCCTTGGCCTCGTGGGCATCATACTTCCAGCGGCAGGCGTTGGTGCAGGTGCCTTGGTTAGGGTCGCGCTTATTGATATAGCCGGACAACAGGCAACGGCCGGAATAGGCCATGCACAGTGCGCCGTGAACAAACACTTCCAGCTCTATGTCCGGGCAACGCTGACGGATCTCTTCGATTTCATCCAGTGACAGCTCGCGGGAGAGGATCACGCGTTTAATCCCCTGGGACTGCCAGAATTTGACCGAGGCCCAGTTGATGGCGTTGGCCTGTACCGAAAGGTGTACCACCTGCTCGGGAAAGGCTTCACGAACCATCATGATGAGACCGGGATCTGACATGATAAGGGCATCCGGCTGCATGGCGACCACAGGCTCCATGTCCTTGATATAGGTCTTGAGCTTGGCATTGTGGGGAGCGATATTGCTGACCACATAGAGTTTCTTGCCCAGAGCATGGGCTTCCTGAATACCCGTAGCCAGATTTTCCATCTTAAAGTCGTTGTTACGTACCCTTAAGCTGTATCTGGGTTGGCCTGCATATACGGCATCTGCACCATAGGCAAAGGCATAACGCATATTTTTCAGGGTCCCGGCGGGAGACAGAAGCTCTGGTTTAAACATAATTTACTCTCAATTAACGGCAGTCCGGCGGTTGCGCGACTTGGCAGCAGGGGCGGCATTTTACTCAATTAGGGCCGGGCTATCAAATATCCCCGCCCCGGGTTACCAATCAGTAAACTTTGGCCATTTAAAATTGCCTGAATGGCTCAACTTGGCAAGCCATTACGAGGTCTTCAATCCCGGCAAGTTGTTACTTGGTTGAATTTTAGTGGCAGTCAACATCACTTGACGCTTTTTTACGCTCGCGGCCGCCGGGGTTGCTGATATACTGAGTCACAGTATTTGAACAGTTTTTTTACATTGGAGAGTGCATGTCTACCGAACATCAACTCTTGGTTGGTTTGTTGCGGAAACTCAAGAACGATACCCTGGTGCTACCCACTTTGCCGGAAGTGGCCATGCGGGTGCAGGAAGTCGTCAGTCGTCCCGATTCAAGCCTGAGGGAGGTTGCCGATATCATAGGTCAGGATGCCGCCATATCGGCGCGTATGATCAAGGTAGCCAATAGTGCTTTCTACAGCCGGGGGATCCCGGCGGAAAACATCAACAGCGCGGTGACCCGTATAGGCTTGGCGCAGATAAAATCCATCGCTACCTCTATCGCCATGGAGCAGCTGTTTATTTCCACCAACGAAATGGTGTGGGAAGTCATGGACGAAGTGTGGCGCACATCAATAGATGTTACCGCTGCGGCCGGCGCCATGTTACTTATCTATAACAAGACCCATCCGGGCAGCGGCCTGAATTATGATACTTTGACCCTGGCGGGCCTGGTGCACAATATAGGTGCCTTGCCGGTACTGACCGAGGCCGAGGCACACCCCGAGCTCTTTGGCAGCATAGATCAGCTAAGAGCCTTGGTGCGCAAGATGCAAGGGCCCATAGGGCGGGCGGTACTCAAGAGCTGGGACTTTGCCCCGGATGTGATGGAAGTGGTCGAACGCTGGGCCGATCTGCCCTATCTGCCGGACCATGTGACTTACTTGGATTTTATTCGTTCGGCGGCCTTCTATACCGGTGAGTTACGAGCCGGCGCCGAGCTTGAGCAGCGTTTGGAAGTCTTTGTTGACAGAGGTCTACCCGTCAGTGCCGAACTACTTGGCTGTGATGAGTTTCTGGATAAATATCATTCAATCAAGCAAAGCTATGAGTAAGTATTGAATTAACCCATCTTTGTCGTTCACGGGAGAATACCACTTTGATGATAGGCCCATGGTTGCTTTCTATCGCGTTAATTACTGTGTTTATTCTCCTTTTGTGGCGCCGCCAGCGCCAAAAAGAACGTCGCTTTATCAAGCGGCTTGGCATGCAACTCGATAATCAGATAAAAGCCCGCGCACCACTCGAACTGCCTTGGGTGCCGGTCGCATTTTATGATTTGGTTAATAGTCTGGAGAAGTTGCTGCAGGCGCTTCCGCCTCCCGTGGGGAAAGATAAACTCACAGGCCTTGCCAATCGGGTAGGGCTCAAGCGCAGCGTTACCGCCTTGATGCCGTTGCAACAGGGCACCATGGTGCTGCTGGACATCTACCGTTTCCGTTACGTCAATGACTTGTTTGGCTTTGCCTTTGGTGATCAGCTGCTCAAGCAGATGGCAGACCGCCTGCTGGGGTTGCAACATGGGCCCAGGTTATTGGCGCGAATGAATGAAGATGAGTTTCTGCTGTACTTTGAGCAGCAACAGACAGAAGAAGATCTTCATCGGCTGCGGGGCAGGTTGCAGGTGCCTTTTGATATTGACGGTACGCCTGTAAGTATTCGCATTCAGATGGGTTATCTGGATTTACATGCTCATCATACCAATCTCAGCTTGATGTTGCGCCGCCTGGATCTGGCGCTGAAAAAGGCCCGCAATAGCCGTGATCTGCTGGCCGGTTATCAGACGGGTGAAGACAGTATCCAAATGCGCGAGCTGGAGATCATCAACAGTCTGCCCAAGGCGTTGAAGACAGGTCAGTTGTATCTGGTTTACCAGGCCAAAGAAGAGGTGAACAGTGGCCTTTGTCGCCAGGTCGAAGCGCTTATTCGCTGGGAACATCCGAAATTCGGCGCCATTTCTCCGGCCGAGTTTATTCCGTTGGCTGAGTATTCCGGCATGATAGGCCTGGTGAGTCATTGGGCGCTGGAGCAGGTGATGCTACAGCAGCGTAAGTGGCGCAGTGGTGGCTTTAAAGTGCGAATTGCACTTAACCTCTCGGCGCAGGACCTCAACAACGGCTGCATGCTGCAGGAGATTGAACGTCAGTTGCAAGAATACCAGTTGCCGGGTGATGTGCTGGCGATAGAGATCACCGAGAGCAGCCTGATGGCCGACCTCGAGCAGGCGATAAAAATCCTGGAGCGGCTGCGGCAACTGGATATTCGCCTGGCGATAGATGATTTTGGTACCGGGCACTCGTCGCTGGCCTATTTGAAAAATCTGCCGGTAGATGAAGTCAAAATCGACAAGGCCTTTAACGAAGAGCTGCTCAGCAACAGTAATGCCAAGCATATCATGCGTGCCAGTATTCAGATGGCCAAGTCGCTGGGGTTTGAGGTCACTGTCGAGGGGGTAGAGTCGATGGCGCTGAAACAGGTGCTAATTTCCATGGGGGCTGACCAACTGCAGGGAGATATTGTTGCCAAACCCAAAACGGCGCCGGAACTGGAGTACTGGTACGCTAAACACTGCATACATGCCAAGACAGCAGGCTGAACTCAAGGGAACTCAATCTGCTGTAGTTGAGCAGCCAACTGTTCGAGTAGTGTCGCAGGCATGGGACAAAGCTGACGCTGACTATTCATGCATACCATTTCCACCCTGCCGTTGACCGCAGCCCTGACAGCGTTTTCACGCCAGATCTCCTGTTCCCACACTGTGCGGTATTTGCTTTCGAAGGCAAAGCGGGTACGGACATCCAGGATATCGGCAAATTCGACCCCTTCCTGACAGGTAAGCTCGGAGCGGTAGACCGCAAAACCTATTCCATCCGAATGCCACAGGCGTTTGAGTTCGTTGGCCCCTATGACCTGTTCACGGGCGCGCTCGAAGTACTTCAGAAAATTGGGGTGATACACCACGCCGGAAAAATCTGTGTCTTCGTAGTAGATCTGCAATTGAAAATGGAACCAAGGGCTGAAGCTGAGTTGCATGCGGATACCTGTGGTAGATTCGTGCCCGGCAGTTTAACACTGTGATAGCGAAAGATGAGCACTCAGAAGCGACCATTGTTGATTATTTGCTGATATTGACCGCTTTGTTTCATCTGTCGCAACCCTTTATCCAATGCCTTGGCCAAAGCCGGTGAGTCGGCGTCCTGCAGTGAGAATGCCAGGAATATTCGGCTCTGATGGTTGGGAAATGCCGGCAGAATCTCCTCCTTCACTCCCATACGTTTGATAACGCCTTCGGCCACCTTGTCGAACATAATGGCGGCATCTATACGGTTGAGCAGCAGGAGATTGAGCAGTTGTTCCTGACTGGCGACCTGAACCAGCTGCAACTGTTTGCTTAGTTTGGCGAATTCATCGCCATATTCATAACCTTTGATAACCCCTACGACACTCCCCCTCGGAAGTTGCCATTTGTTTTGGGCACTCAGTGGCCGGTTTTTGTTGTAGTAGAAGGAGGCATTGGCAATAAACAGTGGCTCTTCACCAAACAGAAAACCCGCCTCAGTACTGCGCTCACGAGTGACATTGAACACTCCTTGAACCTGGCCCTTTCGGGCCATCATCAAGGCTCTGGAGTAGGGTACTACCAAGCTTTCCACTTGGATATGTTCAATAGAAAAAGCCGCGGCGATCAGTTGGTGAGATAAGCCTTGCCCGGTTCTGTCGGCGAAAGGGGGCCAACTGTCTTCGGCGGCGAGTAAGACTTTATTCTGAGGGGTTGCCCTGGTTGACTTGGTAGGTAATATGCAAAGAAAACAAATTAATACAGCTATTATTCCAGATCTCATTCTCGTCCTTTGGTTGAGCGGCCCGGTTATAAAGACTAAAAATAGTACCTGAGTCTTAGTCTTTTCGATAGTCTCAGCGAGACAAGTTTTTGAGTTGTGAGCTTGGCGACAGTTACGTTATACGGGTTTGCATTACAATAATCATTAGATTAATCTCATTAAAATTTTTCTAATGGATGAGGTAGTACCATGCCAGAAAAGATTATTGAACTTGAAACCAAAATGGGTAAAGGCTGGAAAGTGACAGCACAGGTGCGTGAGCATACCTTGGTCATTGACCAACCGACGGCCGGTAACGAAGGGGCCAATCCGCTGGAGACTTTCCTGTTTTCTCTGGGGGGCTGTATTTCTGCCATTGCCAGAATGGTGGCCAGAGAGCAGAAAATCGATCTCCGGGGGATGAATATCAAGGTGCGTGGCGAGATGAATTCCGACGGTTTGCTGGGGAAAGTCAGCGAGGATCCTGTCGGATTTCGCCGTATCACCTTGGATGCCGATATCGATGCCGACTTGACGGCAGAGCAGAAGCAGCAGTTTCTCGATACTGTCTGCCATCGTTGTCCCGTGCATGACAACCTGCTGAGTGCCTCAAGAGTTGAGCATCAAAGTATCTGAGGCCTGAAGCTTCAAATGCGCTTGGCTTGAGCACAGCCAATCCTGGCCAAACCCGGGCTAAATAAAATAAAGCGCTGATCCAGGCTTGCTGCTGTGAATACTGGCAGGCTGACAGATAACCACTGACTCAGACGGCAAAATGCCGTTTCGCCTCCTACACTTGCAAGGGAAGATGCAAGTTCAGGGATAACAGAGCAAAGGAGGCGAAAATGAGTTATATCGATGTGGTGGTCGCTCCGGTTCCCAGCGCCAAGAAACAGCAATATCTTGAGCATGCACGCCGGGCGGCGGGTCTGTTCAAGTCTCAGGGCGCTTTGGAGCTGGTAGAATGCTGGGGGGATGATGTCCCGGAAGGTAAGCTTACTTCCATGCCTATGGCGGTAAAGCGCCAAGACGACGAGACTGTGGTGGTTTCCTGGATCCTTTGGCCGGACAAGGCCACGCGTGATAAAGGCATGCAGTTTATCATGACAGATCCTTCCGTTCCCGAGACTCTCGGCGATATGCCGTTCGATGGCAAGAGAATGATCTGGGGCGGCTTTGAGATGCTGTTCAAGGAATAGCTTTTCTTTTACTCCTCAATAAAACAAGGGATGCCGCTTGGCATCCCTTGTTTTATTGAGGCTCCTTATTGACCCAGACAGAATCAATCTGAACCTGAGCCTATGTTTATCTGCGCCTGCTGCCGGGCGATAGCGGCATTGAGCCTGTCTTTGACATGGCCGGGCGACTTGGTGTTATAGGACAAGAGTCGATACATGGCCGGGATCACCAACAGGGTGACAAAGGTCGCAAACGCCATACCGAAGAACACCACAGTACCCACGGCAATACGGCTCTCAGAGCCGGCACCAGTGGAGAAGATAAGCGGAATCGCGCCGACAATCGCGGTGAAGGAGGTCATCAGGATAGGCCGCAAACGCCGCGCTGAGGCATCGATAACCGCCTGTTCGAAGGCCAGCCCCTTGTCTCGCAGTTGGTTGGCAAATTCGACGATCAGAATCCCGTTCTTGGTTACCATGCCTATCAACATGATCATCCCTATCTGGCTGTAGAGGTTGAGTCCTTGTTGTGTCAGCCACAGACCAAGGAAGCCGCCGAATACCCCCATAGGGACGGTCAACATCACCACCAGTGGGTTGATAAAGCTTTCGAACTGAGCCGCCAGCACCAGATAAACCACCAAGAGGGCCAAACCGAATACCAGCAGCATGCTGCTCTGGTTTTCCTTGAAGTCTTTCGACTCACCTGTGTAGCTGATACTGATATCACCGGGCAGGGATTCAATCGCCTTGGCGTCGAGGAAATCCAGTGCTTCCCCCAGAGTGGCGCCATCCATGAGGTTAGCCTTGATGGTGATGGATTTTTGTTTATTGGTATGGCTCAGTCGCTGCGGCGAGGCCACTTCTTCGATATGCGCCAGGCTGTCGAGGGTAACCAGCTCGCCCTTGGTGGTCCGCATATAGATCTGGCTGAGGTCGCTCATGCTGCTGAACTGTTTTTCATCCCCGCGCACGTAGACATCATACTCTTCACCCCTGTCCACATAAGTGGTTTGCTTGCGGCCGCCGAGCATCACCTCCAGGGTTTCCGAAACATCGGCAACACTGACACCAAGCTCTGCCGCCCTTTGTCGGTCAACCGTGACCAGAAGCTCAGGGGTGGTTTCGGCATAATCCAGATCGGCGCCGCGCATCAGGCCACTGCTGTTGGCCTCCTGTTGCAGCAGCTGTGCCCATTTGAACAGCTCTTTATAGTCGGATCCGCCGATAACAAACTGCACCGGCTCACTGGAGCGTCCACGGAAGCCGGGTAACATGGGACGCACCATCACATCGGGAATATCTTTCAATACTTGGGCTATCATCACCAGCGCCTGATCGGCGTTGATATCCCTGTCCTCCCAATCCTCGAGCTGCATGATCACAAAACCTGTTTGATCACCGGCGCGGCCACCAAAGGCCGGCGCCTGCACACTGAAGGACTTGAGCACGCCCTGGCCCAGCAGCGGCATCAGCCTATCCTGTACTATATCCATGTTGGCTGTCATGCGGTTATAGCTGGTGCCTTCGGCGCCCTTGATAAAGGCGAAGATCACTCCGCGGTCTTCCTGCGGCGCCAGCTGTGCAGGAATATGGTTTACCAGCAAGGCACTGCCGCCGATACAGGCGAGGATCACCAGGGGCGCCGCAACCTTGTGACGTATGGCAATGGCCACCATGGCGCGATACTTAAGCTCGAGCGCCGCAAAGAATCGATTCAAGGCGCGGTTGAAGGCGTTGGGTTTGACATTGGCCTTGAGCAACTGGCTGCTGAGCACAGGTGTCAGTGTTAGCGCGACCAGGGATGAGAACAGTACAGACACCGCCAGCAGCACGGAAAACTCGGTGAACAGCAAGCCGACCATGCCTTCCATAAAGGAGATGGGCAGAAATACCATCACCAATACCGCCGTGGTGGCAATAACGGCAAAGCCCACTTCGCGGGTGCCCTTGTAGGCGGCCAGCAGCGGATCTTCCCCGCGCTCTATGTGGTGAAAGATATTCTCTACCACCACAATGGCGTCATCCACCACCAGGCCTATGGCCAGGATCAGTGCCATCAGGGTCAGCAGGTTGATGGAAAAGCCCAAGAAGTAGGCGGCCATAAAGGCCGAGATCAGCGATACCGGCACAGTCACAGCAGGAATAAGCGTTGCCCGCAGCTGGCCGATAAAAATATACAGTACCAGCAGTACCAGCGCCGCCGTGATATAGAGGGTGTAATACACCTCGTCTATGGCCTGATCGATAAACACGGTCGAGTCGTAGTCCACATATAGCTGGGTACCGGCCGGCAAAAACTTTTGCAGTGCGTCCACCTGCTTGTAAACATCTTTGGCGACATCCAGCGGGTTGGCATCCGATTGCGGCACTATCCCCAGGCTGAGGTTGACTATGCCATTGCTCTTGAAAGTGGAGTTTTCATTCTCGGCGCCGACAAACACCTCGGCCACATCCTTGAGATAAACCGGCGAGCCGTTTGCGCTGCTGACCTGCAGATAGTCGAATTGCTCAGGGCTCAGATAGAGGCGGGCGGTGCGCACTGTCATCACTGTGGTGTCGTTACGCAGCTCGCCGCCGGGGGATTCCATATTCTCCGCCTTGAGGGCTGTAAGGATATCCTGCACAGTGACATTGCGACCGGCCATCTGCTCAGGCTTGAGGCGCACATACATCACCTTGTAGAGACCACCTGAGATATCCACCGAGCTGACCCCTGTGATCAGGTTGAACTTATCTTCCAGTACCCGGCGGGAATAGTCAGTGAGCTGGGTACGATCCATCTCGCTGGAGCTCAAGTTGACATAGATGGAGGGCTCGCCCGAGCCGTTGTCTTTGGAGACTACCGGGTCGTTGGCCTCTTCCGGCAGCCTGCGCTGCGCCCTGGCCACCGCATCACGGACATCGCTCACCCCTTCGGTGAGATTCCAGCCCAATTTGAAGGTCACAGTGATCCGCGACATGCCGTTGCGGCTCACCGAGGTGATTTCATCGATACCGCTGATGCCTGTCAGCTCATCCTCAAGGTTTTTAGTGACCTGACTCTCCATGATAGAGGCGCTGGCCCCTTCATAGGTGGTCATCACAGTGACGACCGGGCTCTCCACATCCGGCATTTCCCGCACCGACAGCTTGCTGAAAGACACCAGACCAAAGACACACAAAAGCAGGCTCAGCACTATGGCACTGATTGGCCGTTTGACCGATACATCGGATAACAACATCAGTGAAGCTCCCCGGTCTGCTGTACTGCTTCGGCGGTCAAGGGCTTGACACTGGCGCCATCACGAATATTCACCAGCCCCTGAACAACAATGCGATCCCCCTGGCTGACGCCATCTGTGATCAGCACCAGATTGTCGACCCGGGCGCCCAGATGCACTTCGGTGCGGTGGGCTATGCTGCTTTCATCTATGCGATAGACATAACGCTTGGTGCCGGAATACTCCAACGCCTGCACCGGCACTACCGCCTGATGCAGTGGTGGGAAGGTCAGGGTGGCCGACAACATCATGCCAGGCCTCAAGTGTTTGTTTGGGTTGTTGAACTCTACCCTTACCCTGACATTGAGTGTATCCGGGTTGACTCTGGGATCTATGGCAACAACCTTGCCCTGAAATAGTTGGCCGTTCCAGGCACTGCTGCTGCCTTGTACCTGCATGCCGACACTCAGTTGCGACAGATAAGACTCGGGCACCTGCAGATCGAGCCGCAACAAGCTCAGATCATCGAGACTCAAGAGTTCGGTTCCTTGGCTCACCAGCTTACCCTTGCTGAAATCCACCAGGCCCACTGTACCGGAAAAGGGAGCCCGCAGATGATGGTAGGATAGTTCGGCCCTGGCCGAGGCCAGCCTGGCTTCGGCGATACTGACGCTGGCGCGTTGGGCATCAATTTCTGTCTGGGTAATGGCGTTGCGGCCGATCAGTTTTTCATATTCGCCCAACTTACGCCGCTCATCGGCCAGATAAGATTCGGCTTCCATCACTGCCGCCTTGGCCTTGGATTCTTCCAAAACCAGCAAGAGTTCACCTGCCTTCACCTCTTGATTGGAGCGCACTGCGATAGCGTCTATCTTGCCGGCGACTTGAGGCGCTATGGTGACCGAGCGTTCTGCTTCCAGCTTGCCTATCAGAGTCAGGGATTGCGCCAGGGATTGCTCTGTGACTGTGGCGGTAATTACGGGAACGGCGGCTTTGCCCATCCCCATCCCCATGCCTGAGCCGGGCTTTTTGACGGTATTTTCTGCCGTTGGCGTCAATAGGAGATAGGTGGCCACACAAAGGCCAAGGACCACTAGTCCTATGTAGCTTTTCTTCATGGTGTCTTATCTGATTCCGGTAGAGGTCCATTGCGGATCTTGAGGGCACCTATTTTACGTTAGCCTTATGCATAAAGCTGGTAAATGAGTGTAAAAAAGCGCAAATTCCAGTACGAAAATGTGACTGGAAAATCGATTTACGTAACCGCCTCTGGCCTATGCTATTTGAATGACGTGATGTTCAGGGAATAAAAAACGGAGGCAGCTACCTCCGTTTTTTTATGTATGACTGTGGGTATTGCCCTTGAGGCCCTACTTGGTCATCCGCTTGTACTTGAGTCTGTGCGGCTCAATCACATCGGCACCGAATTGGTTTTTCAGCCAGGCCGAGTATTCTGTGTAGTTACCTTCGTAGAAGTTAACCTGACCCTCGTCACGGTAGTCGAGGATGTGAGTACAGATACGGTCGAGGAACCAACGGTCGTGCGAGATCACCATGGCGCAGCCCGGGAATTCCAACAGCGCTTCTTCCAGTGCCCGCAGAGTTTCCACGTCCAGATCGTTGGTCGGTTCGTCGAGCAGCAACACGTTGCCGCCGGCTTGCAGCAGCTTGGCCAGATGCACCCGGTTACGTTCACCACCGGAAAGTGAGCCGATGATCTTCTGCTGATCGCCACCACGGAAGTTGAAGCGACCGACATAGGCGCGGCTCGGGATCTCCAGATTGTTGATCCGCATTATGTCCTGACCGCCGGAAATCTCTTCCCAAACCGTGTTCTTGTCGTTCATCGAGTCACGGAACTGTTCCACAGAGGCGATTTGTACCGTATCACCTATCTCGATTTCACCGCTGTCCGGTTGTTCGGCGCCACTGAGCATTCTGAACAGGGTCGACTTACCGGCACCGTTGGCACCGATAATACCGACGATGGCGCCCTTGGGAACACTGAAGCTTAAGTTGTCTATCAGAATGCGGTCACCATAGCTCTTGGTGAGATTACGCACCTCAATTACCTTGTCACCCAGACGAGGACCGGGCGGAATAAACAGCTCATTGGTCTCGTTGCGGCGCTGATAATCTGAGCTGTTCAGCTCTTCGAAGCGGGCCATACGGGCCTTGCCCTTGGACTGACGTCCCTTGGCACCCTGACGCACCCACTCCAATTCCTTGGCGATCGTCTTCTGGCGGGCGCTTTCGCTGGCGGCTTCCTGCTTCAGACGGGCATCTTTCTGCTCCAGCCAGGAGGAGTAGTTGCCCTGCCATGGGATACCTTCACCCCGGTCCAGTTCCAGGATCCAGCCGGCGGCATTGTCGAGGAAGTAACGGTCGTGGGTAATGGCGACTACAGTGCCTGAGTATTCCTGCAGGAAGTGCTCCAGCCAGGCAACGGATTCGGCATCCAGGTGGTTGGTCGGTTCGTCCAGCAGCAGCATCTCCGGCTTTTCCAGCAGCAGACGACAAATGGCCACCCGGCGACGTTCACCCCCGGAGAGCACCTCCACCTTGGCGTCCCATTCCGGCAGACGCAGGGCGTTGGCGGCGCGCTCGAGAATGTTGTCCAGATTATGGGCATCCTGCGCTTGAATGATGGCTTCCAGCTCGCCTTGCTCCTTGGCCAGGGCGTCGAAGTCGGCATCCGGCTCGGCATAGGCCGCATAGACTTCATCCAGACGCTTGAGGGCGTTTTTGGCTTCGCTGACGGCTTCTTCTATGGTTTCCCGTACTGTCTTGTTGGGATCAAGCTGGGGCTCCTGGGGCAGGTAACCTATCTTGAGTCCCGGCATGGGACGGGCTTCACCTTCAATTTCGGTGTCCAGACCTGCCATGATTTTCAACAGGGTGGATTTACCCGAGCCGTTGAGACCCAGGACACCAATTTTGGCGCCGGGGAAGAAACTCAATGAAATATCTTTGAGGATCTGCTTTTTGGGCGGCACTATTTTGCCGACCCTCAGCATGCTGTATACAAACTGAGCCATATTGTTTCTCTGTTGTCCTGAACTGAGTTTTCCTAAACTGGCGGCAGTTTACCAATTTGCCAGGGCTCCTGCCAGATGCGGCCGGATAGCGGCACCATTGTTCAGCAAATGAAACATAGTCATCTGCTGACACAAGGATTTTCATCATCCTGCGACTGGGATATTTGTCACACTCAGAGTAGAATACCGCGCAACCCTACCAATAAGATTTGCCAGCTGGAGTGACAGATGCTGAAGAAAAGTATGAACATTGCCGACTATGATCCTGAGCTGTTCAAGGCGATTGAGGATGAAACCCGTCGTCAGGAAGAGCACATTGAGCTGATCGCCTCCGAAAACTACACCAGTCCCAGAGTCATGGAAGCCCAGGGCTCACAACTGACCAACAAGTATGCCGAAGGTTATCCCGGCAAGCGTTACTACGGTGGTTGTGAGTATGTCGATGTGGTGGAGACTCTGGCAATTGAGCGTGCCAAGCAGCTGTTTGGCGCTACTTACGCCAACGTTCAGCCACACTCAGGTTCACAGGCCAACAGCGCGGTTTATATGGCGTTGCTGCAACCCGGCGATACCGTACTGGGGATGAACCTGGCTCACGGTGGTCACCTGACCCACGGCTCTCCGGTTAACTTTTCCGGCAAGCTGTACAACATCATCCCTTACGGTATCGATGAGTCTGGCAAGATTGACTACAGCGAACTCGAAACGCTGGCGCTGGAACACAAGCCCAAGATGATCATCGGCGGCTTCTCGGCCTACTCAGGCATAGTTGACTGGGCTCGCATGCGCGAAATCGCTGACAAAATTGGCGCTTACCTGTTTGTCGATATGGCACACGTAGCTGGTCTTATCGCTGCCGGTGTTTATCCTAACCCTGTGCCGCATGCCCACGTGGTGACGTCGACTACTCACAAGACACTGGCCGGTCCCCGCGGCGGTGTGATTCTGTCGGCTGCCGACGATGAAGATCTGTACAAGAAGCTGAACTCCGCGGTATTCCCGGGCGGTCAGGGTGGTCCTCTGATGCACGTTATCGCCGGTAAAGCCGTAGCCTTCAAAGAAGCATTGGAGCCGGAATTCAAGACCTATCAGCAGCAGGTGGTCAACAACGCCAAGGCCATGGTTGAGGTGTTCCTCGAGCGCGGTTACAAGATAGTTTCCGGCGGTACAGATAACCATCTGATGCTGGTGGATCTGATTGGCCGTGAGCTGACCGGTAAAGAAGCCGACGCCGCTCTGGGCCGCGCCAACATCACAGTCAACAAGAACTCAGTGCCTAACGACCCCCGCTCACCCTTTGTGACCTCCGGGGTGCGTATCGGTACACCGGCCATCACTCGCCGCGGCTTCAAGGAAGCCGAAGCCCGTGAACTGACCGGCTGGATCTGTGATGTGCTCGACAATGCTCACGATGACGCCGTTATCGAGCGCGTGAAGGGCCAGGTGCTGGAACTGTGCGCTCGCTTCCCTGTTTACGGTTAACCTTTTCAAGGGAATAGGATAAACTTCGATGGCCGCTGAATTAAGCGGCCATTTTTATTTCTGCCATTTAGCAGCAGCGGCTGCCGGCAACTGAGCACCAGGAGGCATAATGCATTGTCCATTTTGCAGCGCGACGGATACCAAGGTGATAGATTCCAGGCTGGTGGCAGACGGTCATCAGGTGCGCCGTCGCCGGGAATGTACTCTGTGTCATGAACGCTTTACTACCTTTGAAGGTGCCGAGCTCGTCATGCCCAGAGTGATCAAGCGCGATGGCAGCAGGCAGCCGTTCGATGAGGACAAGCTGCGCGGCGGTATGCTGCGCGCCGCCGAGAAACGTCCGGTTTCCATGGATAAGATTGAAGAGGCGATCAGCAAGATCAAGTCTACCCTCAGAGCCACAGGCGAGCGGGAAGTGACCTCGGAAATGATCGGCAACCTGATGATGGATCATCTTATCGAGCTGGATAAGGTGGCCTATATTCGCTTTGCCTCCGTGTATCGTGCCTTTGAAGATGTGTCAGAGTTTGGTGAAGCGATTGCCAAGCTGGAGAAAAAATAGGCTGTCAGTCACAGCCAACTGTTAAGTAACGGAAACCCCCATGTGGTCCAATACTGATATCGCCATGATGAGCCGCGCCATAATGCTGGCTCGCCGTGGCCGTTATACAACCCGTCCCAACCCCAATGTCGGCTGCGTTATCATAGATGCCGATGGCAAGATTGTCGGCGAAGGCTGGCATCAGCGTGCCGGTGAGCCCCATGCCGAAGTACATGCCCTGAAAATGGCCGCTGACAAGGCCCGCGGCGCTACTGCCTATGTCACCCTCGAACCCTGCAGTCACTATGGTCGCACGCCGCCCTGTGCCGAAGCCTTAATTAAACATGGCCTCAAGCGGGTGGTGGTGGCAATGACAGATCCCAACCCTCAGGTGGCCGGCCGAGGTATCGGCATGCTGCAGGAAGCCGGGGTTCAGGTGCAGAGCGGTCTCTTGGCCGAACAGGCCAGAGCGTTGAATCCAGGCTTTTTATCGCGGATGGAGCGAAATCGCCCCTGGGTCACTCTCAAGCTGGCGGCGAGTCTCGATGGCAAGACGGCGTTGGCCAACGGCGAGTCCAAGTGGATAACCGGCCCCGAGGCGCGCCGCGACGTGCAAAGGCTCAGGGCCCGCAGCTGCGCTCTGCTCACCGGCATTGAAACCGTATTGGCCGATGACCCCTCCCTGAATGTCCGGCACGCTGAGCTTGGCAGTCTGGGTGAAACCCTCAGCGAGCAGGAGCTTATTCAACCGCTGCGGGTGATACTCGACAGCAACTGCCGTATGCCGCTCGATGCCAGGTTATTGAAGATTGTCAGCCCAGTGCTCTTGGTCAGCTGCCGCCCCTATGAGGATGAGTTCCTAGCCGCTTTGCCGCCTTATGTCACCACTTTGGTGTTGGTCGGTGAAGACAACAGAGTCGATATCACAGCGCTGCTGCAACACCTGAGCCAGAGCTGTAATGCGGTTTTGGTCGAGGCCGGGGCAACGCTTTGCGGCGCCTTTATTACCGCGGGACTGGCCGATGAGCTGTTGCTCTACCAAGCCCCGAAACTGCTTGGCGCAGCTGGCCGAAACCTGCTGGCCTTGCCAAACTATCAGCAGATAGCCGATACCCCGGCGATACGGGTAACTGATCAACGTAAGCTTGGCAATGATACCCGGCTTACTCTCAAGATAGGTGATTGAATGTTTACCGGAATAATTGAAGCTGTCGGTACAATACGGGCACTGGAGCGCCGTGGTGATGATATTCGTCTGACTGTGGCCAGCGGCAAGCTGGATCTTGGCGATGTCCAATTGGGTGACAGCATTGCCACCAACGGCGTGTGTCTGACCGTGGTTGAACGCCTGGCGGATGGTTATGTGGCCGATATTTCGGCTGAAACCGTTAGCCTCACCGGCTTTGACCGCTACAGTGTCGGCACCAAAGTCAACCTGGAAAAGGCGGTCACGCCAAACACCCGCTTGGGCGGGCATCTGGTCAGTGGCCATGTGGATGGTATGGCGCGGGTCATCAGCGTGACCCCAAGGGGCAAGGCGCTGGAGTTTTGGCTTGAGGCGCCTGCTGAGCTTGCCCGTTACATTGCCCATAAAGGCTCCATTACCGTCGATGGCGTCAGCCTTACGGTCAACGAAGTGGATGGCCGCAATTTCCGTCTCACCATAGTGCCGCACACCGCCAGCGAAACTACTTTGCTTGATCTACGTCCCGGAGTTCAGGTGAATCTGGAGGTGGATCAGATAGCCCGCTATCTTGAACGTCTGATGCAGCACGAAGAGGAAGGGCAGCCCAGCGAAGGCGTGACTCTTGCTATGCTCGCCAAGGCCGGTTTCATGCGCTAGATGTGCGCAAGCACACTGGTTATCGCGCGCTAACAGGTTAGAATTCATTGATTACACAGAACAAGAGATAAAGGTCTTACAATGGCGCTACACAGTATCGAAGAGATCATCGAGGATATTCGTCAGGGCAAAATGGTTATCCTGATGGACGATGAGGACAGGGAAAATGAGGGCGACCTCATCATGGCGGCGGAGAAAGTTACCCCGGAAGCGATCAACTTCATGGCTCGCTTCGGCCGTGGTCTTATCTGCCAAACCATGACCAAGGCTCGCTGCCAGCAGCTGAATCTGCCGCTGATGGTCAGCAATAACAACGCCCAGTTTTCGACCAACTTCACCGTCTCCATTGAGGCCGCTGAAGGGGTTACCACAGGTATTAGCGCCCATGACCGCGCCGTGACAGTGCAGGCGGCTGTGGCTAAAAATGCCAAGCCGTCCGACATAGTTCAGCCCGGGCATATTTTCCCTTTGATGGCACAGGATGGCGGGGTGCTGGTGCGCGCCGGTCATACCGAAGCCGGTTGCGATCTGGCGCGTTTGGCCGGTTTGGAACCTTCGGCTGTGATCGTGGAGATCCTCAATGAGGATGGCACCATGGCGCGCCGTCCGGATCTGGAAGTGTTCGCCAAGGAGCACGGCGTTAAGATGGGCACCATTGCCGATCTGATCAACTACCGCAATAACACAGAAACCACAGTGGTACGTGAGGCCAAGTGCAAGCTGCCTACCCGTTTCGGCGAATTTGAGCTGCATACCTTCCGTGACACCATAGATAATCAACTGCACTTTGCCATGGTCAAGGGCGAGATTGTCGACAATATTCTGGTGCGGGTACACCTGCAAAACACCATTAATGACCTGCTGTTCTCTGAGCGTGATGAAGTGCGCAGCTGGCCGCTTGAGCAAGCCATGGCGAGGATTGCCGCCGATGGTGGCGTGCTGTTGCTGCTGGGTAACCAGGAGCCTAACGAGAGCATTATCGCCAAGGTCAAGGCATTTGAAGCCGAAGACAAGGGTGAAGTGCCGGTGACCGCCAAATGGCAGGGAACCTCCCAAAGGGTTGGGGTAGGCTCACAGATTCTGGCGACGCTTGGTGTCAACAAAATGCGCCTGCTCAGCTCGCCCAAGCGTTATCACTCTTTGGGGGGCTTTGGTCTGGAAGTCACTGAGTATATTCCCGGCGAATGAGCCGACAGAATTAATTAACCATTTCCGAATAATTGCATAGGGCGGAGGGGTAAATTGCGTGCTATCATAGCGCCACTTTTTGCCCCCGGCCGGGTGCTTTAGCCAAGTTAGGTAAGATAATGAACATAGTTCAAGGTAATATCGAAGCAAAAAACGCCAAAGTCGCGATCGTTGTATCCCGTTTCAACAGCTTTGTGGTTGAAAGTCTGCTGGAGGGTGCCGTAGACACTCTTAAGCGTTTCGGTCAGGTAAGTGAAGACAACATCACTGTGGTACGCGTACCTGGTGCTTTCGAGCTGCCTTTGGCCGCCCGTCGTGTTGCCGCCAGTGGCAAGTTCGACGGTATCATCGCCCTGGGGGCAGTGATCCGTGGTGGTACACCACACTTTGATTTCGTTGCAGGTGAATGCAATAAGGGTCTGGCTCAAGTGGGTCTGGAATTCGACATCCCGGTATCTTTCGGGGTATTGACTACAGACACTATCGAACAGGCCATTGAGCGTTCCGGCACCAAGGCTGGCAACAAAGGCGGCGAAGCTGCCCTGGGTCTGCTGGAAATGGTGAACGTGCTGCAACAACTTGAGCAACAGCTGTAATACAGGAAAAAGCATGAAGCCTTCAGAGCGCCGCAGAGCCCGCCGTTTAGCGGTTCAAGCCATCTATTCATGGCAACTGAGCGGGAACAATATTGCCGATGTGGAGCACGAGTTTCTGACCGAGCAAAACATAGACGGCGTGGATGTCGCCTACTTCCGTGAACTGTTCACCGGAGCGACAACCAAAAAGGCTCAACTGGACGAGTTAATTGCCCCCCATCTGGATCAACGTCCCATAGAGGAGGTGGATCCCGTGGAGAAGGCCATTTTGCGTTTGGCGGCTTACGAGCTGACTTTCCGCAAGGATACGCCATACAAAGTGGTGATCAACGAGGCTATCGAGTTGGCCAAGGCGTTCGGCGCTGAGGACAGCCACAAGTTTGTCAATGGCATATTGGACAAGCTGGTAGCTCGTCGCTGAACCAGAAAGAAATTAGACAAACGGTATCGTCAGATACCGTTTTTTCATTGGAAAACCGGGAGGCTGCGAACCTGTGGCCAAGTCAACAGTGAAAGAATTTCAAATTATCGAGCGCTATTTTCACGGCCGCGGCCAAGCGCGCAAAGATGTCCGCCTGGGCATAGGTGATGATTGTGCCCTGGTGCAACCCGCCGAACACAAATCCATTGCCATCTCCTGCGATACCCTGGTGGAAAATGTCCACTTTTTGCCGGATATGCCGGCTCAGGCGCTGGGTTACAAAGCCTTGGCGGTCAACCTGTCCGATCTTGCCGCCATGGGGGCCGAGCCCGCATGGATGACCTTGGCGTTGACCATGCCTAGTGTCGATGAAACCTGGCTGGAGCAATTTAGTGCAGGTTTATTTGAAGCGGCTGATTACTATGGTATTTCTCTGGTTGGAGGCGATACCACTCGCGGTCCTAAGGCCATCAATATCACGGTTCATGGCCAGGTGCCGGAAGGCAAAGCACTCATTCGTAGCGGCGCCCGCGCCGGTGATTGGATTTATGTCACAGGTTCCCTGGGTGATTCTGCCCTTGGGCTGGATATCATCCGCGGTGAATTGAAGGCGAGGGCGGAACACAAGGAATACCTGGTCAACCGTCACTATCATCCCAGCCCCAGAGTACTGGCCGGTCAGTCGCTGAGAGGCTTGGCGTCGAGCGCCATAGATCTCTCTGATGGCTTGCTGTCGGATATCAAGCATATACTCAAAGCATCGGCCGTCGGTGCGGTTATCGAAGTGGATAAGCTGCCGCTGTCCCAGGCGATGAAAGATACAGTCACAGCGGATGCGGCACTCGACTATGCCCTCTGTGGCGGCGAAGACTATGAGCTGCTGTTCACTGTGCCGGAAGCGCAGCGCGGCGCGCTGGAAACCGCCTTGGGCCATGCCGGAGTCAAGTTTTATCAAGTCGGCCAGATACTCGCCGGCAATCAACTCAGGCTGCAATATCATGGTGAAGTATTCGAGCCGCAACAGACAGGATTTGAGCATTTTTAAATGAAGTGGTTTGCTCATGACGAGGCGCTCGCAAGGGTCAGCCTCAAGAATCCGGTGCACTTTCTGGCACTTGGTTTTGGCTCCGGCCTCGCGGCCAAGGCGCCGGGGACTTTTGGAACCTTGGCTGCTGTGCCAGTGTATCTATTGCTGTCTCAGTTTAGTTTGGGTGTGTATCTTGCCGTGACACTGCTGGCCTGTATCGGCGGCATCTATCTATGCGACAAGACTTCCAAAGATATGGGGGTGCATGACCACGGCGCTATCGTTTGGGACGAAGTGGCGGGGTTACTGATCACCATGATTGCAGCGCCCGCCGGAGGGCTCTGGTTGCTGCTGGGCTTTGTGTTATTCCGCGTTTTCGATATCTTCAAACCCTGGCCCATTCGGGTGCTGGATGCCAAGGTGCATGGCGGCCTTGGCATCATGGCCGATGATATCCTGGCCGGTATCTTCTCAATGTTGTCACTGCAGGCGATTGTCTGGGCGATAGGCTGAAACAGCCTTGAGCCGAAATGTATAAGCCTTGAGCCCAAATGTATAAGCCTTGAGCCGAAATGTATAAGCCTTGAGAGTGGGTTCCCAGCGCTTGCTCTCTAGCTTTGAAGCAAGCTAGCCCGTTACTCCAGAAAATAACTGACGCCATCGATTCGGTGCCTTTCCCCCTGTTATCCCCTTCTACTCATATTTACCGGTTTGGGTTAAGCCCGTTATTTGAGTGCTTTATGCCTAATCCCCAAAGCCGACTATCCTTAAGCTAAGGGAACCCTCATGGGGGCAGTATGATAGGTTGGCTGGCCAACGCCTTGTTCCGGCGCTGCGGCTGTGTAGGACTCTTGGCTCTGTTGTGGATCTTGCCTGGCTTAGGTGCAGACCACGTCCGGCCAGAATCTTACTCACCGGCCGTAGCGCCGACCATTACCCTGCTCAGTGTCAAAGGGGCTATAGGCCCTGGGGTCAGCGACTATTTGATCCGGGGGATAGAGAGTGCTGCTGCAACCCCAGACAGTCAGTTGGTGTTGATCACTCTGGATACCCCGGGAGGCCTGGTATCCAGCCTACGGGATATCAATCAAGCGATTCTCGGTTCCAGGGTGCCGGTTGCCTGCCTAGTCTATCCATCCGGAGCTCGTGCAGCCAGCGCCGGGACTTACATCTTATATGCCTGTCATATCGCCGCCATGGCGAGTGCCACCAGTCTTGGGGCGGCGACTCCTGTGCAACTGGGACCCATGGGAAATGAACCTCCGGAGCCCAAGCCGTCAGAGAATGAAGCCGAAAAACCAGTGGGCGACAGCAACAGTCAAAAACTTGAGCGCAAGCAGCTTAATGATGCCATTGCTTATATTCGGGCACTGGCGGAGCTGCGTCAGCGTAATGTCGAGTGGGCCGAGAAGGCGGTACGTGACGCGGCAACCCTGACGGCCTCGGAAGCGCTGGAGGCTAATGTTATCGACTATATCGCCGATACGCCGCAGCAACTCCTGGCCATACTTGATGGCAAGTCGGTAGCCATGCCTGGTGGTGCTCGGATACTCAATACCGAAAACGCCATAGTGCTGGATCGCAGCCCGGATTGGCGTGCCCGATTTATTAATCTGCTCACCAACCCTAATATCGCTTACATCCTGATGTTATTGGGGATCTACGGTTTGCTGCTGGAATTTTACAGTCCTGGCGCCATGTTGCCCGGGGTAATAGGGGGGATCTGTCTGCTGTTGGCCTTGTATGCCTTCCAGTTGCTCCCCATCAGCTATGCCGGTGGCGGTTTATTGCTCTTGGGAATTATTTTGCTGCTCGCCGAGGCCATGTTGCCAAGCTTTGGGATTTTGGGATTCGGCGGCCTGGCAGCCTTCGTGCTGGGGTCGGTATTTTTGGTGGACAGTGAAGTGGAAGCCTTTCGTATCGCCTGGCCTGTGATAGCTCTGGTTAGTGTCGTGAGCCTGCTGTTTTTCCTGCTGTTAATCAGCTTTGTGTTCAAGACCCGCAAATTGTCCGGAGTGGCCGGCGCCGAGGGGATGGTAGGAGAATATGCCAGGGTGATAGAGGGTTTTCCCGGGCGCGGCCGGGTGCATTTTATGGGGGAAGATTGGCAAGGTGACAGCGAACAGGCCTTGAGCCCAGGGCAACGGGTGCGGGTTTTGGGCCTTAAGGGGCTGGTACTCAAGCTGGCCGAGGTGAAAAGTGGTGATATCGAGCCGACCGAAAATCAACGCAGAGGAGACTGACATGGGCGAAGCTATCAGCGGTAGTTTAAATATTTCCTTTGGGGTGTTATTGGTGCTGTTTGCGGCCTTGCTTATCAGCATGTTCCGCATCCTCAGGGAGTATGAACGTGGGGTGATTTTCTTTCTCGGGCGTTTTTACCGGGTCAAGGGGCCTGGGCTTATCATACTGATCCCTGTGGTGCAGCAGATGGTGCGGGTGGATCTTCGAACCATAGTGATGGATGTGCCCTCCCAGGATGTGATCAGCCGTGATAATGTCTCGGTGCGGGTTAATGCCGTGCTCTATTTTCGGGTAGTCGATCCGCAAAAGGCGATTATCAATGTGGAGAACTTCCTCGCCGCCACCAGTCAGTTGGCACAGACCACCCTGAGATCCGTGCTCGGTCAGCATGAGCTGGACGAGATGTTGGCCAACAGGGAGATGCTCAATGCCGATATTCAAAGGATCCTCGACTCCCACACAGATGCCTGGGGCATCAAGGTAGCCAATGTGGAGATCAAGCACGTGGATCTCAATGAAAGTATGATCCGCGCCATCGCCCGTCAGGCCGAGGCGGAGCGGGAGCGGCGGGCCAAGGTGATCCATGCTCTGGGGGAGATGGAAGCCTCGGAAAAACTGGTGGAAGCGGCGCAGACGCTGGGGAAAGAACCCAATGCCATCATGCTGCGCTATCTGCATACCCTGACGGAAGTGGCGGCAGAAAACAATTCGACCATCCTGTTTCCGCTGCCGCTTGAGTTACTGAGCAAATTAAATGGTGCATTTAGCAATTTAAATGAAAAATCCAAAAATTAGCCTGAAACTGTTTGAAATTTCGCCTATTTACAAGGGGTTAATATATTGTTAGTTTGAGCGTTTGGGGATAGCTCAATAACAGGCCTCCGGCCTAAGTTGTTTTAGTCGCGACTTGATCTGACACATTATCTTGAAAAGGTGAGAGTTACCCGTTTTGATAAAGGAGTCAAAGCTTCAATCAAAACAAAAGAGGTAACTCTCATGCTGCATACTAACAATCCCATAATTAAACACAAAGCAGATCACACATGGGACTTGCTTGTATCTTCCTTAGGCTCTAAGTTCACAATACTATAACGGCTATAATTGCTGCACCTAGTATATATAGGCCACTAGATAATGAAATTGATTTAATCACGCTAAACTCTTTTATCTCTATCTTCTTGATATTATCCATTTTTACAGACTTCCCTTCTCCGGATAACGTCGAATCAGTTGTGCTCTCGACTTTAAACTCAATTATTTCATCTGAGGTAGTGGTTATTTTGATATCCTTTCCTATATAGTTTGATGGGGGGGTAGAATCAAATTTAACTTCGTTCAATGATGTACAGCCAGATAACATCAAACTGATTAAGAGGATCATGGTTAAATTTTTCATAGTAACCTCAATTTTATGGTTCATAACATCCATGGCTTGCGCCACCTGGTCTTGCGCATGGGTTTATCCAACGTCCTGTATCATAAACCGCTTGGTTTTCGTAAGATATTTTATAGTTTCCTGATATATCAAAATCAACTTTGTTCATGTAGTATTCTCTGTAATTCCAACCAGTGTAATATCTATGGTTTTTTTCAGATATTGCTATTGATATATATTTTTCAGGATGTATTCCTTTTATTGTGTTTTTTATTTCAAAGCCTAAGTCCATACCATTAATAATCCAAGTGTTATCAGGTATAACGCTTTCAATTCCAGCCACATAATATTTGTGGTTGTGAATGCTGCTTAAGATGGAGTTCAATTTTTGTTGGAAAAAATTAGGCTTAAAAATCTTTAGCAATGATTTTGTTACCTTTGCTACTAACTTGTTAAATGTTCCATTCCCGTCAATATCTATATGGACTCTAAGGTTTCCATTGTCTCTAATGTTATAGATTTGACCATTAATAGGGTTATAATCTGCCGAAAGATTTAACTCTGATGTTTTGATTTTTGCGTATAATGTCAGTCCAGATATGTCAATTTTTATCTCAGTCGATATTGTAAATCCTTTAACAGTTGCTGTTATTATTCCATCAGGCTGTGTCATTATTTTTTTTCTAATGGCCCATTTAAAGTTACATGTTTCAACTCCCTATACCTGAATGTTGGTAGCTTGTTGATTTCCGCTCTTGTGCTTGATTCTATAGATGAGAAGAGTTTTTCATTAATAGATTTTAATATTTTTTTTGTTTCATTATGTATTGGGAGTCCTATGGATTCATTGTTGATAACCATCAAGCAATTCCATTGACCTGATTTTTTTCACTAATTTCAACAAGGTGGTTGGTTCTAGATACATAAGTTGGATAATAAGCCGTACTTGATGTTGAAAAAAATAACGTTAATACTAATAATATTTTTCTCATAAAAACTCCTTTTTCGTATTTGCCCCTTGAGCATAATTTGTAAATTATGCATTTCTTAAGTAACCAAAAAAATGCGTATAAGGCAATCAAAAAATCAATCTTTAACATTTTTGCATTTATTTTTTATTTGTTAAGCTTTTGGTTGATTAGTTGCTTTATTGGGTGGTGTTTGTTTTAGTTGTTGATTTTTGTCTTTTGATTGGTGTGTTTTTGTGTCACCTTGTGTTTTTTGTACTTTTCTAACACCAACTAAAGCTTTGCCAACCTGAGTATTGTAATCTCACAGGTTCAGTGTCGGGTTTATCAGTTGTATGTATCGGCGCATCGGCTGTCAGATCCATTAATTTTCCTTGCCAGGCTTATGGGGTTTCCAAGGCGTTGTTGCCTAAATCAGTGGAACCTTTTTGGCACTTTATGATCAGAGCTTGCATCGCAAGGTTTACGGTCAATATCATGGGCAAGTCAAAGCGCACTATCACCAATTGGAAGCAAATTAGTTAACCGTAGCTCTATCATTTTCTGGTTGGACAAAGCGACTCAACACTGTCAGGTGATAGGCAATATGCGCCCCTGGAGTGTGGATCAGGAGCAGCGGCCCTTGTTTCGTGCCGTGCCCGGTTATCCAATTCAGTATGCCAGGATGAGCCGAGAAGGTTGGGTCAACGTGGAAGTGACTGTAAACGAACAGGGCTTTGTCAGCCATGTGGAAGTGCTGGATTCCAAGGGTGGCAAGCAGTTTGAAACTGAAACCGTCAAAGCCGTGTCAAAGTGGCGCTATGCACCCAAGTTTGTCGATGGTAAGCCCGTTAGCGCCAAGACGTGGTCAAAGATTTCCTGCACGCTGTAAGGCTGCAGAGCTGATTGTAGCCCAATAAAAACGCCGGCAGTTGCCGGCGTTTTTGTCCTCCTCATCCTGAGTTAGATAAGGAACACATTCAGACTACAGGCGCCGTGGGCACCAACTACCAGTGCCTGCTCAATGTCAGCCGTCTTGGATGGGCCGGCGATAAACACCCCAAACTCACCCGAGTCCAACATTATCTTGTCGGCTGCTTCATGCATGTTGGCGACAATGGCATCGGCTTCAAGTACCAGGAACAGGTTCTCACAGATAAAGGGCGTGATCCTGTGGGACAGAGATTTCTGACTGACCCAGATGGCACCGTTTTCAGCAACACCCACTTGACCTTTGATCACTGCATAATCGATATCACGCAGATCATGGCTGTCTTCAGGGACTTCACGGTTACCGCTAACCCCTTCCACTTGAGAGATAATCTGCTTGCCTTCGGCTATCAGGGCATCGACTTGCTGTTGCAGCTCACTAAAGCCTCCGCGCTTATGCAGTTTGCCGGCAACGGTTCCCAGGTTGGTTTCAAACTGGCCAATCAAGTCGTCCAGTCGGGGGGCCACATCTATGGCCGGCATATTGTGTCCTTCAAGTGCGCAGGACTTAAGGGCATCCAAAATAAAAGATTTGCTGGACATCTGATTAGCTCCTGTTTTTCTTGAACCAGGCCTCGAAACTAGAGGCGGGTGCCTTGGGCAGTTCACGGTATTTACCCCAGGCGC
Source organism: Shewanella chilikensis (assembly GCF_002836945.1). Taxonomy (GTDB): domain Bacteria; phylum Pseudomonadota; class Gammaproteobacteria; order Enterobacterales; family Shewanellaceae; genus Shewanella; species Shewanella chilikensis. Next base: position 95,585 of record NZ_NIJM01000006.1, read on the forward strand.
CGGAGAATGGCTTGAGCAGGCTGCCGGGCAGTATTCTCAAGCCCAGTCTAGCCATGCTCATGGAGCAGTTCAGCATAGTGGTACTGGCCATAAATTTGCCGACCAATGGCATATAACTGCCTTTACCGTAAGGCAGTTTACCTGACTCGGCCTTTAGACGACGCTGACGGAAGATGATCTTGTCCAATGGCACCTTAGTGGGGCATACATAGGAGCAAGAGCCGCACAGGGTACAGGCCCAGGCGATGGAGTTGGTGTCATCGTCCTGCGCACCGACTGCGATGCCAATTGGACCTGGAATAGTGTAGTTGTAGCTGTAACCACCGCTGCGACGATATACAGGGCAGGTGTTCAGACAACCGCCACAGCGGATACACTTGAGCGACTCGGCAAGGATCTTGTCCTTGAGCATCTCAGTACGGCCGTTGTCCACTATGATGACGTGCATCTCACCACCGGCCTGCGGGCCGCGGTAGAAGCTGGAGTAAGTGGTTACCGGCTGGCCGGTGGCGTTGCGGGCCAGAGTACGCAGGTAAACTGCGGCGCTTTCCACCGATGGTACCAGCTTGTCTATTCCCATGGAGTGCAGCTGCAGCTTAGGCAGGTTACAGCCCATGTCGGCGTTACCTTCGTTGGTACAAACAACCACTGCGCCCTTGTCGGCGATGGCCATGTTAACCCCTGTCATGGCAGCATCGGCACTGAGGAATTGCTCACGCAGATGGGCACGGGCGGCACGGGTCAGGTAAGTCGGGTCGCTGGCACCGGCCTCTGTGCCGAGTTTTTCATGGAACAGTTCGCCCACTTCCTCTTTCTTGAGGTGAATGGCGGGGACCACGATATGTGAAGGAGGCTGTTTTTTCAGCTGAATGATGCGTTCACCCAAGTCAGTGTCTATGACCTCTATGCCCTTGCTTTCGAGGAAGGGATTGAGGTGGCACTCTTCGGTGAGCATGGACTTGGACTTCACCAGCTTCTTCACCTGATGGCTGGCCAGAATCTCATGTACTATACGGTTGTGCTCGGCGCCGTCTTTGGCCCAATGCACTTGAATACCGTTCTGGATACAATTGGCTTCGAACTCTTCCAGATACTTGGCCAGATTGGTCAGGGTATGCAGTTTGATGGCCGAACCCAGATCCCTCAGTTGTTCCCACTCGGGCAGGCTGCCGGCGGCGCGGTCGCGTTTTTCCCGCAACACCCACAGGGCTTTGGAATGCCAATCAACTCTGGACTCATCGCGGCAGAAGATCTCTGCTTGGCTGGCGTGGGCTTTGGCCCCTTGTGTCTGTGACATGGCTATCTCCCTAAATGGCAGCGTTGAGGATCTGTGCCAGATGGCGGGTTTCTATCGGCAAGTTTTGGCGGCGGATCATGCCATCCAGATGCATCAGACAGGATGGATCAAAACCTACGGCATAGTCTGCTCCCGTGGCTGCATGGGCCTGAGCCTTGTCTTTGCCCATTTTGGCAGACACAGCACCTTCATCTACCGCAAAGGTACCGCCGAAGCCGCAGCATTCATCGCGGCGATCCGGATAGGTGATCTCTATGCCGGGAATGCGTTCCAGCAGGGCTTCCATTTTGTTGTAACGTGGGCCCATGTATTCACTGGGGCTGGCGAGATCCAGCATACGGATACCGTGACAACTCAGTTGTAGGCTCACCTTGTGCGGGAAGGGCTTGGGGAAGCTCTCTACCGGGGCGATATCGTGCAGGAATTCGGTCAATTCGTACAGTTTGGCGATAACGGCCGCGGCTTCCGGGCTGTTGTCAAACTCATGGAAGTTTTCTTTGGCGGCTACCAGGCAGGAGGCCGCTGGACATACGATAGCATCGCATTCGACTCCCTTGAAGGCATTGAGCAGCTTCAATGTAGTGTTACGGGCTTCGTTGAAACAACCCGAGTTGGTCATGGGCTGACCACAGCAGGTTTGGCCTTCAGGCAGGATCACCTGGTGCCCCAGTTTCTCCAGCAGTTCCAAGGTGGCGATGGCCACATCCGGCAGCATCTGGTTGACCAGACAGGGAATAAACAAGGCTATCTTCATTTGGTGTTTCCTAATTGGATGTTGCTTGCGTTAACCGACATCATCTATGTCCGGTGTGGCCAGATGCTTTCTGACTCTGTATTTGAACATCACCTGACACAGGGTAAATATGCTTGAATATAAGCCTATAACCACACAATAAATAGTGCTAATTCAGTAAATGATTAAAATCTTTTTTGCAAAAATGAGAAGGTTTTAATTATTTGATTTTAATGGTGTTTTTAGTCTTTAGTTTGTTCGTTAATCCGAACGCAAATCCGTTATATAACACAGATGAAAAAAGAGGGAGCTAATGCTCCCTCTAAGTATAGTCAGCGACTGCACTCCTCCAGCAGATAAGCTAGGTGGCGGTAGGAAATACCACTGTGGTGACTCAGGCCCACTTCACACATACGGTTGGCGTAGTAGCCTTCCTTGAAGTCGGTGGGGATGAGTTTCTTGATGTTACGCAGCGCCGAGGCGTTGATCTCAGGTTTGTAGAGACCTTTCTCTCCGGCATAACCACAACAGTCGACACCGGCCGGGCGCAGCACCTTGTTGGAGCAGGCATCGGCAATGGCTTGCATCTTGGGTTCCAGCTTCATTTTACGTGCCGAGCAACCCAGGTGCAGTGCCACATTGACCTTCTTGGTGAGGGTGAGTTTCGGCAATACCTTGTCGTGCAGGAACTCGACCAGATCCAACAGTTCAACCTTGGGATTGCCGGAAAGAGCACGGTAGGTGCAGGAGAGAGCATCGACAACCACGGGCAGCTTGCCGCCCTCTGTCATGGCACTGACCGCGTCAATAAGTTCGTCACGTTTCATGTCGGCGTTCTTGAAATCCCCTTTGGATTCCCACATCTGGCCGCAGCACAGATTGCGGGTCTTGGCCGGCGTAATCACGTTATAGCCGGCACGCTCCAGCAAGGTCACTACTACTTCAGGTAGGGTGCGGTCATCGGGATCCAGCGGTGTTGGGCCGAAGGTGCGGCCGCCGCAAGCGGCGAAATAGACCACGGTTTCCTGGTTGGCTTTGGGAGCTGATGGCTTGGGCAGCTTACCGCCTTTGGGGAAGTCAGGGTTCCAGTAAGGCACTTCTTTGGAAATTGCCCGGCCCATGTTCATCAGCCCAGAGGTGATCCCCGTGCCCGTGAGTTTGTGTATTGTGCCCAGGGCATCAAAGCCTGTGCTCAGCACCTGGTTGACGGCGCCCCAGTGCTTGGCCTGGAAATCCAGAACCTTCTGCTCTGTGGTGGTGATGTAGGGAGTACGCAGCTTGCGGACCAGCTGGCCCATGCTGTTGTCTACCGGGCAGGCAATGGTACACAGCTGGCAGGCGGCGCAGGTATCCACTACATCATACTTGGCGGCGGCACGCATCTTCTCGGCCGCTTCCTTGTCGCCGCTCTGTTCCAGACGCTCGATTTCACGCAAGGTAGCTATCCGCTGTCTGGGTGACAGGTTCAGCGCCGAGGTGGGGCAGGTCTTTTCACAGAAACCGCATTCGATACACTTGTCTACCAGGTCGTCCACTTCGGGACAAGGCTTGATATTCTTGATGTGTACCTGCTTGTCGTCGTTGAGGATCACCCCTGGGTTCAGCAGTCCTTCGGGGTCGAAGATCTGCTTGATGTTTTTCATCAGGGTGTAGGCGTCACTGCCCCATTCCATTTCCACAAAAGGTGCCACGGCGCGGCCTGTGCCGTGCTCGGCCTTCATCGAACCGTCGTACTTGTTGATCACCATATCGGCGACCGCTTCCATAAATTGATGGAACTGTTCGATATCGGCCTGGGAGCCGAATTTAGGGGTAATGATAAAGTGGAAGTTACCGGCCAGGGCGTGGCCGTAGATCACCCCTTCAGGATAGCCGTGCTTATGGAACAGCTCGGTCAGATCGTGGGCTGCACTGGCCAGGTTTTCAACCCGGAAAGCTACGTCTTCGATGATTACCGAAGTGCCCTTGGGGCGCTCGCCACCGATAATGGGGAATAGGCCGGAGCGCATGGCCCAGTATTTACCGTAAACGGCAGGATCACGGCTGAAGCTGATGGGGCGCTCGGTCTCGATATGTGCCAGTTTCGCGATAACGTCCTGGGTATAGCGTTCCAAAGTTTCATCATCATTGGCGCGGGATTCTATCAGCAAAATCGCGGCGCCTTCCGGCAGTTCGGCCAGCCAATCCGGCATACCTTTCTTGCCGGTAACCGCCTTAATGGAGGCCCAGTCCAGCAGTTCGGCAGCGGCTACGCTTTCGCCCTGAATAGGAGGGATTGCCCGGGCCGCATCTTCCATATTGAAGAATACCGCCATCGCCGAGGCCTTGAATTTAGCCTCGTCCACTGTGTGATAGGTGACTTCGTTGACAAACGCCAGGGTGCCTTCGGCGCCGACTATGATGTGGTTAATGATGTCGAAGGGATCTTCAAAATCCACCAGGGCGTTGAGGCTGTAACCTGTGGTGTTTTTAATGGCGAATTTTTTGCGAATTCGCGCTGCCAGGGTCTCATTACCGCGAGCCATGGCACCCAAGTCTGCCAGCGCCTTGAGCAGTTCGGGGTGTGATTGACTGAAGGCTTCTCTGGACTCTTCGCTGCCGGTATCAAGCTCTGTGCCATCGGCCAGCAGCAGTTTTACTGAGGAGATGGTTTGGTAGCTGTTTTGGGCCGTGCCGCAACACATACCGGAAGCGTTGTTGGAGACGATACCACCCACCATGGCAGAAGCCAGAGTTGCCGGATCCGGGCCGATTTTCTTATTCAAAGGTTTGAGGGCAGCGTTGGCATCGGCGCCAATAACAGCGGCACCCAGAGTGACCTTGTTACTGTCTTCACTGATATCCAGAGTACGGAAACCGTCGAATCCCAGGATAAGCAATATGCCTTCTCCTATGGCCTGACCCGACAGACTGGTACCTGCGGCGCGGAAAGTCACCGGAGCACCGTAGCTTCTGGCTACAGCCAGAGTGCGTTTTACCTGCTCCAGATCCTCGGCATGTACCACAACCTCGGGCACTATCCGGAAATAGCTGGCATCGGTTGACCAGGCAAAACGGCGCACAGGGTCGTCACTGACGGCAGTTTCTCCCAACTGTTTACGCAGGTCACGGATCACGGCTTCATAGTTGATAGACATAAGACATTTCTCTACACATTAAATTTGATAATAAAGGCAGCGCCAAGGGCGGCTGCCTTATCGAGGAGTTATTATCGTTTTTAGAATCCACCCCAAAGCATTGCCAAGGTACCGGCCAGCAAAGCATAGCCAAGTGCTACAGGCATAGTCTTGCGGATGATTTCAGATTCGCGACCGGCCATACCGACCACAGTTGCCGCCGCGACCACGTTCATCACGCACATCATGTTACCGGCGTTGGCACCAATACCTTGCAGTGCCAGGATAAGTGCATGGTTGGCCCCTATGTTATCAGCCACGCTGTATTGCAGGCCGGAGAACATCATATTGGAGAAGGTGGCCGAACCCGACAGGAAGGCACCGAAAATACCGACTATGGGGGAAATCCAGGCCCAAACGCTGCCGAGGCTTCCAGCCAGCATATCCGCCAATGCTACCGGCATGGATTGCAGACCTGCACTGTTGGTGCCTGAGTTTAGGAAGATTTTTACCATAGGCACGGAGGCACCCAGGGAGATAATGGTTGGCACCATGGATTTGCAGGAAACTGTGACCGATTCTTTGATGGCCTTGGAGTTCATTCTGAACAGGAAGAAGCCCAGAATACACACGGCAACAAAGAAGGCGCCCGGTGCAAAGAAGGTGGCGAAGCCAGCCTTGAGCTCTGTGCCTAATAGGCCGGTCCAACTGATGTTGAAGCTGTTCAACCAGGCTTTCAGTGGCTGTACCACACGTGAAAGCACCAAGAGACCTGCCATGATCAGGTAAGGGGTCCAGGCGGCCAACTGGGAGAAACGCGCCTTGCTCTCCACTTGAGCCGTTTCGCCCTCTTTGTCGTTTTCGGCAAAGTCATTCCAAGGGGTTTTAGGCAGTAACCAGCCTTTGCGGGCAACTGGGATTACCAATGCCATACCGACCAGGGCACCAATCACGGAAGGGAACTCTGGACCGGCGAAGAAGTTGATCAACCAGGCTGGAATGGTGAAGGCCAAACCGGCAAATAGGGCAAATTTCCAGATGGCAAAGCCTTCCTTGAAGGACTTATTGCGACCAAAGAAGCCTGTCAGTACAGACACCATTACCAAGGGGATCAGCGTACCTGTTATCAGATCTATGGTGATCATATGCATGGCAATGAACTGGGCATAATCACTGAAGTGACCGCCATGTTCGGCAATTTGCGCCGCAGCCATGCTGGTACCGCCTTCGAGCAGACCCTGTTCCATACCAAAGAGCACCGGCAGACCAATGGCACCGAAAGACACTGATGTTGAGTCGGCGACCAGAGCAACCACGGCGGCCGCAACTGGTGGGATACCCAAGAGGACCAACAGAGGCGCGCCAATCGCGGCGGGTGTACCAAAACCGGCAGAGCCTTCAATAAACGAGCCGAACAGCCAACAGATGATAATCACCTGTACCCTGGCGTCTGAGCTGATATTGGTAAAGCCGGCACGAATGGTATCCATGGCACCTGAATATTTCAGGGTGTTGAGCAGGAATACTGCACCGAAGATGATGGTTAAAGGTGTAATCGCCGACAGCAGGCCTTCAACCACGGAGGCGGCCAGTAGAGTAGTGTCCATCTGCCAGATAAAAACGGCGGCCAGGGCGGTTATCACCATGGAGATTGGCATAGCTCTGGATGCAGGCATCCGGAGCAACACCAGGAACAGCATAACGCTGATCACGGGTGTCAGACTTGCGAGTAACTGAAGAAATGTCATGGTTGCCTCATCATTTCATATGTTGCTTGTGCTTATTGTGGTGTTGAGAAAGTGCTATCGCCTTTCCCATTTGTTGTTGTGCGTGCTTATCATGGTTAATTTACCCGGAACCAAAATGATCTGGATCATCTTGCCTTTCGTATCTGGCTTAAGTTTTTGGTTATGGGAGCCGCGTCTCCGCTGGCAAATGAAAAAGTGTGACGAAGATCACTGTTGCTCTGGCGTTTATATAACTTTGGGGAATAGATATTTAAAAAATGGCCCACAACCTTAGGAATTATGGCTTTGTTTTACTCAAAATGGTAATAAAGTGATCCTGTTATTTCATTTGTGATGGAATGACAGGCTTATATCGCAAATCTCGAATGTGATTTAAGTCACACTAATTGAGCTTTTGGTGAAGTTGGTTTTGGGGTGTTTTTATTTAAACCAATAAAAATCAGATAGATAAGTTGTTTTTTCTTGCAGGGTTACCGTGATCTTGGTCACCGTTATATCGGGCGCTATAAAACGTGATATTGATCACGTGAGTGCTGTTTTACATTTTTTGAAAATAAATAACAAAAAAGCACCTTTGTTCTCAGGTGCTTTAACCTTGACCTAATGCTGAACTGTGTTTGTAGCTGCAAGAGTTTGCTCAGACCACTCAAGCTTCAAAAGAGTTTACTGCCCCAGCCCAATTTGTTACGCAATACATGAAAGTAGTTGTGCCCCTTTGGGTGGATGAGTTTGAGCCGCTCCTTGCTGCGTCTTAGGATAATTTCATCGCCCGGCATTACAGACAAGGTGACATGGCCGTCACAGCTTACTTCCAGGTTTTCGCCGTTTTCCGGTGACACCACCAGTTTGATGATGCTGGAGGCGTCGACCACTATGGGGCGGCAGGAGAGGGTATGGGGAAACATGGGCACCAGGATCAGTGCTTCGAGATTAGGGGTCAATATCGCGCCGCCGGCCGACAGCGAATAGGCGGTTGAGCCGGTCGGTGTAGACACTATCATGCCATCGGCCCTTTGGCTGTACATGAATTGGTTGTCGATATAAACCTCGAACTCGATCATATGGGCTATCTTGCCTGGGTGCAGCACGGCCTCGTTGACGGCGGTATTGCTGGCTTTGACTTCGCCGTGGCGATAAACCTCGGCTTCGAGCAGGAACCTGTGTTCTGTGGCGTATTCGCCATCCAGCACCTTGGCGAGCGACTCTTCAAAGGCATCCGGCGGCAGATCGGTTAAAAATCCCAGATTACCGCGGTTGACACCGATAACACCAAGATCGAAGCGTGCCAGAACCCGGGCCGCGCCCAGCATATTGCCATCCCCCCCGACCACTATCGCCAGATCACAGTGCTCGCCGATATCCAGTAAGTCTACTGCACGTACATCTTTCCCGAGTTCAGCCGCGACTCTTTCTTCCACCAGCACATCATAGCCTTGCATTTTCAGCCAATAATGCAGACGCTTAAGGGTCAGGTTGGTCCCCTGATGGTGGGGTTTTCCTATCAGGCCTATAGTATGAAACTCAGTGGACATAGATTTTGGGAACTCTGGGGGTTGAAACGGTCAATTTGATCCCCATAATATGCCCAGAGTATGCAGAAACAAAGCATTTTTAGCTGGAGTAGAAATGAACAAAGAGTCATTTAAAGCAGAGCAGGAACAGGTCGAAGAAGTGGTTGACCAGGTTGAAACCACCGAGGGCGTAGCTGAGGAAGGCGGCATTATCGACGAGCTGACTCAGGCTAACTTCCGTATTGAGGAGCTGGAACAGGCTTTATCTGACGCACAGGCGACAGTTGAGGAGCAGAAAGATTCTGTCATCCGTGCCGCAGCTGAAGTTGATAACATACGTCGCCGGGCGGCGCAGGATGTAGAGAAGGCACATAAGTTTGCCCTGGAAAAGTTCAGCAATGAACTGCTGCCTGTGATCGATAACATGGAGCGTGCTCTGGTGGGCGCAGATAAGGCCGATGAAGTCACCAAGCCTTTGTTTGAAGGTGTTGAGCTGACACTGAAGAGCTTCCTGTCAGCGGTGGAGAAGTTCGGCGTCAAACAGATAGATCCTATGGGTGAAGCCTTTAACCCTGATCAGCATCAAGCCATTGGCATGCAACCAAGCGCCGAGTTCCCGGCCAATACCGTGATGTTGGTGATGCAAAAGGGCTATCAGCTTAATGAACGTCTGTTGCGTCCTGCCATGGTAATGGTGTCCAAGGGCGGTGAAAGCGTCGATACCCAAGCCTGATAGCGCACTAAAACGCCCGTAGCGGCGAGACTAAAAAACCGCAGATAAGTCTGCGGTTTTTTATTTGCAAGCAGGTTTCCAGCCATGAAAAAGCCGAGCTAAGCTCGGCTTTCTTGGTCTTGGATTTAAAAGCAACCCAGAAGCTTACTTCTGGCCAGCGGCCTTTTTGATAAAGTCCACTATTTCTGCCATAGGCACTTCCTGCTTTTCTCCGGTGCGGCGGTTCTTATACTCATAAACACCGGCATCCAGGTTGCGGTCGCCAATCACTATGGTGTGAGGTAGACCAAGGAGTTCCATATCGGCAAACATCACGCCAGGGCGCTCTTTACGGTCATCAAACAGCACTTCGATACCCGCATCGGTCAGCTCTTTATAAAGCTGTTCGGCAGTGTCTGTCACTCTGTGTGACTTGTGCATATTCATCGGCAGAATACCCACTGTGAATGGGGCAATCGCTTCCGGCCAGATGATACCGCGGTCATCGTGATTCTGCTCGATGGCGGCGGCAACGATGCGGCTGACGCCGACACCATAACAGCCCATCAGCAGAGTCTGAGACTTGCCATTCTCGTCCAGCACAGTGGCGTTCATGGCGGCAGAGTAGTTGGTGCCCAGCTGGAAGATATGGCCAACTTCAATACCGCGGGCGAAGGCGTAAGTGCCTTTGCCATCAGGGGTGGTTTCACCTTCCACTACGTTACGGATATCGGCAGCGCTGACCAGCGGCAGATCCCGCTCCCAGTTGATACCGAAATAGTGTTTGTCATCTAGGTTAGCGCCAGCGGCAAAGTCGCTCATCACGGCAACACTGTGATCTATGATAACAGGAATAGACAGACCGACTGGGCCAAGAGAACCTGGGCCGGCTCCCAAGGCGTCACGGATTTCTGCTTCAGAGGCAAATTCCAGCGGCGCAGCAACCAGTTCCAGTTTGTCGGCTTTGACTTCGTTCAGCTCATGGTCGCCACGGACAACCAGGGCCACCAGTGGGGCTTCTTCGGTGGCGCCTTTGACTATCAGAGTCTTAACCGTCTTGGTGATATCCAGGCCAAACTGCTCAACCAGTTCGTCTATGGTCTTGGCATTTGGGGTGTCGACCAGGGTCATTTCCTGAGTGGGCGCGGCGCGCTCTGTGGTTGGCAGCGGCGCTTCAGCCTTCTCGATATTGGCGGCATAGTCGCTGCCATTGGAGTAGGCAATCAGATCTTCTCCGCTGCTTGCCAGCACGTGGAACTCATGTGACATGCTGCCACCGATAGAGCCGGTATCTGCCAGTACAGGCCGGAAGGCCAGGCCCATGCGCGACAAGATGTTGCTGTAAGCCGTGTACATGGCCTGATAGGTATCATCCATGGTTTGCTGATCCAGATGGAAAGAATAGGCATCTTTCATCAGGAACTCACGTGAGCGCATAACACCGAAGCGTGGGCGAACTTCATCACGGAATTTGGTCTGGATTTGATAAAGGGTCAGCGGCAGTTGCTTGTAGGAGCTGACTTCTTTGCGCACCAGATCGGTAATCACTTCTTCATGGGTCGGGCCCAGGACGAAGTCACGATTGTGACGGTCGACAAAGCGCAGCAGCTCTGGACCAAACTTGTCCCAGCGACCTGTTTCCACCCAGAGATCCCCCGGCTGTACCATGGGCATCAGAATTTCGATGGCCCCGGCCTTGTTCATCTCTTCACGCACAATGGCTTCGACCTTGCGCAGTACACGCAGGCCGGACGGCAGCCAGCTATAGAGGCCTGAGGCGTTGCGGCGTATCATACCGGCGCGCAGCATAAGCTGATGACTGACTATCTCTGCATTGGCAGGGTTTTCTTTCTGTGTTGATAACAGGTATTGACTGACTCGCATTACCTTGGGTCCGAAATGAATTGAATGGCCGCCATTTTATCACTTGCTTCGATGATGTCACGCGGCCAGCGCGGATAAATTCCCCTTTCCTTGTTCGAATTTAGCTCGTTGTTAACTGATTGACACCGGCGCTACAGTTGCCGCCGCGGTTTTGGGCGCTGAGCAGGGCTTCTTCTGCTTGAAACACCAAGCTGTCCCAATTATTTTGTCTGCTGGGTTGGATGTTGGCCACGCCGATAGAAACAGTGAGTCGCGGGCTTTGGGTTTTGGCTCGCAGATTGGCCGCCAACACAAATTGATTGAGGCTCTGGGCGATGCGGATACAGGCTTCCGGATCCTGGTTTGGCAGTAACAGCGCCAACTGAGATTGTTGTAATCGCGCCAGAAAATGTTCACCGCTAATTTCAAAGTCCAGCAGCCTTTGGGCCAAATGCAACAGGGTTTCACTGGCAATGGCCTGATCGCTCTGAATGAGAAGTAAGCCTATCCTGTGCTGTCTTACGATTCCCTTATGCCAGGACTGTTTCATCAACTGGTTGAATGTACGGCGGTTATAAAGCCCCGTGAGTTCGTCTTGTTGCTGCTCGCTGGTCAAGGCTCTCATCTGCGCCTCAAGGGACAACAGCGCATGGTTTATCTTGAGTGTTTCCCGGTTCACCGGGGCTGGCGAGCGGCCACCAAAGTTTTGCTCTACCAGTTCGCTGAGCTTGTTGCTGGTCTGCAATAAAGGCTTGAGCAAGTGGCGACCAATGACTGTCCAGGCTACAGATTGGCTCAAAACTATCAGTGCCAGTGAGCCGAGCACCAGCCATAACAGGGTTTGCATCAGCGATTTGCTGTTCTTTTGCATCTGGGCATCCAGATGGGTCAGCCCTATGCCGGACAGACGCAGAGAAAGATGATCTATGGCGCTTATCATGCCGTTCATATGTGGCGCTTTCAGGGGGTGACCGCTCATCACTGACAACTGCTGCCCCAGAACTAAGGCCTCGTCATATTCTTTGGTTGCCAGGGTAAACTGGCTCAGGGTGGATATTATCTGTTGTTGTCTCTGCCTGGTTTCATCAAGAATCGCCTCCCGTTCATTGAGGGGATAACTGGGCCAGTTGTTTTTGAGTTTCAATAGTGCCAGATGCTGCATTTGATTGGCTCTAATGGCCTGCAGCAGCTGTTTTTGCTTCTGCAGTTCGGTGATATGAGTTGTGTTTGTGCTATCCATTATCCAGAGGCTGGCACCGCCAAAAAACACTATCAGCCCGGCCAGCAAGAAAAAACTCAACAGTAACCGGCTGCGGATACCCGGTAAACCCTTTGGTATGCTTCTTGGTGTTTGTGTGTTTGGGCGGGTTTGGCAATCCATGGCGCTCATCTTCCTAATTATTGATTTTTCTCTCTGCCCGTCAGTGGCTTATTGCGTCTGTCTCCCACTACTTTAGCAGGGTTTCCCGCCATTATGGCAAACGCTGGTACCGACTTGGTGACAATGGCGCCCATGGCAATGACGGCGCAGTCGCCTATGGTCACGCCATCGACGATACCTGCCTGGGCGCCAATCCAGACATCTTCGCCAATGACTATTCCCTTGGATTGGCTGCTCTGACGATAGATGGGCATATCCGGTGCCATGCCATGATTGAAGGCATAGACAGTGACATTGTTGGCAATGCGGGTCTTGTCACCTATCACTATGCCGCGACTGCCGCCATCCAGCGAGCAGCCGTGGTTGATACTGACCTCTCGGCCTATCTGTATCGGCCCGTGCAGAAAGCAGTTGGCGGCTATCATGGACTCATCGCCAAGGGTTATCGGCCTGCCGGGTTCGGCAAACAGCTCTGCCTCGGGGGCGATAAAGCAGTTTTGCCCTATGCTGATGGTTTCAAGGGCTTGGAGCCTGGCCTGAATCGCTTGTTGCCAGGGAAGGGCCCATTCTAGATGCTTGGGTTTGAGGCGATACCAGAGCCAGGGCATCCAGGAGAGGCGCCTTTTGTGCTGCGCCTGATAATCATCTGCTGAGGGCTTAAAATCACTCATGTTTCGGCGCCGGACGCTTTGGCACAAAAGGGCTGTATGGTTTCGACCTCAATGCCTTGCTCATGGGCATGCCAGAAGATATCCAGATCATACAGAGCCACTTGATAGCGTTTGGGGTCCGGCTTGCCTTTCTTGTAGGCGGGTCTCGGGTCTTGGGCCAGCACCGCCTGAATAAGCTTATCCAGCCCGGGATAGCGTTTATCGAGTCGGATCAGTTGTTCTACAGCGAGATGGCTGAAGTTGACCTCAAGCTGCTCGGGAGCCTGCTGCGCTATGCCGCCTATCGCCTCAGGTATCGCATCCGAAAAGGGAATATAGGGCTTGATGTCGATTATCGGAGTGCCATCGAGCAGATCCATGCCGGAGATCTCCAGTATCACCTTACCTTTGCCTTGGTGGATCCGATGCAGCTTCACCACAGATTGGCCAATGCCATTGGGCCTGAAGGTGGAGCGGGTGGCAAACACCCCGAGTTTTTCATTGCCGCCGAGCCGGGGAGGGCGCACTGTGGTTTTCCAGCCCTGGGCCAGATTTTCATGAAAACAGAACAGTAACCAGAGGTGGGAATACTGCTCCAGCCCACGCACCGCATCAATATGATTGTAGGGCGCTGTCAGTTCGACAAAACCGCGAACAAAATCCACCAAGCCCGGCTGACGAGGAATACCAAACTTTTGTTTATATGGTGTCCGGCAATAGGCAACCGCTTCTATTTGAGTCGAAAACCCCATAACGTCAGGCTTACTCCTTCGGGGTTGCCAGGCGAATAGCCTGGCCGACACACATGGCGCTGGTGTAGCAACCGGCTGCGGCTTCCTGGGTTTCGACACAGTTTTTAATGATAAGACCATTGGCTTTCATATCTGCTGCCGCCCGGCGCGCCTCAGTGCGGGCATCGGCCATAGTGGCCGGTACACCATCTGGCTCGGACTGGCAGGCATTGCCCTCAACCAATCCCAGCACTTCATATTGGCCTGTTGGTCGGCTGCCATCGAACAACTGTACTTCCGAGGGTTTGAAGTACTCTTGAATAGCCTGGCTGTCTAAGTTTGAATTGAAGCTGTATTCCCCGGCGCAGCCGCCAAGCAGCAATACCAGAGTGGAAAGAAAAATCGGTTTCATGGCCCGGCCTTATAGTTATTCGTCCATGCTCCCGGCCATCCCGGGAGCTGTATGGGAAATTCTATCGCTTCAAATACTTTTGATAAAGCTGCCGATGACGATTGTTGAGATCCACCTGCCTGCCGTCAATAAACATCAGCTCTATCCGGCTGCTCATGGGGTCGAGAATATCGCCGCTGCTGACCACAAGGTTGGCCTGAAACCCGGGCGCTATGGCCCCCAAGTTATCTACGCCCAGTATCTTGGCGGCATCTTGTGTAATGGCCTTGAGAGCTTGCTGCTTGCTGAGCCCCCAAGCCACGGTTTGGCCCGCGGCCAGCGGCAGGTTACGGCTGTCCCAATCGGAGCTGAAGCCGAGGGCGAAGGGAATACCGGCGCGTTTGAGCAATGCTGGTACTCTGAAAGCCTGACCTATGGGTTCATCTTCTCGTAGTGGCAAGTCAAGTGTATGGGTATAGATGACGCTTGCCTCTATTTCATTGAGCGCTGCACCCAGGCGCCAGGCATCATAGCCACCGACCAGGGTTAACTTGAATCCATACTGACGGGCCAGGGCTATGGCCGCCTCTATCTGCTGCTGCCTGTCGGCATGAACAAACAGTCGCGCCTCCTGGCGATACAGCGGCAAGAGCGCTTGCCAGCGGCTGTCTTCAAGGGCACTTTCGCTGCTTTGCTGACTCAAGGCGTAGCGTTTACCCGCTTCAAAGTGCTTGTGTATCTGTGACAGGGCGTCCTGATAGGTCATTTGTGCCTGCTTATCTGCCTCGCTGGTACCTTGTTTTTGCGGCTCCGTTGGCCAATAGAGGTGGAACTGTGGTCTAGATGGGACCTGGGCATCTTCTATGGTCCAGGCATCCAGGGAGACCAGTGCCGATTGCCCGGCAATGCCTGTGCCTCTTGGGACTATTTGCGCGTGGGTGATACCGTTGGCCCGCACACTGGGCAGCAATTCTGAATCCGGGTTGAAGGCGCTGGCGGCTTCAAGCTGTGGATTGGCACTGCCCACATCGCGGCTATCGACTGTTGGCCTGGCCATGGCTATCTCTACCAAACCCAGGGTGGTATCCAGTGCTATGAGGCCGGGATAAAGGTGTTTGCCGCTGAGATCAAATTCCCGGGCATTTTCAGCCGTTAATCCTGGGCCTACGGCGCTGATAACGCCTTGCTCGAGCAGCACATCGGTATTTTTGAGTATGCCTTGGCTGACGCTGTGAACCGTGGCGTTTTTCAGCAATATGGCTTGTTGCTGGCGCTCGGCCGGGATCAGGTTATGGGCCTTTACCGGTACGAACATCAATAGCGAACCACCTAGCAGCAGATGTGCCAGCATAGATGCGATGCGTGGCAATAGAGGAAACTTGGTCACAGGCGGCTCTCCTTATTTTGACCCCAAGCGTTGAATTGGGTGTCGCATTGCCACAAGGGCTCTAGGATTTCTGAAGTCGTTTCGCCTTGAAGCCGCGCCGGGTCGCTGCCAAGAATTTTCTGGATCAGTGCCTGACGCTCGTCGGCGATAGCCTGGGTCATTTGCTTATCCTCAGCGCGGTCAAAGTAGCGTTTGCCGCCAATCCACACTGCCTGGCTCTTGGCATAAACCGATAGGGGGTTGGCATCCCAGAGCACCAAATCTGCCTGTTTCCCCTCTTCAACTGAACCTGTTATGGCGTCTATTCCGAGCTGTTTGGCGGGGTTGATGGTTACCATATTCCAGGCATCTTCCTGGGACATGTCGCAGTATTTCACCGACTTGGCGGCTTCCTGATTCAGGCGCCGCTGCATTTCAAAGTCATCTGAGTTAATCGAGGTGAGCACGCCGGCATTCATCATCAAACAGGCGTTTTGCGGAATGGCATCATAGACCTCAAATTTATAGGCCCACCAGTCGGCAAAGGTGGAAGCGCCAGCACCATGAGCCGCCAACTCGGGGGCCAGCTTGTAGCCTTCCAGTACATGGGTGAAGGCGGTGACCTTGAAATCGTAAGCCTCGGCGAGGCGCAAGAACATCAGGATTTCAGACTGGACATAGGAGTGAATATGCACATCGCGCTCGCCATTCAGCACTTGGGCAATCGCCTGTAAACGATAATCGGGGCGAGGGGAGAGCTGCTTACGTTTCTCCCGTGAGCGCAGCTCGGCATATTGGGCTTGGGCGTCTTGATAGTCTCTGGCGGCATTGAAAGCATCACTCATCAGAGCCTTCACCCCCATGCGGCTTTGCGGGAATCTGCGGGTATAACGCTCGCCCCAGTTGCTCTGTTTGACGTTTTCCCCCAAAGCAAACTTAATTCCCTGATGGGCCTGGGTGAACTTGAGTCCCTCGGCCGACTCCCCCCAGCGCAGTTGAATGACCTGCGACTGGCCACCTATAGGGTTGGCGCTGCCATGCAGCAGATTGGCGGTGGTGACGCCGCCGGCCAAGGAGCGATAGATGGCAATATCATCCGGGTTAAGCACATCGGCTATTTGTACTTCTGAGGTGATGGCATCGGACATCTCATTGAGGCCGCCGTTCACGGCAATGTGGGAATGCTCATCTATGATCCCGGCAGTCAGGTGCATGTCTGCTCCCTCTATGACCTGATAACCTGCCGGAGTGCTGAGATCTGTGCCAATCTCTTCAATCTTGCCGTTGGCCAGAATCAGGTCGCTGTTACCAATGATGCCTGCCTCGCTTGAGGTCCAAAGGGTGACATTGCGGATATGCAGTTTTTCCGTTCTTGGCAGCTCACTGCGGCCATAGGCTTGCAGTGGACTCGTCAAACGACTGAGATACTCGGGTTTAGTCTTGGAAGAGGCTGGCGGGGAATTGGCATTGTCTCCCGTCTCTGTATCGGCCGTTAAAGGCGCGTTCGGCAATCTTGAGCCGGCCAGTTGAGTCACGGCGCCATCGGCATGCAAGAGTCTGCCCTGCAGCCCTTCATCATCTTGCCAAAGGGTTATTCGACTAATGCCATTTATGCCGGCACCCTGTAAATTGACGCTGAAGCTCAGGCGTTTGTTGTCGGCTTTCAGGTGAGCAAGCTCTATCTGTTGATCACCACTGCTGAGGCTACCCCTGAGTGTTTGGGGCGTTTGCTGGCTCAGTTGCAGCTCAAGATCCAGTTCCAGTTCAGCTAGATGCAGACGATAACTGCCTTGCCATTGGTATCCAGGAGCCGTTTGGATTTGTTCTTCACCTTGTAGCCAAACGCTGACTATTTCGCCGTCCTGAAACAGATTGCCTTTGGCTATTACCAGATCGGCCATATAGCCGGGCGCCAGTTTACCGACTAAATCCTCAATGCCGGCAACTGCAGCAGCTTCTGTTGTCAGTGCCGCCAATGCGGTTTCTTCATCGAGACCGGCCTGCAGCGCCATTCTCAATCTGGGCCAAAAGGTTTTGCCGTCCATGCCATATTGGGTGAAGGAGAAAGGAATGTTATTGGCGGCCATTACAGCAGGATTGCTCGGTGCCCGCTCCCAGTGTCTCAAGGTTCTGAGTGGTACTTCCCTGGCATTGTCTTCGTCACTGACCTGAGGAGCAGCTGGGAAGTTCAATGGCAATATCAATATGGGGCGATATTCTTGCAGTTCTTTCACTCTTGCGTACTCCTGGCCATTTCCCAGTAAGATTGGCTGGATATCTTCTTGGCTCAAGAGTTTGGCTGCACGCAACTGGTTATTGAGGTTTCGGGTGTCAAATATCGCACCACGAGTTTTTATATCGTGCAAGCGTTCAAGGGCGATATTAAATTCCGGTGATAATAGATCCTCGCGGTTGGCTGCTTTCTTTTTATTCTGGTTATACCAGTTGGCATCACTGAGAGTCTGTCTTATTAACGCTATGCTTCCCATCAGAGAATTGGGATAATCCTGCGGTGAATTACCTTTATCAAATGCCATAAAATGTCGGCTTCTGGGGCGATATATCACTTGGTTACTCTTTTTGTTCGCCAAAGAAAGTGAGACGCCTATTCCTCTGAATATTCCGTTAAGGTGTGCACTCTGGACACTGGTGAAGCCATTACTTATCCAGTTTGATGCAGTTTTGTTATCCGACAAAACATAAGTAAACCATTCCTTCTCTGCATGAATGGCACCATTTGCGGCTATCGCCCCTTTTGACTTAATTTGATAGACGGGAGCTTCAATAGTTGCCGGTGATTCTGAATATTCCAAACCATATTCGGCAAAGGGATCGATAAATCCCGGATAGATGGTGTAACCATTGAGATCTATCTTATAAGCATTTTGTGGAATTTCATTATTGGGAATTACTTGTTTTATCCGGTTATTTTCAATAAGTAATGTAGCGTTATCCAGCTGTTTTCCAGGTGAAAGTATAAGCTTGGCATGGGTTAAGGCGGTCAATCTCGGAGTATTGTCTGTCAGCTGTGTCTCATCGGCAAAGGCGCTACAGGCCACAAGACTGAACAACAGTAGGTTTATGGCGGGAAAAGAAAGTCTCATCTGTTGTGGCTACCTTGTCATAATTCCTTGGGGAGAGTCATTGTCATCAGAGAGGGAAAGGTTGCGATCATTCAGTACGTTTTCCCCTAAGAGTGATAAAAAAGCGGACGAGAGCCTCGCTTTAAGTTGGCAGTGGTAAACTTAACTCAGCCTAAATGTAAATGCCAAGGCGTAATTGTAAGGCTTTTTAACAGAAATATGGTTTTCTCCAGGCATAAAAAAGCCCCGACACTGTCGAGGCTTGAGCAAGGGGAACCTGATTAAATCAGGAAATCATCCATTGAACGACCTTTGTCTACTTCGTTCTTGAATACAGTTGGCATACGGCCTTGGCCGGTCCAAGTAATAGTTTCACCATCTACAACGATTTTGTATTTTGGTGGGCGGGGAGCACGCTTCTTGGGAGCAGCCTTGGCGGCAGCAACATTACCCAGATCTTCAACAGATAGGCCAACGGCTTCCATCTGCTTACGGATCTCTTCAATTTTAGACAGACGTTCAGCCTGCGCCTTTTCTTCTTTCTTGGCTTCTTCTTCACGATCAATAATGATCTTATCCAATTTGACTGCCAGATCGCGCAGATCTGCAACGCTTAACTCTTTTACTGCGGCTTTAAAACGACGGCCGTGAGTCAATATATCAAGAAAATCGCTCATAAGTATTTAGGTCCCACGCTAATTTATAAATTGGGTTAAGGTGAACATCGCTATAAATAATAGAAACTATAAGTGTCAGGATCAAATATTTTTACGTCAATTGACATTAATTTCTTTATTTATTTCAATTCTACGACCATAAAAGTTGCCAAGTGTTCAAAAAACTGACCATAAAGTGTGACAGAATTGGCAAACGAGCGTTTAAACTGCTGTTGACGTTAACGTCAACAGCACGTAAAGTTGAGCCATCCTGTACTGATGTATCTGGTATCATCGGTACGTAATCCACATTAGATACAAGGTGTAGGAAGGAAACCCTATGAAAGTATTGGTGCCAGTAAAACGTGTGGTCGATGCCAATGTTAAGGTCAGGGTCAAGGCTGACAATACAGGCGTTGAAACAGCCAACCTGAAAATGGCGTTGAATCCATTTTGTGAAATTGCGGTAGAAGAAGCCGTACGTCTAAAAGAAGCCGGCAGTGCTTCTGAAGTCGTTGTTGTCAGCATAGGTCCCAAGGCGGCACAGGAGCAATTGCGTACCGCACTGGCTCTGGGCGCCGACCGTGCCATTCACATTGAAATCGATGAAGAGCTGGTGCCCCTTTCTATTGCCAAACTGCTCAAGGCAGTGCAGGACAAAGAGCAGGCGCAGCTTATTCTGCTCGGCAAGCAGTCCATCGACGGCGATAATAATCAGACCGGACAGATGCTGGCGGCACTCGCCGGTATGCCTCAGGCAACCTTTGCATCTGAAGTGAAGCTGGAAGGTGAAACTTTGCTGGTTACCCGTGAAGTGGATGGCGGCTTACAGACTCTGTCTATGCCTCTACCGGCTGTAGTCACCGCAGATCTGCGTTTGAACGAACCTCGCTACGCATCTTTGCCCAATATCATGAAAGCCAAGCGCAAGCCGTTGGAAACCATGAGTGTTGAAGATTTGGAGGTGACTCTCAAGCAGCACGTACAGGTGTTGGAGGTAGCTGCACCGGCCAGCCGTCAGGCAGGTGTGATGGTGGCTTCCGTTGAGGAGCTGGTGGACAAGTTGAAAAACGAAGCGAAGGTGATCTAAATGGCCGTATTAGTAATAGCAGAACACGATAATGCCAGCCTGAAACAGGACACAGCCAAAGTCGTCGCCGCGGCTAAAGCCATAGGGGGAGATATTCACCTTTTGGTTGCCGGTCAGGATTGTAAGGCCGCCGCCGATGCCGCCACCAAGCTTGAAGGTGTCAATAAAGTATTGCTGGCCGATAATCCAGCCTATGGTGCTCATCTTGCCGACAATATTGGTGAACTCATCTTGTCTCTGAGTGGCGACTACAGCCACATTCTGGCTGCAGCTTCAAGCCAGGGTAAAGACATACTGCCACGAGTGGCGGCTTTGCTGGATGTGGCTCAGCTTTCTGAGATCACCAAGGTGATTGATGCCGACACCTTTGTCCGTCCCGTCTATGCCGGTAACGCCATGGCGACCGTTAAGAGTCTGGATGACAAGAAAGTGGCCACTGTGCGCGCCAGTGCCTTTGACGCCGTTGCCGAGACAGGCTCAGCTGAAATCAATCAGCTCGATAGTGTCTTTGACGCCAAGAGCAGCTTTGTATCCCAGAGCTTGACCGAGTCGGCTCGTCCGGAGCTTGGCAGCGCCAGAGTCATTGTTTCCGGTGGCCGCGGTATGGGCAGTGGCGAAAATTTTGCCATGCTGGAAGCCTTGGCCGATAAATTGGGCGCCGCCGTAGGTGCATCACGTGCTGCTGTGGATGCCGGGTTTGTTCCCAACGACCTGCAGGTTGGCCAGACGGGTAAAATCGTGGCGCCAGAGCTTTATATCGCCGTGGGTATCTCTGGGGCGATTCAGCATCTGGCCGGGATGAAGGACTCAAAAGTCATAGTGGCCATCAACAAAGATCCTGAAGCGCCTATCTTCCAGGTTGCCGATTATGGTTTGGAAGCAGACCTGTTTGATGTTGTGCCCAAGTTGAACGAGTTGATTTAATCTGTGATCTAGGTCACGATAGGCGGCTTTGGGGTAGCATCCTCAAAGCCGCCTATGTTTTTATGTGCCTCACGCCTGACATCAGGCGTCCTGAGAAGTAGAGGCGCACTAAATATCAGTAGCGGTAAGCAGGGTGATTCCGTTTATGTATCGCGAAAGGATTTGGTGCCGAAGTGGTTGCGACTCATCAAGGTCCACCGCTGGGGCTGTTACCAAATAGGGGCAGCACTGCCATAGTATATTCTGTCGGGATGACAGATTGACGTTACTATGGAGCGCTACTGAAAGGACAGGTGCTACTCGGTATGCTATTGCCTTTTCCCACCAGTTCAGTTGCCCTCCATTCGTATTTAACGAAGAACAAGACTCAATGACAGTACTAAGTTATGCCGACTCGGCACTCTCTTTGTTGCCGCCGGTTGTGGCAATTTTATTGGCGATCTTCACCCGGCGGGTGTTGTTATCGCTGGGACTAGGAATACTGATCGGAGCCTTGTTGCTCAATCAATGGTCGGTATTGGATACCGGGGTTTATCTGGGACAAAGGGTGCTTTCCCTGGTTTGGGACGATGGCGCTTTTAATGCCTGGAACCTGTATATTCTGGGGTTCCTGGTGCTGCTGGGAATGATCACTGCACTGATCACCGTCAGTGGCTCGGCCAGAGCCTTTGCCAACTGGGCCAGACAGCATATCCGCAATCGTCGTGATGCCAAGTTGCTGACTATGTTTCTCGGCTGTGCGGTGTTTATCGATGACTACTTTAACAGCCTGGTGGTGGGAAGTATCGCTAGGCCGCTGACCGACAGATACTATATCTCCCGCTCCAAACTGGCGTATCTTTTGGATTCGACCGCGGCGCCTGTGTGCGTTATCTCGCCGGTGTCCAGCTGGGGCGCCTATATTATTGCCCTTATCGGCGGTATTCTCACCGCCCACGGTTTTACTGAGACCGGGCATCTGAGCGCTTTCGTACAGATGATCCCGATGAACTTCTATGCCTTGTTTGCCTTGGCGCTATTGCTGTGTGTGGCCTATATGGAGCTGGATATCGGCGCTATGCGCAAACACGAGCTCAACGCCCGTAAAGGCAATCTCTATGATGAGACCAAGGGACTGCCACCCGGTGCCAATGCAGATCTGCCCGAGGCGGAAACCGGTCAGGTGCACGGCCTGTTCTTGCCCATAGGTGTCTTGGTGGTGGCGACCTTCTACTTTATGGTTTCCAGCGGCGCCGATGCCCTGGCGGCAGAAAGCCTGCCTTTCACTATCATAGGTGCTTTTGAGAAAACCGATGTGGGTTCATCACTGTTTTTCGGTGCTTCCATTGGTCTGGTGGTAACTCTGCTGCTGGCCTTTATCCAGAAGATAGAAGCCAAGATGATCCTCAAGGCGCTTACCTCGGGTGCCCGTTCCATGTTGCCGGCCATCTATATTCTGATGTTTGCCTGGACCATAGCCGGGATCATTGGCTCACTGGAAACCGGCAAGTTTATGGCCAGTCTCGCCAGTGGCAATATTCCCTTTGCCTTGCTGCCGGCCGTGCTATTTATTTTGGCTGGGCTTACCGCCTTTTCTACCGGTACCAGTTGGGGCACTTTCGGGATCATGTTGCCGATTGCCGCCGATATGGCCATGGGCAGCCACAGCAGTATGATGTTGCCTATGTTGGCGGCCGTGCTGTCCGGCGCTGTGTTTGGCGATCACTGCTCGCCGATATCGGACACCACGATTTTGTCATCCACAGGTGCAGGCTGCCATCATATCGACCATGTGTTGACTCAGCTGCCCTATGCGGTCTTGGTAGCAGTTATTTCCCTCGGTGGTTATATAGTGCTCGGTTTTACCGAGTCGGTATGGCTTGGGCTTGCCAGTAGTTGTGTGCTGTTCCTGTTGGGATTGGTGTGGCTCAAGTGGCAACAACCCAAGAATACTAATGCCTGATCAGCTACTGAATAGCTCGCGTTAACAGCACCCGCCCTGATGGCGGGTGTTTTGTTGTAATAGCATTGCGCGTACTTGGTTCAGCTTGAGTTGATCTCGGCAAAGAGTCGTGTGCCGCCGTCAATTTCGGCAGTATTTGAATACCTGACCAAGATTTACGCTAGTTCAAAGTCCCATAAGGAATGGAATAACTAACCTGCGATGGGAAAAGGCTTCTGATATACTTGCCGCCTTCGCCAGTTGCCGGAGGCTTTCCGGTAAGATTCACTGTTTGGAAATACCAATGAACAACCTGTTTCTGTTTTGTCGTGCCGGCTATGAAAAAGAGTGCGCGGCCGAGATCCAAAATCGGGCGGCACTGCTCAATGTCGGTGGTTTCGTCAAGGCCAATAACAACGATGCCTATGTGATCTTTCAATGTTTTGCCGAAGGGGAAGCCGACACCTTGGCACAGGAACTGGCGCTGGACTCATTGATCTTTGCCCGGCAGATGTTTGTCTGCGGCGATCTGCTCAGCGACCTGCCTCCGGAAGACAGGGTAGGGCCAATTACTGCCGCGCTTGAAGATATCAGCAAGGGCGGTGAGCTCAGGGTCGAAACCCCGGATACCAACGAAGCCAAAGAGCTGCTGACCTTCTGCCGCAAGTTTACCGTGCCGCTGCGTCAGTCGCTGAAACAGAGCGGTACATTGCTGGCCAAGGAAAACCCCAAGCGGCCGATAATCCATGTGTGCTTTGTGGCACCGGGCAAGGCGTTTGCCGGTTATTCCTACAGCCATAACTCGTCACCGTTTTTTATGGGGATCCCCAGGCTCAAGTTTCCCGCCGATGCGCCTAGCCGTTCGACTTTGAAACTGGATGAGGCTTTCAATCACTTTATTCCCGAGCCGCAGCGGGAAGAACGTTTGCGCAGCGGCCTCAACGCCGTGGATCTTGGCGCCTGCCCCGGTGGCTGGACCTATCAGTTGGTGCGCCGCGGCATGTTTGTATCGGCTGTCGACAACGGCCCCATGGATGCGGGTTTGATGGAAACCGGCCAGGTGACTCACTTCCAGGCCGACGGTTTCCGTTTCGAGCCCAAGCGCAAGAACATCTACTGGTTGGTGTGTGACATGGTGGAAAAACCGGCCAGGGTGGCCGAACTGATGGAAGCCTGGGCCATTAATGGCTGGTTCAAAGAGGCTATCTTTAACCTGAAATTACCGATGAAGAGCCGTTACAAAGAGGTGAGCACCATATTGGAAAATATGCAGGCCATTCTCAAAGAAAACGGCATCACAGAGTTTAAGCTGGCCTGTAAACACCTCTATCACGACAGGGATGAAGTGACTGTGCATCTGTGGCTGCGACCCAACTCTCCTTGGTGAGTTGGCACTCGAGGCCCCAAGCGGGCCTTGATGCGTTTCAGCTCAAGGCCAACTGCTGTAGCACGGCATCCGGGATGTCATACTGGCCGCAAACCCACTCAAGATTGCCGTCGACAAAGCCGAGTAGCTCCCGGGTCAACATCAGGTTATAGACGGCATCGGCCACTAGGCTAACGTACTCGGCTTTTTTTCTCGGTGACAAGTGATGGTGGCGCTGATAATCCTGCAGTGCCTGTTCCAACTTCTTGCCGGCAACGCCCAGGGAACCGGCTTGTTCCCGCATCAATTCCTGCTCTAACAGACTCTGCTGTTGCTGCTTTAGTTCTCTCAGTTTTGAGGCTGACACCCGCTGCTCCTATGGTTGCTTCTCCTGTTTTTAAGTGTGTGCCCCAGATAATGGATCAACAAGTCGGTGTCGGCGAAATGTTCGCTGGCGCACAAAAATTTGCTCTCAAATGACCATGCAACTCTTATTCGGGGCGTTTGCAGCCATTTAAGCTTGGTAAATATTGAGTTGTATCACGCAACTAAAAAACTTTTAAGGTGTAATCTGCCGCGGTTCCTGTTACTAAATAAGTTCTGTTTCTTGATATGAGTCTGCGGATAGAAGTAATGCAGTTTTCCAAGTTTGGCGACAAGTTTAACCGTTATACAGGTATCACCCAGTTGATGGATGATCTCAACGAAGGGCTACGCACTCCGGGAGCGATTATGCTGGGGGGCGGTAACCCGGCGGCCATCCCCTCCATGTTGGACTATTTTACCGAGCTCAGTGCCGATATGTTGGCCAAGGGCGAGTTGCTCGCGGCCATAACCAACTATGATGGCCCGCAGGGAAAAGATGCCTTTCTCAATGCCTTGGCCAAGCTGCTGAACGATACCTACGGTTGGTCGCTGACCAAAAACAATATCAGCCTCACCAACGGCAGCCAGAGCTCGTTTTTCTCGCTGTTCAACCTGTTTGCCGGCACCACTGCCGAGGGGCAAAAACGCAAGATTTTACTGCCGCTGGCCCCGGAGTATATCGGCTACAGTGATGCCGGTCTGGAAGATGAACTGTTTCGTACCTTCAAGCCGGAAATCACCAAGCTGGATGGCAGTTTATTCAAATATCACATCGACTTTGAAAGGCTTAAAGTCGATGCCGATATCAGCGCCATTTGTGTTTCACGGCCGACTAACCCTACAGGCAATGTGCTGACCGATGAAGAGGTGGATAAGCTGGATAAGCTGGCAAGAGCGCACGGGATCCCGCTGATCCTCGACTGCGCCTATGGCTCACCTTTCCCCAATATTCTGTTTGAGGATGTGACCCCTTTCTGGAACGACAACACTGTGTTGTGCATGAGTCTTTCCAAGCTGGGGCTGCCGGGGCTGCGCTGCGGCATAGTGATAGCCAACGAAGCGATCACCCAGGCGCTGACCAATATCAACGGTATTATTTCACTGGCACCGGGCAGCATGGGCCCGGCGATGGCGACAGAGATGATAGCCCGTGGTGATATGCTGCGGCTCGGCAATGAAGTGGTGCGGCCTTTCTATCTGCAGCGGGCGCAGCAAACCGTGGCCATGCTGCAACAGGCTCTGCCGGACCCCAGGTTCAGAATTCATAAACCCGAGGGCGCGATTTTCCTCTGGCTCTGGTTTGAAGGCCTGCCTATCAGTGCCATGGAACTCTATCGACGCCTGAAAGCCCGAGGGGTGTTGGTGGTGCCCGGAGAGTA
This sequence comes from Shewanella chilikensis, assembly GCF_002836945.1. Lineage (GTDB taxonomy): Bacteria > Pseudomonadota > Gammaproteobacteria > Enterobacterales > Shewanellaceae > Shewanella > Shewanella chilikensis. The sequence continues at coordinate 121,869 of NZ_NIJM01000006.1, forward strand.
CTTCTTCTTCGGACTGGCCGAAGAGTGGCCACACGCCGGTGAGTGTATTCGGATGAACTATGTACAACAACCCGAGTTGATGCGCCGCGGCATTGAAATCATCGCCGAAGAAGTTAATAAGGCTTGGGCGCAGCTTGGTTGAAACCAAGGCTACAATGGCAGAGTTGCTTGCTGTGAGTTTCAGGCAACTCTGCTGTAGCATTGTGAATCGCCACTGATTTTCCAGACACCTTTTAGTTAGATAAACTCGCTAATTGTCAGAAGCTGTTTAGCTGAATCCCTGCGGCTCCCAAGTATTTCTCTCCAATCGAACTTTGTTCGATCTCCATCGTGTCTGAAATACGACTTTTTCGCTCATTTCAATAACTGAATGGCCTTCAAAAGGCTTGAAAGATGATTTTCTGCCAGTGAAGACATCAGTGTTTCTGTGAATCAGGCAACTAGAGCCTTCACTCAGCTAATAATGGGTGTCTTTGTTATCTGGTCACTGCTGCGATAAATCGCGATAGTATATCTGGTCACTGCTGCGATAAATCGCGATAGTATGCTTCAGCCTGGGCACTTCATACGCTTCAATCAGCTCACCCTGGGTGAATTTGTGGGTTAACTCATCACCTTTGAACAGCTTATGCCATTGCTCAAGCACTTCTCTGTCTGTCCATCGGTTTGCTGTCTCTATATCAATATGCAACACCAGATGCAGATGATTACTCATGATGGCAAATGCCGCCACATCAATGGCAAAAACGGCCTCCAATTCAAACAGTAAAGATTCTA